>NZ_CP015971.1:2400000-3000000 GCF_001659705.1 Arachidicoccus sp. BS20
GTTCGAGATTTGCAGTCCCGAATACTCAACTAATCAAATAAAATACAGAGCATATAAAATAATGGTTACTCTGGGGAAGTAGCATTTGAGGAAAGGGTCACACAGAGCGAGCAGCGGAAAAGAGCGATTGGAAGATTGATTTTTTTGTTTATGTAAAAAATGGTTGTTCGTTTTAATGAACTAAAGCAAGTATAGAGAAAAGTTTTGGAAGTTAAGGTTCGTGAGTAGCACTTTTCAGCTAAATATTTTAGTATTTTTGTAAACTTAATAATAAATAACTATGCCATTATTAAAAGAAAAAGGGCACAATATCGACTTATCGCATCTCGTCATTCATAAAGCCAACAAAGTTGCGGGTGAAAAAAAAGTAACAATCAAACTTGCAGATGAAGAACTAAAAATAAATAAGCAAGAAAAGTATTTTGTAGCTGATATTCGAGAAGCATTCCAGAAGAAATCATTGCCTACTTATGGAATTTTTGAAAATCAAGAAGTGTATAATATTTTTCAACAACAAATTTCAAAGTATAAAGATAAAGAGACAAACTTTCTAAATTTTACTAAGGAATCGATGAAATATTATGAACGCATCTTAAAGGATACAACTCAGGCGACAGGAGCATTTGTTGTATTTGCTGATTTCATTTTTAGTGACAATAATGACAGATACATCTTAATTTTTTCTATAAATAATAAGCAAGGGTATAATTTAAATGAAGATCAACTTACAGTTGAACAAATTAAAAATCTTGAATTGAATAAGTTGGATGTTGCTTCTATGATTAATATAACTAAGTGGCAGAAATCTATCGACAATGCAGAAGATATTAAAACATATCTATCTTTTATACGAGGAAAGAAAAACATATCTGCCTACTTTTTGAATTTCATTGGATGTGCGGATAAGTCTAATAATCATGAATCTTCAATGCGACTATTAAATGCCATAAATAAATATTGCACGGAGAAAAAATATGATAAAGGTGAAACTGAGACAAAGAAAAAGATTGTATTCGATTATTGTCACGATTCGATTAAAAATAAGAAAGAAATATTGCTATCACATATATCAGTACTAATTGATAGTGAGAACCCCGATAACTTCTCTATGTTTGCATCCGATGAAAAATATGGGGTAGGAGAAATAATAAAAGGAGATAAGAATGTGTTGAGAAGTTTAAAATTCATAAGACATAAAGGTGAAAATTTTAGTATAGAGTTCAATAATTCTTTGATAGGGAAAGATATAATCTATAATAAAGACAAACAACAATTGTTGATTAAGCATTTACCTGAAGACCTCATTAGTCAACTTCAAACCAATGGTTAACATATTATCAGATATAGTCGACATTATAAATTCTTTCTATCAAAATGAAAGCAATGATTCCTTTTTTCTGACCGTTGTATCCAATAATGAAAATATTGAGATACTTAAAAATATTAAGGGTTGCATAGAAGAAATACAGGATGTAGAAAAAAATATACTTGCGATAGATGATGTAAAGATTGGGGCTACTCTATCGGTTGAATTAATAAAATATCAAATTCAGAAGTTTGGATATTATGATAGAATTGAATCATTTATATTAAATAATAAATATTCGCATCCAGATGAATTTTATATCAAAGAAATAAATGTATTTTCTAACGAGAAAGACAGGAATGACTTTTTAAAAAATTACTTTTTACTTATATCACTTATAAACAATCTTGAATCATTAGCTAAATTTAAATTGGAAGATGATAACATGATTTTGTTCATAATGCAAGAAAAATCCGCAGTTGAATTACCGCTTATTTATAATCACGAAGCAGTAATCTCTATAAGTCAAGAAAATCGAAATTATATAGAGAAATTTATTGATGATTTAAACAGAGGTTATCAAGAAAGAAAAATAATGTATATAAAGGAGTTAATAGATTTCTTAAATGAAACTAATTTATCTCACAGATTTGAATATTTAATTAAATACTTCGATGTCTTTTATTTGCAATGTAAAGCGGCTTTTGAATTCTTTTTAAGTGATTTTTCATATAATAAATTAAAGTTAGAAATTGAAAACTCTTTATTAAATTTCTCAAAGAATATTCGTTCGATCATCAATGATTCGCAATCTAGATTAATCGCCATACCGGCAGCCTTTATTGTATCATATACACAATTAGATTTAATTAAAGCACTTTCTTTAAAAAATTTATTTGTTATTATAGCTTCTATTATTTTCTCGCTGTTAATTGAAATATTTATACGAAATCAAGAAAGTGCTCTTGATATATTAAATGATGACATAAATAGCTATAAAGAAACTTTTAAAATTAGAAATGCAAGTATAATTAATAACGAAAATAAAACCGTCGATAAAATTATTACAGATTCATTTACAAAAATTAATAGTGAATTAAGCAGACAGAAATGTTATCTCTCGTTCATAAGAATTGTAAATTGGAGCATTTCGATCTTTTTGGTAATATTACTTTTTTGCATTTGGAAAAATATTATCTCTTCAAAAATAATTTAATTTGAATTTACATTTATCTATTCATAGAGTAGGAAACAAAGAAACCGATGCGCTTTCTTTATCAAAATCGGAAATAAAAATCAATGAAGATTTATCTGAAATATTAAATACCTATTTCTTTTCAGCATTCAAATCTGAAGAATATTATTGCTTTCATCATGACACAGATTTAGCACTGAATGAAGTATATACTTATGTCTCAGAAATATTTCATGATCCCGAAGCATTACACGAACAATCGATTAATCTCGCCAAACACTTATATAACCAAAGCACACATCCCAAAATAAAAGGTGGTGAGTTTTACGTCGTTTATTTTAAAGACACAGCGTTTAACGGAGAAAGAATGAATGCCGTTGGACTGTTCAAATCGGAAAACAAAGACACTTTCTTAAAAGTATATCCCATAGACGAAGGCTTTGAAATAGAAAGTGAGCAGGGTATCAATATCAATAAACTCGATAAAGGTTGTATTATCTTCAATACCGAAAAAGAGAACGGCTATATCGTATCCGTTGTAGATAACACCAATAAAGGTGCTGAAGCACAGTACTGGACGGATGATTTTTTACATATTTGTCAGCGGCAGGATAAATACTTTAATACGGAAAATACGATGTCGCTTTACAAAGAATATATTGTAAAACAACTGCCTGAAAAATATAATGTAACCAAAGCTGACCAAGCGGATTTTCTAAATCGCTCTATGAAATTCTTCAAGGAGAAAGAAACTTTTGATTCGGAAGAATTCAAAAACGAAGTGCTTGAATACCCGGAATACATTGAAGGCTTCAACAAATACAAAGAGCAATATGAAAAAGAGCGAGACATAGAAATATCCGAAAACTTTACTATTTCGGATGCTGCTGTAAAACGGCAGAACCGTTCTTACAAAAGCGTTTTAAAACTGGATAAGAATTTCCATATCTATATTCACGGCAACCGCGAATTGATTGAGCAAGGCGTTGATGAGAAGGGAAGAAAGTTCTATAAGATTTATTATGAAGAGGAGATGTAATTTATATTAGAAATTAGTATTCGGACAGTTTTCAGTTGGAAGAGGTATGATTTATTTATATTTATAATGTATTATATGCTTATTTTCAAGTTTTTATTTTCAAATTACAATCGAGCTTCTTTTTTGCGTTGCACTAACAAAAGCAAAAGATTAATGTATAAGGGCAGCGTGACATAACTCCTTTTCCGACTATGGGCAAATATGATCAATATATAAATGAAACTCTGACTAAGCAGAAATACATGCTGGCAAAAGATTTAGCGGAATCGCTAATGCAGCAATTTCCTGTCACTTCCGAAAATGCCCGAAAGATTATACAACGAATGTCAGAGAAAGGAGCACTTCGCTCAAGCAGCCCACTGTCTTTTGGCAAGGGGCAATACTTATATTATCACCCCAGCGATAGGCCGGATCTTGTTTCAATTAAAAAAATCAGTAAGACACATCGTAAGCCTTTATTTAGACTTATAGAATTATTAGATATAAATGACGATATCATTTCTTTTTACGAAGGATTAAAAATAACTGCATCCCCTGAGGAAAAAACAGCTACGAAAGTTAGTCTATTGCGGGATATGGTGGAAGACTTAAAAGCATTAAAATTAGTAATAGAAAGAAATAATGAAATCGGTACTTATATCATAAAATATTTCGGAGATAATCCTGAAGAAGATAACGAACTTCTATACGAACTAAAAATTTCAAGGCATTATGATAAAATGAAATTGGATTGTTTGTTTGTTCCCGATATACTGCGTTGGATCCAACAATTGAACCTTATTAATATCAGAGGCAGTTTTCGTAATTTTCAAAGCCCTTGGCTTGGTGCAAAACATAATGACATATTTTGGGATGCTTATGGCTACACGAAAACAACAGGCATAAATGAAAATACAGCGTCAATAGCAGATACCGTCGATAAACAAACATTTACATGCTTTGATATATTGATTAGCAGACCATATAGCTCAATTGATTTGGACGGCTTTTTAGCAAGGATTCAGATACATATTAATTCGACAAAAAAACAAAAGAGAAAAGTTTTACCCGTAGTCGTTTATAAAGAAATTGATGATCATGTGTTAAACAAAGCACGGAAACTGGGATTTGTTTGTATCAGTCTGCAAAAAATATACGGTGCAAACATAAATGGTGTAATCAAAAATATTTCAAGTATTTATTCAAAGGATGATTTTGACGAGGATGTAGATATCGGAGCCAAAATAGAAGATGCCTTAAAAAAAATATCAGATAGCGGTCAGGCAGATCAACTTAAAGCCTTGAGAGGGCTTTTGTTTGAAGCATTGATGAATCCGATATTAAAGCACTTTTATGGTAATGCTCAAATTTTTCCTGATAAGACACTAAAGCTACCGGATAAAAAACAAAGAGAATTCGATTATATTTTAATTTCTTCCCACCCGAAAGAAATTGTTTTGGTTGAATTAAAAGGATATGCAGGAAATTCATTTATACGCCTTGGGACTGATGATAAAACGAAGAATACACTTAAATATTTTTTCAGAGGTTCTGTACCTCTGGCAATAGAATATTATAAAAATGATAACTCTTGTAATAATCATGTCGTAAAGGCATTATTTATTACAACGGGAGAATTTCATTCCGAATGTAAGGAGTTCATTTCACAAATGGGTGACAGTAAATTAAATCCAAATAATACCGGACTATCAATGTTTTACTCAGGTAAACAACTGGTGGAATTTCTTAAAGATAATGACTTTGATCATGAAGCAAATGTAATAGATAAATACTATGTTAAATATTCACAAGATGAAGGAGTTTGATATTTTTTTGCGCGTTTTTGGTGTCACAATAGCGTACCAACAAATATGCAATTTAAATCCGAAAGAAGAATCCTTAATTAAACAAATAAATACACAGCATATAAAAGCATCAAGCTGATTTCGCGCTCAATCTTTCACGTCAGTTGGCTTCCAACAGTTCTATTAGTTTGTAATTTACGTAATAAGTGGTCCTGCCTATTTTTTGAGGCTTTACCATTCCGGCATCCGTTAATTTTTTAAGCCACGCAGATGCTGTTTGCCTGTGAGCTAATCCTTTCCTGTCCAACAATTCAATTTTAAGGTATGGCAATGTAAACATTAATTGCAACAACTCATGGCTGAAAGAAGCACCTAATACTTCTTTCATTTGTTGTTCATACCCATCTTTCAGCAGCAGCATATTCCTGATTTTACGAGTACTTAATTGCGTTGTTTCAATTACTGCCGAGAGTATATACATTACCCAATCGTGCCAGTTATTTTTTTCTGTTACTCCTCTTAATAACTGATAATATTCTGTTTTGTATTTGACAATATAAGAACTTAAATACAGCACAGGCTGCGACAGCAACCCCTGCTGTACCAGATATAAAGCATTTATAATTCTTCCGGTACGACCATTGCCATCGGCAAACGGGTGTATAGATTCAAACTGATAATGAATAAATGCCATTTTTATTAAGGGGTCAAGCGGCGATAAATCCGGGTCATTGATAAATTGTTCCAATGCGGACAATTTATCTCTTAGCACATCTTCACAACAAGGCGGTGTATATATCACTTCTCCGTTAATCGCATTTTTAAGTGCCGTGCCGGGGGCATTTCGAATACCGGATTTGTTTTGCTTGATTGTTTGTACAATCTCAATCATTGTATTGGCAAGCAGCAAATTGTTCCGGGCTTGCATTTTTTCCAAGCCTGTATATAATGCTTCTTTATAACTCAATACTTCTTTTGCGGCATGATTTGCCGAATCTGCCTCAGTAGCGGCTTTATATAGTTCATCTTGTGTAGTTACAATGTTTTCGATAGCGGAACTATCTTTACTTTCCTGTAAAACTATGGTATTGATTAATAAATTTGGGTCGGGAAGCGAGGCGCACAAACCATTTAATTCGCCTAAATAGCGGGCGGCTCTTGCCAGGTGCCTCAATATTTCGGGAGACTCGACAAAATTTTCAGGTGGCAACTCCGGAAGGTCATTAAACGGTATATTTTTATTATAAGCCATTGTTGTTGAATTTAGCCAATAATTTCATCTCTACTTTTGTTTGATGATGAACAATCGGATATGAATAAATATTTATGATGAAATTGACTATTTTTTTCGACATGAACAAATAATTCTGTCGAAATATTCAACGTGGAAATCAAGAAGCGATGAGGAACGTGGAAAATTAGTCAAGAAACTAAATTGCGCGCGGGGAAGGTTTTCTCCTTTGAGCAATCAAATAAGCAATTTACTCAAACAATTCGGTGTTGATTTGTATCTTTTGCCAGTTTATATTGGTTGTTTTCATTAACTACTCTTCATTTTGGTTGTATTCATTCCAATAAAACAAAGCACCTTTGGTATCAATAGTTTCGTAATATTCCAATAAACGTATAAATATATCTTTTCCTAAACCATAGTCAATAAAAGAAAGTAATGTATCTAAATAATACCCAATAGTATTTTGGTCAGTAATACCATTTGTAATGATATTCTGAACCTCGTTTTCAAGTAAAGGCAATTGCTTTTCCATTGTTTCATGAAACTGCCGGATAAGTTGTTTTATATCATCTAAAGAATCGTTTTTCATTACTTATTTATATGCAGGTAATCTTGTGGCTCTCTTTCTTTTTAATATCAAGAACTTTTGCCCAAGTTGATGAATAACTTTTGGATATCACACATAAAACCATCTCTTTTTCGCAATTTTTCTTATTTTCGTCTAAGTCCTTTTGAAAACCTTATTTTTATGAGGTAACAATTCGGTAAACGATAAATTAAAAACGCTGAAATGCTTGCTGTGTCTGCATTTGACAATAGGTTCGGAAGTCGCCGTATTCCGAACCAGTTTCGGAATCTCAATCAACTGCCGGAAAAGAGATGCTGAAATAAATTCAGCATGACAATAAACGTGTTCAGAATATTAGACGTTAAACAACTTCATTCCTGACATAAATTTATTTCAAATTCAAAACATTTTTCTTTCCAAAAAAATCTCTGCAATCATACAGCGCGCGCTGCCGCCGCCGATAGTTTCAATCGTAGAAATATTTACGGGCAACAAATTTGTATGAACAGATAGAATATATTTTTGTTCCAATGTCAATGAATCAAAACCTGTTTTGCTAAGTATCGTAAACGGTTCGCCAAATTTGTTTCTTACCTGAATCATATTGCCCGCAAAAGCATTCATTTGCTCAAAGGAAATGGGAATAATTTCGTGTCCCGCTTCGCGCAAGGTTTGCGCGATATAAATTTTTTCCGTTTCGTTCTTAATCGCGTCCAAACAAACCACGGCGTAGCTTTCGCCAATGTGCATCATCACATTCGTGTGGTAAATGGGAACATCGTTTTCGTCTTTCGCAGAAAAAATAATCGGTTTATAATGATGCGTTTTTGCGAACCGTTCAAACAACGCTTTGTGCGTGCGCGGCGAAATGCAGGCATAAACAGTTTTATTCGCATGGTCGAATATCATACTGCCCGTTCCTTCGAGAAAAAAATTGTCGGCTTCATATTCGCTCCAATCTTCTACATCGCTTACCGAAAAATCGTGCGTGATTTGTTGCAGAATATCATCGCGCTTTTCTTCTCTGCGATTTGCGGCAAACATCGGAAACACAATGAGCTTTCCGTCGGGCAGCGTGCAAAACCAATTATTAGGAAAAACGGCATCGGGTTTTACAGGCGTTGCAGAATCTTCGACAACTGTTACATCAATATTTTTTTCGCGCAGCAATTTTACAAAAGCATCAAATTCTTCAACTGCTTTTTTTGAAATATTTGTTGCTGAAATACTTGTTTCATTATGCTGAAACGTATTGTTGTCGGCGGTTTCAGCGTTGTAACCAAAACCCGCAGGACGAACCATTAATATGAAAGAGGCTGTTTGTAACATAAAGTATTTTTATAAAATCAACCACATAAGAAGATAGGTTTTATATAGAAGAAAAAGATAGTTCCACAAATAGATTTTCATCTTCGATGTAAACACTATGATTTCTTACTTGTTTAAATATAGAAAACTATTTTTTTAATTCTATAATTAAAAACTATGTGCCTATGTGGTTTTTATCGTTTTGTTCATTTATAATTTTTCGCGCAGCAAAGGCAAACTCATGCAATGTGCGCCGCCGCGCGCGCGTGAAAGCTCTGCCGACGGCAACAATATTAATGTATTCTCTACATCGGCAGGCGCTAAAGTTTTTGATACAAATTCGCCGATTAAATCTTCTGCTTTCTTTACAGAAAAACCATTGTTTTTAAAAGTGTTAATCGTGAGTTCGTTTCTGTCGTAACCCACAACCACTCCTTCTTTCAGCGCTAAGAGATTACACGCATCTGTCCATTGCTCGCGCTCGTCGTAAGGGAAAGTATTGTTGCCGCTGTAAATAATTTTAATGTCTTCTTCCGCCACGCCAAAGTCTTCTCGGCTTACTTCGCGCAGTAGCGATTCAATGCCTGTAATGCTGTCGGAAATATTTTTCTTGTAATTTTTATTGGGCAAATACGTTTCGTCCAACGGTTTTTGATATCGTAATATTTCAATTTTTCCTGCACTGTTGTCTGCCCTTAAAAAATGATTATTATAACTGTAACGCCCTGTATTGTCGCGTTTTTGCACTCTTTCCGAAAATTGCCCGAACAAAACCCAGGTATCTTTGCGCACTTGTGTGAATACGGTATCGATGTGCATCATAGCGCGATGACGTGGAATTTTGATAACGGAAATTTTTTCTATACCCGTTGTGTCATCCGAAAAAATATTATGGATTACTTCATTGATACCTGCAGGTGTAGTGCGCTCGCTACAACCAATTAAAATATGATTGGGCGCAATCATCATCACATCGCCGCCTTCGAGGCTTACTTTGTTCAGCGTCTGTTCTTCTTCGCTCAGCAAAAAGAAATTGCCCGGCTCGGTTATTTCAATCAGCTTGTCTTCATTGTTTTTGAACAACGCATATTGCGCAATGAATCTCATCAGCAATGATTCACGTTCACGTGCAGCTGTAGCCGCATTGCTTAACAATAAATGATTATTGATTGTAATTGCAATATCGCGCGTGAAGATAAAATTGGGCAACGGCGCAAAAATAAATTCGCTGCTTTCGTTCTTGCGATAGTTGATGATGCCCGTAATTAACGTCTTTGCAAGCTCGGTGGATTTATCCATTGCGAGCAACTTTCTTTCTGTTTTGGAGCTGCTGCCTTCCCACGCACACACGGCGGAAATAATTCGCTGACGAATAGTGTCTTCTTCCAAAATCTGCGAAAGCAAATATTGTGTATCCAACACTTTGTCGCTCTTGAAATACGCGTCATTGTCGGGTTTGAAGCAATCTTGCTGTTGTTTGTTCGATTGCAACTTCTCTATATCTGCTACATATTTTGCGCAGTCTTCGTCCAAAAAATGCAGGA
Organism: Arachidicoccus sp. BS20; assembly: GCF_001659705.1. NCBI lineage: Bacteria > Pseudomonadati > Bacteroidota > Chitinophagia > Chitinophagales > Chitinophagaceae > Arachidicoccus > Arachidicoccus ginsenosidimutans. The sequence goes on from NZ_CP015971.1 coordinate 2,409,979, forward strand.
GCAATTTTATGTATTGATTGTACTCTTTTCGCATCTGCGAAAGATGCACCGTATCGTCGTACAACCATTCTTTAAACTTTGCGGGAACTACTTTTCCAATGCCGCCGTCGGGACTGTGAATAATCAATTTTCTTAATGCACCTATTTCCGTTTCAACGTGAATGTTCTCATTTTTCAGCATAAAATTTTTTATTGTCCTTTGGCAAGATAAGGATTTTTGGATGAACAGAATTTTAAGAAAATGAGAAGAAGTTTTCACGCAATGATACAGAGAAACAAAGGTGCAACGACAGTTCTTTGATATTTATAATTTGTATTTATAGATGTACAAGAAATCACAATAAAAAACATGGAAACCTTAGTAATACTGCAATCATTTGTCTTTTCAACCTTATTACATTATTTGCAGGTTGATAAGATAATAAGGTTACTTGCTCGACTATATTCTTTTACTAAAGTTTATTATGAAACAACGTCGCGCCTTTGCTTCTCTGTGTCTTTACGCGGCATAAAAATTAAAAAATCAAGTTCTGCTTATTCGGCAAGTTGGCGTGTTCGATTTCTGTGGCGAGTTGAATGCCATCCATCGAATTGATGATTTGCAGCATTTCATTCAGTTGAATGTCGTAAGACGGAGCGCCTTTGATAAGCCAAACGAAATCTATGTTTTTAAATTCGGGCAGCAGCACTTCGCCGTCGTTACGATTGTCGTAAAGATAATGTTTGATGAAGCTGTGCCGGACATCGGATTGATAAACAGGAAAATGATAGCTCCTGTTTTTTTTGCGTAGAATGATTTCTATTTCGGTGTTCAATCTGAAATTAAAGCTCAGCATTTTATTCAGGCGCAGACAAAACTTATAACTCTTATGCGAAGTTACAATGCCGATGAGTATTGCATCTTCAAAAAACGCTTCATAAGAATCGCTGATGTCTAACAGAAATGATTTGCCTTGTTTCATCCTATTGCAAAAGTAATATGAAGAACATATTATTTTAGAATTTTATTTTCATTTTCAAAAACATCTTTCTTTCTAAAAAACTAACTTTGCATATCTCTTATCATCTTCAATTATAGCATTTATGAGCATTACACAGGACAGAAGGACATTGGCAACGAAACAAAAAGCACTTACTATAAATCTCAATGAATGCATTTATGGCTCATTTGCCGAAATTGGCGCAGGGCAGGATGTAGCAGGCAATTTCTTCAAAGCAGGTGGCGCATCGGGTACAATTGCAAAAACCATGTCGGCTTACGATATGATTTATTCCGATGCTATTTACGGCGTGTCGCCCGACAAGCGCTATGTGAGCGAAGCCCGGTTAATGTCGATGCTCAACCATGAATATGGTTTGCTGATTGAACGCCTTGCCAACCAACGCGGCAACCGCACTACTTTTTTTGCATTTGCCGACACGGTTTCGGCACTCAATTATAAAAAGACAAATGATGCACACGGCTGGATTGGCGTACGTTTTCAGCTAACCCCCAACGGAGAATATAACGATGTAATTCTACACGTAAAACTGCTGGATAATGATAATAACCTGCAACAGCAAGCTATCGGCATTTTGGGCGTAAATCTTATGTATGCCTGCTTCCATTACCAGGAAGATGCATCAGTATTTATGAACTCTCTCATGGACGACCTTACAAGAGACCGCATCCAGATTGATATGATACGATTTGTAGGTCCTGATTTTGCCCATGTTGATAACCGGCTGATGAGCTTGCGTCTCGTAAAGTCCGGCTTCTCTGATGTTGCAGTATTTGGTCCTGACGGGAAAAACCTTCCGCCAACAGATGCTTTGTACAAAAAACATATCGTGGTAATGCGCGGACGTTTCCGCCCGATGGTAAATGTACACAGCGATATGCTCACAAACGGCGTAAAACAATTTTTAGAAGAACCGGACGTGGACAAGAAAAACGTAGTAGTACTTCTTGAATTGACCCTACAGGCACTAAAGGAACGAAATGCTAACCCGGAAGACGATATTGACGAAAAAGATTTTTTAGACCGTGTAGATATTCTTTGTTCGCTCGGTCAAACGGTAATGATTTCCAATTATCACGAATATTACAAGCTGGTTGCTTATCTGTCGAAAATTACAAGGCTAAAAATAGGCATGGTGCTTGGCTATCCGAACCTGGAATACATTTTCTCCGAAGAACATTACAAAGAGCTTCCGGGAGGAATATTGGAATCTTTCGCAACATTGTTCAGCCGCAAAGTAAAATTGTTTATTTATCCCACATTGCGCAACGGCATTATACAAAACTGTCTGCGTTTTTTCCCTCCGCCGCATTTGATAGATTTATATCGCTATTTGATTGCCAATAACAAAATCGAAGACATTACGCATTACAATGAGCTTAATTTACAAATACAAACCGACGATGTTTTAGGGATGATAAAAACCGGCAAAGAAGGCTGGGAAAACTTAGTGCCCGCCGAGGTTGCAAGCATCATTAAAGAGCGGCACTTATTCGGACTTCCTCATGAAACGGTTACAGAAAAAGAAGAAATAAAAACCGCGCAGTCATAAATAAAGTGTCTGTTGTTTGAAGTACTTTTTCGTATTCAAAAAAAGAAAACCGGCGAAGCCCATCTGGTCTCGCCGGTTTTGTATGTATGTATCGGATTTAGTTCTTTACTTCTACCTTCGGCGGTATCAACTTATACACCACAGGCGTTACAATTCTGGATAAAACTGTTGAAGTAATCAAGCCGCCAATCATCACAATTGCCAGCGGAGAAATTAATGGGTTGTCCGAGAATGCGATGGGCAACAGCCCACCGATTGCCGTAAGCGTTGTAAGAATAATCGGCAAAAACCTTTTCTCGCCAGCTTCTTCAATTGCCTGGTTAAGTTCCATACCCTGCTCGCGTAATTGGTTGGTAAAATCAACCAATAAAATCGTATTCTTCACTTCAATGCCCGCGAGTGTGATAATGCCGATTGTTGCCACGAACGATAAAGAATTTCCCGTTACCAACAACGCCAGCACTGCGCCCACAATGCCCAAAGGAATTACGGACAATACAATCAACGTACTTTTGAATGTCTTGAATTGCAGCACTAAAACCGCAACGAACATAAACAACGTAACCAGGATAACCGTTCCGAAACCTTCAAAAGAATCGTCTTTGTTTTGCTGCTCGCCCGCCATTACAAAACGATAGCCTTGCGGCAGTTTTATTTTCTTCATTTGCTGTGTAACATCATTAATCACGTTGGATGTGAGAAATCCTTCCTGCACGTGTGCAAATACCGAAACGGCTCTTATCTTATTAAAATGATTTATCGTTTGCGGCGAAGTTTCAAATCCAATCGTGGCAAGCTGTGACAGAGGAATTGCCCTGCCGTCGTTAGCGTTTACATAAAGATTGTTCAGCGTGGTTAAATCCGGATATTCGGAATGCGGCGTAGAAACCACAATAGTATAATCTTCGTCCTTGCTGTTCGGATTGCTGTATGTGCCTACGGGCAAACCTGCCAACGCCATTCTTACCGTTCTGCTGATGTTGATCGTCAGCACGCCGAGGTTCTGCGCTTTCTCTTTATTGATATAAATACGGATATCCGACTTCAGATTTTTCACGGGATTATCCACATACATCGTGCCTTTTGTCTTCAACAACAGATTTTCCGTAACCGCCGCCAGATGCCGCAGTGTGTCTAAGTTATCGCCTTCCAGTCTTACTTCAACAGGCGCGGTTACAGGCTCGCCTTGCTCAAAATTTACCACATTCACTTTCGCGTTCAGATAAGGCGTCCACAATTTTCTCAGCTTTTCAATAATAGCTTCTTTTTCTTTCGGTTTTACATCGGGATATAACTGCACGAATATTTCAGAGATGTTGCTCTGTTCATTCTTTTGGTCCACGTTGTAATAAATACGCGGGTTTCCTTTGCCCACATTGGTGGCAAAATATTTTACTTCGGGAATTTTCTTCAGTTCTTTTTCTATGTTTCGCGCAACGGAATCGGTGTACAAAATATTGGATTGAAGCGGCGTTGTTATCTCTACCAGAAACTGCGGTTTCTCCGATGCGGGAAACAAACTGCTGCCGACAACGGGAAACAAAAACAAGGAACCGATAAACACTACCGCAGCAATAATCAAACTGATAACAGGATGTTTCAATGCTTTGTCCAACAGCCTGGAATAGCTGCCGTGTATGGCTTTTTGCAACATCCGCAGGAAGAAATTACCGTGTTCGTCTTTACTCGGTTTCAATATTTTGCTTGATAAAAACGGAACAACCGTAAGCGCCACAGCCATCGAACCGATAATGGTAAACATTACGGCAAGCGGCAAGCCCCTGATGAAATCGCCTGCACCGGCGGGCATCATCGCAATGGGCATAAACGCGATAATCAACGTAACGGTACAACCGATAACGGCTTTGCTGATTTGATTGGTTGCTTTCAACGTAGCTTCCATGCGCGAATGCCCTTCGCGCATCCACCGTTCAATATTTTCGACCACAACAATGCTGTCATCAACCAGCAATCCTAAAGCAACAACAAGTCCTACAATGCTTAATTGGTTTAAGCTATAACCGAATGCGTTGAGCAAAATAATACCGATGCCAAGCGACAAAGGAATCGCAATCATCACGACCAAAGAAGCTCTTGTACCCAGCGGCAACAGCGTGAGCAACACGAGTGCAATAGCAATCATAAAATCTTCGCCGAGCCTGCTGAGCCTGCCGTTTACATTTTGCGCCTGGTCAAATGCTACCTGCAAATCAATGTTCGACGGCAATGTTTTCTTGAATTGATTGATAGTGCTTAAATATTTTTCCTGCGTGGCACTGATGTTCTTTTTTTCTTTCAAGGCGGCAATCACAAATACCGCACGATGCCCGTTGAGTCGCGTGATATGCGTTTCAGGCGCATAATCGAAATATACGTTGGCAATATCTTTTAATAAAACCGTTCCGTTATCGCGACTTACAACAACCACGTTTTTAATTTCATCAATATTCTGAAAAGTATTGTTGGTTTTGATGTTGAACGTTTTGGTTCCTTCGCTCACATTGCCGCCGGGAATATTGGCAACTTCACTTTGTAAAGCATCGGCTACAAATGTTACGGGAATCTTCATTTGCGCCAGCTTTTCCAATTGTACATCTACGCGAATCGTTCGGTCGCTCAAACCTTGTATCTCCACATTTTTCAGTTCGGGAATTTTTTCCAGCTCATCCTGCAAATGTTGCGCTGCCGTATTAATCGCGTTTCGCGAAGCATTCTCCGATATTAAAGCTATCTGCAAAATATTTACATCGCTCGGGATAAATTTTTTGACTTCAAGACTATAAATGTCGCTCGGCAATTGGCTTTTAAGCGCGTTCACTTCGCGCACCAGTTCCTGATATTTATTATCAACGTTAGAGTTGTATTCATATTCTACCGTAAGCACCGCAAGCCCGTCCTGAATAGTGGTTCTGATGCGTTTAATATCTTCCAGCGCATAGATTTTTTTCTCCATCGGCTTGACCACGTATTCTTCCATATCTTTCGGACTTTCGCCGGGATAAACGACTACCACAGGAAAAAACGGCGCGTGCGTTTCGGGGTCTTCGGAGCGCGGCATCGTCAGCAAAGTGGAAATGCCTAATGCGGCTGCCATCAGCACCATGATGAGCGTGAAAGCATTGTTCTTTATAGCGGATTCAGATATTTTCATTTTTATTATTTTAGCTTTACCACAGAGTTACACTGAGATTTTTCACAGAGGCTCACGGAGTTTTTTATTACTTAAAAATTTCCTCTGTGTAGCTCCGTGATTCTTTGTGTTTCTCTGTGTAATAATTTTTCACTGCGATTTATTTCAAGACTTTAATCTTTGAACCGTCCGTCAGGTAAGCGTTTCCGCCAACGATGAGGTATTGTACATTTTCCAAACCTGCGCTCACGATTACCCGATCATTATCAATCCGCTGAATATCTACTTTGATTTTTTCGGCGTGTTGTTCATCATTGGTAACAAACACATAGCCTTCATTTTTATCGCCGTCGAGCAATGCTTCCATCGGGATTGACCACGCATGAACAGCTTTCGCTGGCGTTATTTCCGCTTTGCCGAAAAGCCCCGAAGCAATACCTTTTTTATCATCGCCCATCAGTTTCAGTTGCAATACAAACGTGCCGCTTGCGGGGTCGATGCCTTCCGATTTTTTATACACAATGGCGGAAAATGTTTTATTCGGCAAAGCGTCTGTGGTAACGGTTGCCTTATCGCCAATGGCAATATTTGCCCATTGATTATCGCTCACACCGACTTTCAAAATCCAGTCACTGTTTGCCGCTCCGTTGATTTGCAGCACGGGCGTTCCTGCGCCTACGACTTGTCCTTCGTTGACGAATTTCTGCAACACGTAACCCGATTGCGTTGCTCTTAATTCCGATGTAGATTGATTATAATTTGCACTCACGGATTGCTGCTTTGCAATATCCAAAGCCGTTTTTGCATTCTGCATTTGTTCCAAAGTCGCCACGCTGTCGCGGTACAAATTCACGGCTCTGTCGTAATCTCTCTGCGCTTTTTGCAAAGCAATGGCTGCCTGCCGTGCAACGGTGTTTATCTCTGTCAAATCAAGCGTTGCGAGCAACTGACCTTTGGTTACAGCATCGCCTTCTTTCACATAAATCTTATGAATAATGCCACCGTTTTTAAAAGCAAGATTCGATTCATCGTCCGTGGTAAATTGCCCCGAAGTATAAACGGTTTGCTGTAATGACTGCTGTTGCAGCGCTACCACGCTTACGGGAATCACTTCATCGGGAATGGTTTTTTCTTCCGTTTTTTGTTTGCAGGAAGACACGAAAACGGCGAGCGTTGCCGCGATTATAAGTTGTGCTGTATGTCGCATGGGAAACTATTTTTGGATTTGTGGATTGGATAAATTTCTTTCTACTTCGGCGGCTGAAATCAACACCTGGAACATTTGTATTTGCTGCGCGATATGCGCCTGCGTATATTGATTGCGTGCGTCAATGGTTTCGATAAACGTGTTGGTGCCTTCGCGGTAACCGCGTTCAATCAATCGCTGATAAGTGGCGGCGGATTCCAGCTGTTTTTGCTTGGCATATAAAGTCTGAATCGCTGCGCTTAAATCATTCTTAACAGCCTCGTCCGCCATAGACAATTGTTGCTTTGCCTGCGTAATATCTAATTTGGAATTTTTAATATCCAGTTCTGCCTGCTTGATTTTATTCTTTGTTCTCGAACCTGAATAAATCGGAACGCTCAACTGCACGCCGAAAAAGTAATATTTCGACTGGTTGTTCACTTTCCAATCCTGCGCCTGCGAACCTAAATCGAGGTAAGTGTTGAGCCGCGGATAATACGCGCTCTTATTCATATCCAGCATCGTTTTGTTTATTTGTGTAACCTGTTCCAGCGATTTTACTTCCTCCCTGTCCGCAACATTTTCATCTTGCGCCAATAAGCTAAAAGCCTTGTCTACTGCGGCTTGTGCGTTGTAGCTCGTATCAATCGGCGCAGCCAAATCCCTGTTCAGTAAAAAATTAAAATACAATGCGGCATTCTTTGCTTTTTGTTCCGCCGTACTGATTTCGGCTTTGATATTTTCCACTTCACTTTCGGAACGGATAACATACGCCGGCAAGCCTTTTCCGTTGTCCAACAGTTTCTGATTTGTTCGCCGTCCTTCTTCCGCCAATGCCAAACTTTCTTTATAAATATTAATTGCCTGCAATGCCAGCAGATAATTGAAATACGCTTCCTTAGTATTTTTTATCAGGTCTTTTTTATAAACCGCCACATCCAACTCATTCAAATGAACCTGTTGTGAAGCAAGTTGCTTGTTATACTTTATATCAGGATTATAGAGCGGCAAAGTGGTATGCACTCTTGCATCATAAAAATTCTTCGGCAGGAAATTGATACTCTCGTTGGACAACTGCGGAAAACGATTACTCGCGGTCAATTGATTGAGCGAGCTGTAAACGCCGTTCAGCAAATCGCCCAACGGCAGTTGAATATCACGACCGCCGTCCGCCGACTGATAATCCACGAGAAAAGAAGTCGTGGGCAGATAATAACTTTTCGCAATATCGAAAGCCAGCTTAGCTTTATCCAGCGCGATGCTTTTCTGTTGAATGACAATGTTATTGGCGATTGCCGAATCGATATAATCATCCAGCACTGTCCTTTGTGCAAACACACCTTGTGTTACAAAAAGCAGCAGCAACACCGCCATAATTTTCTTTTTAATGTACTGTGTTATCATTATTTACAGTGTTAATTATATAAGCAAAAAAATAATTACTTCATTTTTTCCAGCATTCTTACAAATGTATTGAATGTATCTTCCAAAATATTATCGATATGATGTAGTTGCTCTTTATGTTCTTTGATAAAATCGAGGTGCCCGTGTATTTTCAGCATACACAAGCCGTGTAAAGAACTCCACGCCAGCATCGCAACAGACACAGCATCCAAGCCTTTGAAATAGCCGATTTCCTGACAAGCTTTGACATTATTAACCAATGTTTCAAAAGATTCTTTGCCTTCATCCCAATCTTTATCGCCACAATCTTCAATGTATTGCATCGGCTCTCTTTCCACAAACATTAACTCATAACAATCGCCGTATTCTAAGGAAAATTTAATATAGGCACGTCCCATGGCTTTGATTCTTTCAAAAGGATTATCGATATTGTCTAACACCCGGAATTGGGACGACAATATGCGGAAGCCTTCTTGATGAAGCGCGTAAGCAATCTCTGCCTTGTCTTTAAAATAAAGATAAATTGTTGTGGGGCTAAATTCTATTTCGGACGCAATTTTACGGATAGACGTGCCCGCATAACCATTTTTCAGAAACAGCTTTTTAGCCGCGTCCAAAATAGTTTGCCGCAACGATTCCTTATGCTTTGTTTTGCGTTCCTGAATGCCCATAAGATTTTTAAATTCGGGAACAAAGATAATTAACGGTGTTAAGTTGGCAAAATTATTTTTACTCCATTCAATAAATTAAGGAAATATCATTACTCGGCAGATTATTGATTTTAATGTATAATTCCTCGTTCATAATTTATTTCATTCGTATTTTTGAAGCCTTTGAATTATCAATTTATCTATGGCAAAGGTTTTTTTAATCGGCATGATGGGCGTGGGCAAAAGCCATTGGTGCAAAAAATGGGCAAATAAATTAAAGACGGGACATTACGACTTGGACAGTCTGATTGAAATATATGAAGAAGCGACCATTCCCGAAATCTTTGCTGAAAAAGGGGAAGCCTATTTTCGGAAGAAAGAAACCGAAGTGCTGAAATGGTTCGGCGAAAAAAAGTCTTTTGTACTGGCAACAGGCGGCGGCACAGCATGTTTCGGTAAAAATATGCAGTGGATGAACACCAACGGAATTACGATTTGGTTAGATGAGCCACTCGATATTTTGGTCGGACGATTAAAGTTGCAAAAAGAACACCGCCCTTTAATTAAAAATTTGTCGAACGAAGAACTGCGTTCATTTTTGGAAAATAAACTGGAAGAACGAAAACCGTTTTACAGTCAATCGCAATACCGTTTGTTCGGCGACGAAATATCCAATAAAAGCTTTGAAATGCTTATAAACGCTGGGCATAGCCGATGAATTAGGGCATTCCATCTGGCAAAAATAAATCGCTGCGTAGCAGCAAACGAAAAAAAATAAACAGATAAAAAAATTATCCATGAACATTCATAAACCGTTTATACAAATTGCAGCAATACTCGGCGCACTCAGCGTTGCGCTTGGCGCATTTGCCGCACACGGATTGAAAGAAAAAGTTTCTGCCGATGCGTTGCAGATTTTTGAAACAGGCGTGCGTTACCAGTTTTACCATGTGTTTGCGTTGGCTGTTACGGGAATTGTTTTTTATAGTGCAAATCAAAAATTAATCAAACTCGCAGGCATCTTATTTATCGTTGGCATTATTTTATTCAGCGGTTCTTTGTACGCGCTCACATTCGCTGTAAACAGCGGCAACATTGGGCTTGAGAAGATTGGTATTGTTACGCCTTTCGGCGGTGTTTGCTTTATTGCAGGCTGGTTGTTATTGGCTTTTTCATTGGCGAAGAAATAAATTTTGCCCGCAGATAACGCAGAATATCACAGATATTATTTCAGCGAAAATCTGCGAAATCTGCGGGAAAACAAAAAACATAAATCACTTGATTACTCCGCAAACCATAGAACAAATTACTTCCCGCATCGACGTTGTTGATGTGGTGGGCGAGTTTGTGAAATTAAAAAGGCGCGGAGCCAATTATCTCGGGCTTTGCCCTTTTCATGGCGAAAAAACGCCGTCGTTCACGGTGTCGCCGACCAAAGAAATTTTTAAATGTTTCGGTTGCGGCAAAAGCGGCAGCGCCATTACGTTTCTCATGGAGCATGAGAAATACAGCTATGTGGAAGCGTTGCGTTGGCTTGCAAATCGCTATGGCATTGAGGTGGAAGAAACCGAGATGAGCGACGAGGCGAAACAACACGCGCAAACTGCCGACAGCCTTTACATCATCAACGGATTTGCACAGAAATTTTTTGCGCAGCAACTTTTTGAAACCGAAGAAGGACGCAACATTGCGCTCACTTATTTGTACGAGCGCGGCTTTAATGATGCGACTTTGGAAAAGTTTGGCGTGGGTTATTCGCCCGATGTGCGCGATGCGTTTTCCAAAGCGGCTTTACAAAACCAATACAACCCGGAACTCTTGCTGCGCACGGGTTTGGTACGAAGTTACCACGATGAATTGCAGGATAATTATCGCGGAAGAATCATTTTTCCCATTCATAATAATTCAGGAAAAGTCATTGGTTTCGGTGCGCGCGTGATTGGCAAAAAAGACAATGCGCCTAAATATATTAATACGCCCGAAAACGAAATTTATGTAAAAAGTAGAATCCTTTACGGTTCTTATTTTGCGCGGCATTCGATTGACAAAAACGATGAATGTTTGCTCGTTGAAGGTTATACGGATGTTGTCAGTTTGGTGCAGGCCGGCATTGAAAATGTGGTTGCAAGCGGTGGCACTTCTTTGACTACCGACCAACTTCGATTGATAAAAAAATATACCAACAACTTAACCATTATTTATGACGGCGATAGCGCAGGAGTGAAAGCTGCATTGCGCGGGCTGGATATGGCGTTGGAAGAAGGTTTGAATGTGCGCCTCGTGTTAATTCCCGACAACGAAGACCCCGACAGTTATGTAAAAAAAGTGGGCGCGGCGGAGTTCAAAAAATTTGTTGCCGACAACAAAAAAGACTTTATTCTTTTTCAGTTGGAAATCATGCTGCGCGATGCGGGCAATGATATTAACAAGAAGAGTGAAGTGGTTAATCGCGTTGCGGATTCGTTGAGTAAAATCAGCAAAGCTGAAGATTTTACGAAGCAACAGGAATACATAAAACAATGCGCCGCGATTTTAAAAATTGATGAGCAAGGCTTAACTACTTTAGTCAATAAATACAAGCGCGACAGCATTGCCAAGCTGGAAAAAAATCAGGCATTTGAAGAGCAAAAACAAGAACAGGAAACAGTTGATACATCCGATATTTTTACAACTTCGGATGATGCGCAAGAGAAAAATATTCTGCGCGTATTGCTCGAATACGGGTTGAAAAATTACGATGAAGAACGAACGATTGCCGATTATATTTTAGAAGAAACAGCGTCTTTTCCTTTTGATAACAATGATTACGAGCAACTCTTTCAGCTTTACGAAACACAGTACAGACAAGGCTTGCAGCCGACGGGAAAGTCTTTGTTGTATGAAGCGAATGAGAAAAATCAATCGCTGATTATCGGCATTACCATGTCCAAATATGAACTAAGCCAGTTGTGGGATGAGCGGCTTGGACACACAAGAAAAGAACAGTTTATTTTAGGCAGAGACTATTCCGTTCAGGATGCGACCATGAGCGTAATTTATTTTAAGCTGAGAAAAATAAAGAGGATGTTTGAACAAACCCAAAGCGAGCTGGAGCAAGCCACAGCTTTCGACGAACAAATGCGCTTACTGGAAGTACATAAATATTTGAAAGCCGAAGAGGTAAGCCTTACACAGCAGTTGGGGACGGTTATTTTGAAATAACTTTTACCATCACAAAAGCAGTATTATTTTATTACAAAAAAATTTCTCTTTCTGTTTCCGACAGAATATCGATACGTAAATGCAACGCATCGTCCGGAAGCAGTAACGGCGCTCGCTCAGACCATTCCACCAAGCACAAAGCACCGCTTTGCAGAGCGTCTTCGACACCGGCATTAACTGCCTCTTCTTCATCTTCCAGACGATACCAGTCCATGTGATAAATTTTCCCTGAAATATCGCTTCTATATTCATTAATAATTGCAAAGGTCGGGCTTGAAACCACATCTTTCGATTGCAAAACATCGTTGCACAGGGCTTTGATAAATGTTGTTTTTCCTGCACCCATTGGCGCATCAAATGTCCATATTTTTTTATCGGAATGTTTATTCCATATTTCCCTTGCGACTTCTTTTATAGTATCAGCCGTAAACTTGATTTGCATATGGCAAATATCCGAATATTATTTTCTATCCGTCATCCGCTGTTTAAATTTGATTAACATTTTGTAATATTCATTAACAAACATTTGCTTAATCAAATTTTTTATTTACTTTAGTTCTCTAACAATTTTTCTCTACAAAAAACAAACTGTGCTATGCAAAGGCGTGAAGTATTAAGAAACTTTGCTCTGTTAGCCGGCGGAGGATTACTATCAGGAACTACAATAAGTATTTTAAACAGTTGTAATTCGCCAGGCAAAAAAACTGATGGGCAATTATTTTCAGACACACAACAGAATATCATTACTGAGCTTGCCGATGTTATTATTCCCACCACTTCTTGCCCGGGCGCAAAAGCTGCCGGCATCGGACCGTTTATCACAATGATGATACATGACTGTTATCCGGAAGATGTTCAAAAAGATTTTATAAAAGGTGTTGATGATTTTTCCGCATCTGTGAAAAAACGATTCAGCAAAGACTTTATTTCCCTCTCTTCACAAGAAAAAATTCAGGCTGTATCACAATTGCGCGACCAGGCTTTGGCAGAACAAAAGTCTCCCGAAAAGAAAACTAATTTTTTCGTTCTTACACGGGATTTAACTATTCTCGGTTATTTCACATCCGAAATCGGTGCCACGCAGGCAAGGCAATACATCGCCGTTCCTGGACGGTACGATGGAGATGTTACCTTAAAACCCGGTCAGAAAGCATGGGCTACCTGATTCTCTTAAAATCCAGACTCATTCAAATTAAAAAATAAAAGTGGTATGAATCTTAATACAGAAGCAACAAAGCAAAATACTTATGATGCCATCGTGATAGGCTCCGGAATCAGTGGCGGCTGGGCGGCAAAAGAGCTTACTGAAAAAGGGTTGAAAGTATTAATGCTGGAACGCGGCGAAAATATTGAACATATTAAAGATTACGATACGGCTACTAAAGCGCCGTGGGAATTTCAGCACCGCGGCTGGCTTACCGAAGAAGAAAAAGCCTCACATCCTGTGCAGAAAAGAGATTATCCTTATTCCGAATTTAATGCGAAATTTTGGGTAAACGATTTGGAATGTCCTTATACCGAAGTCAAGCGATTCGATTGGTATCGCGGCTATCACGTAGGCGGTCGTTCACTCATGTGGGGACGGCAAAGCTACCGCTTCAGCGACATCAATTTTGAAGATAATTTAAAAGACGGTCATGGTACAGACTGGCCCATTCGTTACAAAGACATTGCACCTTGGTACGACTATGCCGAAACCTTTGCAGGCATCAGCGGACAGGCGGAAAACTTCCCCACCCTGCCCGACGGGAAATATTTGCCGCCGATGGAATTGAACGTAGTAGAAAAATCGGTAAAAAAACGAATCGAAGAACACTATAACCGAAAAAGAATAATGACTATTGGTCGCGTGGCAAACATTACCGTTCCGCACGAAGGTCGAACCAATTGTCAATACAGAAACCTTTGTAGCCGCGGCTGTCCGTTCGGCGCATATTTCAGCACGCAGTCATCCACACTTCCTGCGGCAGTAAAAACGGGCAACCTTACGCTAAGACCATTCTCCATTGTTAATCACATTATTTACGACAAAGAAACGCAGAAAGCTAAAGGTGTATTCGTTATTGATACACAAACACAACAGACAATGGAATTCTATGCAAAAATCATTTTTGTAAACGCTTCTACTTTAGGCACGGCATTTATTTTATTAAATTCTACTTCGCCCGAATTTCCCAACGGATTGGGCAATGGAAGCGGACATCTCGGACATAATTTAATGGACCACCATTTTCGTTGCGGCGCATCCGGCGAAGCCGAAGGTTTTGACGATAAATATTATTACGGTCGTCGTGCAAACGGCATTTACGTTCCCCGCTATCAAAATATTGGCAACGACAAGCGCGATTACCTGCGCGGTTTCGGATACCAGGGTGGCGCAAGCCGCTCTTCAAGCTGGCATCACAATGTTGCGGAGCTGGCATTTGGCGCAGATTTCAAAGACACGGTAAGCACGCCCGGCGTGTGGAGTATTGGTCTTGGCGGCTTTGGCGAGATGCTGCCGGATTATAAAAACTATGTTTATATCGATAAAACGAAAAAAGACAAATGGGGACAACCCGTGCTGGCTGTCGATTGCGCATACGGGGAAAATGAAGAAAAAATGCGCAAAGACATGATGAACGATGCCGCCGAAATGCTGGAAACGGCAGGCATTAAAAATATTAAAACGTACGACAATGGCTGCTATCCCGGCATGGCAATCCATGAAATGGGAACCGCTCGCATGGGCAACGACCCCAAAACTTCCGTGCTAAACAAATGGAACCAAATGCACGAAGTAAAAAATGTATTCGTAACCGACGGCGCGTGCATGGCATCAACAGCTTGTCAAAATCCCTCACTGACATATATGGCATTGACCGCAAGAGCGTGTGATTATGCAGTAAGCGAATTAAAGAAACAAAATATTTAATGGCAACAAAGAAAATTAGAATGGGCATGATTGGCGGCGGTAAAAATGCTTTTATCGGAGCCATTCATCGTGCAGCGGCAAATATGGACGGATTGATTGAATTGGTCTGCGGAGCATTTAGTTCTAACGCGCAAACATCAATCGAATCGGGCATTGCGCTTGGTTTGCCCGAAAATAGGATTTACGCTTCTTATGAAGAAATGATTCAAAAAGAAAGTCAATTACCTTCCGACAAAAGAATGCAGTTTGTATCCATTGTTACACCAAATCACGCGCATTTTGCTCCTGCAATGTTAGCATTGGAAAATGGATTTAATGTGATGCTCGAAAAGCCGATGACCTTTTCTCTGGATGAAGCAAAGCAACTAAAAAAGAAAGTCGAAGAAACAGGGTTATTGCTTGGCCTGGCACATACTTATTCAGGTTATCCGATGGTAAAACAAGCAAAACAAATGATTAAAGAAAATGTTCTCGGCAAGATAAGAAAACTCTATGTAGAATATCCGCAAGGCTGGTTAAGCGAATTGTCGGAAAAAGAAAACAACAAGCAAGCCGCCTGGCGCACCGACCCAACTAAAAGTGGAAAAGCCGGCGCCATGGGCGATATAGGCACGCATGCCGCGCATTTGGCAGAATATATTTCTGGATTAAAAATTACAAAAATCTGTGCGGATATTAATACGATTGTCGAAGGTCGCGTCTTGGACGACGACGGCTCTGTATTATTAAAATTTGATAACGGTGCAAGCGGAGTTTTAATCGCAACACAAGTAGCCGCAGGTGAAGAAAATAATTTACGAATAAATATTTACGGCGAAAAAGGTGGTCTCGAATGGCATCAGCAGGAGCCGAATACTTTATTGATAAAATGGAAAGACGCGCCTGCGCAAATTTATCGTACGGGCAACGGTTATTTATCCAGTGTTGCAAAGCACAACACGCGTACACCCGGCGGTCATCCCGAAGGTTATATTGAGGCATTTGCAAACATTTACCGGAATTTTGCTTTGACATTAAATGCAAAAATTGACGGAGAAACGCCAACGCCCGAAATGCTTGATTTTCCTACCGTTGATGACGGTGTTCGCGGTATGGCTTTTATCGATAATGTAATCGTTTCGGGCTTGTTGGAAAAGAAATGGTTTGATTTTATTGAATAGAGATTTTCATACAGAGTGCACAAAGATTTATTACTCTGATACTCAATTTCATTGTGCACTCTGTGTGAAACAAAAAACATAACAAATGCAAACAATTAAAGGTCCGGCAATTTTTATATCACAATTTATCGGCAGTGAAGCGCCTTTCAACAGTTTGGACGGCATTTGCCAATGGGCAGCTTCATTAGGTTTCAAAGCCATTCAGTTACCTACGAATGATAAACGTTTTATTGATTTGCAATTAGCTGCTGAAAGTAAAGATTACGCTGACGAACTGAAAGGGAAAATTGCTGCATATGGTTTGGAAATATCTGAATTGTCCACGCATTTACAAGGACAATTAATTGCCGTGCATCCTGCGTATAACGATTTGTTTGACGGATTTGCGCCGACAGAATTACATAACAATCCTAAAGCCCGCACGGAATGGGCAATGCAGCAATTGCATTATGCAGCTAAAGCTTCACGTAATCTCGGTTTGGATGCACATGTTACTTTCAGCGGAAGCTTTTTATGGCCATTAATGTATCCTTGGCCTCAACGTCCTGCGGGAATTGTTGAAGAAGGATTTAAAGAACTGGCAAAACGTTGGCTGCCGATTTTGAATGCTTTTGATAAACAAGGCGTTGACCTTTGTTACGAAATTCATGCGGGCGAAGATTTGCACGACGGCGTTTCTTATGAAATGTTTTTGGAGAAAGTAAACAATCATGCAAGAGCGTGTTTGTTATACGACCCTTCGCACTTTGTAATTCAATGTCTGGACTATTTGCAATACATAGATTTTTATCATGAGCGGATAAAAATGTTTCATGTGAAAGATGCCGAGTTTAATCCTACGGGAAAACAAGGTGTTTACGGCGGCTTTCAAAGTTGGATAAACCGCACAGGGCGTTTCCGTTCGTTAGGCGACGGGCAGGTCGATTTCAAAACTATTTTCAGCAAGCTCACGCAATACGGTTATAAAGGTTGGGCTGTTTTGGAATGGGAAGATTCTCTGAAAGATGCGCAACAGGGCGCAAAAGAAGGTGCAGAGTTTATTGCGCGGCACATTATCAAAACCACCGAAAAAGCCTTTGACGACTTTGCGGCTTCGGGTGTAAGCGAACAATTCAACAGGGAATTTTTGGGATTGGATTAATTTATTTAATGAAACCGCATAGAAACATAGGATTGATTGTAGAAGTAAGAGTTGAGGCTGATTTAGTATTGAACCGATAGTAAAACATAATATTTTCATCTTCGATGAAAATATTATATGAACTTTTTTTCGACCTGTTCATCTATGTTACTATGTGGTTACAGTTATTTTTAGGTTCTAATTCATTTTTCAACTATAAAACATTTTTCTATGGCAGAAAAAAACAATGTATCACGCCGCAATTTTATCCGTAATACAGGAATAACTACTGCGGGTTTATGGATTGTACCGCGCCATGTATTGGGCGGTAAGGGTTTCATTGCTCCAAGCGACAAACTGCGTATCGCAAGCGTGGGCGTAGGTGGCAAAGGCGAATCGGACGTAGCCATGTTCGCACGAAGCGGTAAAGCCGATATTGTTTTTCTCTGCGATGTGGACGACCGCCGCGCAGCCAATTCCGTCAAAGCATTTCCGCAGGCAAAATATTACAAAGATTGGCGCGAACTGTTTGATAAAGAATCCAAAAATTTCGATGCCGTGTCTGTATCCACGCCCGACCACAATCATGCAATCATCACATTAAATGCAATGCAATTAGGTAAGCACGTGTATGTGCAGAAACCTTTGACACACGATTTGTTTGAAGCACGAACATTGACGCAGGCTGCGAAAAAGTATAAAGTAATTACACAAATGGGCAATCAAGGTTCATCAAACGACGGAGCCCGTCAAATGCGCGAATGGTACGAAGCGGGCTTGATAGGCGATGTGCATACAGTTTATACCTGGACAAATCGTCCTGTTTGGCCTCAGGGCATTCCCTGGTCAACAGAAAAGCCGCCTGTACCGAAAGAATTAGACTGGGATTTATGGCTCGGCACCGCTCCCTACAAAGATTATATCGATAAATTGGTTCCGTTCAACTGGCGCGGCTGGTGGGATTACGGCACAGGTGCGCTTGGAGATATGGGTTGTCATTTGGTGGAAGCGCCTTTCACAGTACTCGGTTTGGAATATGCTTCAGAAGTACAATGTAGTGTCGGTTCTGTATATGTGGACGAATTTAAGCGCGGATATTTTCCCGAAAGTTGTCCTCCTTCGAGTCATGTAACGTTGAAATTTCCTAAAACGGGAAGAATGAAAAACGACATAGAACTGCATTGGATGGACGGCGGCATTCAGCCTACAAGACCCGAAGAGCTTGGTGCAAACGATGTGTTTGGCGATGGCGGCAACGGAGCGTATTTTATCGGCACAAAAGGTAAAATGATGTGCGGCACGTATAACGACAATCCACAACTATTACCATTAAGCCGCACTGCCGAAGCTCATGTACCTGTAAAATACAAACGAGTTCCGGGCGGTGCAAACGGTCATTATGCGCAATGGATTGAAGCATGTATAGCCGGCTACGGAAATATGGAGGTAAGTTCCCCGTTTGAAAAGGCAGGTCCGCTGGTAGAAGCGTTACTGATGGCAAATCTTGCTATTCGCGGATTTGATGTACAAAAAACAGTTGGCGGAAAAACAAGTTTCCCTGCTCGTTATGTAAAACTATTGTGGGACAATAATGCCATGAAAGTAACCAATGTGGACGATGTAAACCAGTTTGTAAAACGTACCTACCGTGAAGGCTGGGGAAGTTTGACATTGTAAAATTTTGCATCTGCTGTGTGAAGCGTCATCGCTTCACACTTCTGTTCTATCGCCTCATGGCGATAATCGGCAGGAGCCGATAGAATAAGAATGCGTGGCGAGGACGCCGCGAACAGCGTATATCTTTAAACTAAAAATATCTTTATGAAATTATTCATTTTTGCAATAGCAGCTTTTTCGCTTACTTTTTTAAGTTGGAAAAATTTGGAAACAAATAACAAACAGGGAAAATGGATTAAATTATTCGACGGAAAAACAAAAACCGGCTGGCATACTTACGGAAAGCAAAATGCAGGTGCAGCCTGGGATGTACAGGAAAATGCTTTGCACCTGAATCCGCAAACCAAAGATGGTCGCGGCGATTTAATTACCGATAAAGAATATACCAATTTCGATTTAAAACTTGAATGGAAAATTTCTCCGGCGGGCAATAGCGGCGTTATTTTTTTAGTTCACGAAGAACCTGAAAAATATACCCAAACATACAGTACAGGATTGGAAATGCAAGTGTTAGATAATATCAAAGCCGATGACAACAAAAAAGAAAATCATCTTGCAGGAACATTGTATGACTTAATTGGAACAGCCGCAGATTCCAAACCAAAACCTGTGGGCGAATGGAACAAAGCCGAAATAATCGTGAACAATGGCAGTCTGAAATTAATTTTAAATGGAACTACCGTTGCCTCTACCACTATGTGGACAAACGATTGGAATAAATTAATCGCAGGAAGTAAATTCGCCAACTGGCAAGGATTTGCCTCTTTCAAAACCGGACATATTGCGTTGCAAGACCACGGACACGAAGTGTGGTACAGAAACATTGAAATCAAAGAATTATAACGAGTAAAGAGTTGATAAAGCGCGCGCAAAATTTTGCGCGCTTTACGCATAAATGAATGTTTGTTATAGAATTTTATTATTTTTAATCATTATTCCAATTCAATGAAAGCCACAATCCGCTTTAAGTTATCTGCTATGATGTTCCTCGAATTTTTTGTTTGGGGCGCATGGTTTGTAACATTGGGAACATATCTCAGTGCCAATCTTCAGGCGACAGGTGCGCAAAGCGCGGCTGCGTTCTCTACGCAATCCTTTGGCGCAATCATCGCACCATTTATCATCGGGCTGATTGCCGACAGATATTTTAATGCCGAAAAAATATTAGGCATTTTGCATTTGCTTGGCGCAGTGCTGATGTTTCAAATGTACCGTTCATCGGACTTCACAGCGTTTTATCCTTACATATTTATTTACATGATTGTGTATATGCCCACACTTGCATTGGTCAATTCTGTTTCGTTTAACCAAATGAAAAATCCGGAAAAAGAATTTGGTTTTATACGCGCTTTCGGAACTTTGGGCTGGATTGTAGCAGGCTTACTCATCAGCTATGCGTTTCATTGGGATTCGGAAGAAAGCCTGAAAACAGGATTATTAAAAAATACTTTTTTAATGACTGCAATTGCTTCGTTGATTTTAGGATTGTTCAGCTTTGCTTTACCTAAAACACCGCCTAAAATAAACAAGGAAGAAAAAGTAAAACTAAGTTCTGTACTTGGCTTGGATGCCTTGAAATTATTGAAAGACAAAAATTATATCATCTTCTTTTTAGCTTCGGTATTGATATGCGTGCCGCTGGCATTTTATTACCAGTATGCCAATCCGTACTTGGTGGAAACCGGTTTGCACAACGCTACCGGAAAAATGACTTTCGGGCAAATGTCCGAGTTACTTTTCATGTTGTTATTGCCCCTATTTTTTTCCAAATTCGGACTAAAAAAAACATTGGCATTAGCAATGCTGTCTTGGGTATTACGCTATTTATTATTCGCACACGGCAATGCAAATGAACTTTCTTTTATGCTGATAATCGGCATTGCATTGCATGGTTTGTGCTATGATTTTTTCTTTGTTACGGGACAAATTTATACCGACAATAAAGCCGGCGAAAAATACAAAAGTGCCGCGCAAGGCTTAATAACATTAGCAACTTACGGCGTCGGAATGTTGGTAGGTTTTTATATTGCAGGCTTAATCAAAGATGCTTATACTGTCAATAATATTGCCGACTGGAAACAAATCTGGACAATTCCTGCCGTAATTGCAGCAGCAGTTTTAGTTTTATTCCTGGCATTTTTCAAAGAGAAAAAATCGGGCAATACCAATATTTCATCAAATGAAATCCCAACTTATGCAGAATAGAAGAACCATGATAAAGAATACAGTTGCGAGTGCAGCTGCCATTGGAGCATCATCATTGATGCCTGCATTATCACAAAAATTATCCGAAGAAAAGAAAACGTTTTCAACATTGAAAGGAAATATCAATCATTCTGTTTGCAGCTGGTGTTATCAAGGAATTTCTTTGGAAGAGCTTTGCCGGTTTTCCAAAAGTATCGGCATTAAAGGCATTGATTTATGCGGACCGAAAGACTGGGATACTTTGAAAAAATACGGTTTGGATTCGCCTATGTGCAACGGTGCAGAATTAGGATTATATGACGGTTTTAACGACAAGAAATTTCATGCAAAACTTATCCGGCAATATTCCGACATGATTCCTTTGGTAGCAAAGAATGGTTATACGAATCTGATATGTTTCAGCGGCGCACGGCGCGGTATCAGCGATGAAGATGGCTGGAATAATTGTGTAGAAGGATTAAAACAATTATTGCCTTTGGCGGAGAAGCACAAAGTGGTTTTGGTAATGGAATTATTGAACAGTAAGATTGATCACAAAGATTATCAATGCGACCACACGGCTTGGGGCGTTGAATTGTGCAAACGACTGGGTTCAGAAAATTTTAAATTGCTGTATGACATTTACCATATGCAAATTGATGAAGGCGACGTCATCCGCACTATTACCGATAATCATGAATACATTGCGCATTATCACACAGGCGGCGTTCCCGGACGCAATGAAATTGACGATACGCAGGAGTTGTATTATCCCGCAATTATGAAAGCGATTGCAGCCACAGGATTTAAAGGTTATGTAGCGCAGGAATTTGTTCCGAAGAACCCTGATAAACTCGCTTCGCTAAAAAAAGCAATTCAAATTTGTGATGTATAAAAATTAAAATTATGACAACAAGGAGAACCTTCATCAAACAAACAGGAACCGTTGCCGCAGGTGCGTGGCTGTTGCCTTCATTCGCAAAAAAACATAAGACTAAAAATATAGGTATTCAACTATGGACAGTTAGAGATGTTATCGGAAAAGATGTAACAGGCACTATTCGTAAAATTGCGGAAGACGGTTATAAAGACGTAGAGATTTTCTTCTACTCATCCGACCACAAACTTTGGGGATTGACCGGAAATGAATTTAAAAAACTGCTGGATGCAAACGGCTTAAAATCGTCGAGCGGGCATTATATTTTCGGAAGCTACTTTGAAAATGGCAATCTCGATGATGTTCATTTGTCTATAAATGTTGCGCACGCGTTGAATAACGAATACATTACTATTCCAAGCATTGAAGACAAATTCAAAAATACATTGGATGCCTGCAAAGCCACCGCAGAAAAATTCAACAAACTGGGCGAATTTTGTAAAAAAGAAGGGCTGAAACTCGCCTATCACAATCATAACATAGAGTTCAAACAATTTGGCGATACTTACGGTTACGAAGTATTTTTGAAAGAAACCGACCCTGCTCTTATCAATTTTGAAATGGACATTTATTGGTTGGTAAATGCCGGTAAAGACCCGGTTACTTTGTTCAATCAGTTTCCCGGTCGCTTTCCTATGTGGCACGTGAAAGATATGGATAAAAACAACCGTGAAGAAAACACAGAAGTCGGCAAAGGAAGTATCGATTTCAAAAAGATTTTTGCCAACGCAAAAACTTCGGGCATGAAACATTTTTTTGTAGAACAGGAAAGTAATTATCAGCCGGATGTTCTTGGCGCTACCAAAACCGATTGCGATTATATTCGTCAAAACCTCGTTCCTCTTCTCCGGTAAAAAATTTTCGTACTCATATCTAAAGCCGTGAACACAATTTCATGGCTTTTTTGTAATACGAATGTAAATTTTTCGCCTTTGCAACAGCGTTATAAAGTTTGATGATTTCTGTCACAAGGCGCAAAAATTATCCGTCGTACCTTTGCTACTTATAAAGGAGGATTTTTATGGTAGAAAATGTAGAATGGAAAGTAGCGGGAATGTCGTGCACCAATTGTGCCTTATCGATAGAAAAAGTATTGAAATCGAAAGGTATGCAAAACGTTTCCGTAAACTTTATCGGCGGGAATGTTTCTTTTGAAAATCCCGGCACGACTGACTTACAAACAATTGAAAAAGAAATAGACAAGCTCGGCTATCATGTTGTAAACGGAACGGCGAAGCAAAATACACAGGCAAAGAAAAAGGTGTTTAAAAACCATTTTCAACGATTTATTTTTTGTTTGATTTTTACTATTCCGCTTTGGCTGCACATGGTTGTACACGCCGAAATACTGATGAACAGTTGGTTTCAGCTTGTATTAACCATTCCTGTTTTTGTAGTGGGTATGATGTTTTTCGGCGCAAGCGGCTGGCGCAGTTTGCGTAAAGGCGTTCCTAATATGAATGTACTTGTTGCCGTAGGCGCAATTGCCGCATTCGCTTACAGTTTATACGGAACAATCATCGGCGATGCGCATAATTATATGTTTTACGAAACTACGGCAACCATCATTACACTTGTATTCATGGGCAATTGGCTCGAAGACCGTACGGTACAACAAACTCAGACAGCACTGAACAGTTTAGTTGTTTCTCAACAAATTCAGGCAAATATGATTGTGTACGACGACCAACACAACGAACACATTATGCCCGTTGAGAGTGAACACCTAAAAACAGGCGACTTGATATTAATTAAAAGCGGGGAATTTGTGCCGATGGATTGTAAAATTTTATCGGGCAATGCAAGCGTTGATGAATCGATTATCACGGGCGAGAGCGTACCGGTTGAAAAAGCGGCAAGCGAATTTTTAATCGGCGGAAGTATGGTTACGGATGGCAATGTAAAAGCTTATGTTACAGCCGTTGGCAAAGACTCGGTGCTGAACAAAATTTTACAACTCGCAAAAGATGCACAAAAAGACAAACCGCCAATGCAGCAGCTCGCCGATAAAATAAGCGCCATATTTATTCCGGCAGTTTTGGCGATTGCATTGATTTGTTTTTTGGGTAATTATTTTTTGGCTTCGCAAAGTTTTTCAACGAGCTTATTGCGCAGCGTTGCGGTGTTGGTAATTGCTTGTCCGTGCGCTATGGGACTTGCCACTCCGGCAGCGATTGCGGTAGGTTTGGGACGTGCCGCAAAACATGGAATCTTGTTCAGAAATGCACGCAGTCTGGAAGTGTTTAAAGATATTCGGCAAATAGTTTTTGACAAAACGGGAACGCTTACGACAGGCGAATTTTCTATAACTAATTATTTCGTTAGTCCAACTATTTCGGAAGAAGATTTTAAAAAAATCCTTTTCTCAATGGAGAAATTTTCCAATCATCCGATTGCGAAAGCGATTACCAAAAACTGGAAAACGCCGGGCGCAATTATCTGGAAAAAAACGGAAGAAATAAAAGGCATCGGTATGAAAGCCGAAGACAAAGACGGAAATATTTATTGGGCGGCATCTTATAAAAAAGCACAAGGTTTGACAGATGATTTAAGCCACAATTTATACTTAATCAAAAATGCCGAAGTACTTGGCTGGCTTGACATTGAGGACACTTTACGCCCCGAAGCAAAAGACGTGATTGCACAGTTACAATCAAAAGGATTGAAAACAATTTTACTCAGCGGCGACAGCAAAGAGAAGGTTGCAAGCATTGCGAAGCAATTAAATATCGACGAATTTTTTGCAGAACAAACTCCCGAACAAAAGCTTAATAAAATTTCCGAATTAAATTCAAAAGTTCCGACAGCGATGGTTGGCGACGGTATCAACGACGCACCCGCGCTTGCTAAAGCCACGATTGGCGTGAGTTTGAGCGATTCTTCACAAATTGCTATTCAAACCGCACAAGTGGTCTTGATGAATCACGGATTACAAAACCTGCCATTGGCATTAGGCTTGGGTAAGCATACCCATCTCACGATTAAGCAAAATTTATTCTGGGCATTTGCCTATAATGTTGTGGCAATTCCTGTTGCGTGTTTCGGATTGTTGATTCCTGCATTTGCTGCGCTGGCAATGGGTTTCAGCGACGTGGTGCTTGGGTTTAATTCGATTAAGTTGAGATGGAAAAAGGTTATATAACAAATAACGCGTGCGTTACAAATACACTAATACTGCACAGCCTTTTTCCTATATTTGCGCTCTAATTTTGCAATAATGTTTAACAAAAGAACAAAGATTAAAGACCTGCTTTCGGGCGAAAAAACCGGGCAGGAAATTACGGTAATGGGTTGGGTGCGTACATTTCGCAATAACCAGTTTGTGGCTTTGAACGACGGCAGTACAAATAATAATTTACAGATAGTTATAGAACTCGGTTTGATAGACGATGCAACTGCAAAGCGCATTACTACGGGCGCTTCGCTGAAAGTATCGGGAACATTGGTGGAATCTTTGGGCAAAGGACAAAAGGTAGAAGTCAAAGCCGCAACCGTTGAAATTCTCGGCGATTGCGATGCGGAAAAATATCCTTTGCAACCCAAAAAACACAGCCTTGAATTTTTGCGCGAGATAGCGCATTTGCGTTTTCGCACGAATACTTTCGGCGCGGTGTTCCGCGTGCGTCATGCGCTGGCGTTTGCCATTCATCGGTTTTTTAATGAAAAAGGATTTGTGTATTTGCATACACCCATCATCACGTCGAGCGATGCGGAAGGCGCAGGCGAAATGTTCCGCGTTACCACTTTACCCTTGAACAACGCGCCGAAAGATGCGAACGGCAACATAGATTTTTCAGAAGATTTTTTCGGAAAGTCAACAAACTTAACGGTTTCGGGGCAATTGGAAGGCGAGCTTGGCGCAACAGCGTTCAGCGAAATTTATACATTTGGTCCAACTTTTCGTGCGGAAAATTCCAACACTACAAGGCATCTTGCAGAGTTCTGGATGATTGAACCGGAAATGGCTTTCTGCGACTTGGAAGACGATGCAAACCTTGCGGAAGAATTTATCAAATACATTATCAAATACGCGCTGGAACACAACCGCGACGACATTGAATTTCTCGATACACGTTTGAAAGACGAAGAAAAACAATTGCCGCAGGACAAGCGCAGCGAGTTGGGTTTGCTAGAAAAATTAGAGTTCGTTTTGAACAATGCTTTTGAAAGAGTTACTTACACGGAAGCGATAGATATTTTATTAAATTCTCCTGCATATAAAAAGAAAAAATTCAAGTACGAAGTTTCCTGGGGCATCGATATGCAAAGCGAACATGAAAGATATTTAGTAGAAAAACATTTCAAGAAACCTGTGATTGTTACCGATTATCCAAAAGATATTAAAGCCTTTTATATGCGCCAGAATGATGATGGAAAAACGGTTGCCGCAATGGATATTTTGGCGCCGGGCATCGGCGAAATCGTTGGCGGTTCGCAAAGGGAAGAGCGCTTGGAAAAACTGGAAACGCGCATGAAAGAAATGCACATTCCGGCGGAAGAAATGAACTGGTATCTCGATACGCGCCGCTTCGGAAGCGTGCCGCACGCGGGTTTCGGCTTGGGCTTTGAAAGGATTGTTCAGTTTGTAACGGGCATGACGAACATCCGCGATGTAATTCCGTTTGCAAGAACACCGAAGAATTGCGAGTTTTAATTATAGCATAAATTGATATTTATATAAAGCGTGTGATTTAAAATATTATTACACGCTTTTCTTTTTAAAATTTAACAGACAGACTTGTCTGTATATTAAAAATAAAATTACCTTTGCTTCATGAAACAGGAAATTTTAATGCCGAAAGACAGGATTCTTGAAACAGCTTCCTTGCTTTTCCATCGTCAGGGATATAATTCAACGGGAATTAATCAAATTATTGATGAAGCAAAAGTTGCCAAAGCAAGTTTTTACGACCATTTTAAATCGAAAGAAGATTTGTGCGCGGCGTTTTTAAACAAGCGTCACGATTATTGGTTCGCGCAGTTGGAAAGTTTTACGGCAAAAAGCAGAACGCCACATACAAAGGTTTTGGCGGCATTCGATTTCATCGCTTTTATGAATCAAAAAGAAGATTTCAGAGGTTGCAGTTTTTTGAATATCCTGTCGGAAATCTCGTCGGGCAACAATAAAATTTTGCCGATTATCCAAAATCACAAAAAAGACTTGCAGGAATTTTTCAATAATCTGATTTCCGAAAAATTATTATCAGCTCACATTTATTTATTGTTTGAAAGTGCATTAATCGAAAGCCAATTATTCCGAAATCAAACGCCTGTGGAAACCGCTAAGAAAATAGTTCAATCATTATTAAAAAAATAAAACTATGGAACAAAAACATCCGTTGCCGCCGTTCAATTTTGAAACGGCAACACAAAAAGTTCAAATGGCAGAAGATGCCTGGAATTCAAAAGACCCCGAAAAAGTTTCGCTCGCATACAGTGTGGATACGGAATGGAGAAACCGTGATATTTTCCTAAACGGGCGGGAAGCTGCAAAAAACTTTTTGAAAAATAAGTGGGAAAAAGAACTGGATTATAAATTAAAAAAACAACTATGGGCTTTTACCGAAAACAGAATTGCAGTTCGCTTTGAGTACGAATACAGAAACGCGAACGGACAATGGTTTCGCGCTTACGGCAATGAAAATTGGGAATTTGACGAAAACGGATTGATGAAAAAACGTTATGCAAGCATTAATGATTTGGCGATAAACGAAGAAGACAGAAGACTATAATAATTTTTTCAATACCGAAAAATATAGTTACCTTTATATTACATTATTTCAACAAGTCCGGTTCTTTAATTTCTTAAATAAAAAAATTATGAAAAAGCTGTTTTTCATTTTAGCTGCACTTCCTGTGTTTGCTTTTGCACAGGAAAAAGGCGTTCAGTTTGTCCACAACCTTAGTTGGGATCAAGTAAAGGCAAAAGCAAAAGCCGAGCACAAATACATTCTCATGGATTGTCAAACTACATGGTGCAGCTGGTGCAGATATATGGAAAAAAACATATTTCCAAATGATACTGTTGCAGCTATTACAAACGACAAGTTCATTGCCGTAAGTGTTCAGTTTGACTCTTCTGCAAAAGACAATGACGAGGTAAAAAGCTGGTACGCAACGGCGCACGATTTGAATGCGCAATATCACATTAATGCATATCCGACATTTTTGTTTTTCAGTCCCGACGGCGAAATTGTTGACCGTCATGTAGGCGCATCTTTGAAAGTGCCTGAATTTGTAACAGCATTGAACGATGCGCAAAATCCCGATAAACAATATTATGTGTTGGTAAGAAAATATGAAAGCGGAGATAAAGACCCTTCATTTCTGAAATCATTTGCCAGCGCCGCACAAAGCGCTTATGATATGCAGACTGCGAAAAAAGCAGCGAATGAATATTTGGCTACACAAAAGGATTTATATACAAAAGACAATCTTACTTTCCTGAGCAATTTTACGCAAAGCAGCAAAGACACAGGTTTCAGCATTATGTTGCATCAGCCTGAAAAAGTAGACGCCGTAATGGGAAAAGGAACTTCAGATAAAGTTGTACAAGGCATTATCATGAGAGAAGAAGTTTATCCCGCCATTTTCCCACACAATCCAAACATAAAGAAAGCATCTGACTTGCCGGAGCCCGATTGGACTGCTTTGCAAACGAAATTGCAAACAAAATATCCTGCGCAGGCAACTGAAATCTTAGCATATTCCAAAACTGTTTTTTATATGGAAAAAGGCGATTGGAACAATTTTGAACCCGCAGTTGTTGCTTATATGAAATCTTATGGCGATAAAGCGAGCGACGAACAATTGAACCAATTTGCGTGGACAGTATTCCAGAATTGTCCCGATATGACTTGTGTTACAGAAGCATTGGACTGGAGTAAAAAATCGTTCCAAAACAACAGCAATCCGGAGTATATAGATACTTATGCAAACATTTTGTACAAAATGGGTAAGAAAGATGAAGCCATTGCATGGGAGCAAAAAGCCGCAGATGCATCAAGTGATAAATCAACTTATTTGCAAACGCTTGACAAAATGAAAAAAGGCGAAAAAACTTGGAACTAATTAATTAGTCTTTAATAAAAATAACCGCAGCGCAGCAAATATTTTTCGCTTCGTCTGCGGTTATTTATTTTTGGAGTTCTATGTTAGAAACTGTTTATCAAACCGAATTATCAGAAGCCGGATGCGACGAAGCAGGTCGCGGATGCTACGCAGGTCCTGTGTTTGCGGCGGCGGTAATTTTACCAAAAGATTTTCATCATCCGAAATTGAACGACAGCAAACAAGTAAAGGAAGCAGACAGAGATGAACTGAGACGGATTATAGAAAAGGAAGCGATTGCATTTGCTGTTGCCAATTGCAGCGTGGAAGAGATTGATGAAATTAATATTCTCAAAGCATCTTTCAAAGCGATGCACAAAGCGATTGATGCTTTAAAATTACAACCTGATTTTTTATTGATTGACGGCAATCGCTTTACGAAGTATAAAACTATTCCGCATCAATGTATTGTCAAAGGAGACGGAAAATATGCAAACATTGCCGCAGCAAGTATTCTCGCAAAAACACATCGCGATGAGTACATGAAAAAACTGCACAATGATTTCCCAATGTATAATTGGCAAAAAAACAAAGGATACGGAACGGCTGAACATCGTGCCGCTATTGACATTCACGGCTTGTGCATTCATCACAGGAAAAGCTTTAATATTGCCTCGAAACAGCTTGCTTTGTTTTGAACGCTAATGCCACAAATGCACGAATGAATAAAATTATTCGTGTATTCGCGGCATATAAGTTTTGTTAAGCGTTTGAAAAAATAGGCGAAAAATTCAACCGATAACTCAACATAAGAATATCTTTGTTCAACTATGTTAGGATATTTTATTCTTGGATTGATATTGTATTTCGTGTTCCGTTTTATAGTAGGGTTTATATTGCCGATATGGAAATCTACAAAAACGGTAAGAGAAAATATTCGCAATATGCAAGACAATCAACAGCAAACCGAAACCCGCACTACGACTGATAATCACAAAACCGCAAACACCTCTTCTACGGCAGGCGAGTATATCGATTTTGAAGAAATCAAAGATAAGTAGTTTTGCCGCATTTTGAGATGCTGAAACAAGTTCGGCATGACGTGCAAGCGTGTTCAGTTTCCTTTGTGCAACTCTGTGTGAAGCTCCGTGTATTCTCTGTGGTATAGCAAAAATTACAACTCCAAATCCAATACCGTTTTCGGTGGAACTAAATGTATCGTTTGCAATCCGGCTTGCGTTGCGCCTTCGATGTTTCCAATGGTATCATCGATAAATAATGTTTCGTC
Source organism: Arachidicoccus sp. BS20 (assembly GCF_001659705.1). Lineage (NCBI taxonomy): Bacteria > Pseudomonadati > Bacteroidota > Chitinophagia > Chitinophagales > Chitinophagaceae > Arachidicoccus > Arachidicoccus ginsenosidimutans. The sequence continues at coordinate 2,440,433 of NZ_CP015971.1, forward strand.
CGGGGTTAAATTTTCTTTTTCCAACAATGCTGAAAACGAAGCTGCATAAGGCTTTCGCAAGCCTACATCGTTTGAATACCATGTTTTGATAAAATAATTTTCCAATGGTTTGCCAAATTCTTCTTCAAATTTTTTTGTAAAAAAGATTATTTTAAACCCAATAGGTTCATAAAGAGTAGTTTACAAGATTTGGAAATACTATCGGTAACGACTTAGTAATGGTGCTTACTGCACTTGCTTTCATTTAATTACCTTGTAAATCACAACCACAAATTTAATAAATAAAGGGTAATATGTTAATGGTTATTATCCTTTTATTCTGTCAGAAATTTCAAAAAATCTTTCCACACTGTGGTACATCTGTGGGAAAGGTTTTGAAATAATTTCAAAGCTTTGTTTTATATACCGTACTCTTATCCAGAGGCAAATTATGAGAAACCCCAAAAAGATGAAGCTATGGAAATCGTATTGAGTAAAATAATATCCGATATCAAGCGAATGGAAGATAAGTTATCTTCTAAGATGCTAAAAACAGTTGATGAAGCTTATCAGATGCTCCTGTATTTGCAGGAATTATTATATACCGTGAAAACAAAGGTCTTGCAGACCGGATTTGTGAACGGTGCTCAGGAGATTGATTTTTTCAAGAATATCAAGCCGCAGATCATGGGCAAGCTCATCTATTACAACAAGGTATTTCGTATTGAAATTGCCTGTCCGGTAAGTAATGGTAAATTGTATAATAGCTACTATGAAAGCCAATTGAGAAAACTCAAATCAGAATACATCGAAACGATATGCCACGAAGATTTTTACAGGTATTACCGTGCAGGAAGGTCTGACCGCGACGAGGTTTATTTCAGGCTTGGTCAAATCAATTACCATGACGGATTAAAGAGCGGGGTGTTTGAAATAGACCTTGGTTTTTCGACTTATTATGATAACAAAATTGCACGTATTATTGCCAATGAACTACTTTACACCTATCTCGTTACCAAAATTGACCCTGAAAACAGCCCGGATTCAATAATCGTAGACAAAAATGCTACTAAAGACATTTCGTGGACAAATAGCCAAAATGCACTCATAGAATTGATCTATGCAATTTATGCATCCGCATCCGTATCCCATGGCGAAATAAGCATACGAAAATTAGCATTGATTTTCCAGGTATTGTTCAAAATCCCGCTAAACGATATTCACCATGCATTCCACCGTATGAAGACGAGGGCAGGTTCAAGAACCGCATTTTTGGACCAGCTTAAAGCCGCACTGGAAGAATATATGGACAAAGACCTATCCTACTGAAGACCTTAAAATTGTAAGGACTGCTTTTTCATATCCCAAATTTTATACTCTGCCCATATCTGCCAATTGGCAAAAACTGCTCATTACAATGCAAATTCCAATGTGGGTTCAACAAATCTATTAATTCATAAGTGGTTATATAAATTGTAAAAATTTTCAAAAAACTGCTGAACCAATGGGTAAGCATTGGCGGACAAATTCTATTACCATTGGGAATTTTGCATTGTAAACATAAAGGAGCAATGCGATGAAAATAATCACAATTGAAGAAGAAGCGTGGAAACAGCTCAACAGCCGTATCAATACCATTTCCAACCATCTAAAAAAGTTGGAAGACACAAGCTACGATGACCTGTGGCTTAACAACCACGAGGTATGCCAGTACCTGCACATCAGCGAAAAGACATTGTGGCGTATGCGTACCAAAGGAGAAATCACCTACTCCAAGATTTACGGACAATATTTCTACACCATCGGGGCCATCAAAGAAATGCTAAATGCCAATGCCGTGCAAAGCAATGATGAATTTGTGCAAGAATTAATGGCAAAAGGCAAAAGCTATATCGAGAAAGGCAGAAGGCTTAATTCCCGTAACTCACAAAACAGGACGCTATGAATATAGACAGAATGGAATTTTTGGCGTGGATGGATCGTATCATGACTCGCTTCGATATTCTCAGCGACAATATAGACGATATGAGAAAAAAGAGAAACAGTATAGACGGCGAAGAATTGTTGGACAATCAGGATGTGTTACAGATGCTGAAAATCAGCAACCGTTCCCTGCAACGGTATCGCTCTATTGGCAAGCTTCCCTATTATACAATAAGTGGAAAGCTATATTATAAACTGTCCGACGTGCATCAATTCATAAGGGAGAGCTTTAACCCACCACCAAAGAAATGAATGCCAATGAACGCCAAACACTGCCTTTGAGTGCCACATCATACAGGGTGGTGAACGCTTCTTTTACTTTCGGCGGTAAACTTTAAATTTTTAAGATCATGAGCGAAGAAACAACAAACAAACAGGAAATGCCCGAACAGCTTTCGGACATATTGCTAGTGCTGGATAAAGAAAAAAAGAAAATCCAGGCAGTAAAAAGCATTGATGAAAACGGCAAAATGGAAACCGTTGACCCCACCAAGAGAAACGAAAACCTGTTCATGCGTCTGGACAAACACGGTGATTTCATTTCCAATTTTCTATCCAATTTTTGGAGACAGCTGAAAGATCCCACGCAGTTCTCATTTTTCAAGGTTTCGGCTGACGAGGCCGTAAATAAAGCAAAGGAATTTCAGAAGCATGTAGCTAATCCTACTTCCGAAGGTGAAAAAGTGATGAAAGAACACGAGGTAAAACCGGAAACCCCGCAAGAACAAAAACAAGAAAACAAAAAAGATATGGAAACAACACAGACCACATCGGAAAATAGCGAATACCGCTTCAGGCCGGAACAGATTGATTGGGAAACAATGAACAATCTTGGGTTAAACAAGGAGTACCTGGAAAAAAGAAACCTGCTCGACCCTTTATTGAGGGGGTACAAAACCAATGAGCTTGTGCCTATCGGTGTAAACCTTGACACTGCCATTGTCCGTACCGATGCACGATTGTCATTACAACTTGCAGAAGACGGTAAGGTCGTGGCGGCAATACACGGTGTACGCAGGGAGCCTAACCTGAATATGGAATTTTTCGGACACAAGTTTACCGATGAGGATAAGAAAAACCTGCTCCAAACAGGCAATATGGGACGTGTTGTCGATTTGAAAAATACCAAAACGGGGGAAATGATGCCGTCCATTGTCAGCGTAGACAGGCTTACCAATGAGCTGATTGCATTAAAGACAGATTTCATCAAGATTCCCAATGAGATTAAGGGCATAAAGCTGAATGACCAGCAAAAGCAGATCTTGATGGAGGGTAAACCGCTCTATTTGGAGGGTATGACTTCCACGAAAGGAAATGAATTTTCCGCAACTGTACAATTCAATGCGGATAAACGCTATGTAGAGTTCCTGTTTGACAGGAGCAACAATAATCGGCAGTCGCAAAGCAACCAAAAAAATAACCAGCAAAGCCAATCCAATGAAATTCCGAGAACTTTCAGGGGCAAGGAACTCAACGATGAACAATACGATAAGTTCAAAGCCGGGCAAACCGTCTATGTTGATGGTTTGGTAGATAAGAAAGGGCAGAAATACCAGGGCTACATCACGCTCAACAAGGATACCAATAGAACGGAGTTCTCCTTTCAAAATCCGAACAAACTCAAAGAGCAGGCGAAACCTACCGAAGCCAACAAAACGCAGACCGCCGTCAATTCGGAGGGTAAAACCAACGAAGCGACCAAGAACATCAAAGAGCCTTTGAAGACTGGTCAGCAAACCCCGAAAGACAAAAAGCAGCAGGAACAACAGGAAAAGCCCCGAACCTCTGCAAAATCAAGAGGCGTAAAAAGATAAAGTATGAAAACAATCATTGCAGAAAAACCAAGCGTAGCAAGGGAAATAGCCCGCCTGTTGGGAGCATCCGATAAAAAGGACGGCTACCTGACGGGCAATGGCTATTTTGTTACCTGGGCATTCGGTCATTTAATCGGATTAGGAATGCCAGAAGATTACGGCATATCGGGATTTGATAAATCAGCCCTGCCAATATTGCCCAACCCGTTTTTGCTGACCGTCCGCAAGGTTAAAAAAGACAAAGGCTATACTGCTGATGCAGGTGCATTAAAACAACTAAAGGTCATCAAAGAACTATTCCATAAAAGCGATAGCATTATTGTAGCGACCGATGCCGGACGTGAGGGTGAACTCATTTTCAGATACATTTACGAACACCTGAAATGCAGCAAACCGTTTGAACGTCTTTGGATAAGCTCACTTACCGAAAAAGCCATCAAGCAGGGATTTGACAATCTGAAAGACGGAAAGGAATTTGACGGATTGTACCAGGCTGCACAAGGCAGAAGCCGTGCCGATTGGCTCGTAGGCATCAATGCTACACAGGCTTTATCCATTGCCGCAGGAAACGGCGTGTATTCACTCGGCAGGGTGCAAACACCTACACTCGCTCTTATTTGCAAACGCTATCTGGAAAACAAAAACTTCTCGATAAAACAATATTGTCAGATACAGTTGTTGCACAACAAAGAGTTCATTGATTTTAAAAGCCTTTCCAAAACCAAATGGGACGACCAAAGGCAGGCAGAAGATGCGCTCAGGTGTATTGAAAGGAACGGGAATACGATTATCGTTACCTCGGTAGAAACAAAAAGCGTTACAGAGCAACCACCTTTATTATTTGACCTGACAGGACTACAAAAAGAAGCCAACAAAAAGCTCAACCTTTCCGCTGAAGAAACGCTCAACATTGCTCAAAACCTGTATGAAAAGAAATTTATTACTTATCCACGCACCGGGAGCAAATACATTCCCGAAGATATGTGGGCGGAAATTCCGAACCTTGTAAGGGCTTTGCAGGGCAGGGAAACCTGTAAGCAAGCCGTATCCAAAATAAAATGGGGTCGTTTCAACAAACGTATTATAAACGATTTACGAGTTACCGACCATCACGGTTTGTTGATTACGGATAAAATACCTTCAGCTCTGAACGCAAAGGAAAATGCGGTTTATGATATGATTGCCTTTCGGTTGCTCGAAGCCCTTTCTGGGGCCTGCATCAAAGAGATTACCGATGTGGAGTTACAGGCATTGTATTACGATTTTACGGCAAAAGGCTGTAAGGTTATGGAACCGGGCTGGCGCACCATTAAAGGCAGTTTTACGGACGATTATACCGAACCTATACAGGATTTGCCCGAACTGAAAAAGGGCGATGAACTCAGAATCAAGGAAGCTGCCGTTTTGGAAAAGAAAACCAAACCGCCTGTGCTTTATACCGAAGCCGGACTTTTGTTGGCTATGGAAACCGCAGGTAAGGAAATTGAAAACGAGGAAGAACGGAAAGCTCTGCAAAACATCGGTATCGGTACGCCTGCCACAAGGGCATCAATCATTGAAACGCTGTTTACCCGCAACTATATCCAAAGGGAAAAAAAATCCTTAATCCCAACCGAAAAGGGTTTGCAGGTGTATGAATTGGTCAAAGAACGGAAAATTGCAGATGTGGCAATGACCGCCGAATGGGAATTGGCGTTACAGAAAATTGAAACGGGCGAAGCGGATGCCGGAGCGTTCCAAAAGGAAATGGAAACCTACGCTTCTACTATTACCCATGAATTATTGCAGACTTCCATTGCCAATACGAACCTGCCAAAACTTACCTGCCCGAAATGCAAAAGCCAACAGTTAATAATCCGTTATAAACTTGCCAAATGCCCTGATGAGGTTTGTAATTGGGTACAGTTCCGCAATATATGTGGCGTGCAAATCGGTATAGCCGATATTGAAAACCTTGTCAATAAAGGCAAAACGGCTCTTATCAAAGGAATGACCACTAAAGCCGGAAAGAAATTCGATGCCTATATCGTATTGAATGAAGATTACAAGACCTCCTTTGAATTTGCTAAAAATAAAAGTTATAAAAAGTAATGGAAAATAAACCTACCATTAATCCAATGGAAATCAAGAAACTGATTTACACCATTCGTGATAAGCAGGTGATGTTGGACAGCGACCTTGCTACTTTGTACCAAGTAGAAACAAAGAACCTGAACAAAGCCGTAAAACGGAATATAGAGCGGTTTCCCGAAAAGTTCTGTTTTCAACTGACCAATGACGAAGCCGATTTTTTGAGGTTCCAAATTGGAACCTCAAACGTAGGGCGAGGCGGAAGACGTTATCTGCCCTACGTTTTCGGCGAACAAGGGATAGCGATGCTATCCGCAGTGCTTCGCTCCGATGTGGCTGTAAGAGTGAGTATTGATATTATGGACGCATTTGTAGAAATGCGACGTATGCTAATCAGCAATGCTTCTCTGTTTCATAGACTAGATAAGATGGAGATAAGGCAATTAGAAACCGACCAAAAGATTGAGGAAATTTTTAAGGCTTTGGAAAGCGACAAGCTCCAAAGTGACAAAGGCATTTTCTATAATGGTCAGGTCTTTGATGCTTATACATTTGTATCGGATATAATCAGAAATGCCGAAAGTTCCATTATCCTGCTGGATAATTACGTGGACGATACCGTACTGACCCTATTGGGTAAACGCAAAACAAATGTAACCGCAACAATCTATACCAAAAGTATCAGCAATCAGTTACGGTTAGACCTGCAACGCTACAACAGCCAATACCCGCCTATTGAGATTAAGATTTTCTCTGATGCACACGACCGCTTTTTAATCATAGACCAAACGGAATTATACCATATCGGAGCATCGCTCAAAGACCTGGGTAAAAAATGGTTTGCCTTTTCACGAATGGATATTGAAGTCAGTAGGATGCTTAGATTACTTACCAAATAACAAGCCCTCCTATTTTGGAGGGCTTTGTCATTATTTTCAACTTTCTGATTTGTTTTTGTTCTCTGGCTTTTCTTTTAAAGGAATTTTCATTTGATTTTGAGCTTGGAAGGAATTGAAAAACTTATTTCGATCAACACCTAAGAAATCCAGCAATAATGAAATAACACCCTTCAAATGTGAGTCAAGATCTTCAGGAATAATAAAGTGGTTATTAAATCCAATCTTTTCAAAGTCACGAGCCCAAGTGAATAAGTTTTTTGTGTTTTCATTCTTGCTGAAAAAATCCTTTAATATCTCAATAGGGATACCTTCTAGTGATTTTAAGAAGGAGTTGGCAGATTTATTACCAGAAATCTGAACGGCTATAGAAATTATCTTATCTACGCCTTCTTTACCTAAATTTCCAAATTTAAAACCATTCAATAATTTTTTCTCTCTTTCAGAAACGTCTAGAAATGCAACGTCTTTAAGAATGAAATCAATAGTGATTAATAAATGAGATATAATTAAATACAAGAGTCTAGTAGCCTCCTCCCGCTTTTGGAAATCAGTTACCACTTTTTCCACAAAATATGCTATATAAGATAATGCAGCATTAAATCCAGAAAAGTCCAATTCTGATAATAGTCTTGATTTGGATTCTTCATAAATATATCTCCAATCTTTGTTCCCAAAAGTTTTATAGCTTTTATTTCTCGCAAATCTTTGTAACAATTCTTCTTCGGACAATCTTTCAGGATAGGAGTTTGAGCGTAATTTTGACAGAAAAGCACCATCTAAAATTATCGTATTATGAATTTGTCCAAATTTATGAACAACAGGTCGTTGGTCAGTCGTTGCAACAATACAACTATCAAAATTCAACAACTCTCTTAATCCATTTGCCCAGAGTATACGTTCGAAAGCTTGAGGAGATTTTTTGTTTTTAATATCAACATTAATTCGTTGTCTAGTTATACTAGAAGAACGTCCATATAAATATAAATCCACATCGGTGATGTCATTATTTTCATATCTATATTTAATACCTCTAACTACAAAATACCCAGAATTAATGAAATAATTTCTAATAAATTCTTCCATTAATTCTCCCTTTGTTATATTATTTTGTTGATTTTCCATTAATTAGTTTCTAAATGTTCTTAAAAGTTCTCCAACAGATTTTTTAGATTGCGTACTTTGTTTTTTTCTATTAATCTGACGTTTGTTTTCGGGACCAATATAGTTAGTTACACTACCCGTATAAATACCAGAACCTAAAACTGTTTGCTCTGTTGTATCTCCAAACTCTAGCACTTGCATAGCCAATAACCCAATATCCTTTTTTAAAAGTCTCATATGGTAGCGATTAGGATAAGTTGTATCTCTCCTTAATTGAATTACTCTTTTAAGTTCTAATAATTTATAATCTTCCCCAATAGCTGTAGCAGGTCCAACTTCATAGCCGTTCACTAACTTTCTCAATAATATTTCTAACATCGAAATTTTACCTCGCCCTTGAGAACTAAAATTAATTCCATAATATAATGATGATACAAAAGCTTTAGCTAAATCAAGTGCATCCTCTTCAAAAGGATTACCATATTTAGAAAAAGCGGATGGTTTTGTTATGAAAGTTTTCGCCTCCGAGGAGTTGCTTACTTCATTAAAATCATACATTCCTATGGATTGAAGCTTAGATAACAACTGCTCTCCTAAAACTTCTTTACCCTTTTCCAGCGTTAAACAGCCATTAGAAGTTAGCAGTTGATCCAATTCTAATATTTTTTTTGTTTCATCAGATTTTAGGGATGACAAAACAGCATTTGTTTTTTGAGCACCTTCTCTACGAAACAAATTACCATTAAAATATAATTTACTTTTATCGTCTAGTACTTCATAATCAACAAATCCAATTTCTTCCGCTTGCAAAAAAAGGTCTTTAGTTTCTGCATTAGTTAATGTGTAAGTATCAGATATATATTCATTTAATGTTTTCTCACCTTTTGGTAAATCTGAAATGTTATCAGAAAGTTCTATGGCAGCCTTTTGAAAGTTTGATGGTGAATTATTATCAAAAATATCAGATGTATGACCAAGAACAGCCGAAGTTGTTACTCCTAAAACGGAAATAGCCCCATTATTAGCTGTATCGATCAATCTTGCTTCTTTAAGCTTTGATTTTATAGTTTCAATCTCTGTTTTTTTTATGTTAGATACTTTGGCTATAGCATTAACTTTATCCAAACTCAAATTACTTTGTTCATCTGATGCTGCTAAATTTGACAGAAAAACACCACATTTTCCAGCAAGTTCAATATCCTCAAACTCATAAGTATCTTTAATTTCTACTAGTTTGTTAGTATGATTTATAACCCAAGCTCCTTTAGTCCTTTTTTCCATAATTGTTCATAATGTAAATTACGCTGTATATACTCAACATTAATATTTACAAAAATACAAAATAAATCCCTCTCTCTTAATATACTTACGCCAAATCCTACCTCTCAACGCCAAACCCTGCCACATCTTCAAAGTCACTTATCTATCGCTATAATTTTAGGCTTTCAGTAAAAATCTAAACAAAATTATTGTATGGGTACACAGCAAAAAGACTTGTCGTATTTCAGATTACGACTGCAAGAATTACTAAACAGCAGCTTTCCAGAAAAGGCTCATGACCAAAAATTTATTGACCAGCGTTCATCGTGGGCAGCCAATGCTTATGAGGGTGCTTTCCGTTCGGGAAACCCGATTGAACAGTGCAATGAGATTGCCAATTACATACTTTTTCAGGGTTTACATTTTTCTAAGTTTGACACAGTTTTCCAAGTGGTATGCAATGAGTTTGATACCGTAATGGCAGACGAGGAACTGCGACCGTTTGCTCTTAAAATGCTCCCTGTCTGCGAGCCTGTTTTTGCCCGATATGAACTGACCGATGATTTCGCATACGGTTATGAGTTTGACCTGCTTTATACCGAACTGATTGGAATAATCGCAATATGGATTGAGGAAAATGGGCTTCAGTAAAAAGCAACACCTCCAACAAAATATTGATGCCTTGCGGATTGCTTTTACATTGGAAAAGGAGAACCGGCAAGCTACCGTAGGCGAAAGACTGCTAATGATGCAATACAGCGGATTCGGCGGGCTTAAATTCGTGCTGAACCCTATTGAAAACGAAAAAGACATCAATCCCTGGAGAAGATCAGAACACGACCTTTTCAACATTACGCAGGAACTCCACCAACTGCTCAAAGAAAACGCCGAAGACGATAAGCAATACCGCAGGTATGTGGATAGTATGAAAAGCTCCGTACTGACGGCTTTTTATACTCCGCCACAGGTCATTGATGCCATTTCAACCACCTTGCAAGATAACGGTATAAAGATTGGCAAGTTCCTTGAGCCCTCCGCAGGTATCGGCTCATACATCCAATCCTTTTCGGAAAATCAACAACCCAAAGTTACCGCTTATGAAAAGGATCTATTGACAGGCAAAATCTTAAAACACCTTTATCCCGAAAGCACTATTCGCATAAGCGGTTTTGAGGAAATTCCCGAAAAGGAACAAAACAGCTATGATATTATTGCCAGCAATATCCCGTTTGGCGATACGTCTGTATTTGACCTTTCCTATTCAAGAGGACAAGACCCAGCCCGTGTGCAGGCTGCCCGAAGCATACACAATTACTTCTTTCTGAAAGGAACGGATATGCTCCGTGAAGGCGGTATATTGGCTTTCATTACTTCACAGGGCGTTCTCAACAGTCCGAAGAACGAACCGATACGCAGGGCGTTGATGCAGGATAATGATTTGGTTGCCGCTATACGCTTACCCAATAACCTGTTTGCGGAATATGCAGGCACAGAGGTCGGCAGCGACCTGATTATTCTGCAAAAAAATACAGGAAAGGAAATGCTCTCGTGGAGAGAAAACCGCTTTTGTGAAACCTATATCAACCCCAACAACATTTCGGTTAATGTGCTTCTCGAAAATCCAGCCCGAATTGTACATACCGATAGTAAATTAGATACTGACCCTTACGGGCAACCGGCACTCATCTATACGCACAAAAGCGGAGTAGACGGCATTGGCAAAGATTTGAAGCAAATGCTTTCCGAAGATTTTGGAAAATACCTGAATTTGGCTTTGTACAACAGTGGTATGGACGATGAGACTGTCCTCCAAATTTCAAGTGAGCCAAAGGTAACACCTCCGGTTGTTGAGCCTGTAATCATTCAGCAAAAGCCACAACCTACACCAAACCTTGCAATTCATCGGGAAAGTCCGCAGGAGCTAAAACAGTTGAGCATTTTTGACCTGTTTGAAAATGCGGGCGAACCTGTAATGGTGGTTGTTCCACCCCAAAAAAACACGCAAGCCCAAAGACAAACAGCAAAGAAAAGGCGAGGAACAATAAGTCGTCAAACTGACCTGTTCGGTGGTGCTATGCAACAGCCTTATACACCTCAAAAATCCAGCGGTACTGCTAATAATAATGGTATATCACAAATAAATGACAAACAACAGGAAGTCATTGGCGACCTGTTTTCACAAACATACGGAAATGGCCGGGTGGATACGCCAGTCATTCCCATCATTGCCAACAATACCATTCCCGAGCCTGCTCCGTACAGTGGTGAACTGCAACCGTTCCACCGTAACGACTGCCTTGTAGTGGATAACGGTTGGGTCGGTAATCTGCAAGATGTAGATACCGCAGACGGTACGGCGGTTTTCCACCCTTTGCAATTACCCCCCTTACAGAAAGCAAGAGCCGAAGCCTATATTGGTGTGCGTGATATTTACCAACAGCTTTACACCAAAGAAGTCGAGCAACAAGTTGAACATAAAGAAGAACGGGAAAACCTTAACCGCCTGTACGATGCGTTTGTCAAAAGGTACGGCAACCTCAACAGTGCCGACAATATCAAGCTCATCAAGACGGATAGTGCGGGTAAGGAAATGCCTTATCTGGAGCGTGTGGTTGGTGGCGTGGTACACAAGGCAGATATATTCAGCCGCCCTGTAAGTTTCTCTACCATAACCATAGCAACGGACAATCCCGAAGAGGCATTGGCGGCATCGCTGAACAAATACGGAAGCGTTGATTTGGGCTATATGTCCGAAATCAGCGGTATGACCGATGATGCGTTGAAACAAGCGTTACACGGTCGTATTTTTTATAACCCACTTCAAAAGGAATACGAAATATCCGAACGTTGGATTTCGGGGAACGTTGTAGAAAAAGCCCAAGACGTAAGAACCTATATTGAGAACAACCCTGATGATGCCGAAGCCAAAGCGAGTCTTACCGTATTGGAAGAAGCCCGACCAAGACGTATCGAATTTGAGGAACTCGATTTTAATTTGGGCGAACGGTGGATACCCACCGGTATTTATGCCCGTTTTGCTTCGTACCTTTTCGATACTGAAGTAAACATTCATTATTCAGAAAGCTCCGATGATTTTTCCGTTAAATGCGACCAGAAGAATGTGCATATATGGGACAAATACGCCGTCAAAGCCGAAAGCCGGACGTTTGACGGGATTGCCCTGCTCAAACACGCCCTTGTCAATACCGTACCGGATATTACCAAGAAAATCACGATTGACGATAAGGAAGTTAAGGTGCGGGATATGGAAGCCATACAAATGGCGAATACCAAGATTGACGAAATCCGTACCGCCTTTACCGAATGGCTTCATGCCCAAAACGACGAGTTCAAAACCAGGCTGACCGACCAATACAACGATACCTTTAACTGCTTCGTCCGCCCGAATTATGACGGAACGCACCAGGAATTTCCGGGCTTAGACCGTAAGGCATTGGGCATTGAAGATTTGTATTCATGCCAAAAGGACACCGTTTGGATGATAAAGCTGAACAACGGTGCTATCTGCGACCACGAAGTAGGTGCAGGGAAGACACTCGTAATGTGTACGGCAGCACAGGAAATGAAGCGTTTGGGTCTGGCACACAAACCAATGATTATCGGGCTCAAAAGCAATGTCCACGAAATAGCGGAAGCCTATCGCACCGCCTACCCACACGCAAAAATCCTGTTTCCGGGCAAAGAGGATTTTACGCCACAAAAACGCCTGCGGATTTTCGGGGATATTAAAAACAACGATTGGGATTGCGTGATATTGACACACGACCAATTCGGAATGATACCCCAAAGTCCCGAAATTCAAAAGAAAATTCTCGAAATAGAACTGGACAGCGTAGAGCGTAATCTCGATGCTCTGCAATCGCAAGGCAAGGAAGTGACCAGGGGAATGCTTGCCGGGGTAATCAAGCGGAAAGAAAACCTTGAAGTAAAGCTCAAGACGCTGCAACACGACATTGAAAACCGAAAAGATGATATTGTGGACTTCAAAATGATGGGCATAGACCACTTATTTGTGGACGAAAGCCACCAGTTCAAGAACCTGATGTTCAACACAAGGCATACACGGGTTGCCGGATTGGGAAATGTGGATGGCAGCCAAAAGGCAATGAACCTTTTGTTTGCTATCCGTACCATACAGGAGCGGATTGATGCGGATATGGGTGCGACCTTTCTTTCGGGAACTACCATTAGTAATTCGCTAACCGAATTATACCTGCTGTTCAAATACCTGCGACCAGGAGCATTGGCAAAACAGGGCATTAACTCCTTTGATGCGTGGGCGGCGATTTATGCGAAGAAAACAACCGATTATGAATTTTCGGTGGCTAACAATATCGTGGCAAAAGAGCGTTTCCGCTACTTTATCAAAGTGCCGGAATTGGCTCAATTCTATTCCGAAATTACGGATTACCGCACTGCGAAAGACATAGGCATAGACCGCCCCGATAAAAACGAAATTCTTTATAACATACCGCCTACGCCCGACCAAGAAGTGTTTATCCAAAAACTAATGGAGTTTGCCAGAACGGGCAACGCTACCTTGCTCGGCAGACAGCCTTTATCGCAAAGCGAAGAAAAAGCAAAAATGCTCATCGCTACGGATTACGCCCGTAAGATGTCATTGGATATGCGAATGGTAAGCCCCCATTACCAAGACCATCCCGACAACAAGGCTTCGCATTGTGCCAAGAATATCGCAAAATATTACAATAAGTTCAACGCACAAAAAGGTACGCAATTCGTGTTCTCGGATTTGGGAACGTACAAGCCGAACGAATGGAATATCTACTCCGAAATCAAACGCAAGCTGGTGGAAGATCACGGTATTCCGGCTCATGAAATCCGCTTTATTCAGGAAGCGAATACCGACAAAAAGCGTAAAGAACTTATCAAGGGAATGAATGAGGGTAAAATCCGTGTGCTGTTCGGTTCTACAAGTATGTTGGGTACAGGTGTCAATGCACAAAAAAGAGCCGTTGCCGTTCATCATCTCGATACGCCGTGGCGACCGTCCGACCTTGCTCAACGGGACGGTCGGGCAATCCGTAAGGGCAATGAAATTGCCAAATTCTTTGCCGATAACAAAGTAGATGTGATTATCTATGCCGTAGAAAAATCATTGGATAGTTACAAGTTCAACCTGTTGTATAATAAACAACTGTTTATAGACCAGTTAAAAACCAATAATCTCGGCAAACGTACCATTGATGAGGGCAGTATGGACGAAAAGTCGGGGATGAATTTTTCAGAGTATGTGGCTATCCTTTCGGGAAATACGGATTTGTTGGACAAAGCGAAATTGGAAAAACAGATTGCCGGATTGGAAAGCGAAAAACAGGCTTTTAATCGTTCTAAGTTCAGTGCTAAATACAAATTGGAAGACTATACGGCAGAACTTGAGAAAGCCCAATCCCGCTTTGACCGTATGAGCCTTGACTGGAACAACCTGCAAGGGCGTATTCAAAAACGTTCTGACGGTACGATTGCCAATCCTGTTCAGTTGGACGGTTTATCGCCCAATGCGGACATCAAAAAAATCGGTGCAAAGCTCAATCAGCTTGCGGACAAAGCCCGCACTGGTGGGGATTATGAAGAAATCGGTAGCCTCTACGGTTTTCAGCTGTTGGTAAAAACGGAAATGTCGGAAAAAGAGGGCGTGGATATTCGGGTAAACCGCTTTCTGGTGCAGGGCGAGGGAAATATCAAATACACCTATAATAACGGCATCATTGCCAAAGATGAGAAATTGGCATCAATGAATTTTCTCAACGCATTGGAAAAACTGCCCGCCTATATTGAACAAGAGCAAAAGAAAATAGCCGAAATACAAAAGGATGTACCTGTTCTACAGGAGGTGCTTAACGGTACGTGGTCTAAAGAAAGTAGATTGAGCGAATTGAAAACGGAATTGGCTTCCGTTGAGCGGAAGATACAACTATCTATCACGCTCGAAACCAAGGAAGAATCTACGGAACAAATGGAAAAACCGGAAGAAGCTCCACAGATTTCAGAGAGTATTGTACATACGAAAGGTGTTCATCTTCCACGCGGTATATTGTAATCACAATAGTTATTGCCCATCCTGTTCGTCCATTTTCCTGATTAGTGCATCACGCAAGCTGTCAATGAATTTGGTGCGGTTTATCTTTCGAAATTTCAGTTCCATAAAGATGTGGTAGAAATCCCCTAAATCAATATTGAACATGGATTCGAATACTTTAGCGATAACTTTTATGTCGGCATTTCCATTATTGAAAACACCATTTGCATATAATGCATAAATCAGTTCGGTTAATGCCGTTTTACTCCCAGTCCATTTTAAAGAATCATTGTCATATTTTTTTTGATTGCTAATACTTAATTGATCTTCGAGATAGACTTGTATCATATCATTGGCAAGAATCTTTGCTACTTTGTAATCATGAGAAGTGGAAAAGCTATGGTCAGCTTCAAAATAAAAAGTGTCTAAGCTCAATTTGATATCGTGTTTACCCCGAACAAAATATTTATGGTCTAAATAAGTGCTATTTGTCCTGTAATATTTATAAAATTCTAGATTATTGTCAAAAAAACGTTTTAGCTTCTCCAATTCTTTATTCAGGTATTTCCTGAGAGTTTTCTCACCTCCAAATGGTCTTTTTGTTTCAATTTTAAAAATGGTATTATAATAAATAAGTTTAGAAACCATTTGGGGTTTTAAATGTTTAAAAAAATATATTTCTTCTTCATCACTTTTAAATTCTCTTTCCAAAATAAATTTCTTCAATTCTGCTAGGCAACCAAGAATCATCTTGATAGCTATTTCAGACAAATAAATTGGATCGTCAACCTCAAATGATAATTCATTCAATTTTTCCTCCAATTGAAAAAAAATCTCATTGCAATATTTTTTCATTCAGCGGACAATATTATTATACACTTAAATTTTATCGTTTATCAATTTTGCGCAGGATTTTGTAGTCAATATAGAATGTCCCGAATGGAACGAAACAAGCAACAAGAACTTTCCAAGTTGTTTCTCTAAATTTCCATTGTTGTTCAATGCCTACACGCAAAGCGTTAAACACGAATAACAAAAATAAGGCGCCGTGGATGGGGCCAAGATTTTTTGACAGTGTTTGGTAGCCGAAATAATGTTTTAATGGAACGGCTATAAAAACTAAAACAAGTAACGAAATGCCCTCTAAAAAGGCAAGAAGCCGTAATCGTCCAATCGGTGTGGTGAAATATTTTTTCATCTGTTTATTTCTTATTTTTTTATTGTCAGATGGAATTCGCCAAAATAATTATCTCTTTGGGGATGAAATACTCTTATGGCTCATTTCATATTTAAAATGTTCTGAAATTAGGTCTGCTTGACAATGGTGAAAATGTCCACGGAACAGCAATGAAAATGATGATTAGCGCAATAGAAAACCAAACCAGCATTGTCTTAAATTTTTCTTTGTCTGTTGGTTGTCGTTTTGCCAATGCAGAACCGATTGTCAATAATACAATGGCGGTCAGCATTAAGAAAATGTGTATTATGCCATAGAAAGTTAAGTCCAAATTCTGTAAATCGGTTTCGGTTTTTCTCCAAAAGTATTTTACAATCGGGCTTTGCGTATAAAGGATGATGCCAACCATTAGTTGAATGTGAGCAATGGTTGCCGTCCAATGTCTAAAAGCATTGTCCGTTTTTGAAAATGGCTTGTCGTTCAAATAACCAACAAATGCTCTGTAAATAGAATACAACAAAAAGGCAAGAACAAGCCAGCGAATTAAAGAGTGAAAGACTAATAAAGTTGAATACATTTTATGCCGTAATTGTTTTTTGTTTTCTGAATACGTTCCAAATTGTAGGTGCACCAAAGAAAAACCAAATGGCTAAAACAGCGTCGCACACGGCACAACCGGCAGACGAAAGTGGTGCAAAGTGAATGATGGGATCACCGTATAGATGATGCATAATGTCCCAGCCTGTATGCATTAGCCAACCAATACCAATGAAATAGTAATGCTTGAGGGCTTTGAAAGCAACAAATAGCATGGCGGCACCAAATACATATTCACAGACGCCTAATCCGCCGCTCCAGTAAACTCCGCCTGCACCGGCAATGATGATGGCGTTGATCTTTTGTCGGGAGGGTTCTTTCACAAACGACATGATGATGATAAATACCAAACCAATCAACGCTGCAACGAATGCATTGGTGATTGTAAATTCCGGAATGATGTGATGATGTGTATGCATATTTCTTGTTTTTATGTTTGAATACAAAGATAAAAAAAACATACTAATTAGTATGTTTTTTGATTAAAAAATATTTTAGGGCGCTTAGTTGATTTGTAATTTTCCTTTAATGTGTAATAACTAACACTTAATCTGACAGGTAGGGTTTTCCTAGGCATTTACAATGAAAATGAATTTATAAAATCGGATGCGGGTTTAGCATCCGATTTTTCATTTCCACCGGTCAGACTATCCCTGACGGGTTGCTCCCCAGCAGAGCCCGTTTCCGTTTGTTCTGACACGTTAAAGTTAGGATTTTGTCCGAACTGTAAGTCTATGTTTTTCTCTTTTGCCAAAGATTTGCTGTCCATCCAGGTCTGCATGGGTGTTTTGCCATAGCAGTACCTCCCGCTGTGGGTTCTTTCCTGATTGTAAAAAGTGGTCCACAGGTCTACGTCTGTCTGCATTTCCGCGATGCTCCTGTATATTTTCTTACGGAAAGCAATGGCATAGAACTCTTCCTGCATGGTTCTGTGGAAACGCTCGCATATGCCGTTTGTCTGGGGACTTTTGGCCTTCGTCCTAGTATGGTCTATGTCTTCGATATTGAGGTATAGTTGGTATTCATGGTGTTCCCTGGCCCCGCAGTATTCCGTACCCCTGTCCGTCATGATCCGCAGCAGGTCTATGTTCTGTTCCTGATAAAAAGGAAGGACTTTGTCATTGAGCATGTCTGCCGCCACCAGGGCATTTTTCCGGTCGTACAGCTTGGCAAATGCCACTCTGCTGTAAGTGTCTATAAAGGTTTGCTGATAGATTTTGCCTACTCCTTTGATGTATCCTACATAATAGGTGTCCTGGCAACCCAGATAACCGGGATGGTATGTTTCTATTTCCCCGCGGTTTTCCTCTTCCTGTTTTTTCCTTTCCATCGCAGCAACCTGGCTGGCTGTCAGGATCAGACCGTCCTGGGCAACTTTGGCGTCCAATGCTTTCAGCCTTTTCTGGAACGTTTCAAGATCATGCCTCAGCCATACTTGCCGTACGGTAGAGGGAGCTATACTGTTTCCTCTTTTGCTAAGCTCATTGGCAGCCCTTAACTGGCCGTTGGCCGGTTGCTCAACCGCATATGCCACTACCACGCTCTCTAAGGAGGGATCTATCCGGTTTTTCAGGATAGGTTTGCTTCTGCTGATTTCTTTTAAGGCCAACTCACCGCCTTCTTCATAAAGCTTCTGAAATCGATAAAAACTGTCACGGCTGTAGCCCATCACTTTGCAGGCTTCACTCACATTACCCAATTTCTCCGCTAACTTCAATAGTCCCATTTTGGGCTGGATCAACTTTTGTGTCTGATTCATAATCTGACTTTTTTGGAGATTAATAATTTAACATATTATGTCAGATTAAGTTTTGGCTAATACATTTAATGAGATAGATGTTTTTTTTTATCAGAAGTAATCAAAAGTACATAGATATGTGCAAACCAACCGCTGCGCATTTGTCAACAGGGGTTGAAGCCTTTGTGACTTCCTTTGGGTAAGTGATAACGCTGCACTAAGTTACGATGAAGCTTCGTGATGTTTGAGTTTTATAGGTTGAGGTCGGCAGTATTGTTACACGAACTTCATAGGATATCTTGTTTTTATTTGTCCTCGGGCTATTTTTTTGAGTTTCCCTTCCAACAGTTTTTTGGTCAGCGGTTTCAGGTAGTCAAGATATAATATCCCTTCTGTGTGGTCGTATTCGTGTTGTATCATTCTTGCGGTAGTTCCGCTGAATGTCTTTCTCTGCGGTTCAAAATCTTTATTGTAATATGCTATCGTAATAGTCCAAGGCCTTTTTACTTTTTGTGATAATTCCGGAATACTCAAACAGCCTTCTTAGTCTTCCCAAAGCTCTGCCGAACGTTCAATGATTTTTGCATTGATGAATGTTTCCTTTATTCCGCTATCATTTTTCTCAAAATAGATTTCTTGGTCTTGTTCATCGAGATTTTCAAAAGTCGTTTTACTGTCCACGATAAATAGTCTTATGGGAAGTCCGATTTGAGGTGAAGCCAAACCGCATTCATTGGCATTTTCCATCGTTTCCCACATATCTGCAATCAGTTTATCCAATTCAGGGTAATCCTTTTCGATGTCGTCGCATTTCTGTTTCAAAATGCTGTGTCCGTATGCTAAAATGGGTCGTTTCATTCTTTTGATTTTATTGCAAAGTTCAAAAGAACAAACAAGGAAGACAATGAACCGATGTTAAGTAATTACGTTGTTCATAGATTTTTCAGCGGTGTTCGTGATTGTTACGTAATTTGTCTGCGGATTCGGCTCAGGCCTTGTGGTGTAATTCCGATGTAGGAAGCGATGTATTTTAACGGAATGAATTTCAGAATATCGGGTTGTTCTTTAAAGAGTCTTAAATAACGCTCTTTTGCATTGTATTTCAATAAAGATAATTCACGTTTGCTTTTGGCTAAAAACAACTTCTCGGAAGCAAAACGTCCCAAATAATTCCCGACTTTGGTTTGAGCATAGACTTTTTGCAAATCCTCAAAGGAGATTTGCCAAACCACAGTTTCGGTCAATGCCTGTAATTCGTATTCGGATGGCGTTTGTGTCAAGAATGAGTCGTAGGCACAAGTAAACTCTTTGTCAAAACTGAAGTTGAAAGTCAGCTCGTTTTCATCATCAGGAATGTAAAACCGAACAATGCCTGTTTCGATGAATGAAAGGAAATTTTCTGTTTCACCTTGTCGTGTGATGATTTGGTTTTTGGCAAACACTTTTCGGTTAAAATGGCAAGAGATAAATTTCCATTCTGTTTCCTGTAATTTTATTATGCGTTCATAGTATTCTCTGATATGCCCCATAAAAATATTCTCTTTTAATTTGTCTTTCAATCCAAATTTAGCCTTATTTATAAATAGCCGTTTTTGTGCGGAGAACGCATAGATTGGTTTATCTATGGTAAAACACCGGCCCAAACATTGCTTTCAGCCATTTTATATCACTACATATTGGTTGCAAGGAACTATTCTTTTTCATGTTTTATAAGGTCTTTGCCACTAAAAAAAATTCTCCGCTTGCTGGTAGAAGGTTGTCGGTTCTGTTCTTAAAGTATTTTTCCGTCATATCTTTTGTGGAGATTGTCTGTATTTCTTTTAAACCTACTTTTTCAGCGAGTTTTATAATTTCTTCAACCGAAAAAAAACTTACAAAAGGAGTACCTGAAGCTGCCGCTCCTTTTATCGACATTTCCATTAATGGCTTGTCTTCTTCATCAAGTAATTCCAATGGCAGATAAAAGGCCATTGCAATAGTAGAACCAGGTGCAAGCAAAGTCATTTTTTTCAGTGTGTCGGTAATCGCTTCTTTGGTAAGATAAAGCGTAACACCGATACAAGATACAAAAGCCCTTTGTTCAACATTAAAACCTTTATTTAATAGCTCGTCCCACCAAGATGAGATTTCAAAATCGACAGGTACAAAGTGAAGATTGCCGAGGATTTTATAGCCGTTTTCAATCAGCTTTTCTTCTTTCCAAGTCAAAGTATCGTGCTGGTCAATTTCATAAATATCAACATAGGAACTTATGGCCGTGTTCCGTTGGGCAAAACTATCCAATCCTGCACCAAGCAAAACGTATTGTTTTACTCCTTTTTCAATTTGCCCTTTAGCTATATCTTCAATAAAACGTGAACGGGCTACGATAGAAGCCCGCAGCCGTTTGGTATATTTCATGTCAGGCCGTTCCTGCCAATCATCATCAGGTGCAATTAACTTGAATCCTATTTCATCTTCAAGTATATGAGGTTTTGCATCTGTCTGAACGTGTAACGCTCTCCATAATGCGGTTCTTACTGCGGTATTATCCGGCTTTATGACTTTATCTCTTCCCATTTCCTTATTTTATTATTAATATCAAGTGCAATTATAATGAAGCTATTTTTTAGCATGTAATCCAATCATATTCCCCTCTGTATCTTCTATTAAAGCAATAGAACCAAAATCCCCCACGTTCAACTTTCGACGAATAATTTTTCCACCTGCAGCTTCAACACGGTTTAATACTGTATTGATTTCTTCGGTTGCAAAATAAATTAAAACACCGCCAATACCGGGTTTTGCTTCATCCATTCTAACAAGCGCACCGCCAATCTCTTGCTTGTTTTCACTGCTTTCAAAAATGGCATATCTCATTTGGCTGTGTCTTTCGTTATTCACTGTCGTTTCATTAAATCCGCAGTCAAATACTGTTGTGTAAAATTTCTTTGCCCTGTCAAAATCGGATGTATAAATTTCAAACCAATCAATTACTCTTTTCATTTTAAACTGTTTTTGATTAATTCAACAAAGTTAAAGTCCCCCGTTTTTTTTTAATTGGATAAAACCGACAGTACTAAAACTTCAATTCCGGAAAATTGGGCAATTGTTCGTTTGCATTAAGAAGAAATGACTTTGGAGTCGTGCCTGTAAAATATTTAAAATCTCTGATAAAATGAGATTGGTCAAAATAATTCTCTAAATAGGCTATTTCCGTAAGAGCATTAAAGTTAGCCGTTCTTAGCGTTTTTAAAGCTGACTGAAAGCGACAGATTCTTGAATACAACTTTGGGGAAATGCCTATATATGATTTAAACAGACGTTCTAACGAGCGTTCTGATATTCTCAAATCGGCTTGCACCTGTTTTAATTCCTGACCTTTTTGAAACTGGTTTAACGCAAATTTTACTCTATCATTTTCACCTTTACAGTCTGTCGTTTGTTGTAAGAAAAAATGTTCTAAAACCGCTATTTTTTGTTCTAATGTTTGTGTATTTAGAAGTTGGTCATTTATAGTGGTTTTAACTAAATCATTGATGTTAATGTGTCGTTGCGTTAATTCAATTGCTTCTATTCTGAAAACAGATCTTAAAGCTGCGGGTTGGAAACTGACGCCAATATTTCGAAAACTACCCATTGCCGTAAGCTGTGAGTACTGAGTAGCTTGCCCAAATAAGAAAGATTGGGGTAATGTTTGCTTGTCTTTATCGTAAAAGACCGTGGGATTTTCCTGAAAAATCATACCCGGTACGCCCTCGGGAATTATTTTGAATTTTCCAATAAAAGCAGTGCTCGTATTTTCCATTATAAAGAAAAAACGAATATGTTTTCGTAGGGGTGGTACAGGCTGTATTATTTTGATATCCATCCTGATGTTTTCTAACAAATTTAGCAAAATTAAGTACAACCATCCCAACCCCTCGGTGTTTATATAGATACAATTTCAAGTTGATTTTCTTTTTGGCGAATTTAATTTTTCAATTCCAAATTCCATTCATTTCAGTTAGAATCATCGGTTTACCGTCTGTAACGACGATGGTATGTTCGTGTTGCGCCATAAAACCGCCTTTGTTTCCCACCATTGTCCAACCATCATTTAATTCTGTTGCATAGGTTGAAGTTGTGGTAATAAACGTTTCAATGGCAACCACTGAATTTTTTCTAAACCGTCTTTGGTCAAATCGGTTTTTGTAGTTCATTATTTCATCGGGTTGTTCGTGCAAACCCCTTCCGATGCCGTGTCCACCCAAATTTTTAACGACCTTGAAACCTCTTTTCTTGGCTTCGGTTTCCATAATGTGCCCGACTTCTGAAATTTTTACGCCACCCTTAATATTACCGATGGCTTTTTGTAGGATTTCTTTGGATGCATCCACCAATTTTTGATGTTGGTTGATGTCTTCTCCAAGTACAAATGAACCACCATTGTCCGACCAAAAGCCGTCAAGTTCGGCAGAGACATCAATATTAACCAAATCACCCTCTTCCAGTATTCTATTATCCGATGGAATGCCGTGACAAAACTCATTGTTCACACTTATGCAAGTCCATCCCGGAAAGCCATAAGTCAAATAAGGTGCGGATTTTGCACCGAAATCCGAAAGTATTTTCGCACCAAAGTCGTCTAGTTGTTTTGTAGTGATGCCGGGTCTTGCATAGTTCCGCATTTCTTTCAAAGTGTAAGCAACTGCCTCGCTTACTTTCTGCATTCCTATTAATTCTTCGTGTTTTGTTATGGACATTTTTATTTAGATTGTTGCGTTTACATTGCAAATTTAATAAATATTAACCTTTATAATCCTTTTTTGCCTTCTAACCAATAGCCATGCAGATATACTTTGCTCTTCGTTGTATCTTTAATAACTTTTCTAAAGGTTTGAGCTGATTTTACATTTCCTGTGAGGATAAACTTGATATGATCTTCATTTTGAAGAGGAAATACGGGCAATTGCTTTATCCATTCCTCGTTTTTAAATAATCCTGTTTTGGGATAAACAATAACCGACTCCAGTCCCAAGATTTCAGGAATTTTTAGATTTTCCTCGTCTAATTCAAAAATAAACTGAAATATATGCTTGTTTTGCTTTAATACAGGAGCAAATGATTGTGCCAATCCCAAAGAAGACTCATCTCCAAAAATAATGTATTGCTGAAAGGATGAATCATAATATTTTATCATCGTACTGGGTTTATTTAAAGATAGTACGTCGCCCGGTTGCAAGGCGTTCATGTAATCAGCGCCACAACCTTTGCCATGAAGGTGAACGATAAACTCCATACTTTGTGTTTCCTTATCAAAATTTGAAACAGTGTAGCGTCTAACTTCGGTTTCTGTTACTCTGAAATCAATATATGCACCAACAGTCAATTTTACTTTGTCAAAGACTCCGGACATCCGAATTTTCTTTACTGATGGTGATAAGAAAACGGTTTCATCTACTGTTACGTCGGGAAGTTTTGTCGTAAGTAAATCAACGGTATCAAATAACCATTTGGGAGCTCTTGGCATAATGTTATTTATTTTAGTTATGCAAATAACTGAAGAATTGATAAACCGAGAAAGTATACAATAGAGGTAAGTATTGGACTAAACGTGGTTTTTGTTCTTGAATGTCGAAGCAGTCATTCCGGCAACTTTAGAGAACAATCTCGAAAAATACGGGTAATCATCATAGCCCAATTCGTTTGCAATTTCTTTTACGGATTTGTCGGCATAGTACAGCAGGCGCTTGGCTTCTAAGACAACCCTCTGTTGAATGTGATAAGAAACGGTAAAACCAGTTACTGTTTTTACACATTCATTAAGGTAGGCTACTGAGATGTTTAATTTTTGAGCATAATCGGAAGGGCGTTTCCAAACTTTGAATTGTACTTCCAACAGTTTTAGAAAGTCATAGTGTATTCGTTCAAATCTGGAAAGCTGTTCTTGTGACTGCAACGATTTTAGGTAAAAAGAAAGATATAGGCCGATGAGGGTATTAGAAGCATTCTTTAATGAATGGAAATAGAATTTATCCTCCTTTTTATCATGAAGATTAGCACATAATAAGAAAGCCTGTTCTAAAATATTCATTTCATCAGATCTTAGGTGCAGGGGATGTGGCGTAATGATTCCCTGGAGATATTTATAGAGGTTTTTATCAATAAGTTCTTGCTCCATTACCAATAAGAACATTTCTATTTCATCGACATTCAGTATTCTATGCACCTGATTGGGAGACTGATACAAAACGGACGAATGTTTTATTTGGTACTGTTTAAAATCCAGTTCCACAAGAGATATTCCTTTTAAATGCAATCCCAAAACATGGCTGTTATGCCGATGTGCTTGACCCGATTCAACATTTTCATCAAAGGTTTCCGAAGTTATTTTGGTTACAAATATTCCGGAATTCTCCTCCATATTAAAAGAATGTGTGGGAATGTTACTTATGGGAGTTTCCATTTTATTGACAGGAGTTATTTGTTGTTATTATAACTTGAATATGGGGAATAGCTGCGGTTAGGTAGCGAAGAGCATTGTCCATTTCGGACAATTCTCATGTTCGTTTATTTATATACAATATGATGTGAAATATGAACCCTATCAACGCTGTACCCAATGTATTGGTCACTGTATTTTAAGAATGATGTTTGCATATTTTATCTGACTTGCAAAATTAAATTTAAAAAATACCGTTCGGTATGTTTTTCTATGAAAAATTATTTCAAACTATCCAAATAGATTTTAAGTTGTTTTAAATAAGATACATACACTTTTTTGCTGTTCTCTAATTTTCCCAAATTCCGGATGCCCCAATAGCCCGACATAACAAAGATAGTTACCTGTTTCGCATTTATGTCCTTACGGATCGTACCGCTTTTCTTGCCTCTTTCGATGGTAGCGGTTATTGCTTTTGTCCATTCTTGAGTTAATTCATTCAAAGCCTTATTAAATTCCGAATTCCACGGGGTCATTTCTTGTGTGAAATTGGATGCCGGACAACCATATTCCACTTTCAGAAAATCATTTTTCATTAAAAGATTGTCCATTAGGTTATAAATAGCATCTAATGGATTCTCTTCGGTTTGAAGCGGCTCAATAAAACTATTTGTAAGTGTTGGCTTTAGGATTTCGTTGATGATGGCAAGTCCCATTTCGTCTTTGGTTTTGAAATGGTAGTAAAAAGCCCCTTTGGTAACTTTTGTCGTGGCGATAATGTCGTCAATGCTTGTTGTCTGATAACCTTTAACGTAAATCAGTTCAAATGCTTTTTGTAGAATTGTCAAACGTGTTACCTCTGCTTTTTTCATAAAAGATACTGTTTAGTATTTTTGCAAAGGAACGAAAAAAATATCGGATGATTATCGGAATTCTAACTCTTATTATTTTGAGGTGAATTACTTTTGAATAATCGGGTTTATTTTTCTTCTATCAAATAAGTCATACGTGTCTCTTTAATTTCTCATTTCGTTTGCTTGTTGATTCATTTTTTTTGTTATCCAACCCATATAAATTGACGATTGGAAAAAGCGAAGTGGAATTATAGCCAATCTAAGAGTTCATATAGGGATGCTCTACTGGCTTGGCATTACTCATGTGTTTTCTGAATCGCCTGACGTACAAAATATAATAAAAATTGAATGCTTAACAAAAATATTAAATATGCTAAACCCAATGTCCATTGATCACTAATCGTAACGAGATGTACCACAAGATAACTAGCCATGGAAAACACGATAAAAGACCCTCCTCCGGCTAACCCTCCTGCGGTAGCGGAAAATTCAGGCTGACTTGTGATAGCATACGTGAAATAAGTATTATAAGTAAATCCTTGCCAAAAATGAATCAGAAACACAAAAAGCATCATAATGTACAATTGGTGAAAAATGCTTGCTGTAAATAGCATCACTGCTACAATGAGTAATTGAGAAATGTTCGCTAATTGTAGCTTGTTATAGAGGGGTTTGTTGACCAACTTTTTACTCAAAAATCCTCCCCCAAAAATAGCCAATCCCGATATTAATGCACAATAACCGGAGTACAATGCAGAAAGATGATATTCATGCTCCACAATAAATGGAATACTCATCCCAAAAACCATTACCATGCTATAACTTAATCCCAATACAATAATTCCAAGACTGAAATCAGTCGCGTTCATCAAACGATCGTACATGGAAAAAATATACCTCAGTTTAAAGGGATGTTTTTCACGGATGGTTTCACCACTGTATATCCATTCCAAAACAAGCATGATACTTGCATATAAGGCCAGAAAATAAAAATTGGCACGCCATCCAAAACTTTCTTGTAAAAAGCCTCCCAGAAATGGTGCGAGTATTGGTGCAGCTGACCATACAACGGTTACCAGACTAGTATAGTGCTTTCGTTTATCTCCAGTATATACGTCCACAAAAAAAGAACGTTTACATACCGCAATAAAAGAAATGGCTATACCCTGTATAAAACGCATCCCAAGGATAAAGGTTAAGTCGCTGCTAAGTGCTATCCCTAGTGAGGACAAAATCAAAACAATCAGAGATATGATGTTAATCTTGTATCTGCCAAAGCTGTCAGAAATACTTCCAACAAACAATTGCGATATACCATAACTAACTATAAATAAAGTTAATGTCAATTTAATATTAGATTCGCTAGTCTGTAGGTCATATGCCATGTGAGGGAATGACGGAATGTAAACGTCCATAGCAAAACCAGACAGTGGGACAAGTGCAAATGCCAAAACAGTACTGATACCTTCATTTTTCTTTTTAAGTCTTCTCATCTTACTTTATCTCATTTTTGAACAAGCAAAATTAGAAAGCGATTGAAGGGTATTTATTAAAAGATTCAAACAAGGTTTTACGAAAATCAAATATTATTCATTTCTTTCAATCTGAATTCTGTGGGAGAAATGCCAATCTTTTTCTTAAAGAACAGGGTAAAATGCTGTACATATTCAAATCCTAAAGCTTCAGCTATTTCAGAAATGTTCCAGTCAGAATATTTTAGTAAACCTATAGCCTCAGCAGTAATTCTCTCGTTTATCAGCTGTGTAGTAGATTTACCTGTTTGCGACTTCAAACAGTGATTTAAGTGATTGACATGGACGTGAAGTAAATTAGCAAAATCGGAGGGCGTTTTTAGCCGAATAGGATTCAGAGGAGAGTCAACCGGAAATTGGCTTTGCAACGCATTGACAAACTCATTGACAATCCTGCTTTTTGCGTCTTGTTTTAACTCTACCGGATTATTTATAGACTGTGTCCAAATAACCTGATAAGCAATGAGCTGAAGCCACTTTTGTACAACTTCTTTTCTGTACTCAAAATCACTGTGGTAGGCATTGTAGAGTTGTTCAAAATAAAAGAATAGTAAACGATAAGTGTCTTGTTCTAAAAGCAAGAAAGAGGTCTGACTTGCATTTAAAGTACGAGTCAATAGTTCGAAGATTGGCTTTAAATCATATGTTAGGTATTCGTCATTAAATAAGCAAATAAATCCTGTTTGCTCTTCATCTAATAATTTCCAGCCATATTCCATATTAGGTCGGGAAAAGAAAATGCAAGGTTTATTGATGATAACATTTCCTTGTTTTGTTATTAACTCTGCACGGTTATCAAATAAGGTAATTTTCCAGTAATCACGTCGGGCAAAAGGCAAACCACCTACACAACATTTTTCTTTCTTCCTCAGAATATTAAAATGTATAGGACACCTACTTTGAATTAGTAAGTCTTCAGGTACTTTTTTCTTCGTTATTTGGTAATATTCTTTTAATGATTCCATCTTTTCCATATTTACACAATTCAAATATAATGTACTACTAACAAACATTCATTTGATATTAAGGGACTAAATCATCATAAAGTATAATATTCAAATTTATCAGTATTAGACATAGGAAGAGAGCTTATTACATTTCAAGGTGCACTTAACGACTTTTTTTTGGGGGGGGCGAAGACGGGGATTTTTAGCACGTACTTTCTTGCGAAGCACGGAGGAGCTACAGATATAGCGAAAACTTTCATATGAGGATGTTCTTCCCGGCTCTTACAAAACCGATGTTACCAGCGCGGGCTTTTGTATTATCGGTTTGTCGTAATTTTCTTTCTATGTTTTTGTCCCCAGTCGGCTAATGCAGAAACAACGTCTTTGAGTGTTGAGGCGTATTCTGTTGGACGATACTCTACAACAACAGGCGTTTTATCTGCGTGAACCACCCTCTTTACTAAGCCATTCATTTCCAACTGTTTCAATTCGTTTGAAAGCACCCTTGCCGAAATGCCTTTGATTACCCGTTGTAGTTCATTAAAACGGCAATGTCCGCTTTCCAATGCGATGACTATCCGTAGTTTCCATTTTCCGCCCAATACATATAGAGCGTCCTCAACGGCATCTATATTTTTTGCACAAGCCGTGTGCGAATACACTATTTTTTGCCCCATATTTTTCTTTGCAGTAACCTATATATTACCACTAACCTTTAGTTTACTACTAATAATTTATTAGCAAATGTAAGTAAATTAGCAACATCAAAACAATAAAAAAATGAAAGCAACAAAAATCACGTATTACATTACGACAGGGCTTATCTCAATCAATATGCTTTTTTCATCCTACGCCTACCTGACAAATCCTCAACTAAAATGGGCATTTGAGCATTTAGGTTTTCCCGATTATTTCAGAATAGAATTGGCTATCGCCAAATTTCTTGCTGCAATTGCCATTTGGTTGCCTTTCCGTTTGGTGCGAGAAGCGTCTTACATCGGCTTGGCAATCAGTTTTGTTTCGGCAATTATTGCTCACATCGTTGTTGGCGATGATGCTTTCCATACGATTGCACCTATTGTGGTTTTGGCAATACTTGTTGTGTCGTATGTAACATATCACAAGTTGCCCAAAACTGTTGTCGGAAAGTCTGAATGATTGTCTGTCGGCGCAGTGAACAGTCTTTCGTTGTTTTTTTCAAGTGTCGGACTGTACGGTCGTTTAGTCTTGCTGGTAACTTTAGTTTAAGCTTCCTTTTACTCTATTTCAGATTATCGCTTTCCCGTTACATAAGCTACATTTGCTTAATGCATAGAACAATTTTTACAAATACCCACTATGATACAGTTCATTCGTTGTACCGTATAACCATTTGGGACTGAAAATTCTATTAATGTTGGCAGACACTCGATAGTCTCGCATTTTACACAACGAAAATGAAAATGATTCGCAGGAATCTTATCATTATCACAGCTCACGCACATAGCAAAATACTGTTTGCCATCATCAGCTATTATTTTATGAACTATTTCGTCTTCACAAAGACGATTTAATATACGGTAAACAGTTGCTCTATCTGCTTTAACCCCCATTTGTTGTATTATAGTATCTTGGCTCATTGCCCTTCTTTTTCTTGTCAATACCGATAGAACAGCACCTTTTGCCTCTGTATTCCTTCGTTTAAACATTGTACAAAAATATTTTAAAAAATTATCGCTATAAAATTACAAAAATTAATGCGACATTGTCGCAATAAAAGAAATTTATCTAATTTTGTAAAGGGAAAAATATGAGCTGAAAATATGAGCAATACATTCACAAGACGTGAAATCATCAAACAAGGCGGGCTTGCATTAACCGCAATAGCATTGCCTTTTCCATTGACAATATTTAAAAAATTCAATAGTATGACAGACAAAAATCAATTCGATGTAATCATCATCGGTGGAAGCTATGCGGGACTATCCTCAGCAATGGCATTGGGTCGTTCGCTACGGAACGTGTTAATCATTGACAGCGGAAAACCTTGCAATCGCTATACGCCACATTCGCACAATTTCATCACACAGGACGGAGCTGTTCCCGGAGAGATTGCGGCGAAAGCCAAAGAACAAGTATTGCAATACGATACCGTGAAATTCTTTGAAGGCTATGCCGCTAAAGGCAAGAAAACGGAAAACGGTTTTGAAATTGCTGTACAGTCGGGTGAAAGATTTTCTGCGAAAAAGCTGGTTTTTGCAACCGGAGTGAAAGATGTCTTTCCCAATATAAAAGGTTTTGAAGAATGTTGGGGCAAGACCGTCATTCATTGTCCGTACTGCCACGGCTATGAATTTAAAGGAACCCAAACTGCTATTATCGCTAATGGAGACAGGGCTTTTCACCTTGCGTCGTTAGTCCATAACCTGACCGATAAAATAACGATTGTCACCGGAGGTAAAGCCGATTTCAAAGATGCGCAATCTGCCAAACTGAAAAATCATCAAATCCATATCGTTGAAAAAGCTGTGAAAGCAATCCAACACCAAAACGGAAATATGACAGCATTGATTTTTGAAGATGGAACGGAAGAGAACTTTGGTGCAGCCTATGCGGCCATTCCGTTTGAACAGCATTGCCAGATTCCGTTGGATCTAGGCTGCGAAGTCACAGAAACGGGACATATAAAAGTAGATATGTTTCAACAAACAACGGTTCCGGGTATCTATGCTTGTGGCGATAACACCAATCCTTTGCGTTCGGTGGCTAATGCGGTTTCAACTGGAAATATTGCAGGTGCGGCTATAAACAACGAATTGACCGAAGAAGAATTTTTATAGAAATCAACTTATACCTATATCTTGCTCTCAATTACAGACTGTAAAACCTAAAATTAGTTTGTAAATATGAAAACATTTTTCATAGTGTTGTTTTAATAAAAGTGCCTGTATTTCATGTCTTTCCTAAGGCATGAAGAATTGCATATTTGATTGTGCGAGCGCCTATTTACTATATAAAGAGAGACTATCTTGGGGTTTTTAGATAGTCCCTCTTTATTCAGCAACAATGGTAATTAAATATTTTTCATTCCGTAGAATTTACATCACAAAGAATTAAAACCGCTATTGCTATAATAGCGATTCCATTTTGAGGAGGTTACTGACAGAAAGTACTTATCAGCTCCGCCACTTTTTCAGGAGTCTGAAGCATCATAAGATGTCCGACATTAGGAATAATGACCATTTCAGCATTTGGTATTTTTTGCAAAACCTCTTGTCTTAAACGATCCGGAGAATCAACAATGTCATTTTCTCCGGCAATCACCAATGTAGGAATTTGAATATTTGGTAAACATTCGGAAACATCTTCGCCTAAAGCTGACTCAGGCCAGCTACACCTTGACGCTGTACTATGATGCTGCATATCTTCAGTTACTTGCTGTTTGCTCTCTGATGATAAATCAGTAGCTTTAAAGACTTGTTCAATTGTTTCGGTGATGTTTTCCAAAGAAGTATAGGCGGTTGTCATTTTTTGTTTCATTTCTTTGGGCAGTATTGTTGGTGTAGCAGGCGATGGAGCGACAAGAATTAACTTTCTAAGTCCTTTAGGGTTACTACCAGCTATTACTTGTGCAATTTTTCCGCCCATAGAATGTCCAACCAAAATATAATCCTCAAGGCCCAAGATTGCTACCAATGCTAATACATCTTCGGCTAAAGACCGAATATCATAGCCGGACTTTGGTTTATCAGATCTGCCCCATCCCCGTTGGTCGAACCTGACACAACGGTATTTTGTGTACAGTATATCTGTTACCGGTTTCCATGTTCTTGATGAACCGCCCCAAAAATGGATAAATAATAATGTGGGGTTTTTGTCTCCCTCATCGGCTACGAATAATTGAATGTCGTTTACTTGATAAAACATGATTTTTTGTTTTTGATTTTATAAGACGACAAAGGTCTGCCCTATACAGAAGTTAGGAAAGGTGAAAATGTGCCGTATGATGATAATTTACATCCCCATTGTCTGACGATAATATGCACGGAAGGCAAGAGG
This sequence comes from Arachidicoccus sp. BS20, assembly GCF_001659705.1. Lineage (NCBI taxonomy): Bacteria > Pseudomonadati > Bacteroidota > Chitinophagia > Chitinophagales > Chitinophagaceae > Arachidicoccus > Arachidicoccus ginsenosidimutans. The sequence goes on from NZ_CP015971.1 coordinate 2,472,886, forward strand.
TGTCTTACCTGTATGTTTTCTGAAGAATTTAATGAAATTTGTAGGTTCCGTGAAACCAAGAGAATAACCAATTTCTTTTCCTGTACTTATATCGTACATTAGCAACCGCTTTGCTTCCAGTAGCATCCTTTCATCCAAAATACGTTTAGGCGTTTTACCCGTGAGTTGTCGGGTAGCTCTGGAGAGAACCTTTGGAGATACGTATAATTGCTCTGAATAATAAGAAACTGGCTTTTGCTCTTTAAAGTGCTCTTCTACCAACTTATTAAAATCAAAGAATATTTCCTTGTAAATTTCATTGGTTGATGGGGAGCTTATACCATCTCCAATTGCCCTTTCTGCTTGCAACAAAAAACTCTCAAGGTAATTTCGTAAAAGGATTGGCTTAAATCTGTCATGTGGAGTTTTATCCTCTCGCTCCATGAATGTCCAAAGTGTTTTCAATTCTTCAGAAACACTCAACGTGCAGTGTTGGGAACAGCCGAACGACTGAAACAAAGGAGTCCTGTTCAAATACTTTACATCATCATCATTTCTACAGAAAAATGCATCAGTAAAAAGTAACACTTTAGCCTTGAAGTTTTTTTCCTGATCAAAAAACTGTACGCTGTCTTTTCCTACAAAAAGCAAACTTTCTGGTTGCACTTTTATTGGCGTAAAATCAACCTGATGTGTTGGATTTCCTTCCTGAAACCACAAGACGCAGTAAAAAGAAGCTCTGTGAGCTGTTGTCAGGTTGGCACTTTTGGCTACATAGTTCCTATCTATCGGTATAATTTCCATACCGATAGATATTTTATCATCGAATTGAAGACTCCTTATTTTTTGAGAAAGCATGACTGTACAACGAAAAGCCAAAAATAGGAATTTTGATAAAGTAAATTGATCCTTTTAAATTGGAGTTGTAAAATATGTTGCCCATGAGGACACATACTGGAATAAAAAGATACTTTCTCAAAAATCCGAGACAGCATCTTTCTATTCGGTAAGGCGGACGATGGAGAATAAAATCAAATATGCAATTCTCAGGTACCTCGAAAACCTTTTTTGGGGGAACAACATCATCTTCAATATAGCCGACAATTCTTTTCACATCATTTTCAGCAATTTGCTTTACGGCATTTTATATTCTTCATAGGATTGCAGGATGCCTCAGTCGGAATATTATTCAATCCCTAAAAAAGGATAGGAGAATATTTAATAAAGCTTCGGGCTGTTCTTCCGGAACGAAATGACCACAATCCTTAACATTCTCAAACCGTGGGCTGTCAGATAAGGCAACAGCAACATCCTTCATTTTATCCCCCACCGCAAATTCTCCGCCAATCGCTAGCACGGGCAAAGACAGTTTTCGCAGCAAACTTTTATTTGTTTTAACACTTTCCGTATAACTCCGATAATAGCCTAATCCCTCCGATATCCTGTCTTGATATAGTTGCGCATAATATGTAATATCATCTTCCGTTATAGCGGCTTTTACATAGCTTTTATTATTGAAAAACCATGTGATATATTCCTTCACATGTCCTTGGATAAGGAATTCCGGCAAATCGGGTACCGCATGGAAATAAAAATGCCATGATTTTTTATAGTTGTCGAATGAGAAAAAAGAATCTGGCAGGATACCGGGAATTCCGGCATCGATTAAAACCAGAGATATCAGGTCTTCCGGATATTTTAGGGCATAGGTAGACGCTACCCAACTTCCGATATCATGGGAAATAAGATTAAAGTGCGAAATATCCAAAGACGTTAAGATTTTACGAATCCAACTGGCAACAGTATCTGTATCATAGTTATCTAATCCGTCACTTTCGCCAAGTCCGGGCAAATCAATCGCCAGCACATAATAATTAACCTCTAATGCTGAAATGATTTTTCCCCATATTTTTGATGTTTCAGGCCATCCATGTAATAACACGATTGCAGGGTTATGTTTTTGACCTGCTGAATAATAAGCGAACCTTTTCCCTTCAAGTTCTAAATACTTCATTTTTATATTCATTGCTTCTTCTTTTTTTATGTAAAAGTCGGCTGTTAAACAACATAAATCATTGTAGATTTATTTCTTTTTTTTGTAGGTTTGTTTTTTCAAGTCTATCTAAAGATGAAACTTGTTCAGTTTTTACCGCTGGTTATTGAAGATTACGAGGATGACATTCAACATTTTCCCAAGCACAGCCATAATTATTATGAAATTGTCTATATTTTTAACGGCACAGGTGTCCATATTCTGAACGAAAAGCGATTGTATTACGAACCGGGGGATGTCTATTTAATTTCGCCGACCGATCATCACGTCTTTGAACCGGCAACGATCACGCATTTTACAATTTTGAAATTCAGCCTTAATTACATCACGCTGCATCCAGCTTTTAATGGTGATTTGAAAGTAGTTGACCAAATAAAACACCTCATGCACAATCTTTGGATAAAAGAAAATAAAATTCAAATAACCCCACCTTATGATCAGATTATTGAACGCACGTTTACGAATATGGTAGATGCCAGCAATGTAACACAACAAATCAATTCAGTTTGGCTATACCATCAGTTTCTATCCATAATGGATATCCTTCGTACTAATATTTACCATTCATTAGGTCGACAGCCTCTCTCTGGTAATATTGATAATCTCTTAGATTATATCCACGAGCATATTTATCAACCTAAAATGCTACATATAAGAAATATAGCAAGTCGTTTTCACATTTCAGAAAGGTACTTTAGTAATTATTTTCGGAAAACCTATGGTCACTCGTATAGGGACTATATCCAGCGCTATAAACTGAATCTGATTGAAAGTCGATTAATGATTTCCAATATCAACATGAAAAAAATCGCCGAAGAATTCGGATTTCATGATGTCAGTCATTTTTACCAATATTACAAGACTATGAGAAACGACAGTCCCATCAACTTCAGAAAGAAATCTTTACTTAATCACATTCAAAAAGATTAAATAAAACCAACATTTCAGACCTTTATATATAGTCCATTAGCGGCATTAGTCGCTAAAGCACAGTACTGTTGTAATCACCTTGATTTGATGACTTTGGTTTTAGGCACGAATGCCTTTGTATATATAGCAATCTCTTTATCATCCAAGTTTACAGAAAGGATTTCATTGTAACATCAATATAAAAGAGAATATATGCGTTTAGCGAAAATGATATAAAATAAACCACGATCTTTTTCTTGTGTATGCCAAGGAACTTCATCCCCTTTGGTTTTCTCAATTTTCACATATTTACGCAATAATGACGGCACATTTACATTATTGATCATTTTTCATTCTATTATATCAATTTTAATGAACAAAGGAAGCCAAAGGCTTTCCCTTTGGCTCTATTTATAGTTTTTTAGTTGTTATAATTAATCAACTAAACCAATGAACATTTTAGATAGTTTTTTCGGGGTGGTTAGCATGGCATCATGTCCTGTAGCAATTTCCAGATATTGCCATTTTAGATTTTTATCGGCCAGAACTTTTTCGCTCATCTCTTTCATAATTGGCAATTGCGGATCTGTACAAGCGATAAAAACCAAAGGCAATCCGTTTCCATAAACATGATCTAAATGCAATACTTGTGCAAACGTCCCAAAAGGTTGTGGTGTAATGCGCTCTTCTACCCATTTAACCAGATTAGGTTCTGTAACGCCAAATAATGCTACGTCAAAAGGTTCAAAATGTTCTTTATTACGAATGTTTTCCATCTGAATTTCACGAACAGGTTCGGGCTGCATCGAAATAGGGCTCATACCATTTTCAACAATCATCGCATCCAGGAAAATCAACTTATGTAGACGCTCGGGAATTTGGTCTGCCACACCTGCAATTACAGCACCTGCATAACTATGCCCCACCAAATACACATCGTGTAGGTCCTCCATTTCAATCAAATTCACGATGTCCCTAATATGCGTACTGATATCTATATCATCATTGATCAAATGTTTTCTGTCACCCAATCCCGTAAGCGAAGGAGTATACACATTGTAGTGCTTTTGGGTTAGCTCCTTTTCTACTTCTTGCCAACACCAACCGCCATGCCACGCACCATGTACCAAGACAAATGTAGGCCCGTTTTTATGCGGTTGTGCCTGCGTAAATGTAAAGCTGCCTATCGTCAAAAGCAGCATAAATAATACTTTAAACTGTTTCATTTTTTATAATTTTGTATGATTAAATTAAACAAGGCAAAAGTAAAAACATGCTTTTGTGAAGACAATAACTCATCCTTAAGTGAGTCGATAACAAATGATTTATTTCAATATGGCAACCCCCAGAAAAGAATTTTCCACCAATACCGAAAACCTTCAAACACTAGCCGAAGCTTGTGATGTTAATGAAGTTTTGGCTCAGATTTCCTTACGTTGGAAGATGCAAGTTTTGTATTGCATAGCTGAAGGTATTTCGCAGTTCAGTACCTTGAAAAAAGCTTTTCCTACGATGTCGGATCAAATATTGAGCACCCGGCTGAAAGAGTTAAAAGAAGAGTTTTTGGTTATAGCAGAACCCGTTGAAAACACCACACCACCGCAGATTAGGTATATCCCAACTGAGAAAGGCACACAATTGTTGAAAATTATTCTTGATCTCCACCATTGGGGACTCAATTGGAAAATGGTAGGCAATAATTATTGCACCATGAATTTGCCAAGACTGATGGAAGAAGACAGAAAAGAGAAGTGATGCTTTTAGCTATCCATAAAAGAATGAATCAGGCTCTACTGGAATAATTAACTATAAGTAAGCAGTTCCCTGATCTCACGACTTTCCCAAAAAAGCATTCCGAAAATTCTTTGTTTGATATTTTGCAGGAAGATGTGGTGGATAATAATGCTTACTTTCAGGTGCTCATCAATAACATTCTAAAACTGTTTTATGCCAAAGTGATTAGTAAAGAATTGGATTATAAGATTGGTTATAAGAAATAAATAACATTTTCTATTTTAGCTTGTAATTTGTAACAGATTGAATGATTTAAAAATGAGTATATACTTAAAGTTAGCTCAACTAATTTGTTTGCTTCATGAAGAAGAGACTTGTTTATGACCTATTACTTTATCACTCACGATATACCTCGACTGAAAAAATCAATCATTTGTTCTAACCCGTTTGCCGCAAACATTTTTTCCATATTTTCCAAAGTGCCTTTGGTTGCTTCCGCACTTCTTGCCACCATATCTTTTTCAAAATGTGCTATTGCAGATTTAATGTTGGTAAATTGTCCATTGGTTAAAACTTCGGTTAATTCAAAAGCATCCTGCATCGCCACGTTAGCCCCTTCTCCGGCAAAGGGCGGCATTCGGTGTGCGGCATCGCCAATCATAGTAAGGTTTTCCTGTGTTTCCCAACTTTGATCAAAAGGAAAATAATATTGTGGTCTTGGTGTAAGACTTGTTTCCTCATTTGTAAAAAGCTCATACCATTTTTCGCTCCAACCGGCAAACTCTTTTTTAAACCATTCAAAAACCTGTTGTTTATTTTTGAAATCAATACCACTTTCTTTCAGCCAATTTTCGTGGGTTTTAAAAGCGGCAATACCCATCACCGAGCCATCGCCTTTTATACCAAACCCAAGCATTTGCTCGTTATCAAAACACATAATTTTGACGCCTTTGGTAGCTTCCAAAAGTTGGGGTAAATTTTTGGCAGCGTTATCTAAATCTATCTGTATCAAGGTAATGCCCGAATAAATCGGTTGAATATCACTTAAATACGGGCGTATTTTTGATTTCGCGCCATCTGCTGCAATTACCAAATCTGCATAAGCCGTTGTGCCATTTTTGAAATGAATTTGCCAACCTGAATTTTCTTTTTCCATAGCAATAAAATTACTGTTCCAAACAACAGTTGCGGGTTGTAGCGAATCGAGTAGAATATTTCGCAAAGGTGCGCGGTCAATTTCAGGGCGTGCTTCCGCAGTTATTTTTGCGAATTTTTTTTCATCAAATTTGATGTTTAGGTGTCTGTCGGCCAACATCATTTTACTGGCTTCGGGGCGATGATGCTTATAAAATTCATCAATCAATCCAGTGCGTCTCATGGCTTCCAAACCCGTACCTTCGTGCAAATCCAAGGTAGAACCTTGCACGCGAACATCACGGTTAAAATCGCGTTCATATACGTTTACATCGATATTTTTTAGTTGTAATAATCGGGCTAAAGTTAAGCCTGCCATACCGCCGCCTACAATGGCAACTTTTTTATTTTGTAGTAACATCAATTTTTAAATTTGTACTGCAAAATTATCGCTTGGCATAGGACAAAAATTGTAAAAAACGGTCGTTTTCGTTTTTGTAGAGTTCTTTGGGTGATACTCCTGAATACTTTTTGATTTCTTTTATGAAATGTGATTGGTCGGTAAAATTAAGCTGCGGATAGAGTTCACCTTCTTTAATGGAAGGAAGTGAAGCTTGAAAACGAAGAATACTACAATAGGTTTTTAAAGAAAGACCAAATTGTCGGTTGAAATAACGGTTGATTTGCCGTTCACTCCAATGCACTCTTTCAGCAAGTTCTTTTATGAGAATTTCTCCGTTGCTGCGAAAGATTAATTGAAAAAGTTTTTGTTTTCTTTCGTCAATTTTTTCCGGCAGAAGGGTTTGGATTTTATGCGTGGCTTTTTCACAAAAGGCATCAAAATCTTTTAAATCTTCAAACGTGAAATCCCAAAAATCATGTGGCATTTCTTTACCGCTGTTTCGGATGTTGGCAATGGAATCTTTCAAGATATATTCTACGGCAAGCGGATTGAAATTCACGGCAAAAAAAGCAGATACATTTATGTTGACCTTTTTAGGTTGGTTTTCCAATCCTAATAATCCGATGCGCAATTGTTGGTCTGTTGTTATCGTAAATATCAAATCCACTCTTCCATTCGGAATGATAATACCGTTGTCAAGAGATGTTATTCTTTTTAATGCAGAAAAACAATACACATAATCCGAAAGACTTTCTTCCGGTTTTACAAGACGGTATATCGTGCTTTCATTTGACAATTTCCAAATATTATAATAAGCACAAACTTAATGAAAGTCCGGTTTTTTGACAATCTATTCCATATTATACTAAATATTATAACAGGTTGCTGTCATTTTCCATAAATTTAGCTTTTTAAACATTTTTGACAGCTACATGATAGATTCGGCAATAAAAGACCATATTTTAAAAGTATATCCCTTTTCGGAGGATGAGCTTTTAACGATTAGCCCTTTCTTTTCCAAAATAGAATTGGGCAAAGGAGTGGATTTGTTACGGGAAGGATCGCTTTGTAATGCAATTTATTTTGTAGAATCCGGAAGCCTCAGAAGTTTCTATATGAAAGAAGATGGTTCAGAAGTGAATTTACATTTTACGTTTGAAGGAGAATATACGACAAACTTTATGGCGTACCTGAACCGGGAGCCATCGCAAGTTACTATTCAGGCGATGGAAGATAGCATTATCTGGCAACTTAATCCTCGCAATTACCCTCGTCCAAAAGGTTCCAATCATCCATTTTCCACCTTTATACGAAGACTTGCCATCAGATTGCTGACAGCTACAGAGGAACATTACAACATGCTGATGATGAATAATCCGGTAGAACGCTATCAGTATATTTTAACGCATAAACCTTTTTTGCTGCAAAAAGTGTCGTTGGGCAATCTTGCTTCCTATCTCGGTATTACAAGGGAAACGCTCAGTCGTATCCGCAATAACAAATACTGATTTTCTTTTTTGATAAATATCACAGTGAAACGGTATTGGCAAAACTAATTTTGCGCTATCAAAATAGTTGGAATGCAGGTATCGGACATTTTCAGGTCGCTCCGTAATCGGAATTTTTCTTTGTTCTTCTATGGTCAGTTTATTTCCCGCATCGGTATGTGGATGCAACGCACAGCCGTTATTTGGCTGGTGTACAGTATGACGCACAGCGCACTGATGATTGGTGTTACCACTTTTGCAGAACAGTTTCCTTCTTTTCTATTTTCGGTAAGAGGTGGCATTATTGCAGATAAGTACAATCGGTACAAAGTTATTTTGCTGACACAAAGCCTTTCTGCCTTGCAAGCGGTATTATTGACGATATTATCGTTTTCCGGAAATGAACAGGTTTACCTCATTCTTGCGTTAAGCGTTTTTTTAGGAATTGTAAACGCCTATGATGTACCGGTTCGGCAATCTATGATTAATGATATTGTGACCAATAAAAACGATTTGCCCAATGCTGTGGCTTTAAACTCTTCCCTGAATACCTTTGCGAGACTCATAGGACCTGCACTTTCTGGTCTCGTTTTGGCGAAATGGGGAACGGACTATTGTTTTCTTTTGAATGCGGTTAGTTTTATCGGGGTTATTGGTGCTATCCTGGCAATGCATTTTCCAAAACACACTTTTGCCGTTGGGCATTTGGTGGAGAAAAAAGGATTTAAAGAGGCACTACATTATCTAAGAAAACACCATGCCATCAGTCAGGTGCTTATGCTCGCTGCCTTATCTAATCTTATGGTATTACCGTTTGTGACTTTACTACCCGTTTATGCCAAAGAAATCTTTCACGGAGACGCTGCATTATATGGCTGGCTGAATGCCATGATTGGAGTGGGAGCCATCATCGGTGCCATTCATCTGGCAAGTTTTAAAAATGCTGATCACTTTCAAAAATTGTTGCAATGGAATACTTTACTATTGGGATTGGGACTTTTGTTATTTGCTTTTGTAAACAATGAAAACTTGGCTTTTTTGCTGCTTATTGTTTTAGGATATGCGTCCATAAGCCAATCATCGATTTGTTTTACCGTGATACAAATGCAGACAGAAAGTACTTACAGAGGCAGAATTATCAGCATCATGGCGATGGCTGTTTTCGGTATGTTGCCCTTGGGTAGTTTACTTGTCGGTTATATTTCTCAATCCATCGGCGAGGCTTATACTATTCTGAGTGAAGCCGCTGCCGGTTTGCTAATTGCCATCTGGTTTTATGTATCGGCACAAAAGAAGCATCAAGCTTAATTCGATAATAAATAATTTCAATAAACTATAAATTTTAAAAAATGGAAAATCAACAAACAAACACCGCACTATTGGTTATGGATATGCAAATGGGTATATTGGGAAACTTTCCGGATGAGAAAATGGAAGTGGTTCATAAAGCAGCGGAAGCTATAGCAATCGCTCGTGAGAAAAACATACCTGTATTGTTTGTCCGCTTAGGTTTTCAGAAGGGATTCCCCGAAATCGGTCCCGATAATAAAATGTTTTGGCAGTTGAAGAATTCGGTAGATGACAGCATTTTGCCCCGGTTTATGGAACTACATCCAGAATTGGGAGTTCAGGAGGATGATATTATCATCAATAAAAAAAGAGTGAATGCATTTAGCGGCAATGAATTGGAAATGATTTTGCAAGCGAAAAACACCAAACATCTTGTTTTAAGTGGTGTTGCAACAAGTGGTATCGTACTTTCGACTTTTTGTGCTGCTTTTGATAAAGACTATCAAATTACCGTTTTGTCGGATGCCTGTGCCGACCGGAACGAGGAAACACATCGGGTGTTGATGAATAATGTTTTTGCAGAAAGAGCGAATGTGTATTCGGTAGAAGAATGGAGTCGATCTTTGGTATAAGCCAAATTGCTTTTTTATACAAACCGTTATTCCATTTTCAAGATGAAGGTGCAGTCGGAAATATCCATGATGCAAGGGGTGCCAATAAGTAGCTGTATTATTTGTTTGAATGATTAGACATCAAACATTCCTCTGCCCATTTTCTGATTTTTAAAAGAATGAGGGAAAGTTTGATGTCGGTTTCAGTCAGGCGATATTCTACACGAGGGTGAACTTCAATAGGATTTCCGAATGAAATCAAGCGATCTGTAACCTATTTAATGATTCATTTATGTAGTGATAAATATTATCATTACTTGGATAAATGCAACTGTATAAATCCGTTTTTCATTTTGTGATATATGAGGTTGAATTTTGTGTTTAATGCAGTATTATTTCCGAATATAGCTCCTGAACCGGTGATTAAAGGATTGATGTTAAGATACGCATCTGTGACCAAATCTTGATCGATAAAAGCATTAAAAGTCCCGGCACCCCCACCAATGGCAATTTGTTCTATTCCCTTGCCTGCCATATATTCAATCGCCTCTTTGGGCGAACCGACAGATTTGTAACCTTCTGACACATACGGATTATCTGATAATATAATAATTTCTATACCCTTAAAAATATTTTTGACTTCCGGCGGGAACTTTTGAAAATTTTCAAAAGTTTTTACTCCAATGACCAGATTGCCTATCTGTTTAACTATGTCAGTATAAAATGCCATAGCCTCCGGCGGTAACTGATGATGCGGGTTATCGGATACTAAAAATCTTCCATTGACTGAGATGTTTGCGATTACGGTTACTTTCATTGTGACGTTTTTTAAATTTATTGGCAAAGCTATTGGAAATTGAATATATATTTGCTATTGATTACCTTTTGGAAAGTTACTATACAATGGAAAAAATTAATGATTTGAACAGAGAAAAAATATTGGCTATCAAAGATGCCGTTGAACTCTTGAGTGGTAAATGGAAGTTTTGTATTTTGCATAATTTATATCAACATCAGACTTTGCGGTTTAAAGATCTGCAAGAAAAATCCATTGGCATTACGCCCAAAGTATTGTCAAAAGAATTACAAGAGTTGGAAGATAATTTATTAATTACCAGGACAGTTAATAATACAAAACCGGTTACTGTGTCTTACGCTGTAACAAAGTATGCAGAAGAAGTTAAGCCTGTAATTGAAGCACTGCTTGATTTTGGTTTGAAACATCGGAAAAAGATAAAAGAAAAATAATTTATGAATCCAATTGTAAATTATTGTTACCACAGTCTATAATTTCATCTTTCAAACAATACTTGCATTTAATCCCTTATTTGCTAATTAAACTTCGCCCGAAATTCCACCGGACTTTGCTGCGTTTTCTGTTTGAAGAGCTTACTGAAAGATTGTGGATGCTCAAAGCCGAGTTCGTAAGCAATTTCACCGACGGTCAGATTTGTGGTGGACAGTTTCTCTTTTGCTTTTTCAATCAGTTTGTTGTGGATATGCTGCAAGGTGGTCTGTCCTGTCAGGCTTTTCAATAAACTGCTTAAATAATTGGGCGACATATTCAAGGCATCCGCCAGTTGCTGCGCAGTTGGCAAGCCGGTATCGATCAGGTCATTGTCTTTCCCGAAATAATCGTCTAAAATCTGTTCCAGTTTAACCAAAACCTGATGACTGGTTTTCTTTCGGGTAAGGAACTGCCTTTGGTAAAAACGTTCACAGTAATTCAACAGCAATTCAATCTGAGCGATAATGATGTTCTGACTGAATGCATCGATGTTGCCGTGGTATTCCCGGTGGATATTTTCAAGAATGCCGTTCAGAATATTTTCTTCCTTTTCTGAAACAAAAAGTGCTTCGTTTACTGAATAGCCGAAGAAATCGTACTGCTTTATTTTGGTTGCCAGTGGAGTATTCCAGATAAAATCCGGATGAATCAAGAGTACCCAACCGGAGGGTTTTACTTCATCGGATTTCTCTACGATAATATCCACCAATTGCCCCGGTGCGACAAAAGCAATCAGGCCTTCATCAAAATCGTATTCCTGCTGTCCGTAGCGGAATTTTCCCTGAATATCTCGTTTCAGGCCAATGGAATAGAAATTCTGAATCCAGCAGATCTCATTACCGTCCGTCTGATAATCAACCAAAGCATAATCCACCAAGCTCACAAGCGGATGTTCCGGCTTAGGCAGATAACACATTTTGTGAAAATCGCTGATGGTATTACAGGTAAATATTTTCTTATTTTTCATGTTCAGAATAAATGAAAGAAAAGAGATAAAACCCTAAACGCCTTATCTCTTTTCCGTTGCTTATTAAAAATCGGTGGAAAGGCTCAGCTTTTCATATTGTTGCAAATCCTGTTCCACAATTTTGATTTTGTTTTGCGCCAACTCAAATGAATCGCTGCCCAGGAACAGATGCAAAGGCGGATTTTCCATATCAGACAATTCAATCAAGGCATGGGCCACTTTTTCAGGATCGCCCTGCTGTGTGCCGTTAAGAACGTCTATATGCAAATCAACGATGCGTCGTCCTTCCGTATATTCGGCAATCGGTGCTTTAGGCACGCCTACCGAACTGGATTCCAGAAAATTGGTACGTAAGGTGCCGGGATAAACAATTGTAGTGTTGATGCCGAATTCTTTCACTTCGGCAGCCAAAGCTTCGGAGAGTCCAGCCAAGGCGAATTTGGTGGCACAGTAAATGCCTACGCCGGCATACATTCCGTTGAATCCGGCAATGGATGAGATGTTGATAATATGACCTTTTTTTTGCTGACGAAGTTGCGGCATTACACTTCGGATGACATTCAAAGCTCCGAATACATTGACGTCAAAATTCTTTCTGGATTCTTCGTCGTTCAGTTCTTCCAGTGTTCCCAACTGTGCATAGCCGGCATTGTTGACCACGACATCAATTCTTCCAAATGTTTCCACTGCTTTGTTAACGGCCTTTTGCGTACTTTTTTCATCCACAATATTGACTTCCAGCGGCAGGAAATTTTCCGTCTGCGGAATTTCTTTTTCCAGACTTTCCAGACTTCTGGAAGTGGCCGCCACCTGCTGGCCTTTGCTGAGTAATTGTTTGGCTAATATCAATCCCAAACCTTTAGAAGCTCCGGTGATAAACCATACTTTTTTTGTGTCCATTTTTTTAAATTTTGTTTTACTGTTTTAACAGTGCAAAATTGTGTTTCAGTAAAAAGACGGATGTAACCAAAACAAAGATTCTTGTAATTAAAACAACGGATTTATTCCTGAATGCCGCAAATATCAGGTTATGGCTACAACCATCCGGTTATGAAATACAATGACCAATTCATTCAGAAAGGTCTTTGCACTGTAATCTAAAAAAAGAAAAAGTATGAGTAAAATAGCATTATTAAACTTCCAAAAAGTCTATCAATAATTTAATTGTTTCCATAGGTTTTTCTGTTAAAATAAAATGTCCACTATTCTCTATTTTTTTGAGCTGCAAATCGGTTGTAGTATTTGGTAATGACATCTGTAGCATATCGTATCCACTGCCGCCAATTCCCAGAACAGGCATAGTAAGTCTGTTATAGGTTTTAATGTCTTCAATATCTTGAGGAAATGCCTGATACCAACCATTTGAAGCTCTTATAGCATCTCTACTATTATATGCTGTAGCATACACTGATTTGTCAAAATCGCTTACACTGTTTACATCTGTCAATAAATGATTAAACAACCATTCTATAACAATATTCATTCGTCCTTCAAGAAGCTGATCGGGAAGTTCCCTCACTTGATTGAATGCAAGCCACCAGGGATAAAGATGTTTGGAACCCCATACAGGCAGCATTGGCAATTGATACATACTAGCGTCAGGATGCGGCGTGTCCAAAATAATAAGTTTGTTTACTATTTTAGAATAGTTTGCTGCAAAACTAAATGCCACATGCGCCCCAATGTCATGTCCTGCAATCGATATTTCTTTTAATCCCAAATGCTGAACGAGCTCAAATATATCTTTAGCCATATTTCGTTTATCATAACCATCAACCGGTTTATTAGAGCTGCCCATACCACGAATATCTACAACAATAACGCAATATTTTTCTGCAAATATCGGCATAACTTTATGGTAAGCCCACCATGTTTCCGGATAACCCGGAATTAAAACCAATGGCGCACCATGTCCGCCTATTACATAATGCAGTTTTGTGCCATTTACTTCGGCATAGCTATTGGTAAAATTTGGTAAAGATTTTATTAGTTCTTCATCAGAATATTTTGTCTCCATTTGTATGTATGTTTTGATAGCCCGGCTACATTATCCCTAAGTACCTAAGGATTAATTACAAAGATCGATAGTATCTATCTGAAATATGTTTGTTTTCCAAGGTTGGCGATATAGCAGTAATGTCATTTCGCATTTTCCCAGATTTTCCTTAATCTTTTATTTAGATGAAACCTTGTCTATATGTACAACCAAATCAAGGATTTTATTGGAAAATCCGTATTCGTTATCGTACCAGCTTACCAATTTTACGAAAGTCGGCGAAAGTGAAATTCCGGCTTTGATGTCCAATACGGAAGTTCTTGTTTCGCCAATCATATCCGTAGAAACTACATCATCTTCGGTATAACCAACAATTCCTTTCATCTCATTTTCTGCTGCATGTTTTACCGCGTCGCATATTTCTTCGTAAGTGGCCCGATTTTTCAGGCGGAACGTAATATCCGCCGCAGATACATCCACCACGGGAACTCTGAAAGACAATCCCGTGATTTTTCCTGCAAGTTCGGGAATTACTTTGCCTACGGCTTTTGCGGCTCCGGTAGCGGAAGGAATAATATTATTGGATGCTGAACGACCGCCGCGCCAATCTTTCATCGAAGGGCCGTCCACGGTCTTTTGGGTAGCGGTTGTGGCATGGATAGCGGTCATCAGTGCTTCTTCTACACCAAAGTTATCATTCAGTATTTTAACGATCGGTGCTACACAATTTGTCGTACAGGATGCATTGGAAACAAAAATTTCCCCATTATAATTTTTTTCATTTACTCCCATGACAAACATTGGTGTATCATCTTTTGGAGGTCCTGACATAACCACTTTTTTGGCACCGGCTTTAAGGTGTGCTTCTGCTTTTTCACGGGTCAGAAACAGTCCGGTGGATTCAATAATGTATTCTGCTTCGATCTCATCCCATTTTAAATTTTCAGGATTTTTTTCGGAAGTGATTCTAATGGTTTCTCCATTGGCTATCAGATTGCCATCCTTGACTTCAATGCCTCCATCAAAATGTCCGTGAACGGAATCATATTTTAGCATATAAGCCATATACTCAACAGCTACTAAATCGTTTATCCCAACAATCTTAATATTTTCATATTGCTGTGCAGCCCGAAAAACAAGGCGTCCAATGCGACCAAATCCATTGATTCCAACTTTAATTGTTCTCATATCTTTTGTTTAAAAATTATTTCTTTTTTTCTGAAGCAAAGTTAGTTAAGACAAATTATGGCAGCAATGACAATAAATATTCATATTCTGCCAAAAAGAAAAATAGGATTAACTTTGCAAAAAAATAGATGGCCGCAACACCTGAAATAAAACACATCGTTATATTGGTTCATCCCTATTCTGCATTGCTGAATATGGCTGCACCTGTTGAAGTTTTCCAAAGAGCTATAGAAGAAATGGAGCAACCCGATATGTCAATAGATTTCTCCTACGAATTACACATCGTATCGGCAAATCCAGATCCCAAGCTCAACATGAAACCCTGTATTTCGCTCATCTGTGAAAGCAACTACCTTGAAGTTGATTATCGCATTGATACTTTGATTGTAGTCGGTGCTCCGAGAAGAAATGGATTTGACCCCAAAGTGCTGGATTGGCTGAAGAGGCAGTCAAAAAAAGTTAGGCGCATCTGTTCCATGTGTGCCGGTGCGTTTATCTTGGCAGAAGCAGGAATACTGAATAACAAAAAAGCTGTTACCCATTGGCAGCTTTGTGATGAAATGGCCAGAAAATATCCGCAGATTGAAGTAGAGAAAGACCCTATTTTCATCAGGCAGGGAAATGTGTACACATCTGCCGGAGTTACGGCCGGACTGGATTTGTCCCTGGCTTTGATAGAAGAAGATTTGGGAAAAGCCTTTGCCCTGCATATTGCCAGAATGATGGTACTCTTTTTAAAACGTCCCGGCAATCAAACACAGTTCAGCGTGATGCTGGATGCTCAAAAAACCGACTATCTGCCTATAACCAAAGTTATTGACTGGATTCACAACCACCTTGAAGAAGACATTACCGTAGAAAAATTAGCGGAAACGGCTTCGATGAGTCCAAGGAATTTCGCGCGTGTTTTTGCCCGGGAATTGAACACGACTCCTATTAAATATGTAGAAAAAATAAGAATAGAAACCGCTTGCCGTTACCTGACGGATTCGCATTTAACCATTGATGAAATTGCGCATTTAACGGGCTTTAAATCTTCTTTAAACATGAACCGTATTTTTTTGAAGACGTTTAATACCAATCCATCTCAATACAGAAAGAATTTTAGCACATCATTTAGCCATCCTAATCAATATTAATGAATTGAATATTATTCCTGCTGTACCAAATGCTGCAAGTCAGGGTCATTCTTGATACGCTCCATTTCACTCTCCACAATATACAGAATATCTGACTTTATCTGTTTGTAATTACTTTCAATTTCCTGCTTCATCTTATCCTCGCCCTGCTCATTTACAAACGAAAGTATTTGCGGTATCTTCAGATAGTTTTTTGTTTCGGCGGCAACCTTTTCGTTATCCACAATAATTTCAGCGTGGAAAATCTTTTGTTCGATACGTTCCTCAAAGTTATCGGAGATAGCACCGACAAACATACCTTGTGTCAAAGTTGAAATTTTGGAAGCCGGAATAAGGCTGTCTAATTGAGTAGAAATAGAAGTTGATTTATCATTACGGTTTATCGTCATACTTTGCCGTTTTTGCAACACTTTCCCAAAGCGTTCCGAAAGGCTTTTTGCCGTTTCGCCCACAACCTGCCCACTGAAAATATTACCTACCGTATTTTGAATAACCTTGGCTTCTTTATCTCCATAATCACGTATGAGCTGTGAGAAATCCTGAAAGCCCAAGCAAACTGCTACCTTATTACTTCTCGCCGTTGCGATAAGATTGTCCAGTCCTCGAAAGTAAATCGTAGGCAATTCGTCAATGATTACCGAACTTTTTAATTGTCCTTTTTTGTTGATGAGTTTTACAATTCTTGAATTGTATAATCCCAAAGCTGCGGAGTAAATATTCTGTCGGTCGGGATTGTTGCCTACGCACAAAATTTTTGGTTCTTTCGGGTTATTGATGTCAAGGGTAAAATCGTCCCCGGTCATTACCCAATACAACTGCGGGCTAATCATTCTTGATAGTGGAATTTTTGCTGATGCGATTTGCCCCTGTAATTGGTCTTGTGCTCCACCTTGCCAGGCATCCATAAAAGGCGACAAGTAATTTTCCAAATCGGGATATGAGGTAAGAATAGTAAATACATCCGAATACTTTTTGTTCAGGAGTTCAATGGCGTGTGGGAATGTACAATATTTGCCGTTTTCATATATTTTCAGATACCAAATAATGGCGGCTAATAAGATAATTGGGCTTTCCACGAAAAAATCCCCCTGCTTCTGTATCCACGACCTGTTAAGGTTTAGCATTATCGTATAAGCCGCTTCGTAGGCATCGCTGATGTCCGTCATAAAGTCGGGATTGAGTGGATTGCAACGGTGGCTCCGGCGTGGATCATCGAAATTTATGACGTAGAATTTCGGTTGTACTTTGTACTTATCCCTATTCTTCAGTAGATGATTGTAGGCAATGCTAGAAAGATCATCAAACTTAAAATCGTAGATATACATACTAAAGCCTTTTTCAATCTGCTGCTTGATATAGTTGTTTACAATGGCATACGATTTTCCCGAACCAGGCGTACCCAAAACGATGGTTGCCCTAAATGGATTGACAATATTTATCCAACCGTTGTTCCATTTACCTTTGTAGTAAAATTTGGTGGGTAGGTTTACAGAGTATTCATTTTCCATCAGCTTGGTTTCCTGCTGGAAGCTCTCGTTCTCGGTATTGAAAACGTCGTCCATCAGGTTAGTACGGAGCAATCGGCTTATCCATACACCCGCCATCAGCAAGGCGATATAACCTAATGAGATAGTAAAAATGTACAGGAATGTGCCTGTTGCCGGGGATAGCTTCAGCAATGGGGTATTCAGGAAGAACAGTATAAAGCCAACGCCCAAAGCTACATAAATTTTAGTCCAGGTTATCTTCTCATTCTTTACTCCTTTTGTGCCTAAGCAGCTTAAAGCCAGTAAAACCAAAGCGAATACTTTGGTATATAAAGTGTGTTCAAACAGTCCTGCCGTTCGGTTGAAATTCCCTAAAATCTTATTGATGATTTCCAACGTCCAGCCATGTTCTAAAAAGAAACCGTAGCAGAACCAATAAAGATGCATCAGCACCAAAAGAATACTGACTGCCCGCATAAAGGCCATTATCTTGGCAAGCCCTCTTAAATCGTCTTCTCCTTGCATTATTTAAATTTTAATGTTCGGGCGTGAATTTAAAGGCTCTATGGAATAGCTCTATGAATGTGGTATCCAGTGGCAGTTTATGGCAGTATTTGGCTGAGTATTTATTAGGTTGGGCAAACAGAAATCTCTTTACCGTCTGCATAGGTTTTTCCCCAATCGCAAAGCATTCCCAAAATTGGGACTAATTCCGATCCTTTATTGGTCAAAACATATTGGATTGCGGCAGGAATCGTTCCCGGAATTTCCTTCTTGACAATGATGGCGTGTTTTTCCAATTCTTTAAGTTGTCGGCTCAGCACCTGTTCGGAAATATTCGGAAGCTCCTTTTTCAATAAGTGAAAACGATCATTTCCCTGAGAAATGGAATAAACTATTTGAGATTTCCAACGACCGCTAATCATTGCTAGTGCTGAATTTAACTCGCAGATCTGAAACAAAAATTGCTCATTTATAGCATTGCTTGAATTTTCTTTACGCATAATCCTTTCATTTTGCTACTCACAATTTTGTTCGTTATTGCACAGAACAAAATGCTTGCAGAATTTTGTAATAAAAGTACAAAATATGAACAAGGCAATTTTAATGATCATGGGACTATTGATCGCAGCTGTTTCTCAGGCACAAGAAAAATGGATTTTACAATCAGAAAATTTAGCAAAACCGGATACCGTTCTAATATTTAAACCCAAAACCTATAATAAAATAGCACATTTCCCTTTGGTTTATTTGCTACATGGATACAGCGAAAATTACAAGCAATGGTCACAGACAACCGACTTGCAAAAGCTTGCAGACCAGTATAGTTTTATCATCGTTACACCCGATGGTTTCACATCTTATTACATCAATAGTCCGATAAATAAAGCTTCACGATATGAAGACTTCTTTTTCAGGGAATTGATTCCGAAAGTGCATCAATCTTTTAATATAGATGACAAAAATATTTTCATCAGCGGTTTGAGTATGGGCGGTTACGGTGCATTGAGGTATTTCATTTTACACTCGGATTATTTCAATACAGCGGGTTCTACAAGCGGAGCTTTGGAAATTGATTGTCCGAATTTTCAGAAAGTAAGCCAACATTTTTGGCAGACCAATCGAATGACAGATGATTTGACAAAACTGCTTGGCAATCCGAATACTGAAGACTGGCATCAATACAGTATTTCAACACTTTTAAAAGAACATCCCAATTTCCGTAAACCCTTTATCTTTGATTGCGGAACGGAAGATATTTTATATCCAAATTCTGAAAATCTAAAATCAATAACCGATAAATTAAAAATCCCGATAACGTTCATCAGCCAGCCTGGCGATCACAATACGGAATATTGGCATAAATCCATTGAACATCATTTTTTGTATTTTAAACATCATTTGAGACATGAATAATTGGTGGATGTATCTCTATTTCTGACCTCTTTTACGTTTCCGTTTCTTCTTCATTCTATTGGCAAATTCCTGCTCCTCATAATCTTCGCCTTGTGCTTCAGGTATGAGCAAACCGCCAAACGCTTCTATCAAACCGTCTTCGTGTTTGTTTGTAGATAAGAAGTCGAACAAATGATGCGGATCTTCCTTCGGAAGAACGACATCATTCGATGTGGAAATTTTTGATTCTTTTGTGATGGGTTCTTTAATCTCCGGTTTGATATTGTTGTTCCAATAATCATTAAAGGTATTGGCAGAAAACTCTTTGCCTAAACGTGAACCGTTCCAAACGGTTTTGGAATTGTGGTCGATGAACGTCATACCGTAAATACGTCCGGTGTCGTTCCTCCGTACGACTACATTAATACCTTGCTCTCCCAACTGTTTTTTAAAGCTCAATTCATCAGCCGTAGATTGCAGGGCAATGGTAACGGCTGCTTTTAAAGTCGGTTTGGTGGGATGATTTTTTAAAGCCTCTTTTGATTTTTCAAAATGAAATTCCAACGCCGGAAGCCCGGCACTCTTTCCGAATAAAGAAGCTTTAAACGGATTTCCGGCTTTTCCACCTTGAGCATTTAAAGGAATGTACAATAAGCCCTGCTGTGCCTTTCCGTGTAATTCGCCCTCCACTTTTTCGGTGGTAATATTGAACAGGGATAGCAAATCATTATATTCTCCTAAAGATTGGAATTGATAATAGTTCGGCAGGTGGTGGACTACCGAAGCAATTTGGCTTTTTACGTCGTCTGCTTTATAATCCACAGGTTTAAAAACCTTGTCGTTCTGTTGGCGTTCCTTGTCCGTAGCTGGTATGAGATTGTATTGTCTTTCGAGTTCACGACAAATATTCATCGACCGCATTTTTTCAAACTTGTCAGAGATTTTTTTACCGTTCTCGTCCACACAGACCGATACGATATGAATATGGGAACGGTCAATGTCCGTATGTTTGAATACCACAAAAGGCTGTTCGCCGTAGCCCATTTCTCGCATATACTGCTGTGCCATTTCCCGATATTTATCATCGCTGACATTATCTTTCGGGTCGGGATTGAGCGAAATATGCAACGTATGTTTTTGGGTATTGAGATTTGCCAACAGATAAGGTGCAAAAGATTGTGCTAATTGTGCAACGGAATATTGCCCGTCTGACGTTTCAATTATCTTGTTGGCAAACAGGATTTGCCCGTTTTCCTTTTCCACTTTCAGATTATTATACGCCAATGCTCCGTATAAATTTTCACTTCTCCCGATTTTTGCAATCATTATTAAGGCTGTTTTTTGAGGTATTTTTTATCAAATTCCTCCGTTATCTGTACCACTTCTTTGAACAATCCGACCATTTCTGCCGTCTGCTTTTCCAATTTATACAAGTAAGCCGCTGCCTTTTTCTCCGAAAAATTCTTGTACAACAGCTTTACAATCTGATTATAATTTACCCCAATAGAGCGAAATTGGCTGTGAAACGAAGTCAATCGCATATAAAAATCAACCGTTCCTTTGTCAATGTGCACAGATTTTATCGTCTTGTCGAAGATGCAGGACGTAATAAAATGTGCCTTTACCTGCATACCCGATTGGTCAAACAGGGCAAGAAAACGGGCGTGTTCTTCCTCGTTAAAAGAAATCGTGTACCGAATTTTCGCAGGGTCGTTTTTTAGCGGACGACCTGTCTTTTTTAACTGCTTTTTGCTGTTCTCGTTCATCACTAATCCATTTTTAATTCATACAAAAACGCCGACTTCGGAGAGCGTTTTCTGCTCCCTGCAAGGGCAAGTTGTTTTGAGCATCGGAAATCTTTTCGAGATGCTCAAAACACAACTTGCCGTGTTCCGGTGAACACAAAAATCCGCCCTGCGGGACGGATTAAATGTAACAGGGAAAAACGGCTCGATGCCGTCCTTGTTATCCTCCATTTTGTCCATTCGGTGTCGCATAAATCTGTTAATAAAATTCATTACACAAAGTAAAGACCTCTTTCAAAGAGTATTGCAAGGCGATACCCGGACAAACACTGCCTATGAACGCCAAACACTGCCACACATCAATAGGCAGGTCTTTCATTCGCTTTATTTGCCTTATAGTTTTAAGGCAGGGAGTAAAAAATGTATTAAAACAGGGAAGAAATCAGGATTAGTGTGCAGGTAGTTTGGAATAAAAGCATAAAGTTTTAAAAACGTAAAACTATAAAAGTGTAAAAGCATAAAAGCGGTAAAGCATTTTGCCTTTTGTGAAGTTTACCATCCGCCAAAAAACATATCCGACAAGGCTGTAAGAAAAGCAAAAAAATATACAGGTGTATTCCCGAAAAACAAGGCAGGAATTGGGTAACAAAAGAAGGAATATTCAAACCTGCAAAACAAGTAAAGTGTGTAACAATAAATTTTTAAATAATGGAAACAAAGAAAAAAACTTTAAAAATCAGCTTCTCCACCCAAAAGGGCGGTGTGGGAAAATCAACGATGACCACCTTGCTGGCAAGTGTGCTTCACTACCGGTTAGGCTTTAATGTCCTCGTATTGGATTGTGACTTTCCGCAGCACAGCCTGACCAATATGCGGGAGCGGGATAGGAAGACCTTGATGCAGAATGAGTACCATAAAAGGGCTGTAATGAAGCAGTTCCAGAGCATTAACAAAAAAGCATACCCGATTATCAAAAGCAAAGCCGAATATGCTTTGGAAAAAGCGTCGGAATATATAGCCCAATCAGCTATTGCTCCCGATGTTATTTTCTTTGATCTGCCCGGAACCGCCAATACCAAAGGGGTACTGACCACTTTAAAAATGATGGATTTTATCTTTTCGCCCATAACCGCCGACCGTTTGGTCGTGGAAAGTACATTGGGTTTTACCAAAGCCTTTCTTGAACTCCCGAAAACCATTGAGGGTAACGATGAGCAAGAGTTATGGCTGTTCTGGAACCAAGTGGACGGCAGGGAAAAAACGGGATTGTACGATGCTTATCAAAGCGTCATCAAGCAACTCAACCTGCCCATAATGGAAACTAGGATAATGGACAGTAAGCGTTTCCGAAAGGAAACGGACGATACCATAAATTATGTATTCAGGTCAAGCTTGCTGCCCGCCGAAACACAATTACTGAAAGCAACGAAAATGGATTTGTTTATCGAGGAATTTTTAAAAATCACTCATCTATAAAAGCGATAAAACATGAGTACAGATAACAAAAACAACGATTTTAAAAAGCCTGATGTCGATGAGGATTATTTAATGAATATCATCAGTGGCGACGAGCCTGTTGTCCCACCTCAAAATAATCAGCAGAGGGATGAACCAAAAGAAATCAAGGCAAAACCCAAAGAAAAACCCCGAAGCGGTTCATCAAAAAAAGCGGACTATGAGGAAACATTTCTGGTCAATCGGTTTCCCTCCGGTCGTAGCGGCAAGGTCGTTTACATTCGTCCGGAATCCCACGAAAGATTGCTCCGCATCGTGCAATTGACAAGAGAGGAAAAAATAACCCTCTATTCCTACATTGATAACATCCTTGAACACCACTTCAGGGAGTTTGGCGATGATATTACAAATTATTTCAACGAACGTTTTAAACCTATTTTGTAGCTATGGAAATACTAATCGTGATATGCCTGCTGATAGTCATAGTCCTTCTGTTACAGGAAAAGATTGTCATTAAAAGACGCTCGGAGGATAAGCCCCAACAGGAAAAAGCAAATCCGAAACTGCCCGATATTATGGGGAAGCCCAAGCCTGTAATACGACTTTCGCCGCCAAACACTGCCAATGAACGCCAAATGGAGGAACAGGTGTTCGACTCCGCTAATTTAGACATCGAATACGACGAAAACGAAAACGTCGGTATTCAAATTCCGCAGGAAGAGCAGGACGAAGTTTTCAGTAATATGCCTGATTTTGAGGAAGAGGAAGAAGAATGGAACAGGCACGGAACATCCGGTGGCGATGACGGTTTTGCCCAAGGGGTTACCTTTGAAGAACTTAGCTCCGTGGGGGTATTGCTTCAAAAAGAAAAATTGGAAACAGCCCAGAAGGAAACAGCAGTAGCCATAGTTCAAAAATTGCAGGGAACTGAATTATTCAGCTTACTGGAAAATTCCATAGAGGGTGCTACCCGAAAAATTGCCGAGCTTTTGGACAGCACCCTCTCTTCTGAAACGGAAACCGGTTCTTCCACATTGCGGAAAAATAATTTGGAGGACTTTGATATTGGGGAGTTTGTGTGAGCAAGCTCCTTTTTTATTGAATAATTTCCTATTCGAATCTATATAAAAAACACTTTCGTTTACTTTGTTTATGTTATTAATAAAAGTAAATTCGCATGTTACGTACATTAAACTGTACATTGTGAAAATCAAGAGATTTAAAATAGTATTGGAGGAATACTTTGCCCCCATCAAATGGTTGGTAAAGGAATTAGATAAAAGCGAAAGCTTTGTTTCTCGTGGTGCACCAAATTAAGTACGTAGGCTGAAACATTGGTTTAGTATTATTGCAAATAGCTATACTGTGATTCTAGGAATTATTAAATTCCACAAAGTAAATATATATTAGATAGAAGATAAAATATAAATGAGCAACTTTAGAGAGAAAGCAGATTTAATTTGGAAAATTGCAGATTTACTTCGGGGTGATTACAAGCAATCAGATTACGGAAAGGTTATTTTGCCTTTGACCGTATTACGTCGTTTGGATTGCGTTTTGGCTCCTACTAAGCAGAATGTCTTAAATTATCTGCCAAAGATTGCATCTCTAAAAGAGAATGCCAAAGATATAGCCTTAAATAAAATTGCAGGTTTTAATTTTCATAACAAAAGCCAATTCGATTTTGAAAAATTGGTGGCAGATCCTAATAGTATTGCTCTTAACCTGAGAAATTATATCAATGGATTTTCAGCGGGAGCTAGAGAAATCATCGAATATTTCAATTTTGACGATCAAATCGATCGTATGGACAAAGCAGATATTCTATTCAGAGTAGTTACCGAGTTTAAAAAAATCGATCTATCCGATATGACTTCCATGGAAATGGGATATGTATTCGAAGAACTCATTCGTAAATTTTCAGAGCAGTCCAATGAAACTGCTGGAGAACATTTTACACCTAGAGAAGTCATCAGGTTGATGGTGAATATACTTTTTAATGAGGATAGGGAGATTCTTACTAAAGAAGGAATTGTAAAAACGCTATATGATCCTGCTTGTGGAACAGGTGGAATGCTGTCTATCGGTGAAGAATATGTAAAAGAATTGAATCCAAAAGCGGATCTGAAAGTCTTCGGACAAGAAATAAATCCAGAATCTTATGCCATCTGCAAATCAGATATGTTGATCAAGGGGCAAAACCCGAGCAACATCAAATTTGGTAATACATTTACAGTTGACGGCTTGGAAGGAGAAGTCTTTGACTATATGCTGTCTAATCCTCCTTTTGGGGTAGATTGGAAGAAAGCCGAAAAGTTCATAAAAACTGAAGCAGAGAAAAAGGGAATGAGTGGGCGTTTTGGGGCAGGTTTACCTCGTATTAACGACGGTTCTTTGCTGTTCTTGCAACACATGATTTCCAAAATGAAAAGCACCGGAAGTCGTATCGGAATTGTATTCAACGGTTCACCTCTCTTTACTGGAGCAGCAGAAAGTGGTGAGAGCAACATTCGCAAGTGGATTATTGAGAACGACTGGTTGGAAGCTATTATTGCACTGCCAGATCAGTTGTTTTACAATACAGGTATTAGTACTTATGTGTGGATAGTAACAAATCATAAAAACCATGAACGAAAAGGCAAAATACAACTCATCAATGCTACTGGAATAAAGGATGAAGAATTATTGAAAGAAAGTAAGCTGAGTTTTAATCGTTTCTGGCAGAAGATGGATCGCAGCTTAGGTAATAAGCGGAAAAAGATTGCGGAAAACGGAAATAGTAAAGGTATTGGCTTTATTACGAAGTTATATGGAGATTTCGAAGAAAACGAGTTTGTAAAAATTTATCCCAATGAATTTTTTGGTTATTGGAGGGTAACGGTAGAGCAACCTTTAAAGGAGAAAGGGAAGGTTGTAAAAAGTAAAGGAACGCCTAAGCCGGATACTTCTTTACGTGATTATGAAAACATTCCGTTCCTAAAGAAAGGTGTCGATGGAAGTCTGGTTCCTCAAACCATTGAAGAATATTTTGAAACGGAGGTAAAACCTCATTTGCCCGAAGCTTGGATAGACCACAGCAAAACCAAGATTGGTTATGAGATCAATTTTACAAAATATTTCTATGAGTTTAAGCCTTTAAGATCATTATCTGAAATAAGAGCTGAAATTTTAGCTTTGGAAGAAAAAACATTGGAAACTGAAAAAACTGTTTTGGAATGAAAGTAAAATTAAGCCAGGCCGTAAAGATGTTTTTTGGTAATTCTTCTCTTGAAATGGTTTATTTTGAAGCAATTGCCAATGCTCTCGATGCTAATGCAACTGATATTGGAATAAAAATATCCATAAAAGCTTTAAATCAACCAGAGACCTTACAAGTTGAGATTTCAGATAATGGTGAAGGATTTACAGATGAACGTTATAATAAGTTTTCGAAACTTTTTGATGTTGATGAGAGCTCTCATAAGGGGTTAGGAAGGCTTGTTTATCTGTGTTATTTCGATAATGTAAAAGTAACTAGTAATTTCGAGGGTACAAAAAAGAGAGAATTTGAATTCTCAGAAGGATTTGATGAGGGAAAGTTTGAAATATCTGAGGTTGAAAAATGTGCTTCAGGAACAACCTTTAAAATGTCCGGTTATACTCTGCAAAAAATAGCCAAGGGAGACTTCATTTATCCTAAAAAGCTTAAAAGTAGAATATTAGAAGAATTTTATGCAAGATTATTTCAACTTAAAAAAGATGGAGTTCAAGTTAAGATAACACTCAACGCTACAATTGAAGGGAAACAAAGTAATGAGTTTATTGATAATTCGGATATTCCAGAATTTACTATGCTACAATTAGGTAGTTCTATAAACTTAATAGATAAATTTGATTTATATTATTCTATTAGAGAAGTTCAAGCTGCAGACTCTTCATTAATTGCAGCAATTACTGTTGACCAGAGAACCGTAAAAGTTGATTTGATTTCCAATGAAAATCTTCCCACTGGTTATGAAATGGTATTTCTGCTATACTCAGATTTTTTTAAAGGAAAAATTGATGCGGCAAGACAAAACCTTACGATTTCTACTCAAGAGCTAAGGGATATTCAGGATTTGTTTAGAAAAGAAGTTGCATCGATTATTGAGAGTAAAATTCCTAAACTAAAATCAAGGAACTCTCAAGTTAGGAAAGGGCTGATTAACAAATATCCTCATTTAAGTGGGTATTTTGATGCACAAAACATTGGGTATATTTCAAGAAACGATGTTCTAAAGAAGGCACAAGAAAAGTTTTTCAAAGAACAAAAGGAATTATTGGATGCCAGCAATTTGACAGAAGAGCAATACGAAAAATCTATAGAACTATCTTCTAGAGCTCTCACTGAATATGTATTGTTCAGGCAGCTTACTATTGAAAATCTCAGAAAATCTACCGATAAAGATAGTGAGACTGAATTGCATAAGTTGTTTGCCTCTATGCGGAAAGACGGTAAATTCGACAAAAAGGATGCTATAAATGATTTATATAGAAATAATGCATGGTTGTTGGATGATAAATATATGACATATGAAACTGTTCTCAGTGACCGTGAAATGGGAGAATTAATAAAAGTTATAACTGATGAAGAAGACCATGATGATAACCGTCCAGATATTGCATTAATATTTTCTAATAATCCCGAAAATAAAAAGCCTTTTGATGTTGTAATTGTAGAACTTAAGAAAAGAGGCATATCCTTGGAGGAAAATCTTAAAGTTGTTACTCAGCTTGAAAAACGAGCAAGGAAATTAATGAAATATTATAATAACCAGATACAGCGTATATGGTTTTATGGAGTCATTGAATTTAATGAAGATGTTGAAACACATTTAGCTGGTGAATACACAGAGCTTTATTCATGTGGAAAAATGTATTATAGAGAAACAAATATAGCAATCTCTTTAAACCCTAAAATTATACTTCCTATAGGTGTGTTTATTTGGGATATTGATGCTGTTGTTAAAGACGCTAATGCACGAAACTATACTTTCTTGAACTTGATTAAAAGTAAATTTTTAAACGAATAAATGAAACAATACGACTCCTATAAAGATTCCGGTATTGAATGGATTGGGGAAATTCCAGATCATTGGGATGTGAAGAAAATAAAACATAGATGTTATGTTAAAGCACGTGTTGGATGGAAAGGTTTAAAGTCAGATGAGTTTTTACAAGAAGGATATGCATATTTAGTTACAGGATCTGATTTTAAAAACGATAATGTAAATTGGAAAGAATGTTATCATATTGACAAAGAAAGATATGATGAGGATCCTTATATACAGTTAAAAGATAAAGATTTATTGGTTACTAAAGATGGTACAATAGGCAAATTAGCTATTGTGAACAATCTTGATAAGCCAGCCTGTTTAAATAGTGGAATTTTTGTTGTACGCTCTACAAAGGATGACTTTTCAACCGAGTTTCTTTTTTGGATTTTAAAGTCTAAAATGTTTACTCAGTTTAATGAATACACGTCCTATGGTTCAACCATTCAACATCTTTATCAGAATGTTTTTGTTGAATTTGGTTTTACATTTCCAACTATCGAAGAACAGACCTCCATTGCCTCTTACCTCGACCGTAAAACAGCTGAAATAGATGCTCTTATTGCTGATAAAAAACGATTACTTGAACTTTATGAAGAAGAAAAAACGGCGGTTATCAATCAAGCTGTTACAAAAGGAATTGACCCGAAAGTCAAAATGAAAGACAGCGGTATTGAATGGCTGGGCGAAATACCGGAGCATTGGGAAGTGAAGAGATTAAAATATGTTGCAAAAGTTCAGACGGGACGAACTCCAAGAATTCAATATTCACAAATTGATTTTTTTGAAAACGGTAATATTAATTGGTTTACACCTGCAGATTTTGATGGGAATAATGAGTTACTAACATCTAAAAGACTTGTTACATCTGAAGCAATTGAAAAAAATGAAGTTGAACTATTCCCAGAATTTTCAATCTATTTGGTAAGTATTGGAGCTACTTTAGGTAAAGTCAGCTATTTCAAAAAAGAGGGTTCTGCAAATCAACAAATAAATATCATCTCTTTCTGTAAAGATAAATATCATCCAATTTTTGGATATTATTACTTAATAGGAAACAAAGAAATGATATCCTTAGAAGCTGATTATACAACTTTACCAATTTTAAATCAAAGTAAAACAAAGAATTTAATTTTTGTTGCTCCACCAATAAAAGAACAACAATTCATCGTTCGCCATATCGAAACAGAATGTACCCGTATTGATGCTAAAATAGCCAAAACAAAAAAATTGATAGAACTATTAACCGAATACCGTACCGCATTAATCAGTGAGGTAGTTACGGGGAGAATAAAAGTAATAGATTAGTTATGACACTCTGTGTAGCCTACATCCGTCAAGCCCACGAAACCGAGGAACTCGTATTTGCTACTGATAGTTGCCTTACGGGTGGTGAGAAATGGAAACATGGGATCAAATTATTTAGAGTTCCAAAAAAGAATTGTCTGTTATGCTTTGCAGGTAGCACAGCAAGAGCCTACCCCTTAGTGCTAAATTTGGTATCATCTATCCATTTGGATAAATACCTGCAATCTCCCGAATCCAGTTTGCAGGATGTTTTGGAATATCTTTCGAGTTTGTTTACCGATCTTATTACAAAAATTATTTCAGAAATTCCAGAAGAAGACATTCATGAATTAAGGAGCGGGGTACAGTTCCTATTTGGTGGTTGGGATTGGGGTAATGGCCGCTCCGGAACATTTAGAGTATGGAAACTTTATTACTCAAAAGATATTGAGGGGTTCATCTTTGATGAACTTACCAATAATGGCAAAAAAAGATTTTATACTTTTCTCGGAGATCCGGAAGAAATAGAGGGTACTGCAAAGGAGATGTATAAGAAAATGCTTTATGACGAGGATATTCAAGATGATCCTATTGATATGGAGCCTTTAAAAATTTTACGGGATATTTCTCTGAATGATGATTACAGAGAAATAGATGGAAGTTTACAGATTGGTAAAGTTTATAAATCCAACACTTCAGAATTCTTTGGGATTTACTGGCCTTCCAGCAAAGGTAAGCCTTGTTTTCAGGGACGTGAGTATAATGAACTTAACAAACCCTTGGTTCGTTATTTTGACCCTGATAATTTTGAAATATTTGAATCTGATTTACCAGATAAACTAAACCAGATCACGGAAGAAATATACGGTAACGATTTTGAGTTCGTTAGGGATTGCTATGAAGAAACCGGCCATCTAAAAGCAGGATTGCCAGAAAAGTCAAAACATACTTTGAGATTGATATTCAAGGATATTGCATATCGTATGTTTATCAGTCTGCAAAAACAAGAAGAAACCTATTAATATCGGAAATAATGGATCTTACGACTGAACATACATTTGAATCTTCATTGGTACAATCGCTTATAGAGAACGGCGGTTACTCCTTAGGCGACACATCTACCTACAGCAAAGAACTAGGTTTTTTCCGTAGTGATATCATTCAATTTTTGAAAGATTCTCAACCCGAACGATGGCAAAAAATTGAAAGCGTGCATGGAACGGAAGTAGAAAACCGTGTACTGCAACGCTTATATAAGGAAATGGATTTACGAGGAAGTCTGGATGTATTGCGTAACGGCTTTATTGATTATGGTGTGCGTTTCCAAATGGCTTATTTTCAACCTGTCTCCCATTTGAACCCTGATGCAATAGCGCTTTATAATAAAAATAGCTTAAAAGTTTACCGTCAAGTTTATTATAGCAAGGACAATAAAAATTCAGTCGATGTCTTACTTTCGTTAAATGGTATCCCAGTAGCTACCTTAGAACTTAAAAATCAATTTACTGGCCAAAATGTCAACAACGCATTAAAGCAGTATAGCAGCACGAGGGATAACAGAGAAATATTGTTTGCATTTAAAAAACGGGCGTTGGTTCATTTTGCAGTTGACCAAGATGAAGTGTTCATGACCACCCGTTTAGATGGTAGTAAGACCTATTGGTTACCTTTCAATAAAGGATTTAATAAAGGAAAAGGCAATCCCCCCAATGCTAATGGTTATCGAACTTCTTATTTATGGGAGAACATTCTATCTAAAGACAGTTGGCTCGAAATCATCCAGCGTTTTGTGCATTTGCAAACAGAAGAATTTGTAACAGACGGAAAAGTATATCGAAAAGAACGTCTAATATTCCCTAGATTTCATCAGTTAGATGCAGTGAGAGCTATTAGTAGTCAAGTATTGGAAGTTGGCGTAGGTAAAAATTACTTAATACAGCATTCCGCAGGCTCAGGAAAAAGCAATTCTATTGCTTGGCTGGCTTATCGACTGTCCAGCTTACATAATCAACAGAACAAACGCATGTTCGATTCGGTGATAGTTGTAACGGATCGTCGGGTTCTGGATAGTCAGTTACAAAATACCATTTATCAATTTGAACATAAAACCGGGGTCGTACAAAAAATTGACAAGGATAGTAACCAATTGGCTTCTGCTTTAGAATATGGTACTAATATTATCATAACCACGCTGCAAAAATTTCCCTATGTGGTTGATAAAGTAGGTGAGCTTCCAGATCGTAAGTATGCCGTGATTATTGACGAAGCACACAGCTCTCAAGGTGGTGAGGCTAGTAAAAAGCTAAAAGAGGTTTTGGCAGGAAAATCATTAGACGAAACGGCAGAGGAAGACTACGATGACTACAGCGGAGATGATTTTATTCGCGAACAAATAGAGGCCTCTGCTCAAAGCCGAGGTCAACAACCTAATATTTCATTTTTTGCTTTTACGGCTACACCTAAATACAAAACCTTGCAGGTATTTGGTTATAAAGATGAAGAAGGTAAACCTAAACCTTTTCATCTTTATTCTATGCGTCAAGCGATTGAGGAAGGCTTTATTTTGGATGTATTACAGAACTACACCACATACGAACTGTATTTCAAGTTAACCAAATCTATAGAAGATGACCCAAAGATCAATAAAAGCAAGGCGGCAAAGGCCATAGGTAAATATGTATCCTTGCATCCACACAATCTGGCCCAAAAGACGGAAATTATTATTGAGCATTTTAGAGAAATAGTCTCTAAAAAGATAGGTGGAAAAGCTAAAGCTATGGTGGTATGTGGTTCACGTTTGCATGCTAAACGATACTTTCAGGAGTTTCAGAAATATATTCATGAAAAAGGTTATGGCAATGAGATAAAAATACTGGTAGCGTTCTCTGGTAAGGTAATAGACGATGATTATCCAGACGGAGTTTCCGAACCAGAATTGACCAATTATGGCGAAAAAGAGCTGCCAGACATTTTTGAAAAGGATGAATACAAAATCTTGATTGTCGCGGATAAATATCAGACGGGATTTGATCAGCCTCTACTGCATACTATGTATGTGGATAAAAAATTGTCCGGCGTAAAAGCTGTACAAACTCTATCCCGACTTAATAGAACCTATCCTGGGAAGGATGATACTTTTGTTCTGGATTTTGCTAATGACCGGGATACGATTTTAGAATCATTCCAACCTTATTACGAAGTTACTTCTGTTACAGAAGAACCAGATATAAACCACTTGTTCGATCTCAAGCAAAGATTAGATCAGTTTCAGGTGTATTGGGAAAATGAAATTGATGCTTTTGCACAGGTGTATTTCAATCCTATCACTAAAATGAATTTAGTTAGAGACCAACGACTTCTTTATGCCTCTACCGATAACGCTGTGGATCGATTTAAAGGACTGGATGATGAACATCAGGACGAATTTAAAAAGGGATTAAGAACATGGACTAACTTGTATTCTTTCCTTGCTCAGATCATGCCGTTTACAGATGTGGATTCTGAGAAGTTTTTCGCCTATGCAAAACTATTACAAACGAGGTTGCCCAAGCGTGATCTTTCTGAGGTCATACATTTGGATGATGAGATCGCATTGGAATATTATCGGCTTCAGAAAATCAAAGAAGGTGCTATAGAATTAAAGAAGAATGAAAACGGAGAATTAAATGGAATTACAGAAGCCGGATTAAAAAGGAAATCAGAAGAAGACATACTGCTTTCAGAAATTATCAACGTACTAAATGAACGTTTCGGGACGGAGTTTGAAGAGGCAGATAAATTGTTTTTTGACCAAATAGAAGCCGAACTCTTAGAAGATGAAACCTTGAAGATTCAAGCACGAGTTAATAAATTGGACACTTTCAAATACGCCTTCGATGACAAGTTTATTGAGAAACTTATTGGACGAATGGATCAGAATCAGGAAATTTTTGAAAAGATATTAGAAGACAAAGCCTTTGGCGGATTAGTTAAAGAGTTTATCATGAAGCGTATTTACAATCAGCTAAATAAATAGACAGGTATATAGGCTGATTTTTAAAGAAGAGATATAATGAAAATCACTGAAAGAACCATTAAATTTTTAGGGAAAACATTATGTGGAGACAATGAGATACTCCCTTATAAATCTGGCCCTCAATTGGTGAATTTTTTCGTTGAATTTGGTGCAGATGATACTTATGGAGAAGGATTTCCAAGTAGGTGGAAATATACAGAAGATAAAGTAAGGCAATTTAATGGAAGTAAGCAACTGAAACTAATAATTGAAAGTTCCGTAGATCCAAGAGACTTAATGGATGCAGGTGCTACCAATGAGAAACTTGATAAAGTAATTGAAGCTATTAATGACTACTTACGCTATGATGGTTATGAACTTAAAAAAGTGGGTGTGTTCTACAAAGTTCACGATTCTAAAGGGATAATTGTTGAACCAGAAACAGTAAAAGGGCTCAATCAAAGCTTTATTCAAGAGCAAATAACCAAATGCCATAGCAAAATAGATCGAGGTGACTTCAATGGAGCAATCACGAACGCTCGAAGCTTGGCAGAAGCTGTCATGATAGAAATAATCGAGCAGTATGAAGGAAAAGAAATTAAGAATGATGGAAAGCTTGAGAATTTATATAGGCAAGTAAAAAAGATTCTTAACCTTACAATTGACCCTGATATTTTGCCTTCAACAATTATTCAAATCTTATCAGGACTAGATTCAGTTACCACAGGCTTAGCTGGATTAAGCAACAATTCTGGTGATAGGCACGCGAATAAATTTAGGACGATGAAACATCATGCTAGACTGGCTGTGAATGCAGCCATGACATTAGTTGATTTTCTATTGGATAGTAAAGAATATCAAAAAAAATAAACTTTATTTTATTCTATAATAGATATTAAGTAAGATTTACTTTCCAGAATGGTTAACAACTGTTGGTAAACATGTTAGAGTCATAAAGTTACTATATATTAAATGATTTAGATTTAATAACACATAAAATAATAAAATTAAACGTCAATGCACTCCCTGCTTGACGTTTTTTTTATGCTCACACCCTCATTATAAAGCCACTCACAGCCAAACACTTCCTCTGACTGCCACTTTGTTATACCGCCTCATTTTCCATAACACCTTTGTCCCGAAAGCCCGCAAAGTGCGGGTTGATTTAACAAATTAATGTGTTTCAATTATGAAAAAACAGAGAAAAAAAGTTCTGCTGACAGCTGTGGCGATGTTGTCAGGAATGGGTGTGTTCGCACAGGGCGACGGTTCGGCAGGTATCAACGAGGCTACCCAAATGGTAACCTCTTATTTCGACCCAGCAACCCAGTTAATCTACGCCATCGGTGCGGTGGTTGGGTTAATCGGAGGCGTTAAGGTGTACAACAAATTCAGTTCCGGCGACCCCGATACATCGAAAACTGCGGCTTCGTGGTTCGGTGCGTGTATCTTCTTGATTGTAGCGGCAACTATCCTGCGTTCCTTCTTCCTATAATCCCTTGTCCTATGAATACTTACAATATCAATAAAGGCATTGGAAGAACGGTGGAGTTCAAGGGACTGAAGGCACAATACCTGTTCATTTTCTCAGGTGGACTGCTCGGTATGCTCATCCTCGTGATGATACTGTATATGGCTGGCGTGAACTCTTATATCTGCTTGCTGCTCGGTGCGGGCGGTGCTTCGCTCATTGTGTGGCAGACCTTTTCGCTAAATAGGAAATACGGCGAACACGGACTGATGAAAATCGCTGCCAAACAAAGGCATCCCCGCTACATCATCTGCCGCAAGCCTGTACACCGCTATTTAAAATTCACCTCTAAACAGAATGCCGTATGAGAAATGTAGCTAAGACCACCACATTGGAAAGCAAATTTCCTTTGTTGGCAGTAGAGAACAACTGCATCCTTTCCAAAGATGCGGACATTACCGCCTGCTTTGAAGTGCATTTGCCCGAACTGTTTACAGTAGCATCGGCAGAATATGAAGCCATACACTCCGCCTGGCATAAGGCTATCAAGACCTTGCCTGATTTTACGGTCATTCATAAACAGGATTGGTACATCAAGGAAAGCTACGCTCCCGATTTGGCATCCGACAACCAAAGTTTTTTGGCAAAGTCCTATCAACGCCATTTTAACGAGCGACCGTTCCTGAACCATTATTGTTACCTGTTCCTTACAAAGACTACCAAAGAGCGGATGCGAATGCAAAGCAATTTCAGTTCGCTTTGCAAAGGGTCGCTTATCCCGAAAGAAATCAGGGATAAAGAAGCTATACACCGTTTTATGGAAGCCGTGGCACAGTTTGAGCGTATCGTGAATGATAGCGGGTTCATCACTCTGCAACGTTTGAGCGAAGATGACATCATCGGTACGGATGAAAAGCAAGGATTGCTGGAACAATACCTTACCCTTTCGAGGGAAGCCGGAACTCCTATGCAGGATATCGGTTTGGGGTCTGAAGAAGTACGTATCGGAAACAAAAGATTATCGTTGCATACTTTGTCAGATACGGACGATTTGCCAGGAACGGTATCGGCAGATACACGTTTTGAAAAGCTGTCCACTGACCGTAGCGACTGCCGTTTATCGTTTGCTGCACCTGTTGGATTGCTGTTAAGCTGTAACCATATCTACAACCAATACTTGTTTCTGGACAACAGCGAAGCCAATCTGCAAAAGTTTGAAAAGTCTGTAAGGAATATGCACTCACTGGCTCGTTACAGCCGTGCCAACCAAATCAATAAAGAGTGGATAGAAAGGTATCTGAACGAAGCCCATTCTTTCGGCCTTTCTTCTATTCGGGCACATTTCAACATTATGGCGTGGTCGGAAGACCCTGCGGAACTCAAACAGCTAAAGAACGATTGCGGTAGTGCGTTGGCACTGATGGAATGTAAGCCACGGCATAACACAACGGACGTAGCCACATTGTACTGGGCAGGAATGCCGGGGAATGCAGGCGATTTTCCGAGTGAGGAAAGTTTCTACACGTTCATTGAGCCTGCACTTTGTTTCTTCACGGAAGAAACCAACTACCACAATTCGCCCTCGCCATTTGGAATTAAAATGGCGGATAGATTGACAGGAAAACCAATCCATTTGGATATATCGGATTTGCCGATGAAAAGGGGGATTATCACGAACCGCAACAAGTTCATACTTGGGCCGTCCGGTTCGGGAAAATCTTTTTTCACTAACCATATGGTAAGGCAGTATTACGAACAAAATGCCCACGTATTGTTGGTAGATACGGGTAACTCGTATCAGGGATTGTGCGAGTTGATTAATGGGAAGACCAAAGGCGAAGACGGTGTTTACTTCACGTACACAGAAGACAATCCAATTGCCTTTAACCCTTTCTATACCGATGATGGCGTGTTCGATATTGAGAAGCGTGAAAGTATCAAGACCTTGATACTTACCCTGTGGAAACGTGATGATGAGCCGCCCACCCGTTCTGAAGAAGTTGCCCTTTCCAATGCGGTAAGCGGATATATCGAACGTATCACAACAGACGCTGTGTATCCGTCATTCAACGGTTTCTATGAGTATGTAAAAGGCGACTACCGCAAGGTACTTGAAGAAAAACAGGTAAGGGAAAAAGACTTTGACATTGCCAATTTCCTAAATGTTCTTGAACCTTATTACAAAGGCGGCGAATACGATTATTTGCTCAACTCCGATAAGCAGTTAGACCTGCTTTCCAAACGCTTTATCGTGTTTGAAATTGATGCGATAAAAGACCACAAAATCCTCTTTCCAATAGTCACGATTATCATTATGGAGGTGTTTATTAACAAAATGCGCCGACTGAAAGGTATTCGCAAACTCATCCTCATTGAAGAGGCTTGGAAAGCGATTGCAAAAGAGGGAATGGCGGAGTATATCAAGTATTTGTTCAAAACCGTGCGTAAGTTTTTTGGAGAAGCCATAGTCGTCACGCAGGAGGTCGATGATATCATCCAGTCGCCTATCGTCAAGGAAAGTATCATCAACAACAGCGATTGCAAAATCCTCTTGGACCAACGCAAGTATATGAACAAGTTCGATGATATACAGGCAATGTTGGGACTAACCGACAAAGAGAAAGGACAAGTACTCTCCATCAATATGAACAACGATCCAAATCGTCTGTACAAAGAAGTCTGGATTGGCTTAGGTGGTACGCACTCGGCAGTCTATGCCACCGAAGTAAGTTTGGAAGAATATCTCGCTTATACGACCGAGGAGACCGAAAAACTGGAAGTAATGCAGCTTGCCTCCGAACTGGACGGCAACGTCGAACTCGCCATCAAGCATATTGCCATGCAAAGGCGGGATAAAGCAAATCAATAATTATTAATTCATTTAAAAATTCATAACAATGAAAAAATTTCTTTTAATGGTGTGTACGGCTCTGTTCCTTGCCGTAGCACCGTCCGCAAAAGCCCAATGGGTGGTCGTTGACCCGTCAAACCTTGCTTCGGGTATTATCAATAGTGCTAACGAAATCGTACAGACGTCTTCCACAGTAAGCAATGTGA
This sequence comes from Arachidicoccus sp. BS20, assembly GCF_001659705.1. Classification (NCBI taxonomy): domain Bacteria; kingdom Pseudomonadati; phylum Bacteroidota; class Chitinophagia; order Chitinophagales; family Chitinophagaceae; genus Arachidicoccus; species Arachidicoccus ginsenosidimutans. The sequence continues at coordinate 2,510,528 of NZ_CP015971.1, forward strand.
TTAAAAACTTCAATGAAGTGAAGAAAGTGTACGAACAGGGCAAGGAATATTACGATAAGTTAAAAGCCATCAACAATTTGGTGAAAGATGCCCGGAAGGTACAGCAGACGGTACTCTTGGTAGGCGATGTGTCCGAAATGTATGTCAACAATTTTGGCAAGATGATGAACGATCCCAATTTTTCTCCACAGGAATTGATCGCCATCGGAAATGGCTATTCAGCACTGCTCAATGAAAGTACCGAACTGCTGAAAGAGTTGAAGCAGATCGTGACCGAATCAAGCCTTTCACTCAATGATAAGGAGCGCATGGATATTATCGACCGTGTGTACAAAGAAGTTAAAGACTACCACAGTCTTGTACGCTACTACACCAACAAAAATATTTCAGTAAGCTACCTGAGAGCGAAAAAGAAGAATGATGCCCAGAGAGTGCTTCAGCTCTATGGAACCTCTAACCAAAAATACTGGTAAACTATGGAATGGGATAATCTTCACGAACTCCTGCGTTCACTTTATGACGACATGATGCCGCTTGCAGGCGATATGGCGGCAGTTGCGAAAGGTCTGGCAGGATTGGGAGCGTTGTTTTATGTGGCATTAAAGGTTTGGCAGGCTTTAAGCCGTGCCGAACCCATTGATGTGTTCCCTCTGTTACGACCATTTGCTTTGGGACTTTGCATTATGTTCTTCCCGACCATCGTATTGGGCACCATTAATGCCGTATTAAGTCCGGTTGTCACCGGAACTCATGCGATACTAGAAGACCAGGTACTTGACCTGAATAAGCTTCAGCAACAGAAAGACCAGTTGGAATACGAAGCAATGGTACGGAATCCGGAAACTGCATTTATGGTATCGGATGAGGAATTTGACAAAAAACTGGATGAATTGGGGTGGTCGCCCTCCGACATTGGAACAATGGCGGGAATGTATATGGACAGACAGGCCTATCAGATAGAAAAGGCAATAAAAGATTGGTTCCGAAATCTGCTGGAAATACTCTTTCAGGCGGCGGCACTCGTCATAGACACCATACGAACGTTTTTTCTCATAGTCCTGTCCATACTCGGCCCGATTGCTTTTGCCATTTCTGTCTGGGATGGATTCCAAAGTACGCTCTCGCAGTGGCTTACGAGATATATCAGTGTTTATTTGTGGCTGCCCGTTTCGGATTTGTTCAGTTCGATGCTGGCAAGAATACAGTCCTTGATTATGGAGCGGGATATAGAAATGCTTTCCGATCCGACTTTCATCCCTGACACTTCCAATACGGTGTACATCATTTTTATGATTATCGGTATTGTAGGATACTTCACGATTCCAACCGTAACAGGATGGATCATCCAGGCAGGCGGTGCAGGAAACTTTACCCGCAATGTAAACCAAACGGCAATGAAAGCAGGAAACCTCGTTGGCGCAGGAGCCGGTTCAACGGTGGGGAACATTGGCGGTCAGTTACTCAAAAAATAATGTACAACGAAAATCATTCTAAAAATGGAATTTAAAACACTGAGAAATATAGAAAACAGTTTCAGGCAGATAAGGCTTTATGCCATTGTTTTTGCCGTACTCTGTATTGGCGTTGTAGGATATGCCGTATGGCAGTCCTACCGCTTTGCCGAAGAACAACGACAGAAAATCTATGTGCTGGATAATGGTAAATCATTGATGCTTGCCTTATCGCAGGATGCCAGTATCAACCGTCCTGTAGAGGCAAGAGAACACGTCAGACGTTTTCACGAACTGTTCTTCACGCTCGCTCCCGACAAGAATGCGATTGAAAGCAATATGAAAAGAGCCTTTAATCTTGCCGATAAATCAGCATTCGATTACTACAAGGACCTGTCGGAAAAAGGATATTACAGTAGGATTATTTCTGGAAATGTACAGCAACGCATCGAGGTGGATAGTGTAATCTGCAATTTTGATACCTATCCGTATGCGGTACGTACCTATGCAAAACAGTTTATCATTCGCTCCAGCAACGTAACCAAACGTAACCTGATTACTTCCTGCTATCTGGTGAATTCCGTTCGCTCTGATAACAACCCGCAGGGTTTTAACATAGAGAAGTTTGCAGTATTGGAGAATAGGGATATAGAAGTCATAGAACGCTAAAATGTCTTCCTATGAAAAAAGTAAGAGAAAAAGTGGATCGATACATTGAAAAGCTGGACGGGCGTTGGCAGGCATTACCCTTACGGAAACAGCATCAATACACGCTGTATTTCTTTTTAGGTTATCTGATTCTTACTGCAGCCGTCATTTGCAAAATTTGGTACGATACCCAAAAGAACGGTAACGATATGGTTATCGAGCACATTGAAAACCAGGTTCTTAAAAAGAATCAAAACCCAGATACGACATCATCAACTTTAAAAAACAAGGATTATGAAAGATAATGCGCCTAAAAAAACGGTAGTCCGGGTAACGGAGGGTAATCCGATGGCAACAACCGAGGTGTTGCAAGACAACACAGAAAATAAAATGGACAAATTCAGAAAACCCCTCATTTTCGGCTTAATGGGAATTGTTTTCCTGGGTTGTATGTACCTCATATTTAAACCTTCCGAAGACAAAAAAGAAATAGAGAATCTTGGACTGAACGATGCTGTGCCACAGGCTACCGAAGCCGGGTTACCTGAAGATAAAGGCAAGGCATATGAGCAGGAAATGCTGGAACGCAAAGAACAGGAAAAACGCAAGGCTTTAGCTACGCTTGCCGACTATTGGAATACGGATAGCACACAGGACAGTGAGGAGGATATTCCCGATGAAGAAGAAAGCTACGGTTATGGTGGTGGCAGACCGTCCGGCAATCCTGCACTGAACAGCTACCGTAACGCCCAAAGTACATTGGGTTCTTTTTATCAGGATGATAATTCGGAAACAAAGGAACTCCGCAAACAGCTGGAGGAACTGAAAGAAAAACTGGCTGAAAAGGAAATGCCTAAATCAGTAACGGTTGATGACCAACTCGCATTGATGGAAAAATCCTATCAAATGGCAGCCAAATATCTTCCGGGCAGCACTACTGCCACAAGTCAGACAGAAGCTCCGAATGTAAAGAAATCCGGTGAAGCAGAGAAAACTGCCACACCAAAAGCACAGTTTGTGGCATTCACACCCACAAGAAGAAATATTGTATCGGCTTTGTATCGTGAGCCTTCCGACAGCGCATTTTTGGCAGACTGGAGTCAAATCAAAAACAGAGGATTTTATACAGCAGGTTCATCAGAGCAGGTCGTACAACCGAAAAACAGTATCAGAGCTATCGTGCAGGAAACCCAAACTGTTGTAGGAGAAACCGGTGTGCATTTGCGTTTACTGGAATCTGCACAAACACCCGGGCATATCATTCCGAAAGGAACGGTTTTAACCGCCAGTGCCAAATATCAGGGCGGCCGTTTACAGATGAAGATCACTTCTATAGAGTTGGCAGGAAACATCATTCCGGTGGATATAAACATTTATGACATGGACGGACAGCCGGGGTTGTACGTCCCGTATTCATCCGAAATGAACGCCCTTACCGAAATGGCGGGCAATATGAGCCAGACATCAGGAACCAGCATAATGCTTACACAGAATGCAGGACAACAAGTAGCGGCAGACCTGAGCCGTGGCATTGTACAGGGCATTTCGGGCTACTTCGCTAAAAAAGTAAGAACCCCAAAGGTTACACTGAAAGCGGGGTATCAGGTCTTCTTGGTATCTAAAAAATAATGTTGAACTCAAATAAATAAAACAATGAAAAATCATTTAAAAACCTTTTGGGCTATCGCCCTGATACTCGGCTTTGCCGTAACATCCTATGCACAGGACAGTATCAAAACGCCTCTTGCCCTGGGGAAGATAGAACCGTACCGTATGGAAGTTACATACGATAAAACTTCGCACCTGATTTTCCCCACCGCTATTCGTTACGTGGACTTGGGCAGTGAATACCTGATTGCAGGAAAAGCGGAAGATGCGGAAAACGTGCTACGTGTAAAAGCATCGGTAAGAAACTTTGAGCCGGAAACCAACTTTTCCGTTATCACAAATGACGGTCGTTTTTACAGCTTCAACGTGTATTATAGTTCCTACCCGGAGGCAATGAGCTACGACCTGCTAACAATGCAAAAAGCGGTTGACAGAACCAACGGAAACGATGTGCTTTTTGAAGAATTGGGCAACAATTCTCCCTCGCTTGCAGGCTTGCTTTTAGAAACCATTTACAAAAAGGACAAACGCATTGTAAAACATATAGGGGCTAAGAGCTTCGGCATACAGTTCACGCTGAAAGGCATTTACATCCACAACGGCAAATACTATTTCCATACGGAATTGAGAAACCGTACCAATGTGCCTTTCCAGATTGATTTTATCAATTTCAAGGTGGTGGATAAAAAGGTAGCCAAACGCACCGTGGTACAGGAACGCCCGATGATACCGCTTCGCACCTACAAGCCACTCACGGAGATTCCGGGTCAGACCACCGACCAGAATGTGTTCCTGCTGGATCAGTTTACCATTGCCGATGACAAGGTGCTCCTGATTGAGATTTACGAGAAAAACGGCGGTCGTCAGCAAACGATTCAGGTAGAAAACCCCGACCTGATAGGGGCAAAGGTCATCAACGATATGCACCTTAAATTTTAATCATCACTAAAAGACAATAAGAAATGAAAAAGTATATCTATACCGTGATGCTCCTTGTAATGGGCATCACAGCGGCACAGGCACAAAGGATGCTGCCCGGACAAAAAGGAATTGAAATCAGCACCGGAACACTGTCCGATGAAAAGCCGGCTCGCAATTATTTCGTGAATATCGGCTTGACCGTAAACGGGAAGCATGGCAACTACCAGCTATGGGCATTGGAATATATGCACCAGTATCATCGGTACAAAGGCATAAATATTCCGCAGGAAACCTACACGGCAGAGGGCGGTTACAGCTTTTACCTTTTCGGAACGCCTGTAAAAAGCGTTTCGGTAAACCTGGGGATTACCGGTGTGGTGGGTTATGAAACCGTCAATCGTGGCGAGCAGATATTATACGACGGTGCAAAACTACCATACGACGATGAGGTCATTTACGGTGCAGGCGGCAGGATTTCCATTGAAGCTTACCTATCCAACAGGTTTGTGTTTTTTGTACAGGGGCGTGCAAAAATGATGTGGGGAACACCTTTGGAAAAGTTCCGTCCTGCCGCCGGAGTGGGATTAAGATTTAACCTTTAAGCAAATGATAATGAAACGAATCTTTGATAACAACAAACCCCGCCTGAAATCCGTATGGGCATTGCTGGCGGTCTTGCTAAGCGCATTTTTGTTTACGTCCTGCGACAAGGACGATTTGGAAATACAACAGAACTTTCCGTTTGAGGTAAGCGTAATGCCTATACCCGGCGAAGTGGCAAACGGGCAGACGGTGGAAATACGTATTACCATACAGCCGACAGGAAATTACGCCAATACAGCGTATTCTATCCGCTACTTTCAGTTCGATGGCACGGGAACATTGCAGTATTACAGCGAACCGCCGTACCTACCCAATGATTTGTATCCGTTGGCTTCCACGCAGTTCAGGTTGTATTACACGTCCACATCAACGGTATCACAATCCTTTGACGTGTGGATTTCGGACAACTTCGGGAATGAAAAGCAATTGAGCTTTGATTTCAACAGTAGTGATTGAGCGGGATTTCAATTTGCAAAAACGGCTTATCCCAATGGTAAGCCGTTTTTTATTTACAGCGTGTCATTTTACCGGGTTATCAATATTTCTTAAATTTATACTCGTGAAAATAAAAATGTGAGGATATGGTTTCGTCATTGGTTATTGGGATAATATTTTTGGTTGCGGGCTTGGGACTTCATTACTGGATTAACCGCCGTAAGTTTTACAGAAGACACCAGAGCAGAGGGTTTTTCCTCTTATGAAAGTTTGGTCTTCATTAAATTTATTGAAAGGGTTGGCAAATGGATAGCTTACGCACTGATTATTTTCGGGCTATTATCTTTGTGGGTGTATTCCCGTGAGAAGAAAGATATGAAAATTCAAAAAGTGGAAATTCAAAACCTGAAATAATAATTAAACATACAAATTCAATGAAATATTTTTTTATAATTTTTCTTTTTGTACCCGCTATTCTGTTGGCTCAAGAGAATAAAGTAGAGATTTTAATTTTAGGCTCTGACCACTTGGCACAAATTTATAAAGAAGAAAATCCCAATACAGATATTTTGTCGCCTAACAATCAAAAATCTATTGATGAATTTAATGCGATGATTTCAAAATTTGAGCCGGATGCAATAATGATAGAAGAATTGCCGGATATGCAAAATGAAATTGACAGTCTATATGAAAAGTACAAATCAAACCACTTAGACTTAGCTAAAATAAGGAATAAGCGAAGTGAAATTTTTAATATTGCATTTAATATTGGTAAAAAATCTAATGTTCAAAAAGTTTATTGCGTAAATGCACCGGGAGGAACTTCTCAAAGCATTTTAGATAATGGTGACAATATTCAACTTTATAAAGACTATGGTATTAATCTTCGAAAAATTGTTATGGAAAAGTACCAATCTTTGGGCAAAGGGGAATTGTCGTTCAAAGACTATCTTACTTTTCTTAACCAACCCGAAGCATACAATTTAGTTTATAGACTTCGGTATGTCGTTCCTGCACGAGTTACAAACGGGTACTTTAAAAATCCTGATAAAAATATTGACACAACTAAAATTGACAAACAGCATATTGGTGCAGAATTAATTTCAATTTTTAAGAACAGAGATTATAAAATATATTCTAACATCGTTACTAAACAACTCGAGACTAAAGCAAATAGAATATTAGTCATTATCGGAGTTGCCCATATTGGCTCCTTAAAAAATATATTTAATGAAGACCCTGATTATCAAGTTATAAATGTGAATGAATATCTTAAAAAATAGTAACTGCTGTTAGTATAGGGTTTTGTAAAAGTGGGGCTTGACTTTGTAACTTGAAGACACTTTACACATTCATAATTCAGCCGAATTTACCGACAGGCGGATAATCATTTTTGCTTTTAGCGTAATCACATTTTTTCGGTTTGCGTTTATGATGACGGTTTTATTGAAAAGGTCAATTCCCTGGGAAGAAAGTTTTAGTGTTCCATTTGCCTTTTACAATGCACCCAAGCTTGACAAGTATCTCAAAGACAAATACGGAAAAGGTTATGATGACTATGTAAAAAAACAAAATGTTGATACCATTTATTACTGACAACGGCTCTAACCGCTGACTGGCATTTACAAAAAATAACCACCCAAAAAATCGGCTAGCCAAAAAGTTATCCGATTATTTTTGTTTTTATAAGGATAGTAAACCGCCAAACACTGCCTTCCAGCGCCAACGGATGCAAGCTTTTACAGACCTGCAATAAGCCTTTCTAAATTTGACTTCCACAGAAAATTGAGCAGACTATGGAAGTTATCGCAATACAAAAATCCACACTGGACGGAATGAAGAATGATATAAAAGAGCTTTTGGAAATGACCGAAAGTGCCACACGGAAATATACCCCGATTTTCAGGGAAGAGAAATGGCTGGATAACCAGGAAGTGTGCCTGATGATGAACATTACCAAACGCACATTGCAGACCTATAAGGACAAAGGTATGCTGCCTTACTCCAAATTGAACCGCAAGAATTATTACAAACTCTCGGACGTACAGGCTTTGCTCAAAGCCGGGCATCCGTACAATACCAACGACAATGGATTTACTAACGAATGACACCGAAGAAATTATCGCCCATCACGAGATGATAACGCAATTGAAAAAGCGTATCGAAATAATCTTGAAAAATTACCGCCCTGTAATGGACGGAGAAATCTATTTATCGGGCGAAGATGTGTGTAGGCTGTTACACATCAGCAAACGCACCCTCCAGCAATATCGTGATGATAATATCCTGCCATTTGTTCAGATAGGAGGCAAGATAATATACAAGGAAAGCGATATTCTGACCGTCTTGGAACAGAATTATATAAACCAATAAAACGGATTAACCGCAATTAATTTTACTCTTGTTATGTTTCTATCGGAACGACTTTAGTATATTTGCCTTTGAAAAATATAGAAAATACTTAAGGTGTTTTTGCTTTAAGTCTTGGTACTGAAAACTGGTAATTTTTAAGACAACAAGACTGATAAGTAAGAACGCTCACGCTATAGGCGTGGGCGCTCGCTTATTCGTTGTCGGGTATACCAGTGCCTCAGTATCGGTAAGTGTGGTGGCCTACGCTTTCTTTTTGGGTAAGGCTTCCATTTAACTTAAATACTGATATAAATATGGAAACCGGTACAGTACAACAAAAAATCACTCTCGCCTTTATCAATGATAAAAGTCCAATCTTAGATGCCATTTGTGATAATCTTACTCATTCAGGAATGAAGGTTTTATTCCGCTCGGAAAATATCGAAAACGGACTGTCTCAATTATCCGCATTGAAAGAGTATCCTGAAATTTGCGTGATTGATCTTGATTTTTATGACAAGAATGTGCTGACACAGCTTCAAAAATTAATAACGCAATACCCAACCATCAAACTGATTGCCCATAGTGATATTGATGATGAAAAAGTGGGTAGAGCTCTTTTGGATATTGGTGTTGCTGCTTATCTGCTCATTGGTAGCGATACCGACGATTTTAAAAAAGCCATTGAGGGAGTTTCTAGTGGCGGAAGATATTTTAGTGTAGGGGTATCGAAGATTGTACAGGAATATTTTGGCAATAAGTAACCGTCCAATCCCAACAGCGTAAAAATCTCTGTTCTAATAAAGCGACGTTCTTTTGCTTCTTTTCTTTAGTCGCTATGTGAAAAGAAAAGAAGTCATTTCCAAAAACAACGAATGGGATAAACTATATAATCCCATTTAATAACCTTAAAGCAACTTTCACCTAGGTCGTTACTCCGCTCTTTTGCCAATTCCACTATTTTTTATTTTAAATCTGCCATAAGTCTATTCCAATTCTCTTTTTTGAATGCAGTATAATGATCTCCGTCTTTAACAGTTATCAATCTTTTAGAATTTGAAGGACAATTATTTAATATTTTTTCTGACATAGAATAAGGAAGATTTGTATCATTTGTTCCGTGAATTAATAATAAATTTCCGTGATAATTTTTGACTTTTTCTGAATTGTCTGCGAGTTTGTCAATTCCCAAGGTTTCTAATTCAGAAGTATTGAAATAAGGTCTAGCAAAAATATTTGTCAATCCCTTAAAATATGAAATCATATCGTCAAGATTTGAAGCTGGAGAAAGTAAGATTAAATTAGGGGTTTTATAATCAACAGCTAATTTCGTAGCAAAGACAGTTCCTAAAGAATGTCCGAAAACATAATCAACTTTTTCGTTTGAATTTATGTAGTCATAAAATTTTTTATTAACATTAAATTGGTCTTTAAAACTTGATTGTCCCTCAGAATAGCCATTTCCATTGTATGTAATTACATAAATTTTCATTTTAGCATTTTGGGACAATTCGGTCAATTGGTCAAAAACATTGAAAACATTAAATGTATTTCCCAACATAAAAATCCCAACTTTTTCGTAAGAATTTGGAGCAATTGTATAAAATTCTGAATTTGATTTATTTGTTAATTTCTTGAAATCTCTCTTAATTTTGGTATGATTCAAAAATAATGAATCAGAGTTCCTGGAGTCAATAAATTTGTTTGCCGCAAATAAAATCGAATCTTTAGAAATATTTGCTAAAAATGATGAATCTAACTGATTGAATATTCTTGTTTTGTCATATTTCGTTGGTGTAAAAAATACGATTTCTTTTATTGGATTTTTATCTCTTATAATCGGAATTGAGATTAAATAGAATACCAAAATAACCAAACCGATTATTCCTAAAATTTTAAAAAAATTCTTCATTTTTATTATATTTTGAAAAATAAGTATAACTGAACTTCTTTTTGTTACGGCAGTCTATATAAAATGTTGGATAACTCAAAAATACACGCCATGCGTATTCTGTATAGTAAGCAATTTGTTCATTTATTTTAATAGCAAAATAAACAATTGGAAATTATTTTGACAAACATACATTTGAAAATCAATCATCAATAAAGCGACGTTCTTTTGCTTCTTTTCTTTGGTCGCTGTGTGAAAAAAAAGAAGTCAATTCTTCTAAAACTAATCTTTGGGATTTCGAATATCCCACGCAAATAATGTCGCAACCTGTTTGGTGAAATGCGAAGTGAGGGAATTGTGTGGCGGTGCATTTTGGCAAAGGGTTGCACCGCTTTGATGCAAAAAGACTGCCCCGACCATCGGGAGGGAGTGTCTTTTTGCCGCCCGATTTTCGCTTCAGGCGACTTTTATCGGGTGGGTGCGGAAGTCTTTCAGATTGTGAAAAAATCCCCTGTATTCGGTCATTCCGTAGCGGAACAACCCCCAAAGCAAATCACAGCCCATTTGAGCCAATGAACCATTGATAAACAAATCCTGCTTTTGCAATGCTTCCGCCAATGAGCAACTTGGCGTGTTGTCCTCTTTTTCGGATTGCTTCAGCAACTCGCCAAATTCATCTGTAACCATTGGCAGGCTTGCCACCGTTTCGTACTTTTCTGAATTGGGTTGTTTGATAGTTCCTATTGTAGATAGTAGGACTTGCCCTGTGCGTTGGCTGTTCCCAAAATCAACCCAATACTTTGGGTCATCCGGGTAGTGTCTGCGGAGGCTTTCTTCTTTCAGAATTTCAGCAACGCCAAACCTTGCCTGTACATTGTCCACACAGGTAATGGTTAGGGTTGCCCTTGCATTTTCGGGCAACCTGCCAAACTTGTCCTTTTCAAACTTGACCGTTTCGGCTTTCCAATTCGTTCCGATACAACGATTGACACGGTTGATTAACGCAACGGATTTGTACAATCCTGTTTCGCTTTCAAAAAAGCGCTGTCTGCCTAAATTTGCGGTTGTGATAATATCATCGTCCCATAAACGCACCTGTAATCCTGCATGTCCCAATGCTAAAAGGCTCTCATTAATCTCTAACAAGGCAGTCAATACCTTTGAGCCTGTACCACCTGCTCCAATTACATTAACCGAAATTGGGTTGGTCGGATTAAGTAAATAGATGTCCGTAAAATGTACGGCGGTTTTTGTTGTTTCCTGTGTATTCATCACAATAGATTTTTAAGGGTTTTGTTGTTCTTCTTTAATACTTCTGTCGGAAAGGGGTTATCTGTACCGACAAGGTCTTTCCAAAGGTTTACAATGTTTGTTCTTGTGAGGTTTGTACTCAATGAATGACTGAAATAGCTGTTGAAAAAATAATCTTCCCACGCCTGTATAAATTCCTCTACCGAAGCGGAATTTTTAATGTTAATATTTACTGTACCCATACACACTTTGCCGTCTTCATAGATGTTAAAGAACGGAGCGTAATGCAAGGGCGTTTTTTCTGTCGGTCTTCTGTCTGTTGCAAGTGCAAAGACGGCAAGGCTGTTTTTATTGGCGTACCATAGCATTGGCGGTACTTGTGCCTTTCCGCTCGGTATATTCAAACTATCCACAAAATACATTTGCCGCTGCTGTGCTTTGGTGTACCATAGTACCGTGCCTTTTTCAGCATTCGGACTGATGTGCAGAATATTGGTCAGCAAAATTCCCTTTGGCTTTAAAAAGGCTTGGTTCTTTTCTTCATCAGTCTGTAAGGACTTTGCCAATACTTTGGCTTCGTTTACGGTCAATGGGTGGGCGTTGATTGGGTTACCATTTTTATCCATATCAAAATGCTCCACATACACATCTGAATTTTCGCCTTTGGCTTCATAGAAAACCAAAGCGGATTTCGGGTGGTATAATGTGCCGAAACTCTTTGTTATGCTATTTTTGTTGTTCATTTTTCTGCGGTTTTATAGTTATACAATATGTATGATAGGTCGTCCAACAATTCAAATAATCGTTTCTCAAAATCAAGACTGTTCGCTTCTATCTTAGTGCCGTCAAAGGATTTGCAAATGGTCGGTTCTTCCATTGTTCCATACTCATTAAACTCGTTGTTGATGCTGTCAGAAAGGCATTCATACAACCAACCTTTGGTGTCTGCAATAAATGAAATGTACTTTTCCATTGTGATTGCTTCATTGTAGTAATCATCGCTATAGAGGTCTTCTTCGGGCAATGGTACATTTCTGAAAATGGTGGCATTCGGATATTCCCTGTAAAGGGCAAAAGCATTACACGCTACCTGCCAACATTCCCTGTCGAATGTATCACGGCTATTAAATCGGCTCAAACGCTGTTCAAATACCTTTAGATTACTACGGTTAAATAGTTTTTGTTCCATACGGTCGCCAATCCATTCCGCCTGTCTTAATTCGGCTTTATATTGCTCTGCATCGTCCATATAATCATCGTTTTCCACCCAATCTTTATGCGTTTCATATAGCCAATACAGATAGCTGTCCTGTTGTCTGTAATACGGAATATCGGCGATATGGTACAGATAACTGCAAACCGATAAGAGTAAATGTGCATTGTGTTTTCGCCCTTTATCGTGCAACATTCTGAAAAGTGGTTTAATCGGAATATAATACAGGGTTGTACCTGTATTATACCGTTCCTCACTTACCAAAAACGTTTTCTTACTGTCCTGTACCAATTTAAAACTATTCCAATTGATGTTGTTGCGGTTTACTTTGATTTCCATATCCCACATACCCAATACGATATTGTAGGGAAACCCAAAATCTTTGGTCTGCATTGGCTCAATGCCATAATGCTCGGCAAGTTTGGAATGGGACTTATAAAAATCCCTCTTCGTTTTTGCTGTTTCCTTACAAGCCTGTACGGATTGTGCCGTTTTCAGCTTAGGCAGGAATGTACATTTCAGAATACCATTGGTAGCATCGCTACGGGTACGGATTTCTGCTTGTCTTTCCGCACTTCGTTTGCGTCCTTTGGGCTTTGTAGCCAATTGGCGAACTCGCCCAATTGTCGGTGCAATTGCCGTTGCCGTTTCTGTTCGGGTACGATGATTGTTCCCGATATGATGTTGCGTTGCATAATTCATTGCTTTTGATTTATGGTTTAACCTTTTGTACCCATTACGCTTTCAAATCTGTACTCGACTGCATCGTCTTTGATTTGCGGTGCAGATACTTTTGCCGTTGTGAGTATTGGGTACATATTGGCGTAAAAATTCATTACGGCTTCCACGCTCCAACGTGGTTCGGGGTCGGTCAGCCTGATGTCCTGTCCTTTGTCTTTGAGTATAAAAACCCGTTCTAATTGTGTTGCTAATAACATAATGCTCGTTTCAATCGTTAATATTCTGTTTCTTCTTCGTCCTGTTTATTGGTGGAATAATCTGCTGTAACTTCTGCTACCTGTGGCGGTTCGGGTGTGGATATGGTTTCTTCAATTGCCCCGAAAAGGCTCGGTGTAGCAAACTTGTCGGACAATGAAGTTTTTCGTTTGCGTATCTCGTCCGCTTTTTCGGGGAACTCGGCTATGTCGGGAACTTTCATCCACGCTTCACGGTATTTGCCCTCTTTTTCCAATTCGTCCACTTTTGCCATGCTATCTTTGAACTTCTTGTCTTTGGCATCTTTTTCCTTTTTGGCTTTCTCGGCTTTGTCTTTTTCCATTGCGGATTGCTTTTTGACTTCTTCCATTTGTTTTAGAAATTTTTCCATATCCACCATTACGCCCGAAACGGTTTTTATAGGTGCTTTAATCTGCTCAAAAAATCCCTCGTCAAATTCCTGTGGTGTGGCGTTAAACGTTAATGGTGGAATGAGATTTTTGGCGTTATCTCCGCATTGCTCGTTATTGAGCAGTACCGATACGATTAGGTTATTTTCTGCTCCTTTAGAAATGTTCAGTTGTAATACTCCTGTAAAATCCAACTGCTGTATCTGATTGAAAAAATTTGTGCTCATCGTTCTGAAATTTTAATTGTTAATGATTGTTTTTTGAGTGCCGTCAGTTACTTGGCTTAATGAAAATTCTTCTGTCCAAAATTCCTCGCTTGTATGTTTTCCGTATGCTTTGTATAAAGCATTACCATTGCGATATATCACAAGCCTGTAACCGTCTAACCGATTTTCGGGAATGCTAAATGTTTCCTGTTCTCCATTTTCAAGTTCCACAAATGCCCATTCCTTGCCTGCGAGCATTGTTTCAATGTCGGGTTGGTCATCTCCGCTCGTTCTGTAAAAATCTACTGCCGTATCATAGTAGTTAAGGGATTGGAAATTGTAATCCTCTGCAAAAGGCTTAACGGCTTCCAATCGTTTTGCCTGTTCCTTCTTCCAATTGTCGGTTATGTGAATTATTGCAAACTCGCAATTATCCCATTCGCTGTTGGTATTGGCTTTTACCAATAGGTGTGCTGTCGGTTTATCTGATAGTTTCATCTTCAATTGTCTTTACTTTTATTTACTGATTTCTGCTATTTGGTCAATCCTGCCGTAAACAATGCTTCTAAGGCTTGTTTTATCGGGGGCATTGTATTCCTGCCAACTTCCGTATTGCTTTACGATATAGGTTTTTAAAACATCTTCAAACCCAAACCGATAGCCCTGCAAGGGAACGGCTCTTTTGAAGAAAGCATTTCGGTTTACGGCTTCTGCAAGCCAATTCTTTTCGGCTCGGTTCAGCTTGTCGCCATTGTTCAGTTTTTCCCTTAACTGATAGACCTTTGAAAATTTCAGCGTTTCCAATTCAGGAACTTCGTAGCGGACAAACTTTGTGGCTATTGCTATTCCTTTCGTTTCCATTGTCTTCGCTTTTAAGGGTGATGATTTTCAATTTTCCGTTCTAATAAGATTTCCAAAATCTCGTAATCACTTTCGTAGGTTTCGCCCTCGAAATACCACACGGAATTTTCTTCGTCATACTCGTATTTATCAAAATCCTCATCGTCCAAATAAATATCCGTGAGTAGCCTGTCAGAAAATGTTGCCCTGCCAAATACCAAGCAACCCAATTCTTCATAGTCCTGTGTAAAATCTACTTTGTAGTGTTCTGCTATCTTTTGCAGGACTTCCATATTGGGCGACCATTTTGTTTCATATTGGAAGGTGTCCGTATTGTCATAGTCTTGATAAATGCCGAAGAAATAACCTCCGTTGCTGTCCGCTACAAAGTCGGGCAGTTGTCCGCAACCCTCTTTCTGTTCCTGTTCTGCCATTTCTTTGAATAGCTGTTGTATCTGCCTGATTGCTTCGGGCTTCCCCTCGAAAACAACCGTATTGTTGCACCAATTCGCCATATTTTTTGTTTTTAGTACGCTACCACCGATTAAGGCGGTAGCCTGTGGTTATTTAATTAAGGTTTAGGATTTCCGCACCGTCCAATGCAAAGGCGGAACACAATTCAAATGCTTTCTGTGATTTGAGTTGGGCAGTACCGCCCAATACAATGCTCTGTAACTTGGCTTCATCGTTCTTGTAACTTCTTACATTTTGATAGTAGCCTGTAACCGCATTGTATGCTCCGAACAAAGTGCCTTTTGTGGTCTGCATTTGTTGCGTGTCGCTTATCATAGCGTATGCAAATGCGTCCTCTACGGTATTTTTGAACACGGTGGAAATTTCATCTTCCGCACCTTTCTTGATAAGGTCAAGCGTTTCCTTGTTCGGGCAAAGTGCCAATTGGATTAGCTTTCTTACCTCTCGGTCTGTTACCTTTACTTTTGCCCATTCGTTGAAAATACCCTCCAATTGGTTGCTCAAAGTATTGGCAAGCCCCATAATCTTGTGGGCGTTCTCGATACGCTGTTTTGCTCCCGAAGTGTGTTTGATACGCACCACATTGGTCATATTGCGGAGTGAAGCGTTAAGGGTATTTTGGCAGACGATACGGATAGGCGTAAACGCTGCGGTAATACTTCCGCTACCATCGTGCGAAGTGGTTAGGAAAATGTACTTTTCCGTTACGTCATCGCCATTGCCTACACGGATATAGTCGGGCAGTTTGGCTGTGATAAATATGCGTTCCCCATTGCCCAATGCTCCTGCGGTTTCGTACAGAATACCCTCGCCACCGCCTACAATGCTGTCAAAGAAATTAAAGGCTTCACGGTTTTGTATAATGTGGTAATCCTTACCGACTACGCCCAATACCGCATTGTTATCGGTGCGTATGTTGGCGAAATAGTTGGGTACTTCCAATTCGTTACTGCCTATCTCTATGCCGCCCGAAGTTTCGATAATGCCCGAACCTTTGGTAAACAGTGGGGATTTTACGACTTCGTAATCTAACTCTGCATATTTGATTGCTTCCTCGCTTGTCGGGTATTGCTCCACGATTTGCCCCAGACCGTGCCACGCTTTTTGCTGTACTGAAAAGAAACTGTACTTTCCTGTCCGCTCGTTGAAATTGATGTTATGTGCCATTTTGATAAAATTTTGATGTTAAAAAATGATTGAATACTTGTTGTTAGAATGGTAGGTCGTCCTCCGTGCCTTGTCCTACTGTACTGTTACTCACGGCTTGTTCAGTAGCCTGTACGGTTTCGGCTCTCCTGCCGCCTCCGTGCAATTTGATTTGCGAGGTATGGAAATTCAGCCCTGCCTTTGCTTCGCCGTCTTTGCCTGTCCACGCTCTTGTGCTTACTCGTCCTGTGAGTTCTACCAACGTTCCTTTTGTCAGTAGCCTTGCCACATTCGGGGTTATCCAATAGGCACAATCGAAGTAGGTTGTTTGCTCCACCCGTTCGCCCTGTTTGTTTCGGTAGCCGTCATTTACCGCTACGGAAAAGTTTACTACCTGTCTGTTGTTTGACACGTTGCGGATTTCCGCATCTCTTGTCAGTCTTCCTGTGATATTCATATCGCTTGATTTTTGATTTGATTTTTTTGATTTATTCGGTAATGAGAGGAGGTGCTGTTTCGTTTCACTCTGATACCATTTCCAATGCTGTTATTTTTCATTTCTGACATTTTTTTTATTCGTCTAAAGAGCCGGAGTATGCTTGTTTTCGTTTCGAGAGCGATAAAAGGTTCGTGTTTAGCAGCCACAAGGTTTTGGGAAACAAATACTACCCAAGGGGTGGAGATTTTTTACCAAATCCGGGGACTTGACCTTGTGGATGCGTTAAGAACACGGAAATACCTTTGCTCTCTGAAATGGGAACAAACCGCATACTGGCTACTTTGATAAAAACCGAATGGGAAGAAAGGAAAACAGCAATCTGTAATTGTCCGGCAAGTGATTAGAATAAGCACTTCCGCAACCAGAAACACGATTGTGTTTTAATAAAGAATGCCGGGGTTCCGGCATTGATGTAAGTGGGGTAAAATAAAAAAAGCAGGACTTTTATATTTATATCCTGCTTCTATTCGATTGATAAAGGCTACGTTTTAAACCATCACTTCTTCGGTATCGTAAAATTCAATTGTGGTTTCATTCAACAATTCTGTTTCTTCGCTTTCCAATTGGATTAGAAAAGCATCTTCCATTGCCTTGAATTTAGGGGCTACCAAATCCATATCCTTACTGATTTTCTGGCTGGTAATCTTGGCATAAATCTGTGTAGTGGAAATATTCTTATGCCCCATCATTTTGCTAAGGCTTTCAAGCGGTACGCCCTCGGTCAAAAACATTGTGGCGAATGTATGACGGGCCGTGTGGAATGTAACTTTCTGTTCGGTAACAACCCCCGCTTCCTCGATAAGTTTACTGATGTGCTTATTGCAGGTCGCATTGGACGGCATCGTAAAAACAAAATCATTTCTCGTAACTCCACGATACTTCTCAATAATTCGTTTAGGAATTTCCAAAAGACGGACGTTGGAAGCAACATCAGATTTTTTCCTCCGGCTGATAATCCATTGGTGTCCGTCAAAGAACGATTGGATATTACTCCATTTCAGCTTCTTAATATCAATGTAGGAAAGACCTGTGAAGCAACTGAAAATAAAGAGATCTTTTACAAGCTCGTATCTTGGGTTGGATGGTTTCAGTAGAATCAAGGTTTCCACATCCTCTTTTAAAAGGTAACTGCGGTCGGTTTCCTCCATGCTGATTTCATAATCCTCAAATGGATTATCCCGTATCAAGCCCTTTTTGATTGCCAATTCAGCCAGGGCAATAACGGGCATCGTGTAAACCCAAACCGTATTATGGGTGCATTCCTTATCAATGCGGAGAAAGAAATCAAACTCCCGGATAAAATCAGAATTGAGTTCCCTGAAAGCCATATCCTCCCGATGATAACGTTCCTTTATAAATTCGCTTAGGTGGTTGTAAACAGTGTTATACTTGCTATAAGTGCTTTCAGAGCGTTTCCCCTTATCGACCAATCTTTTAAATTCTTTGTTTTGGTCGCTGAAAACCTTTAAAATGGCATCGTCCATTACGCCTACGCCGAGAAATTTAATCTTTACTTTCTGTGCAGTTGCAAAGCCCTCGTGTTTCAGCATATCTTCATATATCTTGTCGATACGCCCACGTATGTTGTCTAATTTTTGATTAACGCTTAATGCTTTGGCACTCTTGCCCTCAACTCTTCCGAACTTCAAATCCCAAATATTGGGGTCAATTTCTAACTTTGTACCCATCGTTTTGGGTGTTCCGTCAATGGTAATACGTGCCATAATTGGTACATTACCGTTCTTTTTCGGTTCGTTCTTTTTCAGGTAGAAAAGCAGTTTGTACGTTGATTTTTTTGTCTGCTCCATAACTCAAATGTTTAATGCTTAAAATTAAATTACATTGAGTTACAAGGGAATAGAGAAAGCGGTGCAAAACACTGAAATATAAGCAGTTAAGCTATATCGTTGCCTGTGTCAATCGGTAACGAATTAGTAACCTAACGTTGTGCTTTCAAGCCCAAAACGTATCTTCCTGTGAGTTCCAACCTAAGACTACTGTTTTATAAAGCGTTGTATAGCAAAGGGTTTATCCGTTTTGCTTATTTTTGCTTTTTACTAATCTTTTTTTGTAAAAAAATCAACATGAATTTTATTGGTGTTGGAAAATAAATACGTGTTGTATCGCTTGCTCACCTCTTCCAACCATTTCATTTTGTCTTCTGAAAAGTGCAGCAACATTGCGTTCCAGGCGTTTTCGATTTGCTCATTGGTCAAAGGCAAATTTGTTTTCGCACGAAATTCATCATAAAACGCTTCAGGCGTTATTTTTCCGGTTTCTAATTTTTCAAACAAATCGTTGGCATGATGTTGCGAAATATGTTTGTCAAAATCTTCCAAGCCCAATGCTTTAAATGCTTCATTTGATTTTGCAAAGCTGATATCCAAGAATACGCCGCCGAGGTCGAAAATAATATTTTTGATTTGTTGCATAATGATGAATTGTTGGCTGCAAAGTAGTTATTATTTTTTTACAAGTAATTTGGTTTTGATTAGATTTCTCTTGTATTTTTTATTGTTTTTTGGTCAAGAGGAACCTTTGATGAAATTTTTCATATCCTTTGTGTAATTTTGATATGAAAAATTTCATGTCGGTTTGTTTTAAATTTTTAAACCATAAACAATGAAAAATTATTTACTGACTGTCTCCATATTTTTGCTTGCCACTTGTGCGAAAGCATTTCCAAACAATGATACAACATACAGCTATATGGATGAGCATTGGAAAAAAGCTCAAGAACAAAACGCTTTTTATAAAGTGGAAGTTTTTAAGACCGGAAACCTTTGGCATCAGCAGATATTCAAAATTGAAAATGCAGCGCTGCAATATGATAATGTTTACTCAGACAAAAGATTAAAGACAAAAGAAGACACGTCAAAAAACTATCAGCAGGGAAACGGCGAAGTGCTTGAAGAAATTTTTAAAAAAGGAAAAGAGTTGAAAGCACAACTTATTACCAAAGACGCGAATATTTTAGGCTATGAAATTTTTGACAATGATGGAAAAATTATTGAACAAAAGGGCTATGATGAAAACGGAAATGAAATACCGAATTACGTCTTTATGCAGGAAGCAAGCTTTCCCGGCGGTCTCAAATTTTGGCAAACATATTTAATCGTAAATCTCAATCAAAACGTTCCTGCAAATAATCATGCGCCCATTGGAACTTATAAAGTAGTTGTTTCTTTTTTGATAAATAAAGATGGCAATGCAACAGAAGTAAAAGCATTAAACGACCCCGGATTTGGCATGGCAGAAGAAGCTGTAAGAGTAATTTCCAATTCGCCGCAATGGAATCCGGCAATTATGTACAACAAAGCAGTTACTTACCGGCAAAAGCAAGGCATCATTTTCAATGTAACAAAATAACAGCTACGAAAACTCAGTAGATTTTCTGTGAATAATATGCGAAACCAGCACAAAATCTTTTTGCGCCAATGGCTTGTGCTTGAGAATGTCGAACAATATTTCCGCCGCTTTTGTGCCTTGCGCTTCTGCGGGTTGCGTAATGGTGGAGAAAGACGGATTCAATATATCGGCAATGCTTAGGTTGGAATAGCCTATAATTTTTACTTCGCCGGGAATAGAAATTTTTTCATCCGCACAAACTCTGTACGATGTAATTGCCAGGCGTTCCACCGAAGATACCAGCGCATCAGGCTTTTGCGAGCGCAATACTTCTTTAATGATTCGGTAAGATTCGTCCAAGTCGTTTTTACAATCCACAATTAAATAATCATCAGGCGAAATATTGTGTTTTTTATGCGCATCTATAAAACCATTCATACGCGCATTACCAATGGAAACATTTTTATCGATTACCAGAAAAGCAATTTTCTTACAGCCGTTTTCAATCAAATATTCTGTTGCATTAAAACAACTGTTATAGTCATCTGTCGTGATTTTGGGCAAATCAATATCGTCGTACACACGGTCGAAAAACACGAGCGGAATATTATTTGTCTTTAATTGTTTTATGTATCGATGGTCGTTGCCTTCGCCCGAAACCGACATAATGATTCCTTCCACGCGACCATTGTACAAATCTTCCACGATAGAAACCTCTTTCTCATAAATGCTGTCTGTAACATACACCAAAGTATGGTAACCATTGCGCTGCGCCACACGCTCAATACCTTTTACGGCGAGTGAAAAAAAGTTGTTTGCCAACTCCGGCATAATCACTGCAATGGTTTTGCTCTTCGAGCCGCGCAAATTGCTTGCATAAATATTGGGATAATAACCAAGCTCTTTTGCCTTGTCTAAAATAAACTTTTTTGTTTCGGGATTAATATCTTCCTTATCGCGAAACGCCCGCGACACGGTAGATGTGGAAAGGTTCAGCGCTTGCGCCAATTCTTTGATATTGATAAATGATTTGCCCATTGCAATAAATCGCGACACAAATTACTTAATTTTTACAACCAAAAGTTATATTCTGAATTTAGAACGCGCATGAATAATGGTTATATTTGAAATAAAATTTCTTTTCGTGTATGACTCTATTTGCAATTATAGCTGTTCTGATTATTTTATGCGCCGTTTTCTCTTATATTAATGAGCGATTCATAAAGTTACCCGGAACTATCGGCGTTGTGTTATTGTCCATTCTCGTTTCCATTATTATTTTAATTGCGGACAAAACATCGTATAATGTAATGAGTGCAATTACAGATATTGCTCATCAAATTGATTTCTCAAACGTGTTGCTCAATATTATGCTGGGCTTTTTGCTGTTTGCAAGCGCCCTGCACTTCGACTATCATCAGTTGAAAATACTTCGGGCTCCGGTGCTGGTAATGAGTACGGTAAGCGTACTTATTTCTGCGTTTGTTTTTGGTTTGCTGCTTTACGGACTCACGATGTTTTTCCACCATCAGGTACCGTTTATTTATTGTTTGCTTTTCGGTGCGCTTATTTCGCCTACCGACCCCGTTGCAGTAAATGCATTATTAAAAAAATCGAGAGTTCCTGCTGCGCTACGAACGATAATTGCGGGAGAATCTATGTTCAACGACGCATTGGGGTTGATTCTGTTTATTACTGTTCTGGGAATGACGGAGCAAGCGGCAACCGGCATTTCTTTTAAAGAAATTTCTTTCATATTTCTGCACGAAGTAGGCGGCGGATTAATTATTGGTGCCATCGGTGGACTGATTTGTTCCAAACTGATAAAATCTGTTTATACACATCCTACAATATTTTTAATATCAATTGCCACAGTACTAAGTATTTCGTTGATTGATGAAAAAATTAATGCTTCCATTCCTTTATCAACAGTTGTTGCAGGCTTGATTGTGGGTAATAGAATTTCTGATGAAAAACAGTCCGATAGTAAATTTCTGAAAGGCGTGTGGCAACTGATGGATGAAGTACTTAATACAATTTTATTTGTAATGATGGGCTTACAATTAGTACTGATGCCGTTTCTGAAAGATTATTGGCTGATAGGCGCATTTTCAATTCTCATCATCCTCATTGCACGCTTCATAAGCATTTTTGCACCTGCTGTTCTTGTTTTAAGAAAAACAACCAATGTGGGCAATCTTTTTATTCTCACATGGGCAGGACTTCGCGGCGGTATTTCGGTAGCAATGGCTTTGTCCCTGCCCGATTCGCCGTACAGCCAGGTTATTTTATCGGGATGCTATTTCATCGTTATGTTCTCCATTCTTGTACAGGGATTGAGCTTGAATAAAGTAGTTGACAGAATTGTTTCACACAGGGAAAAAAGATTGCGAAACGCATAAACTTTATTACCTTGCTTTCTTAAAAATTCAGTTTTATAAAAATGGTCATTTCAGTTTCCAATGCAAATATTTATCAGGGCAACAACCTCATTTTACAGGACGTAAATTTTACGATAACCGAAGGCGAATTCGTATATCTCGTAGGAAAAACAGGTTCCGGTAAAAGTAGTTTGCTTAAAACTTTGTACGGCGAGCTTCCTTTAAGAGAAGGCGATGCAACGGTGGCAGATTTTCAAATCAAAGGAATGACGTGGAAGGAAGTGCCTTTTTTGAGAAGAAACATAGGCATTGTGTTTCAGGATTTTCATTTGCTGACGGATAGGAATGTTTATCAAAACCTAAATTTCGTATTGCGCGCCACAGGCTGGAAAGATAAAAAGCAAATCGACAATAAAATTGAAGAAACGCTTGAAAAAGTGGGCTTGAAAAACAAGAGCTTTAAAATGCCGCATGAAATGAGCGGCGGCGAACAACAGCGTGTGGACATTGCGCGCGCTTTACTGAACTCCCCAAAATTAATTCTCGCCGATGAACCTACCGGAAACCTTGACCCGGAAACGAGCAACGGCATTATGCAACTGCTGCTTACCATCAGCAAAGATTTAAGTACAACTGTTTTAATGGCAACGCACGATTACGAAGTAATCCGCCGTTATCCGTCGCGCATACTCAAAACCGAAAACGGAAAAGTACTGGATAGCAAAGAAGTATTTGCAAACAAAGAAACGGAATGAATGAAAAGCCATTGATAGTTATTTCTGCCGTAAGATATTTCCGGGGCGGAACAATTGTCATTGTGGACGATTGCCTTGAATATGTTTCAAAACACCTGTCTCAAATTTACCGGATAAAAGTGCTGGTTTATCAAAAAGAAAAGTTTATTCATCACGACGAAATCGAGTTCGTCGAATTTCCAAAAGCCAGACACAGCTTGTTTTTCAGGCTGTATTATGAATATTTCCTTTTCAAAAAATTATCCGCAAAATGGAAGCCAAAACTCTGGCTGTCCCTGCAAGACACTACACCCAACGTAACAGCCGAAATTCAGGCAGTATATTTTCATAACCCGCTGCTGATTTTAAAAAAACTACGGAAGACTGTAACAATACAGCCTCGTCTTATAGGAATTTGGTTCTTGTATAAAACCATTTACAAAAGCGGCATTACAAAGAATAAATATGTTGTTGTTCAACAAAAGCAATGGCAAGATGTTCTTCAAAAAACATATCATTTAAGCGCATCCAAACTGCTGATTTTTCCACCCAAAATCAGTCCGTACCCGGTAGAAAAAACTGAGACAAGCATTTATACTTTTATTTTTTCGGCAACGGCGCTGGCGCACAAAAATTTTAAAATCGTATGCGAGGCCTGTATGCTTCTGAATAAAAAAACAGATTTATATAAAGTGTTGCTTGTGATTTCCGGCACCGAAAATAAATACATAAACAAATTAAAAAAACAATACAAACTGCCACAGTTACAATTTAAAAAATTCTCGGGAAGAAGCGATTTATTTCAATATTATAACCAAAGCAACTGCATGATTTTTCCTTCGCTGCTCGAAACCTGGGGCTTGCCGTTGAGCGAATTTGCCATGCAAAACAAACCCATTATTTGTGCGAACTTGCCTTATGCAAAAGAAACTTTGGCGAACTATGAAAAGGTAAAATTTTTTAATCCCTACGACGCACAGGAACTCGAAAACTATATGTTCGCTGCAATTAACGACAAACTTAGTTTTGATAAGAATCCGTTTCAATATTCACAACCTGTGATTCAAAACTGGGAAGAATTGTTCAGCAAACTGCTTACTGAATAGAGCTGTAAAATGCTATCAATTTCTTCTCTTCATTCTCCCAATTATATACTTCACGCGCCTTTAAACAATTTTGTTGTAAACGATTGTACAATTCCTTATCATTCAGTAAACGGTTAATCGCATTGGCAATTGTTTCAGGCTGCAAATCATCAATCAGCACGGCGATTTCGTATTGGTCATTAATCTTTTTGTTTTCAGGATAATTCATCGAAACTTGCGGAATACCTGCGTGCATATAATCGAAAAAACGATTGGTCAGAGAATAATAAAAGCTCGCGCCAAGATTGTCGTTCATGTTCAAACCAATATATGCTTCATCGGTATATGTGCGTAAATTTTCGGGTTTTACAAATCCTTTGAAATCGATTTTGCCGGCAACATTTTCTTTTGCCGCATTCATTTTTACTTCATCAAAATATCTTCCGTTTCCACAGACAACAAGCTGTGCATCAATATTTCTCATCGCAGGAATTAATCCTTCAAACCCACGTCCGCGCTCAATTGCACCTTGATAAATTAATAATTTTTTGTTTTTGTTTTCATTAATTTCTTTAGGTTGCAATAGCGGGCTGTTCATCACAATGAAATAATCAACGCCGTACATTTTTTTGTACTCGCTCGCGTATCCGCCATTTTCCGTATAACCCAGTCTAAACTTCGGCTGTGCAAATTTTTCAATTGATTTCCATATTTTATAAATGCTTGGGCGACTGATGATGTCGTGCATTTCGCAGAACAGTTCGTGCGCGTCAAACACACGCGTTTTGTCTTTTATTTTGGAAGAAAATAAAACAGGCAGCGCCGTATCCAAATCGTCGGCGCAAAGAATATCGCATTTTTTGAAAAGCAGGTAGAAGAATAATCGGATGTTGGTTTCGGCAAAAAATAAAGGTCCTTTTTCAAAGAAAGAAGCGAGTCGTTTCTGCCCGAAAATTTTTTGTGTAAGCGGAACAGATTTTTTCTTTTTAAAACCTACAAGTTCAACATCAAAACCGGCTTTTGCAAGCGATGAACAAATTTTGTTCATACGCTGGTCGTAGGTCAGGTCATTGGTAACGGTAAAAATTATATGCTTCAAAGCCTGTTATTATTTGGGTTTCTTGTATTTCAGTTTTACGGGAACAACGCCCGCATCAGTCATATTGATGCGCCGTGCCGCTTTGAGGCTTAAATCAATAATTCGTCCTTTCACAAAAGGTCCTCTGTCGTTGATACGCACTTTTACCGATTTCCCATTGCTGAGATTTGTAACCGTAACATGCGTGCCAAAAGGCAACGTTTTACTTGCCGCCGTCAGCCTGTGTTTTCGGTAACGTTCGCCATTGGCGGTTCTTTTACCTTCCGTGTAGTAAGATGCTTTGCCTGTCTCCGTAATATAATGCGCACAGGAAAAGCACATAATCGAAATGCCGATGAATACGATATAGAAAAGAAATTTTTGCATGATGGAAACTTTATTTAACCACATAGAAACATAGCTTTTTGCATAGATGAATGCAGCGAAAATTAAAGTTGCGCATTAGATTTTCATCAAAGATGAAAATACTAAATAAGTTCAATTCTTTTTAAAGTATTTATGTTTCTATGTGGTTAGATTTTTTTATTCAAACGGAATCTTTACCACAGTTGCTTTTACATTTTTATCGCGTATGCTGATGAAAATTTCCGAATCAAGCGAAGCATTGTCAACGGTTACATAACCTAAGCCAATCGCCTTATTCAGCGACGGCGCTTGCGTTCCGCTGGTAACTTTTCCTATTTCATTTCCATTTGCATCAACGATTTTATAATCATGGCGGGGAATGCCGCGCTCCTGCATTTCAAATCCGACTAATTTTTTAGTAATACCATTTTCTTTTTGTGCAACAAATTTTTCCTGCGAAGTAAACGGCGTGGCTTTTTTCAGTTTTGTAATCCATCCAAGTCCCGCTTCGAGCGGCGAAGTGGTATCGTCAATGTCATTTCCATACAAGCAATAACCCATTTCCAGGCGAAGCGTATCGCGTGCGCCAAGCCCTGCCGGTTTAATGCCGTTTGTTTTTCCCGCTTCAAAAATGGCGTTCCAAATTTTATCGGCATTATCATCTTTATCTTCAAAATAAATTTCAACGCCGCCTGCGCCCGTGTAACCGGTTGCGCTGATAATCACGTTTTCAACTCCGGCAAAAGTTCCTTTTTCAAACGTATAATATTTTAGGCTCTGCAAGTCTGTTGAAGTTAATGGTTCCAGAATTTTACAAGCATTCGGTCCTTGAATGGCGAGCAAACAAGTTTTGTCGCTAATGTTGTGCATCTCCACATTTTCCGTATTGTGCGCTGCAACCCAATTCCAGTCTTTATCGATGTTAGAAGCATTTACCACCAACATATATTGCTGATTTTGCTCAATGCAATACACGAGCAAATCATCCACGATGCCGCCTTCGTCGTTCGGGAAGCAACTGTATTGCGCTTGTCCGTTTAAGAGTTTTGTAGCGTCGTTCGATGTTACGCGCTGAATCAAATCCAAAGCTTTATCGCCTTTTAAAATAAATTCGCCCATGTGGCTTACATCAAACACGCCTGCATTGTTGCGCACGGCAAAGTGTTCATCATTAATTCCCGAATAACTAATGGGCATATTGTAGCCGGCAAACTCAGCCATTTTCGCGCCAAGTGCAATGTGTTTCTCTGTAAACGGAGTATTCTTCATTCTGTTTTTATTAAAAATAATTTGGGTGTAAAAGTAAAGAATGTGCGTGTTGAGAGCAAATGTATTATCAGCTTTGCTCCACGCTTTCAATGAAACGAATTAAAGGCAAAGCATTGCTTCCGTCAAGCACAGATGCTGCGTGGTTTTGGAGCGAATCAATAACATCTGCAATCGCTTCGGAATGAAAATTTTTTTGTTCTGTCGAAATATTTTCCAAAGAAATGTTTTCTGCTAAGTCCGCATATTTAATTTGATTCAAATATTGGTCGCCGATTTTGATTGTTCCTTTTTCGGCAATAATAATAATGCCGCTTTCAAAATTTTTATTGAAGGTCGATGTCGTAAACGTAAAACTTCCCGCAACATTATTCGCGCTAAAATCAACAATGCCGGAATCGGAAAACTCAGTAAACGAATGATTAAAATTGAATGTGCGGGATGAAATACATTTTGCTTCGCCAAACCAATAATTGATTGCATCTATAAAATGCGAAAATTGCGTAAACAATACACCGCCGTCCATCGCACGCGAGCCGTGCCACTCGCGGCTTTTGTAATATGCCTCGTTGCGATTCCAATAGCATTGAATGTTGAGCAAATAAATTTTCCCGAGATGATGATTGTCAATTAATCGTTTTACAAAATTTACCGCAGGCGAAAACCGCAACTGCAGAAAAGAGAAAACACGTCTATTATTTACCTGCGCAACACGCAACATCTCTTCTGCATCTTTTGTATTCAGTGCAAGTGGTTTTTCTACAATCACGTGTTTGCCCGCATTTAAACATTGTATTGCTTGTTGCGCGTGAAGCCCGTTGGGCGTAGCAATGCACACGATTTCTGTTTCACTGTCTTTCTGTAAAAAATCGTCCAATGACGCATAATGCAACACGTCATTTTCTTGTAATGCTAAATGTTCTACAACCGAAATCAAACGAGCATTCGCGGTCTGTTCAATTGCCGCTTTGTGTATTTTACCAATGTGCCCGAAACCTATAATGGAAAAATTCATGCAAATTATTTATGTTGTAAAAGTAAAGAACAAATGGATGTGTTATTTTTGAAGACAGAAGAAAAACTTTATTCAATCGTATAAATTCTAAAAAAATTCTTTTGTACTTCGTTAAATCAAATTTTCTCTTACGCAACTTATATCCCAATCGTGTTTGGAAGAAAAATACGGAAGGCGAAAAAGTACTGTATTTAACTTTCGACGACGGTCCACACGAAACAGCAACTCCTTTTGCGTTGCACACACTACGCGGGTTTCAGGCGAAAGCAACTTTCTTCTGCATCGGAAAAAATGTTGAGCAGCATCCAACTATTTTTCAACAAATTTTAGACGAAGGACATTCCGTAGGCAATCATACTTTCAACCATTTGAATGGTTGGAAAACCGATGCAAAAACTTATCTGGAAAATATTGGACAAACAGAAAAAATTATTTCCACCCAACTTTTTCGTCCGCCGTATGGAAGAATGACAAAGCAGGAAGAAAAGATTTTTTTGCAACAATATCGGCAGCATCAAATTATTATGTGGGACGTTTTGAGCGGTGATTTTGATACAAAAATTTCGGGAGAAAAATGTTGGAATAATATTTTAAAAAATGCTGAAAGCGGCTCTGTGATTGTGTTTCACGACAGCGCCAAAGCATTTGACAGAATGAAAATTGCTTTGCCGAAAACGCTGGAATATTTTTCCGAAAAAGGATTTCGGTTTGAGAAATTATGAAATCCTAACCCGAATATTATACGTTCGTTTTTATCATCAGTTAAACATATTTTCCAACTTCGACAAGCTGAGAATTTGTATGCGGCTCCCTTGCAGGCTTATCAGTTTTTCATCTTTGAAATCGCTCAATGTGCGAATAAGCGATTCTTTGGCAACGCCTGCAATGGCGGCAAGATTTTCTCTTGATAAATCGATACAGAAATCTGCACTGTTCGTCGTGTTATATTTTTTATACAATGTAACCAACGTGTCGGCGACCTTTTTTCTTAAAGAATTATAAGCGGTGGACAATAATCGTTCTTCGTTGTCATAAATATTTCCGGCAAGTATGCCGATAAATTTTTTCATCACGGCAGGATTGCTGCCGAGCAACGCATCAAATTCCGACTTAGGAATAATTGCAAGCTCGGTTTCTTCCAATGCTTCGGCAGTTTCTTTATAAGTTGTTCCTTCGAGCAACGCCATATAACCGAGAAAATCGCCTTCATTGTACAAACCGATGATTAATTCTTTGCCGTCGTCGTTGCGTTTGTAGGTTTTCACTTTACCTTTTACCACATAAAACAATCTCGACGGATGATTGCCTTCGGAGTAAATCAGTTGCTTTTTTTTATACGAGTTTTCGCTTCTGTTTTCTTTTAATTCCTGCAAATAATCTTTGCCCGCCGATGCGGAAATAAGTTCATTCATGCCTTTTAAGTTACTTGCAAATTCTTCTTTCAACAGCGCTACTTTTTTCAATCTGCTTTCAATGGCATTCAATAATTCCGTTCCGTCAAACGGTTTTGTAATATAATCGTCGGCGCCCATTTCCATGCCCTTTCTTATCTCAGCTCTTTCCGATTTTGCAGTGAGAAAAATGAAAGGCGTATTTGCCAGCGCATTGTTTTTGTGCAGCATGTGCAGCACACCGTAACCATCGAGTACAGGCATCATAATATCACAAACTATTAAATCGGGTTTATGCTCTAAGGCGAGGCTTACGCCCACTTTTCCGTTTTCGGCAGTAAATACTTTGTAGCCTGCAAGCTCCAGTATTTCGGACATATTTTCTCTTATATCTGCATTGTCTTCTATCAATAAAATGGTTTGCATAAAACTTATTCTTTTGACAAATTAAAAGTTACCGTAAAGGTTGTTCCTTTTTCTTGTTGGCTGTTGCAGGTTATCGTGCCGTTCATCAATTCGGCGTATTTGCTCACAATATGCAAGCCAAGTCCCGTGCCCTGAATGTTGGTTACATTGGCGCCTCTGAAAAATCTTGAGAACAAATGTTGCTGGTCTTCTTCCGAAATACCGATGCCTTTGTCTTTGATGATAAAAATAAATTGATTCTCTGTTTTTTCGCTTGATAATTCAATTGCTGCGCCTTCGCCCGAAAACTTAATAGCGTTGGACAAAAGGTTCATTACGATGTGCTTCAGCAAGCTCGCATCGAGTAACACGCCCAAATCTCCTTTATGTACATACTCAATTTTTTGTCCGTTTTTGAGCAAGCCTTTCATTTCGCCAATTGTATTTTCAACAAGATGCTTGGCGTCGAAATTAGTATAGCGAACCTGTATTTTCCCTTCCTCGATTTTTCCTACGGAAAGGAAATCATTCAAAATATCCGTGAGCATATTAACCGACGAAACAATGCGCTGCACGTGCCTTTCGCGTTTTGGTTGGTCTTCTGTTTCGGTGTATTTCGATACGAGATAAATAGAAGAAAGTATGGTACTTAACGGCGTGCGAAACTCGTGCGATGCCATCGATACAAAGCGCGATTTCAGCTCGCTTAATTCTTTTTCTTTTTCCAGCGCTTCGCGCAAATCATTCTCCGTTTTCGCAAGCTGATTGACTGTATTGGTTAATGAAACAGTTCGTTGTTCAATTTTTGCTTCAAGCGCTTCGTTCAAATGTTTGAGCGCATCTTCGGCTTGCTTTCGTTTTGAAATATCGCTTACAAAGGCAATTGTATAATTGATATTATCCTCTTCATAATTTCCCAAACTTACTTCTACAGGAAACTCGCCGCCGTCGCTGCGCATGGCAAACAAGCTCATGCCAAGTCCCATCGGGCGGCTTTTCGGATGCTCGTTATAATTATGAACGTATTTTGTGTGCTTGTGATGAAAACGTGTAGGAATCAGCGTTTCGATAGATTTGCCTGTAATGTCTTCTTCTTTTTGATAATTAAATTGCTGAAGCAGAAAAGGATTTGCCTGAACAATTTTTCCATGCTCATCCACAATTACAATGCCCATAGAAGCATTGCGAAAAAGTGCGTCGAAACTAATGTTTTTTGTCTTATTCATTTGATGCAACTAACGTAAAGCAGTTCGCTTCAAATGTACACTTATTTTTGAGATGTGCTTTTATGGTTTTGACAAATATGTATTAAACGATATTTTTAATTGTTCAAATTCTAAGCGGCTTTTTTCAATATCGTCAGTCATTTGTGAAGCAAATTTTTTTAGTTGGCTTTTATCCGATGACTTATGCAAATGACTGCCTGCTGAAAGCATCATATTAATATCGTGGCGCAGCAAATCTACAATCTGGTCTTTTTCAATAAAGCGTTGCTGGAAGTATTCGGCGTACTCAATAAAATCCTTGCTCACATCTTGTTTTATGGCGTCCGCAAGACGATTTTTAAGAATAATATTTTCCTGCTTTATTTTTTCAAGAACCACCAACCACTGTTTAGCCTCGTTGCTGAACCACATTTCTACATTCTTTTGTTGAACGCTCAAAAATAGCGGAGTGTATTCTTGGGAAAGATGTTTTTGGTCAATAGCCATGATGACGAAAATCATTGTTTTATATAAAATTTATTCGGCGCAGGCATCAATTAATAAATGCCGGAAGTGGTGGACTGTGGAATGATAATTAACGGAATATTGCAATTGCGCGCCGTATCAATGATTTTGGTTCTAAGCGCCGTGCCTGTTTTATTTTTGTACTTGCCGCTCACGACAATGGCAAAAAAATCGAGCGACTTTATAAGTTTGTTTATCTCATGGAAAAAACTTCCCGAATAAATGCGCGTGCATACATGAATTTTGTCTTTGCCGCGCATTTCGGTGCGCAGTCTTAACTGATTAAGTTTTCTTTTTGTTTCACTTAAGAACTCTTCTCTACGCCCGCTTTCAGATTGTATGTAGCGTGGCATTATGTGAACCAGCATTACGCTTTGACTCGATTGCTTTGCCATTTCTGCTGCATAAAAAGCGGCTTCTTTTGATTCATCGGAAAAATCTACGGGAACAATAATCGTTTTCATCGGAACGGATTTTTTTAGTTTTTAAAAATAGTTTTGGTGGAGTTGTGCCGAATAATAATCGCTGCAATTTTGTTACCGTTTTCCGGTTTAGAAATTTGAACGGCGAAATTTTTAATAATTTTATAATCTCGTTTTATTTTCAAACACAATGCAAAGTTGTGAATATTGAAATTCGCCTGCAATGATGCGCATCACTGGAGCGCGTGCGTTTCGTCAGTCATTTATTTTTTCAATTGCTGACACTAATCATCCAATCTCGAAAGCATAGTCATTTGCAACATCTTGGGTGCGAATTAATTTTGTTTTATCTTTAAAGTACGAAACCACCAAAACGCTTTCCGCATGCTTTAAAAAGATTCATTGTATATCAAAATACAGTTCATGGACAAAAATGATATAAACAATATTATAAATGCACAAAACTCAAACCTTTCCACAGGATTGAGTTCGGCGGAAGCCGCGGCACGACTGCAAAAATCAGGCTTCAACGAAATTCCCGAAAACGAAGAAAGCACGGCAAAAAGAATTTTCAAAAGGTTTTGGTCGCCCATTCCCTGGATGATAGAAGCTGCAGCGTTACTTTCCGCCATCGCCGGCAAGTGGGACGATTTTATTATCATTTTAATTTTATTATTGGTCAATGTCGCAGTCGATTTTTTTCAGGAAGCCAAAGCGCTCAATGCTTTAAAAGCCCTGAAGGGAAGGCTTGCGAAAAAGGCTTTGGTTAAAAGAGACGGCGCATACAGCGAAATAGAATCGCGCCTCGTAGTGCCGGGCGATATTATCAAAATAAAAATCGGCGATATTGTACCCGCCGATTGCGTTGCTGTAAACGGAAGTTATTTGCAGGTGGATCAAGCCGCGCTTACGGGCGAATCGTTGCCCGCTAATAAAAAAACAGGCGACGAAATTTACGGCAACTCCATCGCGAAAATGGGCGAAATGGAAGCCGTGATTACGGCAACGGCGATGAATACTTTTTTCGGGAAAAGTGCGGCATTGGTTATTAAAGCAACTAAAGTCCAGAAGAGCCATTTCCAAAAAGCGGTTTTAAAAATCGGTAACGGATTGATTGTATTAACGATTTTTCTCGCGGTTATTTTAATTATCGTTTCCCTGTTTCGCCACGACCCAACGCTCGAAGTGTTGCGATTTATTTTGGTGTTGGTAGTGGCATCCATTCCGGTGGCGTTGCCGGCGGTTTTATCTGTAACCATGGCGGTGGGCGCAATGAACCTGGCGAAGAAGCAAGCCATCGTGAGCCGGCTCGCATCTATCGAAGAACTTGCCGGTGTGGACGTGCTTTGCAGCGATAAAACCGGCACGCTTACGCAAAATAAAATGAGTGTAACTACGCCATTGTTGTACAATCAATTCAGCGAAGAATTATTGTTTTTATACGCCGCGCTTGCCAGCCGAAAAGAAAACAACGACCCGATTGAAACGCCTTTGTTTGAAGAAATCAAACAAAAAAATCTGGAAGAAAAATTAGCTGCTTACCAAACGGAAAATTTTATTCCTTTCGACCCGGTCAGTAAAAAAACGAAAGTTACAGTAAAGCAAAACGATGAAGAATTGTGCGTCATCAAAGGCGCGCCGCAAGTGATTATTCAATTGAGTAATAATCAAACGCCCAAAAATAAAATCACGGAAGCCGTGCAGTCTTTTGCCGAAAGAGGTTTTCGCACGCTCGCCGTTGCCGTGAAGAAAAAGGATGAACAGGATTTTTCTTTCGTAGGACTAATTCCTTTGCAGGACCCGCCGCGCGAAGATTCCAAAGCCACCATTGCCGAAGCCAAAAAACTCGGCATTCATGTGAAAATGATTACCGGCGACAACGAAGCAATTGCACGCGAAATCGCGGGCGTACTGGACATTGGTACCAACATTATGGATACTGCCGAAATGCGCAGCGACGGAACGGTAAAAGAATTTTCCATGCTTGCGGAAATCATCGGCGAAGCGTTGATGAAAAAACTTTCGCCTTCGGCAGATGCAACGGAAATCCATGCTTTGAAAGAAGATTTGACGGCGCAGGTAAAAAAGCAATTCAGCGATGCCAATTTACCTTACGGTCATGTGCGCAAATACGAATCGGAAATCATTGAAGTGATTGAGCAGGCGGACGGTTTTTCACAAGTATTGCCGGAAGATAAATATTTCATCATCGACAGTTTGCAAAAAGCCGGACACATTGTTGGTATGACCGGCGACGGCGTGAACGATGCGCCTGCATTAAAAAAAGCCGATGCGGGCATTGCCGTGCAGGGCGCAACAGATGCCGCGCGTGCCGCTGCCGACGTAGTGTTGGTTTCGCCCGGACTGTCCGTTATTATTAATGCCATTCACGAAGCAAGGCTGGTGTTTGAACGGATGAAAAGCTACGCCACTTTTCGCATCGCGGAAACCATCCGCGTGATTTTGTTTATGACCATTTCTATCTTGGTTTTCAATTTTTATCCTGTTACGGCAGTAATGATTATTTTACTCGCTTTGTTGAACGACATTCCCATTATGATGATTGCTTACGACAATGCAAAAATCAGTAATGTGCCCGTGCGTTGGGATATGCGCGAGGTAACAATTGTGTCGTCCGTGCTGGGTTTTGCCGGCGTGATTGCTTCTTTTTTATTATTTTATTTATTGGAAAAAAATCACTTTTCGGAAGCCGTTATTCAGTCGATGATTTTCCTGAAACTTAGTGTAGCCGGGCATTCCACATTATATGTTACAAGAACCGGAGAAAAACATTTTTGGCAAAAACCATATCCTTCGCCCAAATTATTCATACCAACTTTTTCCACGCAAATCATCGCCACTATTGTAGCTGCGTGCGGCTTGTTTATGACAGGCATCGGCTGGAAATATGCGGGTTTGATTTGGGTGTATGCTTTGTTGTGGTTTGTGGTAAATGATTATCTCAAAGTTTGGACATTTAAGTGGTTAAGGAGTAATAAGGTTAAAGAGGAATCGTAAATAACATGCATTTGATGAAGTTGATAATACGGCTGCCTTTTGTTTTTTTTAAGTTGATGCTGTTGAAATAAATAAGAACACGCCTGAACGTCATTCCTGCGAAAGCAGGAATCTCTCTTCAGTTTTATCTTAGAAAAATGATGCAATACGGAGGAACTGTTTACATAATGACCAATGCGATACACACTGTTTTATACATTGGTGTTACCTCAGATTTGTATGCAAGAGTGAGCGAACATAAGGAGAAGAAATATCCAACCTCTTTTACCGCGAGATACAATTGCAGTAAGTTGGTTTATTATGAAACATTCAGCAGAATTGAGGAAGCAATTATCAGAGAAAAGCAAATGAAGAAATGGAAGAGGACATGGAAGTTGGAAGCAATCAATAAAATGAATCCGCAATGGAAAGATTTGTTTAAAACATTATAATGAGATTCCTGCTTTCGCAGGAAGGACGTGCGGTCGTTTTCATTTTCATTTTAAAATTAATACAACAGAAAGCTTTTGAACTTTACTGATTTCGTCGAAGTTGCGTTTATAAATTTTTAAAACAATTAAAAACAAAAAATTATGCCTGCAAAAAAATATATCTCTAACCTGCCTTATGCCTTGCCCGAAATCGAAGGCATGGAAGCGTTGGTGGAACTGGCGCTCGATATTCGCTGGTCGTGGAACCACGCGGCGGATAAAATATGGCAAGCCATTGCTCCCAAACTTTGGGCGCAAACGCACAATCCGCGCGTGGTGTTGCAATCCGCTTCGCGCAAAAAAATGGAAGAAGTTTTGGCAGATGAATCATTTAAAAATTTGTTGAATGAAGTAGTTTGCGCAAGAAAAGAAGATGCGGCAAACGATACATGGTTTTCCAAAAATTATTCGAGCAGCGTATTAAGCTGCATTGCTTATTTCAGCATGGAATATATGCTGAGCGAAGCTCTGCCGATTTATGTCGGCGGCTTGGGCAATGTGGCGGGCGACCAGTTAAAATCTGCGAGCGATTTGGGTGTGCCGGTGGTTGCTGTCGGGTTGCTTTACCAGCAGGGATATTTTCGCCAGGAGATTGATAAATACGGCAATCAGCAAGCAATCTTTCCATTCAACGACCCGGGACAATTGCCTGTTATGCCGGTGCGTCTGCCCGATGGTCAGTGGCTCAATATCGAAATCAATATGTCGGGTTTTCAACTGTTGTTGCGCGCGTGGCAAGTGCAGGCGGGGCGCGTAAAATTGTATTTGCTGGATAGCAATCATCCGGCGAATTTGCCCATTCATCGCGGCATCACTTCGGAGATTTACGGCGGTGGTGCAGAGTTGCGCATCAAGCAGGAAATTTTGTTAGGCATCGGCGGATGGAAATTGTTGCAGGCGTTAAACATTCATCCCGAAGTTTGTCATCTCAACGAAGGTCATGCTGCGTTTCTTATTCTGGAAAGAGCAAATGAATATATGAAAGCGGCGAATGTATCTTTTGAAGAAGCATTGACCGTTACGCGAGCAGGAAATCTATTTACCACGCACACCGCTGTGCCTGCGGGTTTCGACCATTTTTATCCTTCGCTGATGGAACAATTTTTTGCGGATTATGCCAATAAAGAATTGCACATCGATTTTCAGGATTTAATGGCGCTTGGCAGGCAAAATGCAGGCGATTTTTCCGAAAGTTTCAACATGGCTTATCTCGCTGTTCGCGGCTGCGGTGCGGTGAACGGTGTGAGCCAATTGCACGGCAGGGTGAGCCGTCATTTGTTTAGTCCGCTTTTTCCGCGCTGGGCAATTGCCGAAGTGCCTGTCGGTTCTGTTACCAACGGTGTGCATACGCCCACCTGGGATTCCGAACTTGCGGATAAATTATGGACAACGACCTGTGGCAAAAACCGCTGGCGCGACGAGACGGAAACTTTGGAAAATGATATTCAAAAATTATCCAAAGAAACACTCTGGAATTTCAGAAATGAATCAAGAAAATTGTTGGTTGATTTTGTAAGGGAAAAATTTGCTCGACAGGTTTCCGTTTCGGGCGAACCGGCGAATTTTGATAAAGATATTTTTCAGCACGAAACATTGACGCTTGGCTTTGCAAGACGTTTTGTTCCGTATAAAAGACCCAATCTTTTGTTGCACGATAAAGAAAGATTAGTTCGTTTGCTTACCAATAAAGATTGTCCCGTGCAGCTCGTAATTGCAGGCAAGGCGCCGCCTTACGACGAATCAGGCAAAGCGTTGATTCGCCAATGGGTGGAATTTATTGAGCAATATAACTTGTATCATCACGTCATTTTTCTCAGCGATTACGATATGTCGCTCTCGGAACATTTAGTGCAAGGCGTGGACGTGTGGCTCAACACGCCGCGCCGTCCGTGGGAAGCCTGCGGCACCAGCGGCATGAAGGTTTTGGTAAACGGCGGCATCAATCTTTCCGAACTCGACGGTTGGTGGGCGGAAGCCTACACGCCCGAAATTGGCTGGGCAATCGGCGATGGCTTGGAACATTCCGATGAAGCGGCTTGGGACGTCGCTGAGGCGGAAAGCTTATACCAACTTTTGGAACAACAAGTCGTGCCCGAATTTTACCGGCGCAATGAGAAAAATATTCCCGAAGCGTGGGTGGAAAGAATGCGTAAAAGCATGGCTACGCTTACGCCGCAGTTCTCTGCGAACCGCACCGTGCGCGAGTATGCCGAAAAATATTATTTGCCTGCGGCGGCGCAATACAAGCTGCGCGCGGCAGATAACGGGAAAATCGGGAAGGCGATTTTGCACACAAAAAATGAACTGAATAATATGTGGGCAAAAATAAAATTCGGCAATGTAGCGATTGGGCAAATCGACGGTGGTTATCAATTCGACGTGGAAATTTTATTGGAAGAAGGCAGGCTGGAAAATGTAGCTGTGGAAATGTTTGCCAACGGCATCAACGGCGCGGCACCGGAACACATAAAGATGCGCCGCGCTTCTGTTTCGGAAGATGGAAAAACTTATTTGTATGAAGCAAAAATTTTTACGCAAAGACCTTCGGACGATTATACGGCGCGCATTATTCCTGATTGTACAAACATTAATGTGCCGCTCGAATTAGAACTTATCCATTGGCAGCATTAGTGTTTTAATCTCAAAATTTTAGGCAAATGATACATTCCGAAAACCTGATATTAACGATTAACGCAGGCTCATCGAGCATAAAAATAGCGGTGTATGCAGCGGGCGAAAAACCTGTGTTGAAATTATCCGGAAAAATAGAGCATATCGGTTCGGAAAATAATTCATTAGTCATCAAAGAAGATAGCAAGGAAAGAAAAATTACGGTTAATACCGAATCTTTTCATTCAACAACTACATCGTTCATTGAATGGTTGGAAAAGCAGGAATGGTTTACGCAAGTCAAAGCAATCGGGCATCGCATCGTTCACGGAATGCAACATACGCAGGCGGAAATCATTACAGATGATTTATTGAAAGAATTACAAAGTATTGTTGATTACGACCCAGACCATCTTCCTTCGGAAATTGAAATCATCAATTTATTGAAAAAACAATTTCCGCAATTGGTGCAGGTGGCGTGTTTCGATACTGCTTTTCACACAACTATTCCCAACGTTGCAAAGCGTTTTGCCATCCCGAAAAAATATGATGAGCAGGGCATTCATCGTTACGGTTTTCACGGTATTTCTTACAGCTATCTGATGAATGAGTTGAGAGAGCAGAATCCGCCTGAAGCCGTAGGGCGTGTGGTTTTGGCGCATCTCGGCAACGGCGCAAGCATTGCCGCTGTGAAGGAAGGTAAATGTATCGATACAAGCATGGGCTTTACGCCCGCAGGCGGTATTGTGATGAGTTCGCGCAGCGGCGACCTCGACCCGGGCGTTGCGTGGTTTTTGATGCGCAAAGGAATGGACGCGAAACAGTTCAACAATATCATCAACCATCAATCGGGATTGTTGGGTATTTCAGGCATTTCAGCCGATATGCAACAATTGCTTTTGCAGGAAAAAGACAACGAAGATGCGGCTTTGGCAGTAGAAATATTTTGTTACCAAATTAAAAAATTCATCGGTGCCTACACGGCGGCTTTGAACGGCTTGGATGCGCTTGTTTTTTCCGGCGGCATCGGCGAAAACGCGGCAGTCATCCGCACACGGATTTGCAAAGGTTTGCAATATTTGGGAATAGAAATTTCTGCACAAAAAAATCAACACAATGAAAGAGAAATTTCTTCATCCGGCAGCAAAGTGAAAGTCTTTGTAATCCCGACGAATGAAGAATTGATGATGGCGAATCTCACAAATGAAATTTTAAATGGGCATAAAACCGAATGATATGGACGATATGAATATGAAAACACACGAGACAATGCACCATACGCATTCCAACCTTGATGCACATTCCATGAACCACAAGGGGCATAATCATCATGCCATGATGATTGCAGATTTTAAAAAGCGGTTTTATGTCGTGTTATTTCTTGCCATTCCGGTAGTGTTATTATCGCCCATGATACAACATCTTGTGGGTTTCACTTGGCGGTTTCCCGGCTCGTCTTATGTGTTGCTCGTTATTTCAACTATCATTTTTTTATACGGTGGGTTTCCTTTTTTGAAAGGATTAAAAAACGAATTGCGGCAAAAAAATCCCGGCATGATGACGCTGATAGGATTCGCCATCAGCGTTGCTTATATTTATAGCGCAGCAACTGTGTTCGGATTGAAAGGAACGGATTTTTTCTGGGAGCTGGCAACCTTAATCCTCATCATGCTTTTAGGGCATTGGATGGAAATGCAATCCATTGCCGGTGCGTCAAAATCGTTGGAACTGTTAGTACATTTAATGCCGTCCGACGCGCATTTACTGAAAGACGGAAATGTGCATGACGTTACAACCGATTCATTAAAAAAGGATGATATTATCTTAATAAAACCAGGCGAAAAAGTGGCTGCTGACGGCGTGATAACCGAAGGTGAATCTTACATAAATGAGTCTATGCTCACGGGCGAATCCAAGCCGGTGAAAAAAATCAAAGGCGACAAAGTGATTGCCGGTTCCATCAACGGAAACGGCGCCATTCAAATTAACGTGTCGAATGCATCCAAAGACTCCTATCTCGCGCAAGTCATCAGGCTCGTCGATGATGCGCAAAAAGCAAAATCAAAAACGCAGTTGCTGGCAGATAAAGCCGCGCGCTGGCTCACTGCTATTGCGCTGGCAGCGGGTATTATTACGTTTTTGTGCTGGTACGCAAGCGGGCACTCATTAGAGTTTTCCATTGCAAGAATGGTAACGGTAATTGTTATTTGTTGCCCACACGCGCTGGGATTGGCAGTCCCTTTGGTGGTGGCAAAATCCACTTCGCTGGCCGCAAAAAACGGTTTGCTAATTAAGGACAGAACGGCTTTTGAAAACGCAAGAAAAATTACGACTGTTGTGTTTGACAAAACAGGCACGCTTACCATAGGAAAGTTTGAAGTAGCGCGAATTGTTCCTGCAAAAAAAGATATAAGCGAAAATGAAATTATACAAACAGCAGCGGCGCTGGAACAAAACTCAGAACATCCGATTGCCACGGGCATTCTGCAAAAAGCGAAAGAATTAAATACACAAATTCCTGCGGCGGAAAATTTCAAAGCCATTCCGGGCAAAGGCGTCGAAGCAACTATTGACGGCAAGCAGACATTGGTGGTAAGTCCCGGCTATCTGAAAGAAAATAATATCACGTTTCCCGAAGGTTTTATTTCCAATGATTCGGAAACAATCGTGTTTGTCATCATTAATCACGAAACCGCCGGTTACATTGCGTTAGCGGACGCTATCCGCCCCGAATCGGCGGATGCTGTTGCTACGTTAAAAAAAGAAAATATCAAATCAATATTATTGACCGGCGATAACAGCAAAGTGGCAAAGACCGTAAGCGATACATTGAAGATGGATGGCTTTATTGCAGAAGTATTGCCGCACCAGAAAGCGGAAAAGATAAAGGAGCTGCAAAGCAAAGGCGAATTTATAGCCATGACGGGCGATGGCATCAACGACGCGCCGGCGCTGGCAGAAGCAAATGTTGGCATAGCAGTCGGCAGCGGCAGCGACATTGCCGCCGCTACTGCAGGCATCGTGCTGGTAAACAGCAACCCGGAAGATATTGCGAGCCTTATTTTATTCGGTAAAGCCACGTATAAAAAAATGTTGCAAAACCTGATATGGGCAACCGGCTACAATGTTGTTGCCATGCCGTTGGCGGCAGGCGTTTTGTATCATTGGGGAATTTTGCTAAGTCCCGCAGCCGGCGCGGCTTTGATGGCAATCAGCACCATCGTTGTCGCCATTAATGCAAGTATATTGAAGATAAAAAAGTAATAAATGTTTTTAAAAATATTAATCAATAAAATTCAATAAGATGGAAACACAAAATGCAACAAGAGAAGAATTATCAGAGGAATTATTAGAAAAAATGAACGCTTACTGGCGCGCCGCAAATTATTTGTCAGTCGGACAAATATATCTGCACGAAAATCCTTTATTGCGCGAACCCTTGAAGCCGGAACATATCAAAAGAATGTTGCTCGGTCATTGGGGAACAACGCCCGGACAAAATTTTGTGTATGCGCATCTCAATCGCATCATCAAAAAATATGATTTGGACATGGTATATATTTCCGGTCCGGGACACGGCGGTCCGGCGATTGTGGGCAATGTTTATCTTGAAGGAACATATAGCGAAGTCTATCCAGAAATTTCCGAAGACGAAGAAGGATTGAAAAAACTCTTTACGCAATTCTCTTTTCCCGGCGGCATTCCCAGCCATGTTTCTCCTGAATGTCCCGGCTCGATGCACGAAGGTGGCGAATTGGGCTATTCGCTGAGCCACGCATTTGGCGCGGTTTTCGACAATCCCGGTTTGATTGTCGCCTGTGTTGTCGGCGACGGCGAAGCGGAAACGGGACCGTTGGCAACGTCCTGGCATTCCAATAAATTTCTCAATCCACAGACCGACGGCGTAGTGCTGCCGATACTTCATTTGAACGGTTATAAAATTGCCAACCCGACGGTTCTTGCAAGAATTGGTAAAGAAGAATTGGAGAAATTGTTTTACGGTTACGGCTGGAAGCCTTATTTCATCGAAGGCGACGACCCGATGACGATGCACAAAAAAATGGCGGAATTGTTGGACACGGTAATTGAGGAAATAAAAGACATCAAACAATCTGCTGCGGAAAATCCCGGAGAAGACCGTCCGCGCTTCCCGATGATTATTTTAAAAACACCCAAAGGCTGGACGGGACCAAAGTTTGTAAACGGCTTGCCTGTCGAAGGCACTTTTCGCGCGCATCAGGTTCCGATTACCGACCCTGCGGAAAATCCCGAACATTTGAAGCAACTGGGAGAGTGGCTACAAAGTTACAAGCCCGAAGAATTGTTTGACGAAAAAGGAAGCCTTTTGCCAGAATTAAAAGCATTGGCGCCGCAAGGCGAAAAAAGAATGGGCGCCAACCCGCATAGCAACGGCGGTTTGCTGTTGAAAGATTTGCACATGCCCGATTTCAAAGAATACAGTTTAGAGCTGAAACGTAGAAGCGACACCGGTCCCGGCGATACGCTGGTGTTGGGCAGCTTTATCCGCGATGTGATAAAACTGAACATGGAATCCAGAAATTTCCGGCTCTTTGGTCCCGACGAAACATTGTCCAATAAATTAAATGCTGTGTTTGAAGCGACCAACCGGCAATGGGAAGGCGAAACGATTGACATAGATGAATTTTTGAAAAAAGAAGGTCGCGTGATGGAAATGCTGAGCGAGCACCAATGCGAAGGCTGGCTCGAAGGTTATTTGCTTACCGGACGGCACGGATTGTTTAA
This sequence comes from Arachidicoccus sp. BS20, assembly GCF_001659705.1. NCBI lineage: Bacteria > Pseudomonadati > Bacteroidota > Chitinophagia > Chitinophagales > Chitinophagaceae > Arachidicoccus > Arachidicoccus ginsenosidimutans. The sequence goes on from NZ_CP015971.1 coordinate 2,553,495, forward strand.
TTGTTATGAAGCATTCATTCATATTGTCGATTCCATGTTTAACCAGCACGCAAAATGGCTGAAAGTTACGGCTGGCTTGCCTTGGCGTAGAAAATTGGCATCGCTGAATATTCTCTTGGCATCGCACGTGTGGCGGCAAGACCATAACGGTTTTACGCACCAGGACCCCGGATTTATCGACCATGTCGTAAACAAAAAAGCGGAGATTGTGCGGGTGTATCTTCCGCCGGATGCCAATTGTTTGTTGTCGGTTATGGACCATTGTTTGCGCAGCCGTCATTATGTGAATGTGGTGGTTGCCGGCAAACATCCGTCGCCGCAATGGCTGTCGATGGAAGAAGCTGTATTGCATTGCACCAAAGGCATCGGCATTTGGGAATGGGCGAGCAACGACGATGGCAAAGAACCGGACGTGGTGATGGCTTGCGCCGGCGACGTACCGACTCTGGAAACATTGGCTGCGGTGTCTATTCTCAGAAAAAATTTACCTGAATTAAAAATCCGTGTGGTAAATGTCGTGGATTTAATGAAGTTGCAACCTGCATCGGAACACCCGCACGGACTGAATGACAGCGACTTTGACGCTTTGTTTACCAAAAACAAACCCGTCATTTTTGCGTTCCATGCTTATCCCTGGCTCATTCATCGTTTGACGTATCGCCGCACCAATCACGATAATATTCACGTGCGCGGTTACAAAGAAGAAGGTACAATTACCACGCCTTTCGACATGACCGTGATGAACCAGCTCGACCGATTCGATTTGGTGCAGGACGTGATTGACCGCCTGCCGCAGTTAGGCGATAAAGGCGCTTACCTGAAACAGGAAATGAAAGATAAATTGATTGAGCATAAGCAATATATCGTAGCAAACGGAATTGATATGCCGGAAGTCAGAGACTGGTCTTGGGGAGTTTAGCAAAAAGACATTATTTACCAATTCGCCACTATTTTAAAATTCAATAATCTCGGCGTTAAGCGATTGGGCAAGGCATACGTTTCGTTATCAAAAGATTTGAGTAAAGTATAACTAATCGTATTGTCGTGGTTGATTAAGTTGAACACTTCCAGACTCGCCCAAATATTCTTAACGCCGAGAAACGGCGAATGACTTCTTTGCTTGCGCGCGGCATCCAACAGCAATGCGCTGAAACCAATGTCTACACGCAGGTACGAAGGAATTTCCAATGCATTTCTGTAACGTGTACTTCCGGGAATATTGTACGGCATATTCGTGCCGAACAACGTGTTGAGATACACTTTAAAATTTTTATTCTGCGGCAGGTAATCTTGAAAGAACATTCCGAAAGTTACCAACCTGTCCGTTGGTCGACGCACCCAACCTACGGAACGCGTTGCGCTGTCTGCGACAACTTTATCTTGTGAAGATGCCGTAATTGTTTCGCCTTCGGCATTCAGATAATCGGTATAATTTAATCCCGAAATATTTTCTTTCGTGCGCATAATACCGAGGCTCAGCCAACTGTCCGCATCTTTTACGAGCTGTGCAAACAAGCGCGTTTCGATGCCGTAAGCATAAGCCTTTGCATCATTATTTGCATAGTATTGAATGTTCACATTGTTGATGTCGTAAGGGTCCACGTCCCACATATTTTTGTAATAAGCTTCGGTTGTCCAGCGCGCCGGACGGTCAAAAACTTTTAAGTTGTAATCTACGCCTACAACGGCTTGCCAGCTTTTTTGCGCTTTCAGTTGTGTGTTCACGCTGCCGTCAAACGCAATCATTTCGCGGTAAAACGGCGGCTGGTCATAAATGCCTGCAGAGGCTTTGAACACCACATCTTTTTGCCAGTTTTTCGGCTTGAAAGAAAATCCTACGCGCGGCGAAACGAGAAATTCTTTATTCAGATTATTATAATTAAATCTTGCGCCCACCTGCAATGTATAAGCCGAAGAATCGTTGAATAAAATATTGTCCTGAGCAAATCCACTGAAGCGTGTAATGTCGAGATGCTCATTATTCTGTAACACATTGCTCATCAAAACCTGCGTGCCCGTGTGCGGCAAAGAATAGCCTGCGGAATCGCTGTACGTCCATTGATTCATCAGGCTCGAAACCGTTTGTCGTTCTGCTTTTGCGCCCCATTGAATGAAGTTTTTTCCGCCGTTGTAACTTCCCAAATGCTGCGCCGACCACAGGTCTATTTTCAAATTATTTCTTGCAAAATTTTGTGTAGAACCTTCGCCAAGCAAGTTATCCGGGTCGGTATCAATGTTGCCGTTAGCATCGCGGTTGCCGAAAATATAGGAGCCTGTGATGTCGGTATTTTGCCGTTCGTTATCGCGGAAATAGCCGAACAAATATTTTAAAGTAAACTTATTATTTGGCTTGTGAATGAAAGTTAATCCTGCAAAGTTGGTGGTATACTTATCTTTCTCTGAGCCGGTAAAGTCAATATTTGCGCCGTAATCGGCAACATACAAAGGCGAGAAAACGCTCGCCATCAATTGCTCCGATTGCGGGTAAAAAGTAAATTTTGTTTTGGAATAATTGCCCAACAATTCCATACTGAATTTCTTACTGAAACTGTATGTAAGCAACGCCTGCGCATCTGCCGAAGACGGAATATAACTGCCTTGCGTAGGCTGGCTTTTTGTAACATTACTATTGTCCCGATTGCGTACACCGACAACATAAGTGAACTTTTTATTCTTGCTCAAACCTTCGAAACTCAAGCCTTGTTCAAGCAAACTCACATAAGCCTGTCCGTGATTTTCCGTAGGATGAATATAGGTTACATCCAACGCGGAACTCATTTTGTCGCCATACTTTGCCTGAAATCCGCCGGTATAAAATTGTACATTTTGCGTAAGCATCGGGTTGATAAAACTCAGCCCTTCCTGCTGTCCGCTGCTGACCAGAAACGGACGATAAATTTCAAAACCATTCACATAAACGAGGTTCTCATCGTAGTTTCCGCCGCGCACGGAATATTGCGAAGTCAATTCGTTGTTACTGCCGACCAATGTTTTGATTAAGCCTTCGATGCCGTTTACCGGCGACGGATTGAGAATTGCTTTATCAGGCGAAATCTCAATCAAACCTGTTTGTTGCCGTTGTTTTTCAGATGAAACCGTAACATCGGCAAGCGTGGTATTTTTTTCTGTAATAAAAATAGTTACAGTTTGTGTTTGATTTTTTTCTATAAAAAATATTTTTTCCAACGAATTATAATTCGCCGCCGAAAACTCAATCTTCACGGGCATTTCCGCCGGAACGGACAATTTAAAATATCCGCTGTCGTTGCTGTAAATGCCTTGCGCATTTTCTTTGATATGCACAAAAATATTGGATAAAGGATGTTGGTTTTCGTCAAAAATTCTTCCCGAAATAAAAGCGTTGTTTTCCTGCGCAAAGAGCTTGGCAGAAAAGAAAAAGCTAAACAAAAAACAAAAAATAAATGTAATTGCTGTTCGGGAAATGACTGTTGTTCGGGATTTGCAATCCCGAACACTTATCTGTGCATTTGTAATACACATTATTTCGTGGATTGCAAATCCGCCGATACAGCTTCGACATTGCAAATGTCGAAGAGCAGAAATAAGTATCGTCTTTTTCAAAAAAGTAAAATGTAATTCAGGTTAAAAATAGAGATTCTTCAAAAGCCGATGAAACTTTTTATATAACGTGTTTGATGCAGAAAATATTTTCCGTTGGCATATTTATAGAAAACCGCAGGTAGGATTTTAGTTGGAAGAATCAAAATCAAACAACTGTTTCGGATGTATGCCCATTGTTTTGGCAATTAAAAAAGCATGGCTTAAACTAGTGTTGATTTCGCCTCGCTCGATTCTGCCGATTTGGGAAATGGGCAAATCACAGCTATTGGCTAATTGCTCTTGAGACAACTTCTTTTCAGTCCTAATCTTTTTCAGATTTTGACCGAATAATTGCAAACTGTGCTCGTCTCTCAAGTAGCGTTTTTTCACTACTCAAAATGACATTAATTATCGCTTTCAGATAAGAGCAAATTTGCTCTTATCTGAAATATTTACATATCTTTGGCGGAACATTAAAAGATAACTCAATTAATTCTGTATGAAGCGAAAATTTATCAGCGTTGCAGCGTATATTATTCTTGCCGTCTTATTTTTAATATTAATAGTTTTAGGAACGTACGTGTACAGGTATGACAGCATATCGTTTATCAACAGATTGAAAGCAGAGACTACTACTTATGGATTATTCAGAACGAAAGCCAATCAGAACGATTTAAAATTAAATTCAGATTCTACATTTGTCATAATGGTTTTCGGACAGTCCAATTCTGCCAATTCAAGTACATATTATTATCGACCTATTCATAAAATATACAATTTCTATAACGGAAATTTTTATATAGCCAAAGAGCCTCTTCTCGGACGGCAATCAGGACTGGGTGGAAGTGTGTGGACGATGCTGGGCGATAAGCTGATAGACGCTCACTTATGCAATAATGTAATTTTTGTACCGATAGGAATCGGCGGAACAAAAATAGAATTATGGGATTCCGGGTATTGCCACAAGATTTTGATAAATACCTTAAAACAATTACAGCAGAAAAAAATTAAACTGACACATATAATATGGCATCAGGGAGAAGCTAATTCAAGAAGAACTACGGAAAATAATTATAAAAACCATCTGTTAAATATTTTCAATACAGTAAGACAATACGGGCAAACTGCACCCATTTATTGCAGCATAGCATCCTATACGCCAAGTGATGAACTTATAAGCACTAAAGACTTAGACAGCAATATTACAAATGCACAAAAAGAAGTGATTAATTCAACTCCAAATGTTCTTGCCGGACCTGATACAGATTCTTTAATTTTAGGAGCTTACAGGAATGGACCTCACTTTACAAAAACAGGATTGGAAGCATTCTCCTCTTTACTGCTGAATGCAATCAAAGACTCAAGTGAAATAATTAAAAACTAATTTCTTAGTTTCAGCAAATATTCGTGTAAATCTGTATGCTCATCAATACCGAAAGATTGTAATTTTTTTGTGTAAAAATCTTTCACGTCTTTCCATTTGTAATAAGGAAAAGTCGTGGTAGAAATCGGCAAATGAACTTCTTGCTCATTGTGCAGAACCTTTACCAGATAAGCATTTCCATTACTGTATAAAATCCATTGAATGTTGGATGCCATTTGCATAATTTTTTCCGCATGCCAGTTTTTGGCATAGTCAAAAACAGAAGTTGAAGTATGGCTTGCCTGCGGAATTTCCATAATCGTTGCAAAAGGAGAAATAGCTTCGGCATGTGTAAAATTCAGTTTCGCATCCAGGCTGCTCGGTTGCTGAATTGCCGTATCAATGGAATTTAAAAAATCCGCCAGCAAAGGCGCAGCTATCTTTATTTGTATGCCGTTGATATTTTCGCCCGGTCCTTTCTCATAAAAATCTTCTGCCATGTTTACAAAATCTAACCATTGCAAATCCTTTGTGGTAAAAGCTTTTGCGAGAATTGTAAAATCACTTCCACTCCAGCCTTTTGCCGCAATTTCTTTTTTCATCAAAGGGTAAATGCAATACAAGTCATATAAATTTTGCGTGAGTTCCCATGCATTTGCAGTATCGAAACTTTTAAACACGCGCGAACATATATTCTTTGAAACCTGTATGGTGCGTGGGTTTTGGAGTAATGAATCCATTTTTGATTTTATAAGACTTCCTTTTTTATATTTTTTGTATGCGGAAGAAATATTCCAAAATCTCAGCGCATCATTCAGAGAATCGGGCGGCGAAGCAATATGAATTTTCGATGAATCGTATTTGCCGAAACCTTGCATAAAAGCTGCTTCACTTTGGTGTGTTCTCAATTCATTTGTCCACACAACATCAACGCCTCTGCCCTGCCAAACGGAAGGATAATTTTCTCTCATTCTTTCTCCGATTCCGCGCAATTCATCTTTACCCGAAAGTGTAATATTTCCGTACTCATTTTTTTGAACAGCATATATTTTTTTTACGGCAATCAAAATTTTTTTGCCTAACGGCGTCAGATTTTTTTGCTCCATTATTTTCAGCAAATCCATGTCAGCGCCGGGTTTTGTGAAAAATCGTGAAGCGTGGCGACCGGTATATTCTATAAACACAGGCTTGTAGCCTGAAGGCGCAGACGTATAGTTTTGTGGTTGAAAATTGTACGGCGATTTGGTGCCGGCATAATTGTATTGCGCATGAATATTTCCACAACACAAGAGGCACGAAATATTGACTGCAATAAAAAATTTCAAGATATTCATAATATACAAATATAAAAACGCGGCATCTATATTGATGCTGCATTTATTTTCCATACAAATTACCCGGCATCCAAACTTGAACCTAAATGTTTATTACCATTCCCATTGGAAGGATACGCGCCCAAATCCACACTGGGAGCGGTTTCCGACGCACCCAACGTACCGCCTTGCGGCACGGTTTTCATCGGCTGTCCGCTTGCATCGCCTTTGCCTAACGCCGGGCTTCCAGGCAATAAATTAAAATCATAACCTTCGGCAGTTACAATTCCCAAAGGCATTTGTGATGCTGTCAGAGGCGTTGCCGGAACATCATATTTTGAATAATCGAATTGGTTGACATCGTAAGAAATAAAGTTCGGAAGGTTAGTATTCGGTGCGGAGCCTGCAATATCCTTATTGCCCAAAACGCGGTCATCTGCATAACTGTCCTGGTCGGCAAATTGGTCAATCAAAGATTGTGCATCGGCATAATAAAACTGATTATTATGCGAAATGTTCGCATAGTCTGCATCCGGTGTTATGCGTAATCCGTAACGGCAGTTGATGATGATATTGTTATAAATTTTTCCAGATGCGCCTTTTTCATAATCGATAGAACCGCCGCGTCCGCCTTTCGACTGGCGAAAACCTGAATTAAGAATCGTATTGTTGTACAAGAAAATATTTGTCTCCGTGCCGCCGCCGCTGTTGGAAATTTTGAAGCCGTTGGTAGCGCCGCCAATGATTAAATTATACGCCACATCGCCAAAAGAATTATTTTTAATATTCACAACATCGCCGCCCGTGGTGCCACAGTTTTCAAAAGTGTTGCGCATAATGCTCACGTTGCCGTGAATGATGCGGAAACCATCGTCTTTTGTACCGTAAAACCATGAATCTTCAACAATTACGTTCCCGGTCGGGTTGGTATAAGTAAAGCTATTGCGCGGGTCGCCGCTTTCAAATATTTCAGGGTCGTTGTTAATGCCTGCGGGTCCGCCGGCAAATTCAAGATGCGTCCATTTCAAAATAAGGTCGCCACTATTGGCGCCGCACTGAATGCCGCCCCAATAACCTTTGCCTGCATTTTCGGCTTTACGCAAATCGTCGGAAACGGTAATAAAATTCGGTTGGTCTTCCGTGCCGATGCTGATAAAAGTGCCGTTGCAGGTAATTTGCGGACTTGTTTCGGCGCTCGCGCCATCGCCGAGCGAAATGAGTTTTGAACCCGCTTCCATATACAGCGTATCGCCTTCGTTAATGGTAATATCGCTTTTGAAATAATATGTTTTGCCACTGATTAAAGTTCCTTTTACCGTGCCGCTCAACGTATCGCTTGTGATGCCTTGCGACTGGTTGATTTGAAGCGGCTGAATGTATGTTTCTAATTCTTTGTCGCAGGAAGCAAAGGCTGCGCATACTGCCAATACCGAAATAATAAGTTTATAATTTATAATATTTCGTTTCATAACTAATAATTTAAAATTTGAATTTTATACCGAGCAAATAATTCTGCCCGTAAGTGTCTTTCCTGATGAATATATTTTTACCGACAGTCTGGTGCGGAACCGGAATTTCCAAGCCGCCTGTGTATGCCTGTGGTACATACAACTGGTAAGGTGTATTAAGAATATTATTCACTTTGGCATATATGTACCAGTGTTTTACGACTCTTTTTTCAACGGAAAAATCCAACTGCGTAAATCCTTTTTGCCATACATCTTCATTATAAAACTCAGAGACTGTGTTGATGCGTTTGCTGGTATAATTTAAAGCCAACTGAGCATTCAAGCCTACTTTGTTATCATCTTTATACAACAAAGAAAGATTGGCAATATGCTTTGCCTGTCCTTGCATCGGACGTGTTTCGTCTTTCATTTCGCCGGTACTGCGTACAACTTTGGAGGTTGTAATGCGCGAATTGGTATAAGTATAATTTGCCTTTATGCCGAACCATCTGAAATATTTGGTGGCATCCAGTTCAAAGCCATAATTAGAAGCATTACCAAAGTTTTCTGCCTTATAGAATAAGCCTTGTTTTTCGTTAGCTAAAGCATATTCAATCGGATTTTTGATTCTTTTGTAAAACACGCCTGCCAATATTTCATCAATACCCGTAAAATAATATTCGTATTTTAAATCAAAGTTGTTGGAGGTAGAATGTTTCAAATGCGGGTTGCCTTCTTCTGCGTAATCGTCCTCCGCTTCCTGCAATATGTGCGGAACAACTTCGTAAAAATTCGGACGACTAATAGCTGCATAATAAGACAAGCGCAATGCCTGATTTTTATTCAGAGAATATTTGATATTGGCACTTGGCAATATATCGTAATATTTTATTATCCCTGTATGTCCAGTATCGGCAGTCGGGGGCACATTATTTTCCCAGTTGAAATAAGTATGTTCGTAACGAACACCGCCTACAATATGCAGTTTATCGTTCCAGTCGAGCGTTGCCATTGCGTAAGCTGCGCCTACATTTTCTTTAGCATCATAATTCAGCGCATTAGTAGCAGAGCCTTGCGGATTACCAATGATAAATGAATGACCCGTAACATAGCCTTCATATCCAAAGTTTCCGTCGGGTGTAAACCTGTAATCGTCATACTCGCTGTGTCTTGTTTTGTTGCGGTACATTCCACCCGCGCTCCAGTCAATATGCGTATTGCCAAATGTTGATTTATATGTTAAGTTGAGATAACCGCTTTTGTCTTCATCGGAACTGTGGGTAAATTCACGGCTTGTTTTATCATCCAGATTTACCGGAGTTGCCACCAAAGAACCGTTTGAAGCAACTACCTGATTATTGGCGCTCAAAGTACCTTCATCGGGACGATTCAATATTGCTTTTGAATAAGCGCCAATCCAGTTGATAGTAAAATTATTGGCAATAATATGATTGCCGGTTAGCGTGGCATTAGCTATTTGTTGTTTTTCATAAACATCTTTCCACGATAATGATACACGACCTGTGCCGGGCAGTATAGCGCGTCCCAATATTAAATTAGTGTCTGCCGCAAATTTATATTCATATTTCTGCAACGAAGTCCACATACCGAACAGGGCGATTTTGTTATTTTGGTTAAATTGGTAATCCAGTTTTCCCTGCAAACCTGTTCTTTGCTGGCGAATAGAATAATTTCTTCTGTCCTCCGACGAAATTTGAGGTCCGTTGTTGCTTTCGGTATTTTGCTCAAAGAAAAGAGACTTAACGTTTTTGTAATTGTTCAGGTAGCTGCCGCCAACAATAATGCCAAGCTTGTTGTTGAACAGTCTTCCGCCCAAAGTAAAATTGCCTTGCGTAGCAACAGGCGTGGATTTGACAGTGTGGCTGAACATATTGTAGGGAAAATCTTTCAGGCTTGCCTGATAGTCTGAACCATACAAACTTCTCGGCGAAGCATCAAGGCTTGGATAATGGCTGAACTTATTAAAGTCCTTGCTTCCGCTTGCATAGCCTGCGCCGAGATTTGCCGTTACGGAAAATTTTGAAGGTGCATCTTTCATTACCATGTTTATCGCGCCGCCGATGGCATCGCCTTCCATATTCGGTGTGAGCGATTTAAAAATTTCCAGTCTTTCCAACAAATCATTCGGGAAAATATCCAGAGGAACGTAACGGTTTTTATTGTCGGGACTTGGAATTTTGATGCCGTTTACCAACGTATAAATATAACGTTTGTCCATACCACGGATAATCACGTACTGCCCTTCGCCGTTGGTGCTTCTTTCGAGAGAAACGCCCGAAATACGTTGTGCTGTATTTGCTACGGACAAATCAGGCGAAAGCTCAATAGCCCGCGCCGATATTGAGTTCTGGATAATATTTGAATTTTTATCTGCCAAAAAAGACGCCTGCTCGGAACTGTAACGATGACTGTAAACCACCACATCTGTAGTGTTTGGTTTTTCTTCCTGCGCCAATGCAATGGTTTTGTTTTCCGCTATTGCCGCTAAATCGAGCGAAACATCTTCCGAGTCTGCAATATAACCAACATAAGAAACTCGTAAATGATAATTCCCATCAGGAATATTTCTTACAATGAAACTTCCGTTTAAGCCGGAAAAAGAAAACATTTTCTGAGACGGATTACCCGGATTAATCAGCGTAATCGAAGCGCCCTGCAAAGGCTCGTGTGTTTTCCCGTCAATAACAGTTCCTTTGAAATCCGTTATTCCCGCAGCGTTTTGGGTGAAGCCCGAATGAATAGCCAAAATTGAAAAAACCGAAAGCAGTGTAGTAATTCGTTTCATTTGAATAATGAGATATTTTGGACAAAGGAACACTTGCTATATTATCAAATTGTGAACTCAGAATTAATCCTGAATTAATTCTGAACAAAATCTGAACAAGGAAAAATATTTTTATCAATAAAGAAGAAAGCTAAATTGTGTAATAGCTTTAGCTTTGAATATGACCGCGAAAAAAATTATATCATTATCTCTTTTAATCTTCAGTATTCAATTTTCACACGCACAAAACGTTGTCGATTCTACACACAACCTGGACACCGTGCAGGTTACAGCGTTTCAACTGCAAACGCTTCGCGAAGATGCGCCTGCGGCAATTGCGGTCGTCAGCAAGCAACAACTGCAATTATTGGACAACACTTCTCTCGTCCCGATTTTCAATACCATTCCCGGCTTGCGTATGGAAGAGCGTTCGCCGGGCAGTTATCGTTTATCCTTGCGCGGCAGCTTGGTGCGCTCGCCTTATGGTGTGCGCAACGTAAAAATTTATTGGAACGATATTCCTTTGACCGATGCCGGCGGCAATACTTACTTGCAATTGGTGGACGGAAATCAATTACAATCGGCGGAAATTATCAAAGGCCCCGCAAGCAGCTTGTACGGCGCAAACACAGGTGGCGCGGTCATTCTCCACTCGGGGAATATTTATTCAACAAAGAAAAATATTTTCAATGCAGGCATCACCGGCGGCTCGTATAATTTGTTTGATGAACACGCCGGTTGGACTCTTACCAATAAAAATTTTCAAAGCAATCTGGAACAATCGCATTTGCACAACGACGGTTACAGGCAACAATCTGCTTTGCGGAAAGATGTGATAAAATGGGACGGCTATGCAAATTTTTCTAAAAAGGAAAAGCTGAATTACCTTGCTTTTTATTCCAACATATATTATCAAACGCCGGGCGGATTAACGTTGCGGCAATTGGGAACAGATACAACAGCTTACCCTTTGTCCGTAGCACAGCACGCGGCAATTTATAACAAAACTATTTTTGGCGGTGTGAGCTTAAATTCTTCGTTTAGCAAGCATTTTGACAATACAACTTCGCTGATGCTGAACCACACGTCGTTCAAAAATCCGTTTACCAACAATTATGAAATCCGCAATGAATGGAACTATGGCGGAAGAACAATATTTAATTATCACACAAGTTCCTCTGCTCTGAAGTTCAATTGGAATGCGGGTTTCGAGTGGTTACAGAATCATTCGCACATTGACGATTACGGCAACAAAGCAGGAAAAGTTGATACCGTTCAGTATAAAGACGAATTATTTGCTACGCAATATTTTGCTTTTACCCAAGCGACTTTGCAAGTAAATAATCGATTTATTTTTCAGGCAGGATTGAGTAATAATAAACAATTTGTTCGTTATCGCCGTCCATCGGATAATACGCAAAATGATTTTGTAAAAGGACAAATCCGCAATATGCCTGCGCCGCGTTTCAGCGCTTTGTACAAAATCAACCATTCAATCAATGTTTATGCCATTGCCGCAGAAGGCTTTTCGCCGCCGGCTTTGGCGGAATTGCATCCGTCCAACGGAACATTCAACGATTCGCTGCAGCCTGAATACGGTTGGAATTTTGAGTTGGGTTTTAAAGGAAACATTCTCCGGCATCGTTTGCAGTTTGATGCTTCCGTTTATTCATTCGGCTTGCACGATGCGATTGTTTCGCGCGGAGCTGCAAATAATGTTGCATACTATGTGAATGCAGGCAGTACAAGGCAGCGCGGCATTGAAGTGTGGCTGAACGGAATTATTTTGGATGATGAAAATCATTTTATTTCGCAACTGACTTTAAGCAATAGTTTCAGTTACCAACCATATAAATTTACAAGTTATATTGAAAGCGGAAATGATTATTCGGGCAATCGATTAACGGGCGTTCCAAAATATATCAATGCAACAACGCTTGTGGCGAAAACCAATGTGGGCGCGTATTTGAACGTTATTCTGAACAATGTTTCTTCGCTTCCTTTGGACGATGCAAACGATGCTTTTGCGAAGCCTTATCATTTATTGCAAAGCAAAATCGGCTATCGGCATTCATTGAAAAATTTTCAATACAATGTCTTTTTAATGGTTGATAATTTGCTGAACGAAACCTATAGTTTGGGCAACGACATCAACGCTTACGGCGGCAGGTTTTATAATCCTGCACCTAAGCGAAATTTCAGCGTGGGCGTTGATGTTTATTTTTAGTTTTTTTGTTCTTATCCATATCAATTGCATTATTCACTTTTTCCTGCACTGCATTTAATTGTGTATCTACTTTATTTAAAAAATGTGCTTTTGTTTTATGCCCGGGCAAAAATCTTCTGGCGATGGTAATTCTGAAAATCTGGGAAAATAATTTGTAATTGCTCGAATAATAGCTTTTTAAATATTGACTATTGTCAAATATAGAAGCATCAATATTCCACAAACTTGAATTATAGCCTGCACTGATTCTGTAATTCAAATTGGGAGAAAAAGAAGCCGTATTTTTTGAAGCTGTATTTGTATATTCTTTGCCGATGGTAAAATCAAGGTTTTCCGTGATGCCGCCGGAGACAAAAAAGTGTTTATCAAAAACAAAGGTGTAAGCATAACCGATGCCCGGTCCTATTCTCAACGAATGATTTTTGTAAACCGCATTTTGCGGAAAATTATCGGCGATTGCCACAGGCGTTAAAGCACTGTCGCCGTGAATAGCGCCATAATAAATTTCGCCGCCGAGTAATAGAGAACCTGCCGGTTTTAATTGCCAATCGTTTTGCGTCATTACAGCGCGGTAAGAAAATTTATCTGAATTTAAAATCCGCCAGAAGTCGCCGCCAATCATGGTTGTAGCAATATCGGGACGCAGATAATAATTGTTATTTACAGAAAACGCGCTTTGCGGCGAGAGATACATTCCTTTGTAATGTTGTATGCCAAAATCGTACACCCACTGATGCTTGTATAATGAACTCATAAGGCTGATAGTATGCGTTTTTCCTTTGTCTTCATCACGACCCAAAACACCATAAGCGAAGTCTAAGGTCACATACCGGTAACTCACGCCGACGCCAATACCTTTGGAATTGTTGGGCTTGTAATTAAAAGAATTGGTATGCGGCGTGCGAAACTCAATGCCGGTATTTGTGCGGCTGTAATAGATACGCGCAGTTATCATTCTGTCGTAATCATCAATGAAAGTGCTGTCTGTATTCCCCGTAGATGTGCCAATACGCTTCCAGAAAGAAGCCTGCCCGAACAGATGGTTTTTGCACACTGTACAAAACATCAAAGGAACAAGAATGAATTTACCGTATTTCATTGAAATAATTTTATGAGAGTCAAAACTAATTGCTTTGAAAGATACAGCAACATTGGCTTGTATCTGAAACGCAACTCCTAAAAAATATAATAAACCCGTTAAAGTTTATAGGTGTCCATCTTTTCGTAACATAATAATCAATGCGTTGAAATAAGCTGTTTAAAAATCCTCAACATTTGACAACCGGCAGGTTTTGCCGATTACTAAGAGCTATAAAAATAAGCAATGAGCAAGATTTTTATAAAAAAACTGAATAAACATTTGTTTGTTAATTAAAATACTTCTACTTTAGCGCATTCAAATTTTTCGGTAACGTTCCCGAAAATAAACAAAAGTTTGTTATAGGGCGTTTCTGATAATGTTTATAGCAATATTAAAATCATTTTATTTATTATGAAGTGCAAGCAATTACTTTGTTTTCTGTCATTTGCATTTTTGCTTTTCATCGGGAACGATGCCGAAGCACAACAAATGAGAACAGTTTCCGGTATCGTAACGAGCAGCCAGCAGAATGTACCGTTAACCGGAGTTTCCGTACAACTTAAAGGAACAGGCAAAGGTACATTTACAACTGCGTCCGGCTCTTATCAAATTAATGTGCCCGATACAGCAGGAATTTTAATTTTTTCTTACATTGGTTATCAGTCGCAAGAGATTCCGGTTACATCAAACGACCTTAATGTTACTTTATATCCGGACAGCTCCAACCAGTTGAGCGACGTGGTTGTGATTGGGTACGGTGCGGTAAAAAAAGAAGACGCGACAGGCGCTATCACGACAGTTAGTTCAAAAGACTTCCAAACCGGCGCTATTACTTCGCCCATGCAGTTGATACAAGGCAAGGCTGCCGGCGTATCCATTATTTCAAATGGCGGGGCTCCCGGCAGTGCAAACACTATCAGAATACGCGGTATGGCTTCCTTAAACGGAAGTAACGACCCATTGATTGTGATTGACGGAGTTCCTTTTGCCGGAAAAATAAATCCTAACGATGCGAGTGGTATAGCAGGAATTTCCGACCCGCTTGCTCTAATTAATCCGGATGATATTGCATCTTTTACTATTTTAAAAGATGCATCGGCTACGGCTATTTACGGCTCGCGCGCTTCCAACGGCGTTATTTTAATTACAACGAAAAAGGGTACAATCGGCAAGCCTAAGTTCGATTTTAATACTACTTTTTCCTTGTCAAAACCCGAAGGATACATTTCGGTTTTGTCTCCGGATCAATTCCGGGATTATGTAAATACTTACGGCGATTCTACGGAGCAATCATTGCTGGGCGATGCAAATACCAACTGGCAGAAAGCTATCTATCAAACAGCACTAACCACCAATAACAATTTAAGCGTCACAGGAAGCTGGGGTAAATGGTTGCCTTACAGAGTTTCCGTGAACTATCTGAATCAGCAGGGAATTTTGAAGACAGATAATCTTCAAAGAGAAACAGGTAGCATCAGCTTAACGCCCTCCCTGTTTACCAATCACTTGAAGGTGGAATTGAATATGACCGGTTCGCTTACAAAGTCGCGCTTTGCCAATACCGGCGCTATTGGTGCGGCAGTAATATTTGACCCGACGCAGCCTGTCTATGATCAAAATAACACATTGTTTGGTGGATATTATCAATGGATGAATTCCAATGGAACACCTAACAGTCTGGCTACACACAACCCTTTGGCATCGCTGGAACAAGAGCATAATATTGGCAATGCAAGAAGAAGTTTTGGTAATTTAAAACTGGATTATTCATTGCATTTTCTTCCAGAATTACATTTGATAGCCAACTGGGGATATGATGTATCGCAAGGGCACGGGTATGATGAATTCGATTCTACGGACAGAGATGTTTACACAGGTGTATATGCAGGAAAAATTACCCGTTATCATCAGAAAACCACCAATGTGGTTGCTGAATATACATTGAATTATATCAAAGACTTCCCGTCCATCAAAAGTAATATCAACGCTATGGTAACTTATGGATATTACAACAACAAACAGACGAATGACAACTTCCCGACTTATGATTTGAGAGATACATTGCTGCCCGGCACTACGCCGCTTTTCCCCAATGACATACAGGAAAATACACTTATCTCTTATTTGGGACGTTTGATTTATACGTTTGACGGGAAATATACCTTAACGGCATCTTTGAGAAGAGATGAATCTTCCAAATTAGCACCCGGATTTCGTGCCGGAACACTGCCCGGTATTGCTTTGGGCTGGAATATCAAGAAAGAAAGCTTTTTGAAAAATGTGGATGCGGTTTCCGGTTTAAAACTCCGCCTTAGCTATGGTAAAACCGGCAACGTTGACGGGTTGGGCAACTATGGATATATTCCAAACTATAGTCTGAGCACCGAAGGCTCACAATACCAGTTAGGCAATAATTATTATCTTCTATTTGCGCCGGTTGCTTATGTGTCCGATTTGAGATGGGAACAAACAGCCTCTAAAGATATAGGATTGGATTTCGGATTTTTGAATAACCGTATTTCCGGCTCAATTGATTATTACAGCAAGCATACCGATAATCTGATTGCTACTGTTCCTATTGCAGCGGGCACGAACTTTATCAATCAGGTTACCAAAAACATCGGTTCTATGCGTAGCCATGGTTTGGAATTTAACCTGAATTTGATACCTGTGCAAACAAAAGATATTGACTGGAACATGAATTTTAACCTTACAACATTTTCTATTAAAGTGTTAAGTGTTGGCAACAGTGATTCTGCACAACAATTTACCGGTAGCATTTCGGGCGGTGTCAACAACAAAATACAAATAAGCACTAAAGGTATTACGCCATTCAGTTATTATGTATATCATCAGGTATATGACCAAAGCGGACTTCCGCTTGAAGGCGTGTATGAGGATGCCAATGGGGATGGAATAATCAATCAAAATGATTTGTATCCTTATCACTCTTCTTTCCCAACATTGGAATTGGGTTTCAGTACTTCGTTCCGATACAAAAAATGGACTGTTGCTACAGTATTGCGCAGCAACATAGGTGCATACAATTACAACAATGTTCAGTCAAATTTGGCTAATGGTCTTACAATGCTAAACCCATCTGCGGGTTATTTGGGAAATGCAGTAACAGATATACTGAATACGCATTTTCAACAACCGCAATATCTGTCGGACTATTATGTGCAGAATGCGTCGTTCCTGCGTATGGACAATTTGAGTCTGACTTATAATATAGGTGCAATATTTAAGAATAAAGCAAACCTGATGTTGAGTGCCAATTGTCAAAACGTATTCGTAGTCACAAAATATCCCGGCTTAGACCCGGAAATTTCTTCGGGCATAGACAATGGTTTTTATCCACGACCACGTACTTATTCTTTAGGTTTAAATCTTGGATTCTAATATAAAAAAGATAAACAGATGAAAAATAAATTTTTAAAAATAGTTGTTATCGCGCTTTGCGTTGGGATGGTTACAAGTTGTAACAAAATGCTGGATCTTCAGCCAACCAACAGCTTTACATCAGGTACCGTATTTAATTCACTTGCAACTACCAAACAGGCTTTGGCAAAAGTATATGCAGCATGGGGACTTACCGGCAACAGTGGAAACGGAAGCTCGGATTTGTCCGGCTACGACCCTAACTTTTCCGATTTTTTAAGGTCGTTTTATTATTTACAGGAATTGCCGACAGAAGAATCAATTTGCGCATGGAACGATGCGGGTGTACCGGATTTTCACAATTTAAGCTGGGTACCGACCAACAACCAGTTTATTGAGGGAATGTACAATCGCTCCATTTATCAAATAGATGTGGCAAATGCCTTTTTAAGGCAAACTGCGGCAGATACAGTAGAGAATGCAAATTTCAGTGCAGCCGATGCCGACTCCGTAAAAGTTTTCAGAGCCGAAGCACGTTTTATAAGAGCATATCAATATTGGGTGCTCATGGACCTGTATGGAAATCCTCCGTTTACCGATGAGAACTCTGAGGTAGGCTCTGTAAATCCTCAGCAAATTAAACGAGCCGATTTATTCAAATATGTTGAAAGTGAATTATTGGCAATTCAAAATGAGTTGAAACCTGCCGGTCAAAATGAATATGCCCGTGCCGACCAGGGCGCAGACTGGGCTTTACTGGCGCGTTTATATTTGAATGCAGAAGTATATACCGGAACACAGAGATATACCGATGCTATCACCTATGCCTCTAAGGTTATCAACAGCGGGGTTTACGATTTAAAGTCAAATTACAATGAGTTGTTTTTAGCAGACAATAATGTAAATAATCCTGAACAAATATTATCGATTGCCTATGACGGAATTAAAGGTCCTACAAATGGCGGAACTACATTTTTAATGCAATGTTCTTACAATTCCGATATGGAAGCCGATGTTAATTACGGCTTTAACGGCGGAAACCTCGCGTGGGGCGGAATGCGGGCAACATCTACACTCCCAAAATTGTTCGGCGACGATTATACCAAATCCTCAGACTCAAGAGCACGTTTGTTCTATGGCAGTACCTATGACATTGCCGACCCGAAAAACTTTAAGCAAGGCATTGCAGTTACAAAATGGAGAAATGTGAAATCCGACGGAACAATACCTGCAGGTACCGTAGATATCGCTTCTACCGATTTTCCATTGTTCCGCTTAGCAGAACAATACTTAATTTATGCAGAAGCCGTGCTTCGCGGCGGCACCGGCGGAGATATGACTACTGCAATAAGCTATTTTAATAAAATTCGCAAACGCGCTTATGGAAATGAGTCCGGAAATGTGTCAAGTATCAATTTGAATTTGATATTGGATGAAAGGGCGCGTGAATTTTATTGGGAATGTATGCGCCGTACAGATTTAATACGCTTCGGCAAGTTTACCTCATCGTCGTATGTGTGGCCCTGGAAAGGCGGGGCAGCCGATGGTACCGGCGTAAGCGATAAATACAATCTCTACCCGATTCCGGTAAGCGATATTCAGGCAAACCCGAATCTTACACAAAACACAGGATATTAATCAATACAAAATTTTATAGTGAAAATGAAAAAGCTATTAAGTAAAAAATTATTCTTTTGGATGCTTCCACTCTTTGTTTTTGGCGCATGTAATAAAGACGGAGTAAAAGTAGTTGCCACACAGGGAACCCCATCAGATTTAACGGCGAGTACACAAGCATTAAACTACACCACAGCAGACTCCGCTAACGACGCCATTTCTTTCAGTTGGGGAGAATCCGATTTCGGATATAGTGCAGCCGTAACATATTATTTGCAGTTTAGCTATAAGGATTCAGACTTCAGTAAGGTTTATAGCTTGGCTGCCGGTAATGCACTTTCTCAAAGTTTTAAAGTCGCAGATTTTAATACTATTGTTTTAGGAGCAAAATATACCGCCGGCCAACAGAATACAGTATCCGTAAGGGTAAAAGCTCAGATAAGCGACAGCAATTATGTTTACTCCAATGTTTTACAAATAACTGTAACGCCATATCAAACAGAAAGAGTAATTACTTATCCGCCTTTGTATGTACCCGGCGATTATCAGGGCTGGGGACCAGGCAGTGCAATCATTGCTAAGTTATATTCTCCTGCGGACAATAAAGTATATGACGGATATATTAATCTGCCAAGCGATACAAATTATTTTAAATTTACAGCAGAACCGGACTGGGACGGAACTAATTACGGTTCCGGCGACAATATTGCCGATGGAGGTGGTTTAAGTACTGATGGAGGAGCTGGTAATCTTATGGTGGTTGGTGCCGGTTACTATTTACTTCACGCCGATATTCCTAATTTAAAATGGACAGCGACTTTGCAAAACTGGGGAATCATTGGCGACTTCAATAGTTGGGGCACAGATGTTCCTTTTGATTTCGATGAGGTAAACCAAGTTTTGGTAAAAACTATACAACTTCCGGCAGGCGGCTTTAAATTTAGAGCAAATCAAAGCTGGGAAGGAAATGATGCTAATCCAAATTATGGTGGTACTTATGACCCGACTTCGGGAAATGTCGCTTTATCTCTTGGCGGTGGAAATATTACAATTCCTACAGCAGGCACATACAAAATTACGTTGGACTTGCGTGTTCCAAGCGAACCCGTATGTACTATAGCTCAACAATAAAATCTTATCTTTTTCAAAAGCCCTGTATGAAAATTTATAGGGCTTTTTGTCTTTAGTCAAATTATAAAAATGAAAATTCTCAGCACATCTTTAATTTTTTTAAGCGTAATCACATCATCAGTAATGGGGCAAAAAAGTTCAGTATTAATTCAGGAAGAGAGGGCGAACGGGACTGTTCAGTCGGAAAAAAACATTGTTCAAAACAAAAGCTCGACAAGGAATAACTCTCCGGTTTTATCGCCCGGGAATATAACCAAAGTAAACACCGAAGGGCAGCAAATTCTTATTCAAACCGAAAATGCCTTCGCAAAAATCGAAGCCTATTCTCCAAGCATCATTCGGGTAAGAATTGACAAACACGAATTGGGCAGGGATTTTTCTTATGCAGTCGTAGGTAAGTCTCAAATATGTAAAACCAATATCGTTCAAAATGCCGATTCCATCATATTTTCAACGGATTCGATTAAAACAATTATTTATAAAAAACCATTTGCCATTGCGTTTTATACGCCGGATGGAAAATTAATAAATGAAGATGAGAAAGGCTTGAACACTTCATGGATTGGCGATGAAGTAACCACGTATAAAACGATGCAGCCGGACGAACGCTTCATAGGGCTGGGCGAAAAAACAGGGAATCTCGACCGAGCGGGAACAGGCTATACCAATTGGAACAACGATTCTTACGGTTACAGTACTTCGCAAGACCCGATTTATTCAACGATTCCTTTTTACATCGGTCTGCACAATCATTTGAGTTACGGAATATTTTTCGACAATACTTATCAGTCCGATTTTAATTTTGGCGCAAGCAACAATCGCTTCTCTTCTTTCGGTGCACGCGGCGGCGAGATGAATTATTATTTTATTTACGGACAAACGGTGTCCAACATTATTACAGATTATACTTCACTCACGGGACGTATGCCTCTGCCGCCGTTGTGGAGCTTGGGTTATCAGCAAAACCGTTACAGTTATTATCCCGATTCGGAAGTTTTGCGCATAGCACACACTTTGCGTGAGAAAAAAATTCCTGCGGACGGTATCACGCTGGACATTCATTATATGGATAATTACAAACTGTTTACATGGAATAAAGAGCGTTTTCCCAACCCTGTTGCGATGAACAAAAAGCTCGAAGACATGGGTTTTAAGACTACTGTAATTGTGGATCCGGGAATCAAGGCAGAGAAAGATTATCCTGCGTATGAAGATGGATTGAAGAATGATATTTTTGTAAAATATCCCGATGGAACACCGTGGACGGCACAGGTTTGGCCCGGCTGGTGCAACTTTCCCGATTTTACAAGCACGAAAGGCCGCGAGTGGTGGAAACAGCAAGTGAAATTCTTTGCAAATACAGGCGTGGACGGCATTTGGAACGACATGAACGAGCCTGCAAGCTGGGGAAACAAAGTTCCGTCGAATGTAATTTTTAATTATGATGGACAACCGACGACCATGTTGCAGGCGCACAATGTTTTTGGTATGCAAATGGCGCGCTCAAGCTATGAAGGTGCCAAAGCATTGTTTCCGCGCCGCCCGTTTGTACTTACACGCGCGGGTTATGCAGGTTTGCAGCGTTACACCGCAATATGGACGGGCGACAACCGTTCAGAAAACGACCACATGATTTTAGGCGTAAGATTGTTGAACAGTTTAGGTTTGTCGGGTATGCCATTTACCGGCATGGACATCGGCGGCTTTACCGGCAACCCATCTATTCCTTTGTATGCACGCTGGATTCAGTTAGGTTCATTTTTTCCTTACTTCAGAAACCACACGGCGGTAAATACAAAGTCGTCTGAGCCATGGACTTTCGGCGAAGAGGTTACAGAAATTGCACGCAATTTTATCAGCCTGCGGTATAAATTGCTGCCTTATTTGTACTCGACTTTTTATGAAGCCACGCAAGACGGATTGCCCATTATGCGCAGCTTGGCGATTGATTATACATTTGACGACAAGGTGTATGACACTCGCTATCAGAATGAATATTTATTCGGTAGTTCTATTTTGGTATTGCCCTATCAGGGCGATGCGCAGTTTGGCGAAGCGTATTTTCCAAAGGGAAAATGGTATGACTTCTTTTCCGGAAAAATACAGAACGGTAATGAAGAAAAAATACTGAAACTTAATTACAGCAAGCTCCCTATCTATGTTAAAGAAAGCAGCATTATCCCGATGCAATCGCTGATTCAGACAACGGCGGAAATGCCGAAAGACACGCTGTACCTGCATATTTATAAAGGCGATGTGGATAATCAATTTGTTTATTACGAAGATGACGGAGAAAGTTACAAGTATCAAAACGGCGATTATTACAAGCGTTTGATGCAATACGATGCAGCAAATAAAACCATTCGTTTGGGAAAAGTTGAAGGAAATTTCCCCTCGAAATTCAAATACATAAAATTGATTTTGCACGGCTTTGATGCAACGGATAAATTCTCTGTAAATGGCGCTGTTGCTGACTTTGCGAAAGATTTTGTTGCTCAGCTCGTTCCCATTTCGAGGTTCGACCCGCAAGGTGTTTCCAATCCTGTTGAAGGCGAAGATGTGTTGAGTTGTACGATTAAGAATAATTCGGATGCAATCGAACTAAAATATTAGTTAATAATGAATTGCGATGTATAAAAATGGAAATGTATTGTGAGAAATTGAAACCCTTTGCATCGTCATCCCGAATTTATTTCGGAATCTCTTGAGATGCTGAAACAAGTTCAGCATGACGCGCATAGGTTTTCAACATTTTTCAAATCATCTTCAGCGATGGCTGTGTGAAGCGAGGGCGCTTCACACGATTATTCTGTCGCTTCATGGCGACTTCATAAAAATGATTTTATAATGAAACGACTTTTTTTATTGCTCACTTTTTGTTTTTTTCTTTTCGCTTCCCACGCGCAAATACCCGCATTGGAAAGAGTGGAACCCATGTTTTGGTGGACGGGAATGGTCAATCCGAAACTGCAACTGCTGGTACACGGCAATAAAATTGCGGATTACCAAGTACAATTAAAATACGCCGGCGTTACGCTCGAAAAAGTAAACAAGGTTGAAAATCCTAATTATCTTTTCCTTGACTTGTTGATTGATAAAAATGCACAGCCCGGCAAGTTCGATATTATTTTTTCACAAAAAGGAAAAAAGACTTTGCGTTATGTGTATGAATTAAAGCAACAGGATAATGCTATCAAAGCGCAAGGCGTTACCGATAAAGATTTGATTTATCTCATCATGCCTGATAGATTTTCCAATGGCGATACCACCAACGACAGAATTGCCGGAATGAAAGACCAAACGCTCAACCGTGACTCCATGTATTACAGACACGGTGGCGATTTGCAGGGAATTATCAATCATCTGGGTTACTTAAAAAATTTGGGTGTAACGGCAATTTGGCTCACGCCCGAAATTGAAAACGATATGTCGCACGCATCCTATCATGGTTATGCCGCGACGGATTTATACAAGATTGACCCACGCTACGGAACGAACAAATTATACAAAGAATATGTGGAAAAATGCCATGCGCTCGGTATAAAAGTGATAAAAGATGTGGTGCCAAACCATATTGGTTCGGAAGGTTGGATGATGCAGGATTTGCCGTTCAAAGACTGGCTGCATCAATGGAAAAATTATACCAATACCAATTATCGCGACCAGCCTTTGATGGACATTCACGCTTCTGCTGCTGACAGGAAATCGCAACTCGATGGTTGGTTTGTTCCTTCGATGCCGGATGTAAATCAGGATAATCCTTACGTGCAAAATTATTATATACAAAATTATATCTGGTGGATTGAGTATGCCGGCATTGACGGGTTTAGAATTGATACTTATCCGTACAACGACCCGCAGTTTATGGCAAATTGGGCGAAAGCCATCAATGCACAATTCCCCAATTTTACACTCTTCGGCGAAACATTTGTACAGACGGTTGCGGAACAAGCGTTTTATACCGAAGGAAACACCGTCAATCGCGGGTTTGATACACATTTGCAAGGCGTTACCGACTATGCTTTGAACGCGGCAATCTATGAAGCGTTGAACGGAAAAGATGGTTGGGATAATGGCGTAAACCGTTTGTACGAAACGCTTTCGCAAGATTTTTTATACAAAGATGCAACACGCAACAGTATCTTTTTGGACGACCACGATGTGAGCCGATTCTATTCCGTTGTCGGCGAAGATTTTGACAAATACAAAGAAGGCATCGGAATACTTTTGACGATGCGCGGCATTCCCGAATTGTATTACGGAACAGAAATTCTGATGAAGAATTTTGATGCGCCCGACGGACTTGTGCGTGAAGATTTTAAAGGCGGTTGGGCAAATGATAGTGTAAATAAATTTACTGCACAAGGAAGAACAGATTCGGAAAACATTGCCTTTAATTATGTAAAAACATTGGCGAATTTTCGCAAAACAAGTTCAGCTTTGCAAACAGGAAAGTTGATGCAGTTTGTTCCCGAAAATAATATTTATGTGTATTTCCGTTATGATGCTCAACAAACAATCATGATAATCGTAAACGGTAACGATACGCTGAAAACCCTGCAAACACAACGTTTCAGCGAAAGAACAGATGGTTTTACAAAAGCAATGAATGTAATTACAAAAGAAAATATTCCGGATATAAATTCAATCCTTCTTCCTAAACATTCAACAACAATACTTGAGTTGGAAAAATAATTTTTGTGAATGAATACTTCGCAACGTCCAAATAAACCGCGGCTTTCAACGGCGCAAATCATCAACATGAGCGTTGGTTTTTTCGGCATTCAATTCGCTTTCGGATTGCAGAATGCGAATGTAAGCCGCATCTTCCAAACGCTTGGCGCCGACATTGATTCCATTCCTATTTTGTGGATTGCCGCGCCGCTCACGGGCTTGATTATTCAACCATTGATTGGTCATGTGAGTGACAAAACATGGTTGGGAAAATTAGGAAGACGACGACCGTTTTTCTTCATCGGAGCGTTGCTTGGTTCATTGGCATTGTTCTTTTTTCCGCAGGTAGGCGCGTTGTGGATTGCCGCAATTTTTCTTTGGATTTTAGATGCTTCCATCAATGTTGCGATGGAGCCTTTCCGCGCGTTTGTGGGCGATATGCTACCCGATGAACAGCGCACTTCGGGCTTTGCCATGCAAAGTTTTTTCATTGGTTTGGGCGCGGTTATTTCGTCGGTGCTGCCTTATGTTTTGACACATTTTCATGTGAGCAACGAAGCGCCGAAAGGCGTTATTCCCGACTCGGTAAAATATTCTTTTTACATAGGCGCAATTGTTTTTATTGCTGCGGTGCTTTATACCATTTTTACAACAAAAGAATATTCACCGGAAGATTTTAAAAAATTCGGCTTGATTGAAGAAACGCACGAAGCGAACATAAAAACGCCTGCGAAAAAGTTTTTATCAAAAGGAACTACTTGGTTAATTATAGGACTAATACTTTCGGCATTATTATTTTTCTACAATAAAAATCATACAGACAATCCTTTGGAAAAAGAGTTGTATGTTTTAAGTTTTGGAATTGCAGTTTACGGTTTGTTTCAGCTCATTGCCTTTTTATTTTTAAAGCGAAATAATAAAAACGGATGGGTGGAAATTGCTGATGATTTGAACCATTTGCCGCACACGATGCGCAAACTTGCGGTGGTACAGTTCTTCACATGGTTTGCATTATTTTCCATGTGGATTTATTCCACGCCTGCATTGACTCAGCATATTTATAACACTACGGATTCATCGTCCAAAGCATACAATGATATGGCAAACTGGGTCGGTGTCATGTTCGCTTGTTATAACGGTTTTGCGGCGTTGTTCGCTTTTGCGCTTCCTTTTCTCGCAAGAAAATTATCGCGTCCTGTAACACACATGATTGCTTTAATCTTCGGTGGCTTGGGTTTGATTTCTTATTATTTTTTCAAAACAGAAAATACATTAATCATCAGTATGCTCGGCGTGGGCTTTGCGTGGGCAAGCATTTTATCCATGCCTTATTCCATGCTTACGCAGGCATTGCCGCAAAAGAAAATGGGCGTATATATGGGCATTTTCAACTTCTTTATTGTGATACCGCAAATACTTGCCGCAACATTGTTGGGCATTTGTACAAAAAGATTGTTTCATGGAAATGCAGCAATGACAATGGTTTTAGGCGGTGTGTCTATGATCGTAGCAGCATTGCTTACACTTCGGATTAAAGATGCTGCCATGAAAAGATATTATAAAAGCTATTAAAAAATGGATATGAAAAATCATTTCGGAAAAATATTTTGTGCTTTATTTATTATTGTATTTATGTGCAGCTGTAGTAAAAAAAGTGTAACCCCTACACAGCCGGCGCAACCGGATTCGACTACAACAGCACAAGATGTTCCGGCGGGAACAGCCGATGGCGTTACGTTTTTCAGCAATGGCGATTCGGCAATTTTTAATCTGTATGCACCGGATAAAAAATCTGTTTATCTCATAGGAGATTTTAATGCCTGGAATACGAGTGCAACTAAAATGATTAATTCGACCGATGGCAATCGCTGGTGGGTAAAAATCGGCGGTCTCGACCCGGCAAAAACTTATACTTATCAATATTATATTGATGGTGCCTTAAAAGTTGCCGACCCTTACTCGCACGAGATTTCAGACCCGAATAATGATAAATATATTCCTTCGAGCGTTTATCCACATATACCTGTTTATCCGAGCGGACAAACAGGCATTGTGAGTGTGATGCAATACAATGCACCAACGTATAATTGGAAGACAAGTAATTTCCAAAGAGCTGACCCTAAAAATTTAGTTGTGTATGAATTATTGGTAAGAGATTTTGTGGCAACACATTCTTATAAAACGCTTACCGATACATTGGATTACATTGCACGGCTTGGTGTAAATGCGATTGAATTGTTGCCCGTGAATGAATTTGAAGGCAATGATTCCTGGGGTTATAACAGCAATTTCATGCTTGCATTGGACAAATATTATGGTACGCCGAACGATTATAAAGCATTTATCGATGCGTGCCACGCGCGCGGCATTGCCGTAATCCAGGATATTGTGCTGGAAGACCAATTCGGCTCTTCGCCATTGGTGCAAATGTATTGGAATGCAAATACAAATACGCCTACACAAAACAGCCCTTGGTTTGATTCTGTTACAACACATCCTTACGGTGTAGGTTATCAGTTGAATTATCAAAAGCCGGCAACGGTAACTTTTGCCGAAAATGTTTTTCATTATTGGTTAAAGGAATATCATATTGACGGCTTCCGTTTAGACCAGGCAAATGGCTATACACAAACCAATTCCAACACCAATGGAAATCTTTGGACGGCTTACGATGCAGACCGTGTAAAAACACTCACAACTTTGAATACGTATGTCAAAGGCATCGACCCGACAGCTTATATGATATTGGAAGAATTTGCAGAACCTTCGGAAGTAGAAGCATTGGCACAACAGGGTATGATAAGTTGGAACAATCAAAACCCTGCAGGTACACAGGCTGCAATGAGCTATAACGATGCAGGCGGTTCCTGGGATTTGTCGAGTTTGTTTTACAATCATTTTGGCATAGACCAACCCAATGGATTAATGGGTTATGTAGAAAGCCATGATGAAGTGCGTGTGCAATTCAAGAACGGCGCGTATGGAAACAGCAGCGGAAGTTATAGCATAAAAACTTTAGCAACAGGTTTACAGCGCGATGCAATGCTGGCAACATTTTTATTTTCTGCGCCCGGTCCGAAAATGTTTTGGATGTTCGGCGAGCGCGGCTATGACGATGCGAGTGCAGGGCCTGATTACGGAAACCTGAATAACACGGGCGACAAAAGAACTGACGACCAGCCGCCGCTTTGGAATTATATGAGCGATGCGAACCGTGCAGCGTTGTATAACGTTTATGCCAAAATGATTCATTACAAAACGAATAACCCTGTTTTTACAACAACAGATTTTACATATAGTTTGAATAACGCTGTTAAATGGATTCAATTAAAAGGAGCAGATGGTACAAATGTGGAAGTTGTGGGCAATTTTGATGTAGTGCCGCAAACTACAACTATCAATTTTCCTGCTGTCGGAACTTGGTATGACAATCTCTTGGGCGGAAATATTAATGTTGCTTCCGCATCGTACAGCATTACGTTGCAGCCGGGAGAATATCATGTGTACAGCAATTCGGCACTCCAATAATTTTCTACCGAAAAAACATTAAATTCTACCTTATAATCCGGAAAATAAATTTAACCTTGAAGCAGTATTTTGGTCTTAATATTGTAGTAAGGAATTAATTTCCGCATTATTAAAAATTAAAAAAGTAATTTATGAAAAAGACTCTTATCGCAGCTGCCGTGCTTTTAGGAAGCCTATCGCTGCATCAGGCAAACGCCCAGATAAATATAAATGTAAACATCGGAAGCCAGCCAAGCTGGGGACCCACCGGTTATGATTATGTGCAATATTATTATTTGCCGGATATTAATTGCTATTACGATGTAGTCCACAAACGTTATTATTATCCTGTAGGAAATTCATGGCATTATAGTACAAGATTACCTCGCAGATATGCAAATTATAATATTTACAATTCCTATAAAGTAGTGGTAAACCGTCCTACTCCATACAGAACAAATGCGCAGGATATTCGTGATTACGGCAAATACAAGGGACAGCATGGACAACCTATTATCCGAGATAGCAAAGACCCAAAATATCATCATGATAACGGTCATAAGAAAGGACACAATAAAGGCAGAAGATAATAAAAAAAGGAGTGTAAAATTTACACTCCTTTTTTTATTTCTTGAGATAACCTAAATCAATTCGATTACTTTTTACCACCGGAAGACGCCGGAGCATTTTTCTTAGCTAAATAAGCTTCGATTGCATCCGCATTTTGTTTAGCGACATCATTATTGGGGTCGATAGCTAAAATAGCTTTCAAATATTTTAATCCGGTTGGATAATCACTTTTGGAATTTATATAATAACCTGCCAATACACCATACAATGGTTCTATATCCCCCGCAACACTATATTTTGAAGTATCTTTCAGCATTTGATTGATATAATCTTCCACATAAGGCGTTGCGGCAGTTGTATCTTTCTGCATTAGTTTGCTTGTAGCCAAATATTTGTAACCAAAAATCTGGTCGGGATATTTGGTTTTGTATTTTGTAAAGAAAGAGTCTGCAATTGCATAATAAGTTGAATCGGATGATGATGCAACTTGCAACGCATCGTTGCCCACATTGAATATTGCCAAATTGTAATTGTCAGATGTAGAATCTTTGGAATCATATACTTTTCTGTCCCAGTTATATTTGTCGATTGGCTTACCGGCTTTATCCAACGCATACGAGATTGAATCGGAAATCGTTGCTTTGTCAGATGCGAGCGTATCCAATTCGTAAGCTTTAATCAAGTAAGCAGCAGCAGTATCAGCCATTCCGGGAACATCTTTGTAGATAAAGCCTGCAAAGGCATAATCATAAGGCTGAATATTGGATGGCGCCACACTTGAAAAGAATTTTTTAGCATAAGAAACAGCCTGCGCAGTATCGCCGGTTCTATGATAATCTACCGCTAACAATAAAGGCAGACGCGGGTATGTTCCACAAGTACCGGATTCCATTTCTTTTGCTTTAGCAATAGATTCCTGGTAACTACCTGAACGGAAAAGATATTCTGCCTGATAATACTGTATGTAACAACCACCATCGGAATTGGCTACATATTTATCTAAATAACCTTTGGCTTTACTTGCATCTCTCGTTTCCCAATAGTTGAAATATGCCAGATAGATAGGCGCATAAGTGGGGTCAGCAGTAATCCCTTGCTGATACCAGTTGTCCATTATTTCAAAATTATCCTGCGCCTGAAAAATGCGCCCCATGTGATAATAACCTTCAGCATATTTAGGATTGCGGGTAATTGCGTCATTAAACGCACTGAATGCATTTCCACCCTGGTCGCCGCCTATTTTCAAAAAGTTTAACCCTTTATAAATACAAGGTTCGGGAGACGTTTTGTCCAGAGCCTCAGCTTGCTGTAAAGCCGGAATAGCGTAAATAGGGTCGCCTATATCCTTATTGCCATAAGCGCTTGCACGACCAATAGCGGTTAAGATAGCGGCACGGTCTTCATCTTTGTGTCTCCCTTTGAAATTGGAAGTACTGCTTGCCTGGTCAAACTTTTTTTCTGCATCGTCATTCTTATGATTGATGTAATCAATCTGTCCCAATCCTACCAAAATCCAGGGGCTGTTTACACCTGCAGATGCTGTTTGCTGGTATAGCGTTGCAGCTTTTTGTATTCCATCTGCTTCGCCGTCTCTATTGTTTAAATACACCTGCCCCAACCAATACGCAGCCTGGTCGTCTTTCGGATTTTTTTGCAGCAATTGTTGAAAAGTTTGCGTAGCAGAAGTAAACTTTCCATAATAAAGCGCTTGAATGCCGTCTTCCAGTTTCTGCGCCGAAACCAAACTGATACTGCCTGCGACGGCAAGCGCACTAAAAACAATCTTCTTCATTTTCTTTGATTTGATTTTTTGTTGTTTAATGAAATTGTGTAAAGAATATATTTACTACAAATTTTATTTTTTATTAATACTGCCCGTATCATTATTTACGGTACGAATAGTAAAGTTCATTTTTGCAGGAACAAGATTGCCGACTCTGAAAATCAACTGCCCTCTTTGATAACTCATAAAGTTATAAAAGGAAGTTCCTACGCCTATGTAATTATCTTTTAATACACAGTATAAAGTTCGTATCAAAGGGTACTGCTCGCTGTAAATAGTAGCCTGCGACGGCTTTGCATAAACAACTGTGTCCCTTATAATTGAGTTGTTTTCTTTTTTACTCTCAACATAAGCCAAGTGTACTTTTTGTGCGTAGGTTGTCTGTTCGGAGTCATTCTTATTTCCAAACCAGCTCGATCCAATAAACCCTATCGCATTTTCGTTTTCGGCTACCGCATCCAATACCGCTTTGCTCCCTTTCACACCACGTACATTTGTACCAAAGGGTTTTCCTTTGGTTACTGAATCCATTAGATATCTTACTGTACTTGTTGCATTTTCTCCGTCCAGTATCGCCTGTATATTTCCGGGTACGGTGTCGGTTAATATTTTTCTTAACTGACTTAAAGAAAATACGCTGTCGCGAGCTGATGCATTTACCACTACCGAAACTGCGTCAAAAGCCATTACCGAATAATTGGGACGATGTCCAAGTACACTGTTATAATACTCGCTCTCATCTTCTGTCAATCCCCGTGCCACAATCATCATTCGCGTACTATCGTTCTGAAAATCGCGGAAACAATCAGCTTCCGGCTCATATTTTACAATGATATGCGCATCGGAATAAGACGCTTCAAACACCATTATCTGCTGGCTGATGATAGGTTCAAAACTTTCATCAACACAAATACGAATAGTGCCCTGCTGCGGATGATCAATAATATCCTTGCCGCTTTTATGGTGCTTGCACGATGAAAAACTCCAAAGAACTCCGCTAAAAATAAGTAGAAATTTTATTGTGCGAAAAATTTTTATAAAATTTTGTTTTGAGCAATAATTCATCATGGGGTTATTTAACACCTCTTTTTAAAAAATCAATAATTGCGCTTTATTGCCATGTACATTCTGAAGCCGCCGTACAATAAGCATAACGAGCCGAATATATAAAGAATCACAGGGTCTTTCTCCTGAAAGAAAGCACGCGTGTACAGAAATTTTTTTCCGAAGAACATCATCAATCCGACACCTAAAATAATAATTGCCATCACAACATCTTTAATAGCACGCATGTTAGCATATCGCTTTCTCTGCTGCTCTCTGAAACGGTCATTTGATTCCATAATAATTAAGTTATATAATAAAGATGCAAAAACTCATGTTTTTTACCACAAGCGAATGTAAAAATTTTTACAATATTGTTTCAAGGCTTTCTTTTGCAGCAATGATAGTTGCATCCAAATCTTCATAAGAAAGTGCGTTGTTCAAAAACCAGCTTTCAAAAGCCGACGGCGGCAAATACACGCCGCGCCCGAGCATTGCATGAAAAAATTGTTTGAAAAATTCAGTATTGGTTGTTGAAGCAGTTGCAAAATCCGTAACAGAAATTTTGGTAAAGAAAATGCTCAGCATACTGCCGAATTGATTAATCATAAAATCAATTTCGTAATCCGACAATACTTTCTCCAAACCGTTTTTTAAGTAAATAGTTTTCGCTTCCAACTCCGAAAAATGATTGGAGTTTTCGTTCAATTCTTTCAATAAAGTGTAGCCTGCAATCATCGCCAAAGGATTGCCGCTCAACGTTCCCGCCTGATACACATTTCCCAACGGGGCAATGTGCTGCATAATTTCTTTTCGTCCACCGAATGCGCCCACGGGCATTCCCGCGCCAATCACTTTTCCGTAAGTAACCAAGTCTGCATCTATATTTAATTTCTCTTGCGCACCGCCTTTTGCAAGACGAAAGCCCGTCATTACTTCATCAAAAATCAACAGGATATTTTCTTCATCGCATATTTTTCTCAAGCCTTCGAGAAAACCTTCTTTCGGTAAAACACAACCCATATTTCCGGCAACCGGTTCTACAATGATGGCTGCAACTTGATTTTTATATTCTGTAACCAATTTTGTTACAGTTTCCAAATCGTTATACGGTGCAGTCAATGTATCGTCCGCTACGCCGCGTGTAATGCCCGGAACATTTTGTATGCCGAAAGTTGCAACGCCGCTGCCTGCTTTTACCAAGAACATATCGGCATGACCATGATAACAACCTTCAAATTTGATGAATTTGTTTTTACCCGTAAACCCGCGCGCCAGGCGGATTGCGGACATACACGCTTCCGTTCCCGAATTAACCATGCGTATCAAATCTACATTTTTAGTCATAGACTTAATTAATTCGGCAATCTCGATTTCCAATTCTGTAGGCGCACCAAAAGATGTGGAATTTTCCGCTTTTTGTTGAATGGCTTTGATAACAGGTTCATAAGCATGACCTAAAATCATCGGTCCCCAGGATGCGATATAATCAATGTATTTGTTGCCGTCCACATCGTATAAATAAGCACCTTTTGCTTTCTCGATAAATACAGGTGTTCCGCCTACGCTTTTGAATGCACGCACAGGCGAATTAACGCCGCCCGGAATGCTTTGCTGCGCACGCTCGAATAAGGCTTTGCTTGAAATATATTCGTACATGAAATAAAAAATTTTGAAAGCAAATGTAGGAAGATAATCGGCGGGTTTTGTCGGAAAAATGTAAAGGATAATTTTGTTTAACTTTGATAAAATTATTTCAATGTTTTTAGACGAAATACGCGACTACGCTTTGTCTTTGCCCGATGTGGAAGAATATTTCCCTTTCGGCGAAGAAACATTTGTATATAAAACTTCGGGCAAAATATTTTTGTTGATTGCTTCGGACGAAACGCCTTTGCGCATCAACGTGAAATGCGATCCAGACGAAGCTATTGAACTGCGTGAAGGATATTCATCTATTATTCCCGGCTACCACATGAACAAGAAGCATTGGAACACGATTATCCTTGATGGAAATGTTGAAAGAAATGTGGTATTGGACTGTATTAAAAAGTCTCGTGAGTTGGTAGGAAAAAGAAGTAAATGATTGTTATCCACCTTGGATAGGATACACTAAGGATGTCGCAAACACAATGAGCATTTTGCAATGTGTAATTTTATTCTTTGAACACAACTGAATTTTAATCGAAATAATATGAATAAAAATGATTTCAATAATGACGATTATCGCAATCCCAAATTTTGGAAATGGGGCGTTTTCTATTTTAATAAAGACGATGTGCGACTATTCATACCTAAGCGAAATCCATTTTTCGGCTGGACGATAAATTTTGCCAGTCCTCTGTCAATATTATTTTTTATTTTATTAATGGTATTGATCGGACTTCTTAGTAATCGTGGTAAATGATTTTTTCATATGCCTGGCAGGGGAAAAGAAGTAAATGATTTTGCCGAAACCTTAAAATAAAAAGCCGTGTAAAATCAATTACACGGCTTTTTGGCTCATTCTTTCCATAAATTATTCTCCGGATTTGTATCGGGATATTCATGTTCGGGATCGAGTGTAACTTCTTTTATTTTTGATGTTGTATTTACACGGAAAGTCCACACAGCACCGCGTTGCCATATTTCAACAGGCAATTGCAGGTTGGTAACTTTCCCGTTTTCTTCTTCAATTTTGATTTTTACGGGCAAAGGCATTTTACCAATATTTTCAATGGTTACCAGCGATGATGAATCGCTTTCGTACTTCACGCCTTTCACGGCTTGGTCAACGTTCCATGTATTGTAAAACCATCCGCGCCAAAACCAAGTCAAATCTTCGCCTGCGCCGTTGTCCATTGCATGAAAAAAGTCATAAGGCGTTGGATGTTTATACGCCCAATCATTGATATACTTTTTGAAAGCATAATCGAACCGGTCGTGCCCGAGAATTACATCGCGCAAAATCAATAATCCGACTGCAGGTCTGTAATAGCCCACATCTGCGAGCGTGTAAGGCTGTATCACATCAGGAATCGTCATCAAAGGCTCTTCACGCTTGCTGAAAAATCTTTTGGCAACTTTGTATTTGTCAGGCTCGTTGTTGTATGCGCCGTTGTTGAAGATACGCGAATTGACAAAGTTGGTAAACGTATTAAAGCCCTCGTCCATCCACGCATATTTTCTTTCGTTTGAGCCAACAAGCATCGGAAACCAATTATGTCCAAATTCATGTTCCGTTACAAACCAAAATTCTGCCGCGCTGCTTTCTTTCCAATCACAAAATACAATTCCCGGGTATTCCATGCCGCCGACAATGCCGGCAACATTCGTAGCAACAGGGTAAGGAAAGTCGTGCCAGTAAGAATTAAGTTCTATAGAACGCTTTGTAAAATAAGTAGAGCTATCCCAAATAGGTTTTGAGTCTTCGGGATAAACCGATTGTCCCAAGATTATTTTTCCGCTGTGCATTTTGATGCGCGCCGCGTCCCAAATAAAAGCTTTGGATGCAGCCCAAGCGACATCGCGCGTATTAAGGCATTGAAACTTCCATGTCAATTCTTTTTTATTCAACCGGTCTTTGCCACTTAGCACATCCTGCAAAGAATGAACGGTTACGGTCGCATCGCTGTTTTTTGCCTGTGCCAGTTTTTGTTGTTGCGAAGCAGTTAAAACTTCCGTAGGATTTTGTAATGTTCCGGAACCCGCAATAATCAAATTCGACGGCGCGGTAATGGAATAATTAAAGTTGCCGTATTCCAGATAAAATTCGCCTGCGCCCAAGTACGGCAGCGTGTTCCAGCCTTCCACATCGTCGTAAACGCACATACGCGGGTACCATTGCGCCAGCTCATAAATCCATCCGTTTTTAGTTAATAATCTGCCCATTCTATCCGTTCCTTTTTCGGGAATTTTAAAGCCGTAATCAATATTGATTTGCAGCTTGCCGCCTTTGGCTTTCAGTGCTTCGGGCAATAAAATTTGCAGGCGTGTATCACTTACAACATATTTTGGATGAAATGTTTTTCCATTCAATGTTACAGATACGGATTTCAGTTCATCGCCTTGCGTATAAACGGGCGCAGCATATCGTCTCATGTTGCCTACAACATCCGTTGCAGCTACGGAACGGCTGTCTTCGCGGTAAATATTTTGCTCCACATACAACCACACATAAGGCAGGTTATCAGGACTGTTATTGGTATAATTGATTTGTACCGAACCATCGATGCGTTTAGCTGTTGTATCGAGCTTTACGTCGATATTGTAATCTGCACGGTTTTGCCAGTAATCCGGTCCGGGCGCACCGACTGCGCTGCGATAGCTGTTACCGTTGTCGGTATAAAAATCCGGTGCAAATGCTGCACGATTGTCGTAAGAAGAAGAATCGTTTTGCGCAAATGCAGTACCGATAAGGCTTGCGAACGATAAACAGAGAAAAACCTTTTTCATAAAATTTTATTTGTGATGATATAATTGAAGCGTTATTGAAACCGTATCAACAATAAAATGAACAATCATTAATGTTTTCAGACTTCGGTATTTCCAATAATAATAGGCGAAGATAATACCTATGAAAAACACGCCGACAAATTCGCCAACCGTTCCATAACTGAGATGAAACAAAGCAAATAAAAATGCAGAAATTATTATACCGAACCAAACATTATTAGCCAGCTTCATCAATCTTGTTTGTATATACCCTCTGAAAATTAATTCTTCCGTAATGCCCGCAGTAAGGCAAGTTAAAAGTGCTAACCAATATCTTGGTCTGAACAAATTAAGTATCGTCTCTAAACGAGCGCTTTTTGTTTGAAACTTAAACAACTTTTGAAGAATGGCTACGACTATTCCGGCTAAAATAACCACACCATATATTGCAAGAATATGTACAACCGTTTTTAAAAAAGAATATTTTTTTTCTTCCCAAATAATGAGTGATTGTTTTTCAATTTTTACAGCATAGAAATAAGCGAACAATACAACCAGCCAGATAAAAATTCTGCTCCAAATAAATATGGATTCATTGATAATCGCAGGTAAACCGAAAAGCCTTCTGTAAAATAGTGAAACTAAAAGCAGTATCAGTATGGATAATATGCCGCTCAGGTATGTCGTTTTGGAAACAGTATTCTTCATTTCGGGATAAATATAATTGCAATATAATTTTATTTATCCATTTATAAATTCGTTTACTTTATTTTCTACTACTTTTGACCGCACAATGCAATACAGTTTCCAATACAACAAAGCAAAAGTGCTGCAAGGCTTGCGGCTGCATTTTGTATCGCGCCCCGAAGTAAAAATTCTGGCTTACGTGGTTAATATTTTTGCAATTATTGCTGCTGTATTATATGCAATGCACAAAATTCGCCCGCAGGCGTTTCTGCTTTGCTCGCTGTTATGGATGGCACTTGTGATTATTTTTTGGTTTGTAATGCCGAACATCGTTTACCGCAAAGCACTCAAGACGTTTAAAGATAATTTTTCTGCAACATTCAATGCACAAGGTGTAACGCTGGAAAATGAGCAAGGCTATGTTCACTGGGACTGGAACAGGTTTTCCAACTATTTTGAATCATCGCAGTTTTTTCATCTGTACTTCAATGCCCGTTCATTTTTTCTTTTTCCAAAAGAGCAGATGAGTAACGAGTTTATCGCAGACCTTAGAATTTTACTGAACGATAATTTGCGCAATGCAAAGTATTAAAACTTACTTTTCTTCAGGTCTTTTTCCATTTTAAAATGTGGAATGGTAACCTCGGGAAATTCTTCTCCCGAAATAGTATAACCAAGTTTTTCATAAAAACCTGTTGCTGATTTGCGTGCGTGCATTATCATTTTTTCGTAGCCAAAATCACGTGCAATATTTTCTGCAAAAACCAAAATGGCGCGTCCCACACCTTTGCCTTGCAGCCCCGTATTTACAGCCATTTGCCGCAGGCGGATAGTGTACTTGTCCGCTTTTGTGAGTATGCAACAACCAATCATTTTGTCATTTTCAAAGCAGCCGATCAACATACCTTCTTTATCTTTTTCCAATTCGCCGGGTTCAAATTCCAGCCCGAGCGGCTTGCGCAGCACCGAATGGCGCAGGCGAACCATTTTATCATAATCTTCCGTCCCGTAATCTATAATTTGTATTGCCATTTTTGCATAATTGTCATTAATGAATACTGCGAAATAAAAATAAATATTTTCCCGATAACAACGAATAGTTTAGGTAAATGTTCTTTTATTTGTAATGAAATTGAGGTTTTAATCGGCGAATAACGCGGTTTTAAATACCGATTATGAAAACAAAAATCAGATATTGCATTGTCAATTAATTAAAAATTATATTTTTGCGTTCGTAACTAAAAAATTTTTACAATGTCAGACATCGCAACAAGAGTAAAAAAGATTATTGTTGACAAATTAGGCGTAGAAGAATCAGAAGTAACTAATGAAGCTTCTTTTACCAATGACTTAGGTGCCGATTCTCTGGATACGGTGGAACTCATCATGGAATTTGAAAAAGAATTCAATATTTCAATTCCCGACGAACAAGCAGAAACCATCACTACCGTGGGTCAGGCAGTTTCTTATTTGGAAGAACACGCCAAATAAAACCTACCGAAAATATTTTGCGATATTTCAAAAAGATGTAAGTCCGCCTCACGATAAAGGATTGTCGTGGACGGGCTTATATTAAATTTATACAGTACAGATTCAGTTTAGAAAGTATTCAGACTTATGCAAACAAAAAGAGTAGTTGTTACCGGTATCGGATGTTTGACACCAATAGGAAATAATCTTCATGATTATTGGACAAATCTGGTAAATGGAGTTTCCGGTGCAGATATGATTACACTTTTCGATGCATCAAAATTCAGAACAAAGTTTGCCTGTGAAGTAAAAAACTTCGATCCTACCGAGTACATGGATAGGAAAGAAGCCCGCAAAATAGACAGGTTTGCCCAGCTTGCCATTGTAGCGAGCGACCAGGCACTACAAGATGCAGGTCTTCGCAAAGACAATATCGACTCCGACCGCACAGGCGTAATACTCGGCAGCGGCATTGGCGGATTAATCAGCTTTCAAAATGAAGTGATGGAATTTGCCAAAGGCGATGGTACGCCACGTTTCAACCCGTTCTTCATTCCTAAGATGATTCTGGATATTGCGCCGGGTCATGTGTCTATGCGGCACAACCTGCGCGGTCCCAATTTTTCTACCGTAAGTGCCTGTGCGAGTAGCACGCACGCAATTGGCATATCACTTGACTTACTACGTTTGGGCAAAGCCGATGTAATGGTAGCAGGCGGCAGCGAAGCTGTTGTAAGCGAAGCCGGCGTTGGCGGCTTTAATGCTATGAAAGCAATGAGCGAACGCAATGATGACCCTAAAACCGCCAGCCGCCCTTATGATAAAGACAGAGACGGATTTGTCTTAGGCGAAGCAGGAGCAGTCATTGTTTTGGAAACACTTGACCATGCTTTGGCACGCGGTGCAAAAATTTATTGCGAAATTGCCGGAAGCGGCGCTACCGCAGATGCTTATCATATCACAGCTCCACATCCGGAAGGACTTGGCGCGCGCAATGTGATGGCTGCAGCTTTGAAAGATGCGGACATGAATTTGGAAGACATCGACTATATCAACACACACGGAACATCTACCCCACTCGGCGATATTGCCGAAGTAAAGGCAATCATGAATGTCTTTGGCGAACATGCTTACAACTTAAACATTAGTTCTACCAAATCAATGACAGGACATGCGCTTGGTGCCGCGGGTGCGCTTGAAGCAATTGCAGTTATCCAAAGTGTGGTTCATAATATTATTCCTCCGACTATCAATCATTTTACAGATGATGAAGAGCTTGACCCTAAACTGAATTTTACTTTTAATAAAGCGCAAAAACGTACGGTAAATGCAGCGCTGAGTAATACATTCGGGTTTGGCGGACACAATGCAGCCATCATCGTAAAGAAATATATTCCATAGTGTTTTGCGAAAAACAGTCAGTAAAATTGTAGGCAAATTAAAGGAACCGTCTTTCGGTAATCAACTCCATTTAATTCTGGGCGTAAAACCACGTCGCACGGTTTTGTATAAGCAGGCGTTCAGTCATCGTTCTGTGAAAGACGATGTGTCCGAAAATAATGAACGGCTGGAATATTTGGGCGATGCTGTTTTAGGCACTGTGGTTGCAGATTATCTTTTTAAAAAATACCCGTACAAAGAAGAAGGCTTTCTTACCGAAATGAGAAGCAAAATGGTCAATCGGCAACAGTTGAACGATATTGCCATAAAAATGGGATTAAAAAAGCTTACTTTTTTTAATAAAGAAGATTCCGGACTACGCAACAGCCAAATTTTCGGCAACACATTAGAAGCTTTAATAGGTGCAGTATATCTTGACAAAGGCTATGAAAGAACAAAGACCTGGGTACTGCAACATATTATTATCCCTTACTTATCTGTAGATGACCTGGAGCAGGTGGACATCAATATGAAAAACAAGCTCATCGGTTGGGCGGGCAGAAACAACAGAGTGTTGAGTTTTGAGACCATTGACGAAACTGTTGACAGAAAACGGCGTATTTTTACCATAGCAGTTTTTCTTGACGGCGAATCTGTTGCAGAAGCAAAAGGATACAGTAAAAAAGATGCAAGCCAGGCTGCGGCACGGCTTGCCGCCGAAAAATTATCTATATAGTTTGTTTCGCAGGAGAATTCTATTTTAAAATGCAAAACAAGATTCTACATCTCAATTATTTGCTCTCTTCCAGGACCATTGGACACATATTTTACCGGAGCGCCCAGATATTCATTGATAAAACCGATATAAGTTTTCATATCATCGGGCAGCTTCGATGCTTCCGAAATAATTGAAGTATCTGTATTCCAGCCTTTGAACGATTTATAAACCGGCTGCAAAGGCAAGCGTTCCATTTGCAAAGGAACTTCCTGTGTTTCCGTTCCGTTGATGCTGTAAGAAGTACACACATTCAGCTCGTTAAAACTATCCAGTACATCAGCTTTGGTCATTACCACATCGGTAACGCCGTTAATCATGCAGGCGTATTTCAACGCAACCAAATCAATCCAGCCGCAACGGCGCGGACGACCGGTAGTTGCACCAAATTCATTGCCGGTCTTGCGCAATTCTTCGCCTGTTTCATTTTCCAGTTCTGTAGGAAAAGGTCCGCTGCCAACACGCGTACAATAAGATTTTGTAACGCCCAAAACCTTATTAATCTTCTGCGGAGCAACGCCAAGTCCTGTGCAAACACCCGCGGAAATAGTATTGGACGATGTTACAAAAGGATAAGTTCCGAAATCAATATCAAGCATTGCCGCTTGTGCGCCCTCTGCCAATACTTTTTTGCCTTCGGAAATTTTATTGTTGACAAAATATTCTCCGTTAATAATCTGGAATGAACGCAAAAACTCTATCGCCTCAAAAAACTCATCTTCCCACGCGGAAATATCTTCATTGAAATTAAAATTGTCCAGCAAGCGCTGATGTTTCAGGCGCAGCTTAATGTATTGAGAGGTAAAATTCTTATTTAATAAATCGCCTACACGCAAAGCATTTCGCCCGGTTTTATCCATGTATGCGGGACCAATACCTTTTAAAGTAGAGCCTATTTTTCCTTCGCCTTTATGCAATTCGGAAGCCTTGTCTAAAGCGCGGTGCGTAGGAAGAATTAAGTTTGTTCTTTGGGAAATGAACAAATTCTTTTTCACATCAATACCAAAACTCTCGACAGTAGCACATTCTTTTCTTAAAATTACAGGGTCGAGTACTACGCCGCCGCCAATAATATTTTGCGCCTGCTGATGAAAAATACCCGAAGGAATCTGATGAAGTACTACTTTTTTGCCATCTACATATAGTGTATGTCCGGCATTGGGACCGCCTTGAAAACGAGCAACAATATCATAATCCGGTGCGAAATAATCTACGATTTTTCCTTTTCCTTCGTCGCCCCATTGCAAGCCGAGAATAACGTCCACCATTTGTTTTTGTAATTGATTTGAGTGGCAAAAGTAATTATGAAAAATCGTAAGTCAAAACGCATTTCCGAAATTTTGTAAATAAATGCAGTACTACTCTGTTTTTCCATAAAACGCTACATTGTCTATACTAAAAGTTCCGCTGCCCGATTCCGCATTAAAGCCGTAAAACCTAAACGTAACAGCAGTATTGATACTCGAAAAATCGTTTCCTAAATTAATAGTCGTTCCGTTTTGTGCGGTAGTTACGGCATCATTTATCTGAATAACATTTCCGGCAACAATGGATAAATTATCGTTTTCCGGATTAATGGAAACCGGTAAATTATTTTCAAAACCATCAATACTTGCCCGTATCGCTATTTGACGCACACCCGTTCCGGAGCGCTGAACAATTAAAGTAATATTTGCAAGACTGAGCGTTTTTCCGTTTTCAGGTGTAATGGTTACTTCGTAATATTTTGCAGTATCTATGCTCCCCGTAAAATTGTCGCTGCCGTTGGTAGCGCCCGTACTCCAGCTTTTGAAAGAAAACCGTCCTGATGCAGAAGAGTTGTCGCTCACATTTTTTGCAATAAAGTTATCAAAATGCAATCCGTCTACAACAGGCGGCGGCGTTGGGTCGGTGGCACCGGAGCTTGCAGATACATCACTAAAGTCATAAGTAGCCGTAAAGCTTGTTCCGACTGTGGCGCTGCTGTCGGAAGACGCCGTAATGTCATTGGTATTTCTGATTGAAAACTCAGGCGCAGCATTATAATTATGTGCATAACCAATCCAGTTTTGATAACCTTCGGGCAGCGTATTGCCGGCGAAGACTGCCGAAGACAAAGTATATAATGAAATGCTTCCGCTTGTATCCGAGAGAGTTTTATTGCCGCTGAATGTGCTGTTTGGTACAGATGCGTTATTAATTTGCACTAAAGTAAATTCCATATTTTCTGCATCGCCAAGTGGTTTTGCTAATGAAGATGTTATTTCTTCTATCGTTTTAATTACAGGGGCAATGACTTTCCCACTCGCCACAACGTTCGGCAAAGCTACACCGTAATGCAGCTTCAATTCCAGCGCCCCCTGATAAGACAATAATGAATCCGAAGCTGTCAGCTCCAATACCACAGAATCGCCAATATTATAATTAATTGTCCCGCCTGCATATACTGAAATACCGCTATTAC
The DNA here is from genome assembly GCF_001659705.1 of Arachidicoccus sp. BS20. NCBI lineage: Bacteria > Pseudomonadati > Bacteroidota > Chitinophagia > Chitinophagales > Chitinophagaceae > Arachidicoccus > Arachidicoccus ginsenosidimutans. The sequence continues at coordinate 2,596,148 of NZ_CP015971.1, forward strand.
CGCTTTGAAGCACAAAACTTCCGGAGGAAATATTTTTGCTTGCAGCATCTGAAATTACCACGCCGCCAACCGTATAGTTGCTGCCGAGCCGAATGTTATTTCCTTTGTACAGCGCTCTTATTTGTGCAATGGTCATTGGTTGCCCCGGAGCATCTGTATAACCGTCGCATCGTGTATCGTAAAATTGTATATCCGATGTATCGCGGATAACAATTTCCTTATATTTTTTGCCAGCCGCACTTACGTATGGCGTAAATATTCCGGTAATGCTGCCGTTGCCCTGCGGCACTTTAATATCCGCAAAATAGGCATAACTGCTATTATACAATTCCAACGAATCGGAGCTTGAACAAGTCTTCAAATAAAAAGAACCGTAGCTTGCCGTTTTTGAAGAATCTGCATACGTTTTTGTGAGGTCTGAATTTTGAAATTCAAATCCGTCCAAAACCACCAACCGGCTTTGCAACGGATTTTGCATGGCATCGTCTATTGCAAGTTGGTCCAATGTTACAGGCACAGGCATTACCTCATTATTAAAACTTCCTTTGGCAATATACTCGTCAGCCAATGAGGATGCAATGCCGTCCACTCTCGGCGTAGTACTACTGTTATTAATACCGCCGCCCAACTGAATTGCACCGCTGTAATCGCCCAAAGTAAGCCCTTTCAGTCTGACAAATATTTTTCGCCCGACAGGATAAGATGTGTACAAATTGTTACCGGAAATATTTACGGGAATAGCTCCGCTATTATCCTGAATCACAATTTCGTTATAAAAATTTCCGGAGCTGTCATTTGCCGTTACAATGCCGGAAATTACATAATCATCCGTAATCGTTTGGAACGAACCTCGAACTGTGTGCAGGGCTTTTAATTGCTGAATAGAAAAATTGACCGGGAGGGAGTCGATTGGCTCTTCGGGTGGCGCGTCAAATTTTTTATTACAATTTGTAAAACCGATGATTGCAAAAAGCAATATCACAAACATTTGAATTAATAGGAACAATTTCTTTTTCATCTGTTTATTTTTATTGTTTTTTAATGATCAGATGGAATGTGCCAAAATAACTATCGCTTTGGGTATGCAAAATTCTTATGGCTCATTTCATATAGATTATTTTATTTATTTTAAAACCGAAATGCAATGCTTAAATAATAATTCAGCCCGAAAGCATAATAGTATTTTGGCGGGAACTTGGTAATACCGTTATTAAAATTTTGAACCACATTCGGGTCGTTGCGAAGCTGTTCGTAACCGCCCGAACGAATATTTTTATTGTCGGTCAAATTGTTTACACCCATGCCCAGCACGAGGGATACCGGTTTTCGGTCAATAAAAACGTGTCTTAATCTTTTGTTCCATCCTGCCATAAAATCCAACGTAAATACCCCCTTTAGTTTTTCCTGAGCAAGCATTGCCTGTAATGCCGCCGCATCGGTTTGCGGATTCACGTCTGCAACCGCAGAAGCCGTGTGTCTTTGTGGGTCTGTGCTCAGCCAATCATTATTCATATAATTTCCTGTAAGTGCCGCGTACCAGTATTTAGGCGAATTGTAACGTAGTCCCAAGCTATATGCATTTTGCGGCGTGGATGGAATGCGGTAATTTTTCAAATAAACAATTTCCGTAGCACTCACTTCGCCGGTGTTGTCGATAGTCAGGGTTGCATTTTGACGGCTATCGTAATAGTATCTGCCAACGGCTGCAGCTGCACTCAAATTAAGTGTTTGTGTTAGCTTTATTTCAGAGCCAAATTCGCCGCCGAAGTACAAACGGTTGATTCCATTCAAGGCATAATTGGCGAATGCCTGTGCGTCGTCGCTGTAAAAAGAAATAACATCCATACCGTTTTGCGACTTAGTAAAATAGCCGCCAATGTGCGCTCTGATAAATGGACTGTTGAGACTGTAACCGCCTTCTACCGTTTCTACACTTTCGCTTTTTATATCATTCTGCAAAGAGTTGCGCGTACGCGGCGATAGATAGGCATTGTCCGCAAAGGGGGCAATGGTAAAATACCCTGCATTGGCGAAAAAATAATTGCGTCCGTTCAGCTTGTAAGTCAAACCGAGCTTTTGGGCGTTATTTACAAATTTTTGCGGTGCGCTTTTTCCCAGAGAAGCATTGGGAAATAAACCCGTGCGCACATTACCAGTCCGGTAAAATTGCGAATAAGAAATTTCGCTTGCCCAAAAAATGTCGAACCGGTTAAGATTGATTTTTGTCTGCCACCAGACTGCCATTTTCCGGTACGTGAAATCGTAATCGTAACCATAATGGCCACCCGCTTTTTTCGGTGCGTTCGGGTGGTCAAGGTCGTATTGAATTTTGCTGTTGTCGGTAGGAAAATCTCTTAAAGCATATTGATTTACATTCAGCCAAAAATCGCCGCCAAGCAAATCATCCACCTGTTGATAATAATGATTTTTTTGCCAACCGAAATTTGCTCCTGCATTAACAGAAATCATATCGCTGAAACGGGAAGTAAAATTGATGCTTGCCATTAAGTGCCGCGTATCAACCACTCTGTCGCCAAGAATATACCTTGACTGAAGCCCGGAATCGGTGTAACTGCTTCGATTGATATTGTATAAATTTTGCCAATTGATTTGCAGTAAATCCGGGGAGTTTTTTATCGCCTCGGTCAACGCTTGAGCCTGCGCCGGGTCGCTTTGCGCATAATAGCTTGGCAAATACCGGTAATAATCCGGGCGCGGGTCGGGCGCATTATTCCAATCCAAAGCCGACGAGCTTCGCTTGCCCCAAAAATATCCTACAGATGTTTGCAGGTTACTGTGATTATCCGGCTTGAACTCGTGCGATAAAATAAATACAGGCTGGCGCGATTTATTGACATTGGCATTTCTCTTTTTGCCGTTTTGGTAGCCCCACGAAGGATTATAAAAATTTGTTCCTGCCAAATCCATCGCTTCCTGTACCGAAGCGGCTTGCCGCCCGTATTCCGAAGGCGCATAAAAACCGATAAAAGAAACCGTATTTTTCAGCCCGATTTTCTTATCCAATGCACCGTAGAAGCTAAAACTATTGTTGTATGTTCCCGCAACATACCCTTCCCCGGCGAGACTTGCGAATGCGGCAATGCTGTATGCCCAACCGGTTTTACCAAAACCGGAACTGTGCGAAAAATTAAGGCGGTGCTGATAATTTCTATTAGAAAATGCGTATCCTAAATTTGTTTCCCGCCATTGCTTTCCGGAGCGCATATCAATATTTGTATTCATACCAAAAGAACCGAATCCAAAGTTTGCCGGCTGCAAACCCTGCACATTTTCCCTGGCACGCATCATACTGCTCATACCGCTCCACAAGCCGAAAGGCGTATTGCCGTTGTCCAATCCGTTAAATTCCAAACCATTGATGTAAGTCGCATTCCGGCTATTCTCATATCCCCGGATTTTAAACCGCATCACGCTAAAGTTAAAAGATGCTGCGGAAAGAAAAGGATTACGTCCCGCCGTAAGCATAGACGAAATACTGCTGCCGCCATTATCGTTAAGGTCGTCATTGTCAATAGCAAGCGTAGGCAAATTGTCCAGCATATTGTTTTGCACATCCTGTATCAAAACCGAATCAGAATTTAGCGGAATGCTGTCGGTTGTATCTTGAGCCTGAACAGAACGGTCAAAAAAAAGAAATGCCAATAGAAACAGAACGTTTTTCATAGTGGCGTTTTTAGGTTATTCGTATTAACAAATATATGCAGTTTCTTTTATATTAGAAAATTTTACTACTTTTATTTAACAGATTGACCATGACGTAAGTCACAAGCACATTATACTTATTGTTTGACAAACCCTTTCTGACAATAAAATAAACACATGAAATGAGCCATAAGAACTTTGCATACCCAAAGAGATGATTATTTGGCGAAACGGAGTTCGGCGAAGCCAATTCCACCTGACCATTAAAAACAATTAAAAAATAAACAGATGAAAAGAACCATACCCGTACTGTTATTATGCGTAGCGTACATTATAATTACCAACCGGTTATATGCTCAAACAACAACCTACAATACGGCAATTGTTGCATTTTATAATCTGGAAAATTTTTATGATACAATAAACAACACAATGGTCAATGACGAAGATTTTTTGCCCGATGGAAAAAAGGCTTACACCTCTGCCGTTTACAAAGAAAAAGTGAAGCATCTTGCAAGCGTTATTGCCCAAATAGGAACCGATATAAATCCTGACGGACCTGCTGTTTTAGGCTGTGCCGAAATTGAAAATGATACGGTTTTGAACGATTTGATTCATCATCCCTTATTGGCAGAACGAAATTACCGGTTTATCCATTATGATTCCCGCGACCCGCGCGGCGTAGATGTCGCATTAATTTATAATCCTAAATATTTTAAAGTTGAAAGCAGCCGTCCATTATTTGTTCAACTGCCGCGCGACTCCAAAACGGCATTTTATACACGCGATATTTTGTGGGTTACAGGCTACTTAAATGGCGAGCGTGTGGATGTTTTGGTAAACCACTGGCCAAGCAGGTACGGCGGAGAAAAACGTTCTACACCCGCAAGAGCTGCCGCTGCAATTGTTGCACGAAAAAAAATAAACGAATTATTAAAACAAAACCCGCACGATAAAATCATTTTAATGGGCGACCTGAATGACGACCCTGTAAATGTGAGCATCGCTGAATACCTGGATGCCGGAGGAGATATGAAGAACCTGCACGAAGGCGAATTGTATAATCCATGGGTTGGGCTTTATAAAAAAGGCTTAGGTACTTTGGCTTATCAGGATGCATGGAGTTTATTTGACCAGATTATGCTGTCGCAATCGTGGCTCGATAAAAAACAAACGGGCTTTTTCTTTTACCAAAACCATGTATTTAAGAAAGAGTTTATGATTGAAAATATGGGACGCTACAAAGGCTATCCATTGCGCACTTACGACGGCGATACTTTTCATAATGGTTACAGCGACCACTTTCCTACTTACATTATCCTGCTAAAAAAACGCTGATTTTTTTATTGGATATTATCTTCCTTCTGCTCAACGCTTCCATAAAAAGAAATCGCATCTCTGTTAATGCTTTGCACTTGCAGCGAAGCATAGTTGCTGCTCCCGACATTCAACGTGAAAGATTGAGTGTATTTGTCATTATGAATATCGATAGAAATCGTGTACATACCTTTTCTGTTAGCTTTGTAAGAATATTTGAAATCTTTGGTATTGATATTTATTCCATTGTCGGTAGTGGAATACGGCGCTGAGTAAGCCCTGCCGAAATATGGCAAATAAGCCTTTACCGAATCGGGCGAAACAGAAAGATAATAACCGGGCGAAAGATTTTGTAATTGTCCCACATTATTGGGAATGATATTCAGAATATTCATTCTTTGCGGAATCACATATCGTGCATTAAATATAAAATTCTGTGATTGCACAAGCCGGGCAAGCTTCGCCTGTTGCCCTACTTTGTCGGCTGCGTTTTTTACCGACGAACAGGATACAATTATAAATGCCGTAAATGTTGCCAACAATAACTTTTTCATTGCTGCCGGAATTTGTTGATATAAAGATACAGAAAAGCTGTTTTAATAGATAAAATCGATGCCTTCATTACAAAACTTTTACCATTTCAAAAAATTGTTTCTCGTATCTTTGCGCTTTAAAAGTGAATGTTATGATTAAGACAGGCAGCCCTATTGTAAGCATATATACGGAAATGACGCCGAACCCTGCGACAATGAAATTTGTTGCGAATAAATTATTATATCCCGGCAAAAGCATCGATTTTCAGGATGAGACCACAGCGGGTCCTTCGCCGTTGGCAAAAGAATTGTTCAGTTTTCCGTTCATTAAAAGCGTGTTCATTGCAAGCAATTTTGTAACCCTTACAAAAACGAATGAAGTAGAAGACTGGCAGGATGTAATTCCGCAGGTAAAACAATTTTTAAAAGAATACCTCGAAAGCGGCGCAACGATTATCAATGAAGATGAGGTTTCTAAAATCGTTCCTGAATCGTCCAACGAAATCAGTCACGACGATGATGATATTGTAAAAAGAATTAAAGAATTGCTGGACAATTATGTGCGTCCCGCAGTAGAAATGGATGGCGGCGCCATTCAATACAAGAGCTACAACGAAGGCATTGTAAACCTGATGTTGCAAGGTAGTTGCAGCGGTTGCCCATCGTCAATGATTACGTTGAAAGCGGGCATCGAAGGCATGATGAAACGTATGATTCCCGAAGTAAAAGAAGTAATTGCCGAAGCAGAATAAATTTTAATTGATTAATGCAAAAAGCCCACGATTTGAATCGTGGGCTTTTTGCATTAATGACACTCTCATGTCAAAAAATTTCCCGATTTCGTAAATGATTTGAGTGTTGGCACAATAGCTTTGCACTTCAAATTGTGAAAAAAGCAGATTTATGATAAAGAAAATATTCCTTATAGGAATTGTATGCAGTTTATTTTATTCTGTTCGTGCGCAAACAGACAGTACTCGAACAGATTCAAGCTCTTTGAATAAAAAGTCGCAGGGATATATTTTAACACCCGCACAAAAAATGATAGCAAGCTCCGGCGAAGATTTACTTACGGGCGGCAATGCGAAAACCGCGCAGACAGTGATTTCAGGTTATGGCGAAGCAACGTACCAACATGATTTTAAGTACAAAAATTCTACGATTAATTTGGCTCGTGCCGTACTTTTTGTAGGTCATCAGTTCAACAGCAAAATCGCTTTCTTCTCTGAACTTGAAGTGGAAAACGATAAAGTTGAAGGCGGCGGAAGCAAAGGCGAAGTAGGCATGGAACAAGCGTTTTTAAAATTTACACTCAATCCAAGACAATATCTTGTTGCGGGTTTGTTTGTACCGCGAATCGGCATTACAAATGAAAATCATTTGCCTGTAAACTTTTACGGAACAGAACGCCCGTTGGTGGAACAATTGATTATTCCTACAACGTGGCGCGAAATAGGCGTAGGTTTTTACGGACAAACTGCAACGCTTCCATTGTCGTATAGTATTGCTTTGGTAAGTGGTTTAAACTCAGGAAACTTTACACACGGAACAGGTTTCGCCGATGGACAAAGTGACGGACAATTGGCAACAGGCGATAATCTGGCGCTAACTGCTTCATTACGATATTACTTAGGCGATTTTCAGTTTCAGGTTTCGGGCTATGCAGGCGGAACTACGGGCGTAGGCGCATATCAGGCAGACAGCCTGGGATTGAAATCGGGAACTTTCGGTACGCCGATGTATTTGGGCGAAGCGGATTTGCAGTACAATAACAGTGGATTTTCCTTCAAAGCTTTAGGCACTTATGTTTCATATCCCGATGCTGCAAACGTAAACTCGGCTTATGCGAGCAATATATTTCAAGCGATGTATGGCGCTTATGGCGAAGTCGGTTATGATTTGTTACACAACATGGGAACGAAAAAGCAATTAGTCGCTTTCGGAAGATATGAAAGACTGAACATGAATTCAAAGATTCCCCAAAACGGAATTACTGACCCAACATTGAATCAGCACCATATTCTTTTTGGGTTGAATTATTTTCCCATTCCGAATGTGGTAATTAAAGCCGATGTACGCTTTACGCACACAGGTCCGCAAAACCCGGGCTTGATTATCAATCCGCCGTCGGTAGTACAGCCTTATCAGCAGAATAATCAATTCTTAAATATCGGTTTGGGTTACGCCTTTTAAAAAAATGAATTATGGACAGAAAAGATTTTTTGAAAAAGGCTTGCGGCTCTTGCGCAGCAATTGCACTTGGCACATTCTTCACGTCTTCCTTGCTGGAATCGTGTAAAACACCGGCGCTAAGTATGTCTAAAGCCACGCCCGCAAATGGAAGCATTTCATTGCCTTTGGCAGACTTTGCCAATTCGGATTTTAAGCTCGTTCGCGTGAGCAATTATAACTACGATGTAGCGGTAATCAAGCAGTCGTCGGGCAATTATATAGCCTTGTTGCTCATGTGTACCCACGCAGGGCAAGCGCTTACAAAAGCCGGAAACGGTTATTTGTGTCCCTTGCACGGCAGCCGTTTTTCTACAACAGGCGAGGTAGTTAAAGGTCCTGCGACAGACCCATTGGAACATTTGGAAATTAAAATTGAAAATCAGAATTTATTGGTAAAACTCGACCCGGATTATTATTCTTAAATTAAAAAATGAAACAAATGAAAAAGAATTTATTATCAGCTATTTTATTATCAGCAACGGTGCTTATAGGACTTAGCTCTTGCTCAAAAGACGATAACAACAACAATAATACAAGTAACAATATTGAGCAAACCACAGATGCGGCATTGAGCGACTTTGTGAATGTTTTGGGCGAACCTTTATACGCCGATTTTGTTACAAAAGCAACAACATTAAACACCGCTGTTCAAACTTTGAAGGCAAACCCGACCGCAGCTAATCAAACTGCTGCACAAAACGCATGGCGCGATGTACGTGTAACTTGGGAACAAAGCGAAGGTTTTTTGATTGGACCTGTTGAAGATGATAACTATGACCCATATATGGATACTTGGCCTACCGATAAAAACCAGATGAACCAACTTTTGGCAGGAACACAAACGTTGAATGTAGAGTACCTTGAGTCGGAAACCTCTGATGCGGAATTAACATTGCGCGGATTCCACCCGTTGGAATACTTGCTTTGGGGGGAATTTGACCCTGCAGATTATACTTCAAGACAAAAAGATTACATGGCTGCTTTAGCACAGGATATTTTAAACAATACAAAAGCGCTACAAAGCAGCTGGACAACCGGCGGATTTGCCAACGAAATTACCGGCGCAGGACAGACAGGAAGCCGCTATACAAGCAAAGAAGATGCTTTAGAAGCAATTGCCAATGCGCTGATTGATATTTGTAACGAAGTAGGTGAAACCAAAATGCCTACACCATTTGGCAACACACAAGCCGACGCAGACTCTACACAAGCAGAATCGCCTTATTCTCACAATTCCATTATCGATTTTAAAAACAATATACAAGGTGCCTATAACACCTACATTTGCAGCTACGGCGGAAAAACGGGAACAAGTTTAAGTTCATTGGTACAAATAAATAATAAGAATTTGGACAATCAGCTTAAAAACGCATTTACCAATGCAATAGCAGCTTTTGACGGTTTTGGAAACTATACTTTTGAACAGGCAATTTATACACAACGCCCTATTGTGCAAAATGTAATAGACCAGATTACTGCCTTAAAAACAACAGTTGAAGATGGTTTGATTCCATACATTCAACAATACATAAAAAATTAATTTTCTGATTTTTTTCCTTCAGAAAATTATGAGATTCAATATTTAAGAGGTTGCCTGTCAAGTCGGGCAATCTCTTTGAAGTTTTAAAACTATTCAAACGAGATGAAGAAATTCTATGTGATGTGCGTTATCGGGATGATAATTCTTGCAGGAACATTCTGCCGTAAGGCACAGAATTTTCCTGAATCGGATTATAACACACAACTATCAGGCGGAGCAGCTACAACATTTTTGTCCAATTCGCAAGCATTTGGCGAAGCGATTGATGGCTTAACCTCTTGGGATGCTTTCGTTCATAGTGTGGGAGACGATATTTTTAGTCAAACTTTTGTGTCCAATCCTGCGCCGCATTTCGGCGGACTTGGACCCATTTATAACAATGTGTCCTGTGTGTCCTGTCATCATAATGATGGCAAAGGAACACCTACATTGGGAACAGTAACTTCATCTTTGCTCACACGAATCAGTATTCCCGGGACTGACGAACACGGCGGACCATTAGCCGCTCCGGGCTTCGGGTTGCAGTTGCAGGACAAATCGAACAATGGTGCACCGGAAGTAAAAGTAAACATCAGTTACACAGAAATTCCATTCACATTTCCGGACGGAGAAACAGCATCTTTAAGAAAGCCCACATACACCGTTACAAGTCCGTACACGGCATTGCCCGCAGGGTATATGATTTCTATAAGGCTGGCGCCACCTGTATTCGGACTTGGACTGCTGGAACTCATTCCCGAAACAACCATTCTTGCCAATGCCGACCCCAACGACGCCAACGGAGACGGTATCAGCGGCAAGGCAAACTATGTGTACAACCCGGTAACCAATAAAACAGAACTGGGCAGATTCGGCTTGAAATCCAATACGCCAACCGTTCAAATTCAGGTAGCATCTGCATTTCAGCAAGATATGGGTATTACAAGTTCCATTTTCCCACAAGAAAGTTCTTATGAACAACCGCAATACGATGGTCTAAGTGATGACCCGGAAATAACAGACAGTCTTTTAAACGCAACAGTTTTCTACGCACGCACACTTGCTGTGCCTGCACGCAGAAATGTGAACGATAGTGTATGCTTGCATGGCGAAAGAATATTTAAACAAACCGGTTGTGCAAATTGCCACTTGCCGAGCGTGAGAACGGGCGTAGATGTTCGTTTACCAATGTTGAGCAACCAATTAATTCATCCTTATACCGATTTGTTGCTGCATGATATGGGCGACGGTTTAGCCGATGGAAGACCCGATTATCTGGCAACAGGAAATGAATGGCGCACCATGCCTTTGTGGGGAATTGGACTGTTTGGGAAAACAAACGGAACACCATATTATTTGCACGACGGTCGCGCAAGAACAATTACAGAAGCCATTCTTTGGCACGGCGGCGAAGCACAAAAAGCAAGAGATAATTTTGTGCAGCTTTCAAAAAGCGATAGAGCTGCACTGCTGAAATTTTTAAACTCATTATAAAACAAAAAGCCCCTGCCGTTTAAACGAAACGGCAGGGGCTTTTTGTTTTACGCAATCACTTTCAGTATATTCTTGATTTTATTCGCTTTGAAAATAAGTTCCTGCGGCTCGTTGCTGAGAATGGTTACATGTCCCATTTTACGTCCCGGTTTGGTATGTGTTTTTCCGTAAAGATGCAAAAACACGTTGTCCATTTTCAACACTTCGTCCAAGCCTTCGTATTTGGCTTCGCCGGAAAACCCATCCGCACCAAGAATGTTTACAATGGATGACGGAATAATCGGTTTGGTATTTCCCAAAGGATATTGCAGCATAATTCGCCAAAGCATATCGTACTGGCTGCAATAGTTTGCTTCAATAGTATGATGTCCGCTATTGTGTACACGCGGCGCAGTTTCATTTACCCACACATCATTACTCCTGTCTACAAAAAGCTCCACGGCAAACAGTCCCGGACTTTGCAAGCCTTCCACTACTTTTTGTGCCATAGCTTCGGCTTTCCACAAAATCTGCTCCCCGATGCGTGCCGGCGAAATCTGAAAGTCCAATAGGTTTAACTTGGAGTCAAACAGCATTTCCGTTGCCGGGAAAACGGCGAGGTCCCCACTATCGCTTTTGGCAACAATTACGGCAATTTCTTTTTGTATTTCTATCATTTTTTCCAAAACGGCAGGTGCATCAAAACCTCTGTCAATATCGGCTTTCGAGCGAATTACTTCTACGCCTTTGCCATCGTAGCCGCCTTCGCCGAGCTTGTGAACGGCAGGTAAAAAACCTTCCTGTTTTGCTAATTCTTCTTTGCTGTTTGTAACAATAAACTCGGGCGATGGAATTCCATTGCTTTTATAAAACTCTTTCTGTACAATTTTATTTTTAATGGTGCGGATAGCCGAAGGCTTCGGATATACGCGCACGCCTTGCTGTTCCAACGTTTCCAGCGCATCTACATTTACCGATTCGATTTCGATGGTAATGGCATCCAAGCCTTTGCCGAAATTTACGACATCATCATAATTGCGAATATCGCCCTTCACGAAGTGATGACAAAGATGCGCCGCAGGACAGTTTTCATCATTCTCCAACACATAAGTTTCCACTACATAATTTGCCGAAGCCTGCAACAACATTCTGCCCAACTGCCCACCGCCAAGTATCCCTATTTTTTGCATATATAATTTTTATGAATCGTTCAAAATTAGTGATTGAAGTCCAATAAAGACATAGTTTTTATTTTTATGTTTAAGTTGTTTTCCGCATTTTTGCATACGCCTTGAAAAATATTCATTACAAAACTTTTTTCGATGAAGCAACACATTTATCAGCAATTAGCGGAGCGCAAAAAATCTAAGCGAAAATCTTTTGCTGTGTTGATAGACCCCGACAAAATCAATAATACCCAAATCGACAAAATGGTAGCGCTCTCTATCGATGCCAAAGTGGACTATTTTTTTGTAGGCGGCAGCTTGGTTGTCATCAATAAAACAGATGATATTATTCAGCAAATAAAATCGAGCTGCGATATTCCCGTAGTACTGTTTCCCGGCGCGCCGTCTCAGGTTTCGCGCTATGCCGATGCACTGTTGTTTCTCTCGCTGATTTCGGGGCGTAATCCTGAATTGCTGATAGGTCAGCACGTCATTAGCGCACCTATGATTAAACAAAGCGGGCTGGAAGTAATTCCTACAGGCTATATGGTCATTGACGGCGGTGCACCTACTTCCGTTTCGTACATAGCAAATACTTCTCCTATTCCCGCAGATAAAAATGATATTGCCATGTGTACGGCAATTGCGGGAGAAATGCTTGGTTTGAAACTGATTTATATGGATGCCGGCAGTGGCGCAAAAAATCCTGTGAACGAAAACATGATTACGCGCGTGGCACAAAATATTGATGCACCTTTAATTGTCGGCGGCGGCATTCTCACACCCGAAAAAGCATTGGCAAACTGTAATGCCGGTGCAGATGTAATTGTTGTAGGCAATGCCATTGAAAAAGATGCAAGCCTGATTAAAGAAATCGGCAATGCGGTGCATTCGTAAACAATTACAAATCGCCCAGTTGCGGTCTTAGAACAATATCTTCCATAACAGCCTGCGGCGAAAGATATGCTGCCGCATGAATCATTTTCGCAATATCATTAGCTTCCATAATTCTTTTTTCATCAACGCCGCTTCCTTTCCAACTGTCGCTCATAGTTGCTCCGGGGTAAACGCCCGAAACCTTGATTCCATGCGGCTTCAGTTCTTCCCGCAGATTTTTCGTAAAGCCTGCCAATGCAAACTTACTAATACTATAACTACCGCCGTTTTCATACGCTTTCAGAGAAGCGATAGAACACATATTAAAAATATGTCCCCGTTTCTTCTCCATCATTTTCGGCAGCAATGCCCGTGTAAGATGATAGGCGCTTAGTAAATTTACACTCAGCATTTTTTCCAGCACACCGTCTTCTTCGTTGTAAGTACCTCCGGGAAAATAAATACCGGCATTATTGATAAGTATATCAACCGTACCGGAAATAGATTTTGCAAATGAAAGTACTTGCAATTTATCACTCATATCACACGCAAAAACAGAAATGGCGTGCCGTGGAAATTGATGCACAAGTTCTGTTTTTAAATGCTGTAAATCATTCTCGTTTCTTGCGCAAACAAAAAAATTATGTGATTGCACATCGTTTGCAAATGCAAATACAACAGCTCTTCCTATTCCTTTTGTAGCGCCTGTTATAACTATATTCATGATAATAATTTTCTTTATTTTGAAATAAAAGAATATTCATCGAATGTAGTTTTTAATTTTGAACCGTAAAATTTACCGTTATGAATGAATCCATAAAATCTGTTCTCAAAAGAGCATTCCAGTACCTGTTCCAGGGAATTGTGGTAATCGCACCCATTGCCATTACGGTATATTGCGTGTTTTGGTTGTTCACAACTATTGACAGCCTGTTGCCCAACCTGTTTTCCAAGATTGCGCCAGGAACAGTGCCCGATGAACATCGTATGCCGGGAGTAGGTTTTATTGTGATTGTACTGTTACTGATGCTGATTGGTCGGGCGTCTTCGTCGTTTATTTTCGGACATTTGCTGGATTTTCTCGGCTCATTGCTGGAGAAGACACCGGGCATTAAACTGATTTATTCTTCGGTAAAAGATTTTCTGAAAGCATTTTCGGGCAGCCAGAAAAAATTTGACAAGCCCGTAATGGTAAATGTCGATGCCACAGATGTGTGGCGCATCGGGTTTATTACGCAAACAGATGCAAACAAGTTTCACTTGCCCGAACACGTGATTGTTTATGTTCCGTTTTCCTATGCAATTTCGGGAATGACTTACCTTGTACCAAAAGATAAAATCAGGTTTATAGAAAATGAAATTCATTCTGCAGAGGCTATGAAATTTGTGATTTCGGGCGGTGTTACGGAATTGGAAAAATAGACTTTCTCCTTATTTATTAAAAATGTAAACTAAAAATGGTTCCCTCGCCAACTATTGATTTTACTTGGATAGAGCCTTTGTGCAGCAACATAATCTGTTTACACAGGCTAAGCCCGATACCACTTCCGGCTTTTTTGGTGGTAAAAAAAGGAATGAAAATTTTATCAATCATTTCTTTGTCCATTCCATTGCCATTATCACGAACTTTAATAATAGGTTTATATTGTTCAAACGTTTCGCCAATCAATAAAATTTCTTTTTCGTCTTTGTCTTTAACGGCATCTGCGGCGTTAAGCAGAAGATTAATCAGGAGCTGTTCCAGTAATTCTCTATCGGCTTGGATTTCAAGCGTAGGGTTTTTTAAGATAATATCAAACGAAATATTTCGTTGTTCCATCATCGGACTCATCAGTGTGAGCAAAGATTCAAATAAATCGTGCAGATGAAAAACAGATGGATTTATTGCACCTATTTTATTCAGGTTTCTGTACGATTCTGCAAATTTCAACAAACCGTTGCTGCGCGATTTTATGGTTGCAATGCCATCTTCAAAATCCTGAAAGTCGCTTGCAGAAAGCTTTTCAGAAGATTCTACGCTATTCAACCTGTTTTGTAAAGTGGCTGCAACGGAAGAAATGGGCGCAATGGAATTCATGATTTCGTGCGTGAGCACGCGCAACAATTTTTTCCACGCTTCCGATTCTGTAATATCCAGCGTTTCATCCACTTTTTGAACTGCAATCAGTTTAAATGTTTTTTCCTGAGTAGAAAATGTGCTTGCCGCAATCAAGAGTTTTAATTCATCTTCGGGTCGCGTTACGGTAATTACTTTTTGCTCTTTTGCAGGCATGGCAACAATTTCGGCAAAAACTTTCGGCGCATATTTTTTGAGCGACTGCATATTTTTCAGAACAGGCGGACGCAAATAGTCTTTCATTAATTGGTTTATCCAAATCACTTCGCCGGAAACAATTTCATACGCCATAATGCCTGTATCCACCATTTCCAGCACGTTTTGCAGGTAATGGAATTGGGTCGTTTTTTCAAAGCTCAGCTTTTTATATTCTTCTGCAATAGTATTGAAACCACTTCTGAAAAGCTTTAAATGCTTAGGCGAGTGTTCAATCGAAAAACGTTGAGAAAGGTCCCGGTAACGCAACGCTTCCACAAAATCGAAAAACTCTCTATAAATTTCTTTGATGATTCTGTATAAAAATAAAACTGTAATAAAAAATATTACAGTTAAAATACATCCCGCAATTTTATAATGGAAAACGAACAGCAACGTCGCTGCAACAGCAGATATCATCAATATTCCAAGTAATGAGAAGATGTATTTTTTCGATTGTTTCATGGAATGTATGCTACTTTAATTTCATATCTCATGCTTGTTCAGTTTTCTGTAAAGCGCAGCCCGCGTTATTCCCAGGTCTTTTGCCGCTTTGGAGATATTGCCGTCGCGCCTTTCAATCGCTTTTAATATTGCATTGCGTTCCACCAAAACGAGATTGGTTTCAACTTTATTTTCGACATTATCATACATATTTTCAATGGGCGAAAAAATAATTTCCCGTGCTTCTATTTCATTTGTTTCGTTCATGATTACGGCGCGTTCAACTGCGTACTGCAATTCGCGAACATTGCCGGGAAAGTGATACAGTTCCATCTTCAGCATGGCTTCTTTGGAAAACCCAATGTTCAGCTTGCCGTATTTTTCGCCGTAGATTTTTGCAAAATGCTCTGCCAGCAAAGGAATGTCGCCAAAGCGTTCGCGCAATGGTGGCACATTAATTTCAACGGTGTTGATACGATAAATTAAATCTTTACGAAATTTTCGTTCATCGCCCAAAACATTAAGCGGCACATTGGTTGCACATATCAGGCGAATGTTCAAATCTGTCTTTTGATTGCTTCCCAAAGGAATGATGTAACGGCTTTGCAAAACAGTGAGCAACCTTGATTGCTGCGCCAGTGAAATATTGCCGATTTCATCCAAAAACAAAGTGCCGTTGTTGGCTTCTTCAAACCGTCCGGTTCTGTCTTCTCGCGCATCGGTAAAGGCGCCTTTTTTGTGCCCGAACAGTTCGCTTTCAAAAAGACTTTCGGTCAATGCGCCTACATCCACTTTTATATAAGGCTGTTTGCCTCGCAACGATTTTCGATGAATAGCTTCCGCAATTAAATCCTTTCCCGTTCCGTTTTCGCCGAGAATTAAAATATTGGCATCGGTAGGCGCTATTTTTTCGAGCTTATAAAAAACATCCTGCATTACGGCGCTGTTGCCAATCAGTTTATTGTCTGCAGCTCTTTGTTCATCAGCATTTCGCAGCAATGAGCTGTTTTTGTAAATTGATTTTATGCTTTCCAGCAACCTGTCGTTCTGCCAGGGTTTTACCATAAAATCGGTTGCGCCGAGCTTTAAAGATTTTACCGCAAGGTCAATATCGGCATAAGCCGTAATCATCACGATGGGTAAATCGGGATACAATTTTTTTATTTTTTGCAGCCAGTAAATTCCCTCGTTGCCGGTATTTACAGCCGATTTATAGTTCATGTCGAGGAACAACAAATCGACCTGTGTTTTTTCCAAAACAGATAACAGCAATTCAGGATTTTTTTCCGTGATAATTTCTTTGACTTCCGGTCGCAGAAGCAACCGCACGGCTGTCAATACATCCGTGTCGTCGTCCACAACCATAACGGTCGCTCTTTTTAAAGAAGACATAAGCGCTCATTTTTATCGCATTAAAGTAACGAAAGTTTTTGTAGTTAAATGAAGCCATTTCCTATTTCTGACCTACAACTAAAATAATTTTATATAAGGCTCAAAGGAATAGATACGATTACGCTTATATCCTGTAAGCTCAGTAAGTACGCCAAGTTGAACAAGGTCTGTAATTAACCTGTTAGCGGTAGATGCATGAACCTGCAATGTTTCCGCTATTTGTGCGCCGTCTGTTATCGGCTGCTTGTATAATTCATTAACCAGCTTGCGCGCATCCTGCTGTTTTCTTCCGAGTGTTATCAATTTGTTCAATTCAACATCATTGCGTAGCTTAATAATATTTTGAAATGTATTGATGCTTTTACAGGCTGTTTCTAAAACGCCTTCCAAAAAGAATTGTACCCATGGTTCCAATTCATTGTGTGTTCTTACCCTCATCAGCCTGTCGTAATATTCAGCACGATTCCGTTCAAAGAAATCCGACAAATAAAGTGTCG
Organism: Arachidicoccus sp. BS20; assembly: GCF_001659705.1. Lineage (NCBI taxonomy): Bacteria > Pseudomonadati > Bacteroidota > Chitinophagia > Chitinophagales > Chitinophagaceae > Arachidicoccus > Arachidicoccus ginsenosidimutans. The sequence goes on from NZ_CP015971.1 coordinate 2,613,571, forward strand.
GATGCGAAAGTATTTTTTTATCGTGCAAATACAATGTGATGAGCAACCTGCCAATTCTGCCATTGCCGTCCAGAAACGGATGTATTGTTTCAAACTGATAATGGATAATTGCAATTTTTACCAGATGCGGAACGCGAACGGGCGACTCCATGATTTCCGCATTGATAAACTGTTCCAAATCATGCATCAGGTCCGGAATCTCATCGTGTGCAGGCGGAACAAAAACTGCATTTTTCAGGCTGCCGCCAATCCAGTTTTGACTGCTTCTGTATTCGCCCGGCATTTTGTCTTTACCCCTCACTCCTTGTAACAATTTCTCATGTGTCTGCCTGATAAGCCTTGTTGATATGGGCAATTTTTCCATAGCAGCAATAGCATCGTTTACAGCCTGTATGTAACTGTGAACTTCTTTCCAGTCATCTCTTTTTTCCGGATTAATATCAGACTCTTTGACGAGCGCTTCCTCAAAAGAAGTTTGGGTACCTTCAATTTTGGAAGAAACGGTCGCTTCTTTGGTTACATGCATTTTGATAAAATAATCTATGTTAGGGATTAATTCCGAAAATGCATCTAACCGACCTATATGCCTGTTGGCTTCGCTTAAAAGATTTTGCAAAACAGGATTCCCCACCAACCATTGCAGATTGATTTTATTGGGCATAAAGCTTTTATATTCAAGCCTTTGAACCCATTTTCCTGCTTCAAATTCCCTAATATCTTTTGTTTGCATAAGTGCAAATATAAATTTTCTTATTTGCAGTTGATTCAAAAACTGCAAATATAAATTTTCTTATTTGCGATTTACACCGAAACAACCCTTCCGTCTAACAATTCTATGATGCGCGCCCCATACGCAGCGTTTTTTTCGGAGTGCGTCACCTGCACAATGGTTACGCCTTCTTCCTCGTTCAGTTGCTTGAAGAGTTGCATGATTTCTTCGCCTTGTTTAGAGTTGAGGTTTCCTGTCGGCTCATCAGCCAAAATCAATTTTGGTTTTGCGACCAACGCGCGCGCAATGCCCACAAGTTGTTGTTGCCCGCCGGAAAGCTGCGGCGGAAACAAATCTTTTTTACCCACAATATTAAACTTATCAAGTATGTCCGCAACAATCGCTTGCCGTTCCGATGTTTTGATGCTTTGATACAACAAAGGCGTTTCGATGTTTTCATAAACCGTGAGTTCATCAATCAAATGATAAGCCTGAAACACAAAGCCGATGTGGTGTTTGTGCAATTCGCCTCTTTGTTTTTCTTTGAGTTTGAAAACATCTTCATCCATAAATGTATAAGCGCCTTCATCCGCGTCATCGAGCATACCGATAACATTGAGCAAAGTGGATTTGCCCGAACCGGAAGGTCCCATGATGGAAACAAATTCGCCCTGTTTGATTTCGAGATGAATGTCTTTCAAAAGAAATGTGCGCGCGTTACCTGTAGTAACCCATTTTGAAACGTGTTGTAGTTGTATCATTATTTTTGTTTTATTGTTGTCTGTTATTTGTTATCGGTTGTCCGCTATGCCGTCATTCCGAACGAGGAACGAGTGAGGAATCTCATTACACTTGTTGAGATTGCCACGTCAGTTCCTGAAATAAATTCAGGACAGGCTACCTTGCTCCTCGCAATGACGTGCTGTCGGGTTCATGTTTTATATTCATCTTCATTCTTATCTTTTTATTTTCCTATTAATCATATAAATCCCATAAATCATGGTTCAGACAGACTATCATTCATCGCGCAAACTATCGACAGGATTGGCTTTGGCGGCGGCAACGGATTTAAAGCCGATGCTTGCAAACGCGATGATAAAAGCAACAACACCCGCGATGGCAAATATCCACCAATAAATTTTTGTTTTGTTGGCATAGCCTTGCAGCCATTTATTCATGGCAATATACGCCAACGGCGTTGCAATGATGAATGAAATAATAATGAGCCGGATAAAATCTTTGCTGATGAGTAGTACAATATCTTTCACCGATGCGCCCATTATTTTACGAATGCCTATTTCTTTCGTTCTTTTACGAACCATTAAAGAGACCAAACTGAATAATCCCGTGCAGGAAATAATGATGGCAAGAAAAGCAAAAATGTTGAACAGCTTCGTGAGTCTTATTTCCAAGTCGTACAAATGCGCAATGCGGTCATCTACAAAAGAGAAGTCGAATTTATCTTTAGGAAAAAATTGTTTGAATTGTTTTGAAATATAATTAATGGTTGCATTGGTATTTGTTGCATTTATTCTTAAATAAGCTTGTCCTGCATATTCATTTGAATAACATCTTATCACAATAAACGGATTTTCTTCTTTCAAAGACATTCCTCTGAAATCTTTGATGATACCGATAATTGTTCCCTGAAACGCACCCATATGTACACGTTGCTCAATCGGATTTTCTAAACCAATTGCCTTGACTAAATTTTCCGAAACAATTACAGGTCTATTAGGTTCAATGGTTTCTAAAAAATTTACCATTGGTTCATGATTTTTCTTTCGGACTTCATTCTTTTTTTCTTCAATGTCTTCTAAAGCATTATAGTCAATTATATCCGAAGGATGCTTTGTCGAAAAATCTCTCCCTTCAATTATTGGTATTTGGAATGTTTTAACAAAATTAAAATCAGCATCAATGAAAGCAAAGTTTAATTGCTTGGTAGAGTCTTTGGGATTATCCATTGAAGACGTTCCTCCATAATAATTCGCAATATGCAATCCTGAAAAAGTTAATAATTGAATATCGGAGTTTTGCAGCAGTTTATTTGTAAATGCATCACTACCATGATTACCATAAGGAACTGAAAAGGTCAGCAAATTATTTTTATTAAAACCCAACGGCGCATTGTCCAGATAACTTAATTGTGTGTGTACCACAATGGTCGCTACAATCAGCATAATGGAAATGGTAAATTGAATTACAATCAACGATTTTCTCAAACCAAGACTTACACGGAAACCATTGCTCCTGCCGCCTCTCAGCGAACTCACAGGCTCCAACCGCGAAAGGAAAAACGCAGGATACCAGCTCGACAATAATGTTGAAAAAACACAAATACCGATAATGATAAGCAATGTGCCAATGTTCATTAAAAAAGAAATATCCGCCTGAATATTGAGCAACGATGTAAAGGCTTGCCACAGAGTGTAAGCTAATAAAAATGCCACTGGTATGGCAATTGCAAAATACAATAACGATTCGCCAATAAACTGTAATATCAATTGTACTTTTTGCGCTCCAAACACTTTGCGCACGCCTACTTCTTTCGTTCTTTCCAAACTGCGCGCAATAGTAAGATTGATAAAATTGATACAGCCGATGATTAAGATAAGCAATGCAATACACCCGTAAATGTAGATGTATTTTATGTCGCCTAAACGATAATTGTTTCCCTGGTCTTTTATGTCTGATGAGTGTAAATGTATTTTCTGTACAGGTTGAAATTCAAAATGGAAATTGTCCATATTGTATTTGTGGCAAAGCTGTTTTATCTTCTGTGAAAGCGTTGTAACGGAAGCATTTTTACTTAAAAGAATAAAAGAGCTTGTTTCACTATAACCGCTTGAAACATCCAATGCGCCGTATTGTTCCTGATCTAAGAAAAAAGCGTCCGCAGTCATAAAACTGTTTGACGGAATGTCCTTGACAACGGCGGCAACTATGTAATGTTTATCATTTCCCCGCCCGTTAAAATCTTTTCCTACGGCATTATCTGTTCCATATATTTTTTTTGCCAACGACTGGGCAATTACAACATTATTTACATTTGATAAAGCTGTTTTAGAATCGCCGTATAAAAATTGAAAATTGAATATTTGAAAAAACAAACTGTCGGCACGGCAGGCTTTTATTTGAACATACTCATTCTTAATAAGCACATTTTTATTATAAAGAACAATGGGCGTTTGCGCTTCTATTTCAGGGATTTCGCGCGCAGCCGTTGCTCCGAAAGCATCGGGAATGCCTCCGGAACGCTCTTGCGCATTACCTCTTTTATCATCCGAAATAACTCTGTATATCCTGTCCGAATTACTATAGCTCGTATCAAACGAAGTTTCGTAACGAATGTAACCCACAATCAGCATCACGCAAGTCAAACCTACAATCAATCCCGAAAGACTGATGAGCGCATTCGTCTTATCTTTTTTAAAGCTGCGCAGGGCAATGAGAAAATAATTCTTCAGCATGGTTTTTTGTTTATAGTTCGTCAATATTTTTCAGGCTTATTCTGTCTTCAAACTCTTGACAGGATTGGCGCGTGCGGCTTTTAATGCCTGATACAAAACGATGCCCATGGCGATTAAAAGCGTTATCAGCGAAGCGGACAAAAGCAACAGCCAGCTTATTTGAATGCGCGTAGCAAAATCCTGCAGCCATTTATTCATCAATATATAAACCAATGGCAGCGCAATTGCAGAAGCAATGCAAATAAGCATGAAATAATTTTGCGACAGCAACTTTACAATACTTGCATTGCTGGCGCCGAATACTTTTCTGATACCTATTTCTTTCACACGTTGCTTTGCGAATAAATTTACCAATCCGAAAAGCCCCATCGAAGCAATCACTATCAGCAAGAGCGAAACATAATTAGTTACTTTCAAAATACCGTCGAGCAAAGAGTATTGATGACTTATTTTATCGTCCAGCAGTTCATAGCTGAAAGTCCTGCGCGATGGTATTTTGGCAAACTCTTTTTGCAACAACTCTCCAACGGCTTTCACATGCTGCGCATCTGTTTTAATACTCAAATACTCTGCATTCAAACCTTGTTTGCCATTATAATACAAAAGCAACGGTCGTACATTCTGCATGAGATTGGCGTAATGAAAATCTTTTACAACGCCTATAATTGTTTCCATTTCACCCTTGCCGCTGCCGCCGCTGATTTGCTTGCCTACGGCATTTTGCCAGCCAAACGCTTTCATCGCGGCTTCGTTGATGATAACCTTTGCGCCCATTGATTTTTGCGGAATGTTTGTAAAATTTTCTCCTTGCAGCAATTGCATTTTATAAGTCGGAAGCAAGCCTGCATCAACCGAAAAATATTGCAGGTGGATTTTTTTACTTGATACTGCATCCAGATAAGTATCGCTGTTATTGGAATAAGAAGACGGAATATCGTTACTTGTGGATACGCTTTTTATGTAAGGATTATTCTTCAGTTTGTTTAGCAATGCATCAAATTGCGCTGCCGCTGTTTTCTCATTTTTAAAAGCCAAATCCATATCGGCTGTAATAATATTTTCTTTGTCAAAGCCGAGCGCAGCACGCTTCATGTAATGAATCTGGCTGGTCAAAATCAATGTAACGCCGATACATATTATCGCCAAAACAAACTGTAACGTGATAAAAATATTCCGCCCGTAGCTTTTTTTATTCTTTCCTGAGATTTTTCCTTTAACTACATCCGTAATTTTTAAAGAGTTTAAATGAAACGCAGGATAACTTGCAACAACGACGGCAATTACAAATGAGCCTGCGATAAACCAAAGCAACAGCGGATAATCGTGTTGCATATCGGGAACCATTTTTCCGAATGTAGATTGTATGATATGATTGATTTGCGGAAGCAGCAGGAAATAAAATAAGAATAATGACAACAGTAACGATGTGAAAATGATGATGCCGTTTTCAATACAGAACTGCATTACTATTTGCCTGCGCTTGCTTCCTATTATCTTTTTTACGGCGACTTCTTTGGCGCGGTTATACATCGTTGCCGTGTTAAGATTGACCAGGTTAATCATTAAAATCAGCAGTATGAATATAATCATGCCTGCCTGTCCTTTTATCATTACGTTGGTAAGATTGCCCGATTCGTTGCGCACAAAATCCTTAAACGGCGTAAGCATTAAATACAAGTCTTTAGTATCGGACAAATAATTTTTTCGGGCAATTTCATTCAATTGTTTATTCAGCAAAGCCGTATCGGCATTGGGTTTTAACAGCAAATAACTTTCTGCAAAGGTGTTGTACCAGTTAGCATTGTTTATAAAACCTTTATTATCTTTCAGCAAACTTGTGGTCAATAATACATCGGGGCGAAGCGTTGTATTGGTTGGAATACTTTTCATAACACCGGTAACAGTTAGTGAAACCGAATCGTCCGCAACAAGGGTTTTCCCCACAGGATTGACATTACCGAAAAATTTTACGGCTTCTTCTTCGCTTAAAACAACGTTGTATTTATTACTTAATATAGACTGTATTTTTCCGTATTTAAGCGGAAAGGAAAATACTTTGAAGAAAGAAGAATCTACAAAATAGGTCTCGTCCTGAAATTCCTTGTTGCCGACTTTCAACCACGGCGCATACCATTGTTGTAAATGCGTGCCTGCTTCTACTTGCGGACATTGTTTCAGCACCGCATCCAGGAACGGATAAGTTGTTTGCCGATAAACGGAGCCGTCCGAAATTTTGGTTCGCACATAAGCCATTCTGTCTTTGTTTTTGAACTGACCGTTGGACGTCATTCCCTGATACATCAGAAACGATAAAGTAATAACACTTGCCAGTCCAAATGTTAGTCCTATTAAATTGATAACCGAAAAACTCTTATATTTAGTAAGGTTTCTCCATGCTGTTTTAAAATAGAGCTTGAACATAGTCTAATAATTTGAAATTGATTTCTGAGTAAAACGAAAACCTTTGGCGTCATTGCGAGCGAAGCAATCTCGTAATGTTTGTTGAGATTGCTTCGTCGTTCATTCCTCTCTTTTTCCCGTAATGACGTTCAAGTATGTTCATATTTCTTTAAATAATCTTTATATCATGGTTCATTATTCCGTTTTTAAACTCTTTACCGGATTGGTTCTTGCGGCTCTCAACGCTTGCGAACTCACGGTTACAAACGCAATCAGCATTGCCAATACTGCGGCTACTGCGAAAATGTACCAACTGATACCGGTGCGGTAAGCGTAGCTTTGCAGCCAATGGTGCATAAACCAAAACGCGAGCGGAAACGCAATAATGCACGACAGCAAAACCAGTTTCAAAAAATCTTTCGACAACAGCATCACAATAGACTTTACCGATGCGCCCAGCACTTTGCGCACGCCTATTTCTTTGGTTCTTTGCTCTGCCATAAATGCCGATAAACCCAATAATCCCAAACAAGAAATAAAGACTGCCAACGCACCGAAAATGGTTGCCAGCGACCCAACAAACTGTTGCTGCCTGAACTTTTGTTCAAAGTCTTTATCCACAAAATGATAATCAAAAGGCTGCGAAGCATCTGCCTTACGGAAAACTTTTTGCAGCCTGGAAAGCGTTCCCTGTAAGTCCTGCGTGGGTTTCAGCTTCATGAAAATATAGTTACAGCCCGATGGATTGTTTTGAAATAACAAAGGCGCGGGATGCATTTCATTCATCTCGTTATATACAAAATCTTTCGTAATTGCCTTGATGGTAACGGCTTGTTGCTGGTCATCGCCCCACCATATTTTTCCGCCTACGTGCCCTGCTTTTCCCATCAGTTTTGCAAAAGATTCGTTGATAATAACGTTCGTGCTATCCAGGCTTGGGTTTTCCGAAAAGGCGGTTCCGTCTTTTAGTTTTATACCGAAAGTTTTGAGATAATCAGCATCGGCACTTACGTAAGTAACTAATACGTCTTCCGTTGCACTTTTGCCTTCCCAACTGGCGCCACCGCCGTTGTTGTACATTTTCATCGGCGAATGAGAGCCGAGCGAAACATCGCTCACATCATTCGTACTTAAAATATTTTGCTTTAGCGATGGATAACCTTTCATCAAATTGGGCGTAACGCTTACATACAGCACATTATCTTTCTTAAATCCTAAGTCTCTGTTTTTGGTAAATTGAATTTGCTTATACACAACGATCACTGCAATAATGATAATTACCGAAATGGTAAACTGCAACACCACCAATATTTTCCGCACAATGCCTGCATTGCCTGCGTTTTTCGTAATTTGGTTTTTCAATGCGCGCACCGGATTGAACGATGATAAGTACAACGCAGGATAGCTGCCTGCAACAATTCCGCAAATGCCGCCGGTAATAATCAGGAACAAAATATGCGAAGGCGCCAATACATTTAATTGCAGATGAATGCCAATCAAGCTGCTGAACAAAGGCAATACGCAAGCCACAACAATAACCGCAAGTATTACGGCAACATAAGCCACAATCAACGATTCGGACAACAGTCTGCCAACCAAATCTCTGCGCGTAGAACCCAGCACTTTGCGCATCCCTATTTCCTTTGCACGCTTCTCGCTGCGCGCGGTGGAAAGATTCATAAAATTGATACAGGCGATAATTAAAATAATCAACGCGATGAATGAAAACATTTTTACATTTTGAATTGTTCCCAAAGAAGCGTCTTCTTTTCCATTGACAAACACACCATACAAATTCAATCTTTTTAAAGGATACAGCCACAAAACATTCGTATTGCCCGGGTCATTTTGCTTAATCAGTTTTTCAAGTTGCGCATTTACCGAAGCATAATTTGCTTTCGGATTGAGTTGGACCCAAGTGCCGCAACTGTTATTTCCCCAACTGTCCCAGTTTTTATTTTCATTATAATTTACCTGAAACGGAAGAAAAAAATCCTTGCCGGCGAACTGAATATTCTGCGGAAAATCTTTGTACACGGCAGAAACTTTGTACGGCTTGTTGTCCACCAATAATGTTTTCCCGATTGCATCTTTATTGCCAAAATATGCCGTTGCCAGCTTTTGCGAAATGGCAATTTGCGATATATCGTTCAATATATTATTTGTATTTCCTTCCACCAAAGGCAGTCCGAACATTTTAAAGAAAGCAGAATCTACATAGGCACCCGATTGCGACAAATGTTTATCGCCCAAAGCGATGGTAGCGCCTGCATCGCTGTAACGCGAAGCATTTTCCACGCCGGGAAACTGTTGAAGCAACGCATCTTTTACACGGAACGGCGTAGCGCGGAAAGTGTACATATCCTTACCGTAAGTCTGGTTATTCTCTATCAGGTAAATATTGTTCAAATCGGGAATGGAATGGTCATACGTTACATTGTATTCCACCCACAAAAAAATGAGGCTCGCGCACGCAATGCCTACGGCAAGCCCGGCAATGTTCAATACGCTGAAAGTCTTGTTGCGTCTGAGATTGCGCCACGCCGATTTAAAATAACTGTTTGTCATAATTTTTTAATTTGAAAATAAGACAATTTGAAAATGCTTTTGAAACCGGAACACGTTTGTCGTCATTGCGAACGAGGAACGAGTGAGGAATCTCATTGTGCTTGTTGAGATTTCTCCTGTCGTCGAAATGACGGCGCAGCCGCGTTCATATTTCACTTTCGCGCTCAATTATTAATTACTAATTGATTTAATCATGTACATAATCCAGTTCTCTCAAAATATTTTCCGTAACCTTTTCGCCGTCAAGCATACGGATGATGCGGTGCGCAAACTTTGCATCATGCTCGCTGTGCGTAACCATAATGATAGTAGTGCCTTGCTCATTGAGCGTGGTAAGCATATCCATCACTTCGCTGCCGTTGTGCGAATCGAGGTTTCCGGTAGGTTCATCCGCAAGTATAAGTTTCGGCTTATTCACTACGGCGCGGGCAACGGCTACACGCTGCTGCTGACCGCCCGAAAGCTGTTGCGGATAATGGTTTTTACGGTGCATAATTTGCATTTTGTCCAATGCTTCTTCTACCATTTCTTTTCTGTCCGAAGCCTTCACATTGTTGTAAATCAACGGCAGCTCTACGTTTTCGTAAGTCGTCAATTCGTCAATCAAATTAAAGCTCTGGAACACAAAGCCGATGTTCTTCTTACGAAGGTCGGCGCGCTTTTGCTCGTTAAAGTTCGCAACTTCAATTCCGTCAAAGAGAAAACTTCCACCATTACAATCATCCAGCAAACCGAGAATATTGAGCAGTGTGGACTTGCCGCAGCCGGACGGTCCCATAATGGCAACAAATTCGCCTTTCTTTACGTCGAATGACATTTTGTTTAGTGCAACCGTTTCTATCAAATCGGTGCGGTACACCTTTTCGAGATTGGTAATTTTAATCATTGTTTTATTTTTATTTGTTTTTGAAAATTTGTTGAATTGATTTATTGTTTAATTGTTATTTATTCTTCGCGTCATTCCGAACGAGGAACGAGTGAGGAATCTCATTTTGCTTGTTGAGATTTCTCCTATCGTCGAAATGACGGGCGCTATCGTGTTCGCATTTTATTTTCTTGTTCAATTTTTTAATTTAATAATGTGATAATGCCATTGAAAACCGGAACACCTTTGCCGTCATGCCGAATTTATTTCGGCATCTATATTATTTCTTCCTTTGAGATGCTGAAACGAGTTCAGCATGACGTGTGCCGGCGTGTTCATCGTTGATATTCTTGTTCATTATTATTTTTTCATTTTCCTATAAATCATATAAATCCAAATAATTCCAGTTCAGACTATTCCGTTTTCAAACTCTTTACCGGATTGGCTCTTGCCGCTTTAAACGCTTTGAAGCCAATCGTCGCAAACGCAATCAGCATCACTATCACAGCCGCGATGATGAATGTGAATACGCCGATGCCTATTTTGTATGCAAAGCCCTGCAGCCATTTGTGCATTGCCCAGTAAGCCAACGGCGTTGCAATCACAACAGCGATAATTACAAGCTTTAAAAAATCTTTACTGATGAGTTGTACTATGCTGCCGACACTTGCGCCCAACACTTTGCGAATGCCTATTTCTTTGGTTTTTACCTGCGCCGTGTAAGTTGCCAAGCCAAACAAACCGAGGCAGGAAATAAAAATAGCAATTGCTGCAAAGGTGGTAAACAGTGTGCCGGTGCGCTGCTGCGAACGGTAATGCGCTTCAAAACTTTTGTCCAAAAAGTTATAACTGAAAGGCGTTTTGCTCGTGTTGTATTTTTTATATTCTTTTTCCACAGCGGCAATGGCATTTTGCGCTTCAGTGCCGGTGGTGCGCACATACAACATATTACCGTATCGCCAACTGTAAAATATAATTGGGCTGATAGCTTCGGTCAATGGCTCAAAATTAAAATCTTTCAGTACGCCAATAATTGGTCCTTTCCATTCGTGAAAAGTTATTTGCTGCCCCACATACGGCGGCTTTAATCCCATTGCCTTAACAGCTGTTTCGTTTAAAATAAATCTATTACTGTCGGCAGGCGTACCGGAAAAATTGCCGCCTTCGATAAAGTGATATTTCATGGTAGGAATAAAATCTTTATCTGCGAAAAGCTGAGAAATAACCATATTCTCATTTATCGGTTTACCACTCCATTCAATATCTCCAGTTGAGCTACCCACGTTTGAAATATCATAAGCATCGGAAGTTCCTGCGCTTAAAATGCCGTGTGTTTTTTGCAGTTCGGTTTTAATAGCGTCGAAATGCTGTACAGCCTCGTCGGGAAAGGAAACCGAGAATACATAACTTTTGTCGTAACCCAAATCTTTGTTGCGCATATAACGCATTTGATTGCTCATAACTATGGTACTTACCAGTAGCGCAAACGAAATAGTAAATTGCAGCACCACCAGTATTTTGCGGAACGTAGCGGTTTTGAAACCCGCGATTTTTGTTCCGCGCATCACGGCAAGCGGCTGGAACGACGACAGCAATATGGCAGGATAAATACTTGCTGCAAGCAGCGTCCCAACGAACACAATAAATAAAATACCAAGCGTATGAATGTCCGACAACGAAAAACTTAGTTCTTTGCCTGAAATATTGTTGTACAAAGGCATCAGCACGAAAATCAAACCGATAGCAATCACACCGGCGCAGAGAAATAAGGCGACTGTTTCTACAATAAACTGAAAAAATAATTGCCGCTTGGACGCGCCGATAATTTTCTTGACGCTTACTTCTTTCAGCCGCATCAACGAGCGTGCCGTAGAAAGATTGACATAGTTGATGCTTGCAATTACTAAAATTAAAATGGCTACAAGCAACATTATTTCCACCATTCGCAAAGCCGAAGTATCGCCATCGTTGCCGATAAGATGAACATCGCCAAGATTTTGCAGTTGAAAAGAAGTCTGGCTATCGCCGTTTCTTGCATTTTTATATGCTGCGGTAAGAGCATTGCCTACGCTTTGCGGATTTCCATTAGAATTAAGCAGTGCAAAAATGGTATATCCATAATCGCCCAAATCCACATCAATAGTTTTCCATTTTCCATTACCGCCGTTCGCAGTAAAGCGTTGCGCATAATAAGCCATCGGAAAAATAGCATCTGCCTGAATATCCGAATTTTTTGGAATTTCTTTTAATACGGCAGTTACCGTAAAATTATTTTTATCATAACGAATTACTTTACCAATCACATTGTCCGTACCGAATATTTTTTTCGCAGTTTTTTCCGTAAGTGCAACGGAATACGTGTCGGACAAAAAATTATTTGGATTACCTTTCAATATTTTAAAATCAAAGATGCTCAAGAGACTACTATCGGCATAAATAATATTATTCTTATCAATAATTTTTGTTTCAGTCTGGTTTGTCAAAATACCGCCTCCACCTGCAATACGCACCATTGACTGAATGCTTGGAATATTCTTTGCATATACCGCCAACGGCGCAGGTACGCTACTCCAAATTATTTCTTTTCCGTTAGATGGAAAATGTGCGCTTAACTCGTAAATATTTTTATACTGCTTGTTGAATTTGTTATAGCTAAATTCATTCTGCACCCAAAGCAGCAGCATAATGCCCGTAGCCAAACCAATAGCCAGCCCGGCAATATTGAGTGCGCTGTAAAACCTGTTTACTACAAGGCTGCGCCATGCCGTTTTAAAATAATGGAATAACATAGTTTTTAATTTGATAATGATTTTGAAAAATGGAACACTTCTGCCGTCATGCCGTCCTGAACCTGATTCAGGATTGTTTCGGCATCTTGATTATGAGATGCTGAATTGAAAATCGACGAAGTCAAATAAATTCAGCATGACGTGCGAGCGAGTTCATATTTCATTTTCTTGTTCATTTATTTTCCTGCACAAATCATATAAATCCCAAAACTCCCGGTTCAGGCTATTTAAAATTCAAACTCACACTACCCATATTTGTTGAAGCAGCAAGGTTGGCGCCGCCGCCATTTATTTTGCCCTTAATATTTCTTTTGCCGGTGTCGCCGCTAAAATTGTACAACCTGTTGGCATTGATATGCGAACCCTCAAGATCAAGGTTTGCGGCAATATCCTTCGGAACTTCTACATTTACGCTGCCGATAGATGTGGAAAGCGTAGCATCGTTTTTAAACGTATCGAACTTTGCAGAAATGCTGCCCGTAGAAGTAGTCGCATACACTTTCGCCGTAATATTTTCAAGATGCAGGCTGCCGGTAGATGTTCTGGCATCCAGCATTCCTTTGATATAGGAAGCGTGAACCGAGCCTGTGGATGTTTCTAATTTAATATTGCCGTTGCAATTATCTGCATGGATGCTGCCGGTGCTGGTGTGTCCATTGATGTCGCCGGAAATATTATCCAGATGCAGGCTACCCGTACTTACTTCAAAACGCTCATTACCCTGCAACGCAGCAAGATGAATACTGCCGGTAACGGAATTCAAATCGGTACTTACATTTTTTGCCGTGTGGATTTTAAAGGAAACGCTTACTGTTTTTTGGTTGTTTCCGACGTGCTTGTTTTTAAAAATGGCTTTCGCAGTAAGCTTGCCGTTTTCGACAGAGATTTCAATGTTATAATCCCTGTTGATGATTTGCTGAATTTCGTCTTTGGACAAATGTTGATTGTTGTTTGCCTGCGCATACATTTCAACGGAGGCTTCGCCGGTTGCATCGCCCGTAACAGTGATAGAGCCGAGCGTGGTGGAAGCATTTACATTTTTAACTTCACTTATACCGAAACTTTTTGTTTGCATCAATACAGGTTCAGCGTTTGATTGTACAACGCCGATGATGTTGTTGAACATTTTGCCTGTCCATGAAATTGCGGTAAGTGCCACGCCGCAGGCAAGCGTAAAAATGAGTAACTTTTTCATTGTATATTTTTTTGTTGTTTAAAAAATTTGTGTCCGTTTGCAAAAAATGCTGCCACAGTAATGCCAAGTTTTTAACTAATTGAAAATCAATAAAGTAATATTTTTTTCACTTTTAAAAGTGTCCGCTTTTGATACACATAGTGTTCGGTTTTGATACACTTTCATCCACCCCGGCACTCCAAAGGAGGGATTTAAGGAGGGTTTTATTCCGTTTTCAAACTCTTGACGGGATTGGCACGCGCAGCTTTAATTGCCTGAAAAGCAACAGTTGCAATAGAAATAATAAATGCCGATATTCCTGCCAATAAAAATAAACTCCAGCCAAGGTTTATTTTATATGCAAAGCTCTGCAACCATCTATTTGCGACAGTCCATGCAAGTGGCGTAGCAATCACTACAGCGATGATAACTAACTTTACGAAATCCATTGACAATAAAAGGGTAATATCTTTTACACTTGCGCCAAATACTTTTCTTATACCGATTTCTTTTGTACGCCTTTCGGCAAGAAAAGCTGTAAGTGCAAACAAACCGATTGCCGCAATGATGATGGAAATAATGGTAAAGAATAAAATAATTTTAGCCAACTGTATATCGCCTGTAAACAACTTTTGAAAATCCTGGTCGAGAAATGAATAGCGAACAGGAAAATCAGGTTCCACATTCTTCCACACTTTTGTAATACCTGCAATTGTTTTTTGGGCATTGGCTGCATTTATTTTTACAAGAATAGCGCCGCCGGAACGATAATCCGTGCGCTTATTGGAAGTCGTGTAAATAGCCGGCTTTACGTGATGCTGCATTCCTTCCACATTAAAATCTTTTACCACGCCAACAATCGTGTACGGCAGCGAATCGAAATTATATAAACGAATCTGCTGACCTACCGGATTGTCAATATTCAATTCTTTTGCAGCTGTTTCATTAATGATTGCCGTATAATCCGTATCCTGTGAATATGCATAATCAAACACGCGCCCTTGTGTTGCAGGTATGTCCAGCGTTCTGAAATAGTCGATGCTTACTCTCACAGAATTTAACCTGTATTCCTGTCCACGAAACTTATAATTATTGGTTGATGTATCAATATATTTATCGCCGGGAACTGTGGTGGATTTTGATACATATTCCACTCCCGGAATATCCAGCAGCTTTAATCTTGTTGCTTCAAAATTCTGTTCTCTTGTTGCTTGTGTCGTATATATTCTGACGACTTGCGAAGGATTGAAGCCAAGATTTTTTGTTTCTATAAAATGCAGCTGCCTTACAATTACTATCGAACCAATAATAAAAAAAGTAGATAAAGTAAGCTGGACTATTAATAAAACATTTCTGAAAAACAAGCCGCGCCTGCCTTTGTTTATTGAGCCTCTCAGTACTTCTGTCGCTTCAAACTTTGACAGAAACAATGCAGGATATAAACCTGCAAACAACACAATAAATACAAGGCAGGCAAGTATTTGTAATAAAATAAAAACGATATGCCGGGCATCTAAAAACGAAAGCGATATATTAAACGCACGACTGAAATAATCCAATGCAACAGATGATAACAGCAATGCAATCATCAGCGCCGCAAAGCATTGTAAACCGACTTCCAGCAAAGAATGCAAAACAATGTGTATGCGTTTTGAACCGAAAACTTTTCTCACACCCACTTCTTTCGCGCGGGTAAATGCACGCGCAATGGATAAGTTACTAAAATTGATAGCGCCTGCAATCAAAAGAAATACAGCTAAGACTAAAAGTACCAGCGTGATTTTAAAATTGCTCTCGCCATGTTTTGGAAAATTATGCAATTGCTGTAAAGCATCGGTAAATAAAGAAGATTGGTTAGGTTGATTTTTATATTGTTCAAAAGTTTGGTTGCCTGTTTTAAGATGGTAATCATAAAATATTTTGTTCAGCTCATTGTCAAGCGCAGCCTGCGTTTCCGGGTGTTTTAATTTGATATAAGTTTGGTAAGAATAATTTTGCCAAAAATTATCTTGCTTCATAAAAGGGTCGCGATATACAAACTGCAAATTCAAATTTGCCGGTGCATCTGGCAGTTGTATAATGCCCGTAACAGTAAAATCAATGTGATTATATACTTTTACGGTTTTGCCCATAGCATCGGCATTGCCGAAAAGTTTATGCGCAACATCTTTCGTCAAAACCATTGTGTTGGGCGCATTCAAAGCCGTTGCAGCATTGCCTTCTGCAAAATGATACGGAAATACTTCAAAGAACAACGAATCTGCCGCAACAGAACCGCTTTGATAAATCTTCTTGTCTCCCGCACTTATGAGTAATTCATAATCTTCCGCCGGCTGAAAAGCCGATGCTGCTTCAATATTTGGGTCGTGTTGTTGTAAAAATGCGGCAAGCGGAGCCTGTGTTGTTTCTTTAATATTATTACCTTCTTCCAGCGAAACTTTATATACTCTTTTCAGAGAAGTGTTCCACTTGTCATAATCCGTTTGATAATTAAAATACACCAGCATCACAATAAAACTTGCAAAGCTGATGGCTAAGCCTGAAATATTTACCAATGCGTAAAAGCGGTTCTTTTGCAGGTTCCGCCAAGCCGTTTTGAGATAATGTAGCCACATGGTTTTTTGTTTTTAAGTGCCTCCCCAGCCCTCCAAAGGAGGGATTTAGGTAAGCGCGTTTTATAATTTATTTCCTCGTCCATTATTAAAAATTTTTCGCTTTAATCCTCGTTTCAATAAGTCCCTCCTTTGGAGGGATTTAGGGAGGCTTTTATTCCGTTTTCAAACTCTTCACAGGATTGGCTTTTGCGGTTCTGTTGGTTTGAAAATAAATGGTTGCAAATGCAATCAACACCACCAACAAATCAGGAATGAAAAATATCCACCAGCTCAACGAAATTCTGTATGTCATGCTTTGCAAAAATTTATATGCGGCAATCCAGGCAAACGGCGTTGAAATAATCAATGCGAGCAACACCAGTTTTAAAAAATCTTTCGATAATAATTTAATGATACTGCTGACCGATGCGCCGTACACTTTGCGTATACCGATTTCTTTGGTTCGTTTTTCTGCCGATAAAATGGACAAACCAAATAAGCCGATACAAGAAATAAAAATCGTGAGTATGGCGCCGAACAAAACAATTTGTTTCCACTTGGCAATATCGCTGTATTGCTGCTTGTTCTCATCGTTCTTGAATGCGTAGGAATACGGGCTTAACGGGAACATTTGCCTGAATGTTTTTTGTATAAACTTCAGGCTTTCGCTTTCTGTGCCGGGTTTTATTTTGATATAAAATGTTCCGTAAGAAAAATTGTTCCGCATAGTAAATAATTGCGGACCAATCTTTTCGTTCATCGATGCATAATGATAATCTTTTACCAAACCCACTACCTGATACGTTTTTTTATTATCCAAAAATTTAACTGTTTGCCCTATGGGATTTGCCCAACCCGCTTGCTTTGCAAACGCTTCATTTACCAATATTGAATTGTTGGAATCGGAAGGAAATTGTGTCGAAAAATTTCTGCCTTGAATAATCGGGATTTTCAACGTAGGCAGAAATGATTCGTTAACGGTTTCGCCCCGGAACTGTATCGTTGAGTCATTACTTAGCGTACCAAGTGTATTGTACATACCGCCATTTTTTGCAGCAACGTTTTCAATATTCGGATTTTTCAGCAACATTGTTTTCAATACCGATGCTTTGCTGTGCGATGCATCTTGATTAACCAACACAAGATTGCTATCATCATAACCCAATTTTGCGTGTGTCAGATGATTGAACTGCATATACATCACAAACGTGATAGTAATTAAAAATGCTGCCAGTACAAACTGCACCACCACCAATGTTTTCTGCAAATAATTTTTCCCTGAAAGGCTGAATTTGTTATACAAAATTTTTACAGGGTCAAAGCCCGACAACACCAATGCAGGATAAAAACCCGCAAGCAAGCCCGTGAAAACAAAGAGTAACACATAAGCCGCAATTAATTTTGCATCAAACAAATAAGAAAACGCAAGCTGTTTGTTGGCAAGCGTGTTAAAGAACGGTAACACAAGTTTGGTAAGCAACAATGCCAATGCGAAAGCAATAAAGCAAAGCAAAAACGATTCACCTAAAAATTGTTTGATGAGTTGCTTTCTGTCGCCGCCGACGACTTTACGTATGCCGATTTCTTTAGCGCGCTTCACGGAACGTGCAACGGTAAGATTTACAAAATTGATGCACCCAATCAGCAATACAAACAGAGCGATACCGGAAAGAATGTAGGAATATATAGGATTGCCTGCGCCGGTCATGCCATTTGTCGGACCATAATCTTTACTGAAATGCATGTCTGTATAAGGCTGTAAATAATAGCTGCCTGCATCGGTAAGCATATCGCCGAACTGTTTTTTCATATCGGCAAACGCTTGCTTTACATCCTGCTTATAAAAATTCTGCATTTGCTTTTCAACAGTTTTCGGATTGGCTTTATTATCCAAAACAACAAACGTGTTTAAGTAATCACTGAACCATTGATGGTCGTCTTTTGCATCCGCATCTGAAATTTTGAGCGGCGCTAATGCTTCAAAACGAATGGAAGAGTTTTGCGGGCAATTTTTTGCCACAGCGGTTACTTTGTAAGGAACGAATGCGCTGTCATCCTTCAACATTACAACTTTGCCAATGGCATTTGTTGTACCAAAATGTTTCTTAGCGGCATCTTCCGAGAGCACGATGGAATAAGGCTCTTTCAAACAAGTTGCAGGATTGCCGCTGACTAATGGAAAAGTAAAAACCGAGAAGAAATTTGAATCCACGCGAAACAATCTTTGAAATTGAATATCTGCGCCTATTTTCGTGTTTTCGCCTGCTTGCTGAAAGCGCACAAAAGCTTTAATGCCCGGAACATTTTGTGTAAAACGCGGTCCGGGCAATATTCCCGTAACGCTTGTTTTATTATCTTCTCCCTTAATCTTAAATTCTGTTACAACCTGATAAATATTCTTCCCATTTTTGTGAAACTTGTCAAAGCTCGTTTCATCTTTTACATACAAAAGAATAAGCATGGCGCAGCAAAGTCCAATGCTCAACCCGAAAATATTAATCACAGAAAAAATCCTGTTGCGCACCAGGTTGCGCCAGGCTGTTTTGAGATAGTGTAACCACATGTTTTTTTGTTTTTATTGTTTTGAAAATTGCTTTATTGTTGTATATTATCATTAGTCAAATAGTCATTAAGCCAGGAATGAACACTTGTGCACCGTCATTGCGAGGAGCGAGGCACGAGCGACGTGGCAATCTCAATGAGATTTCTCCCTTCGGTCGAAATGACGTGCCGGCGTGTTTATATCTTACTTTCATCTTTATTATCGTTTTTATAATTGTCGTTTTAATCATATAAATCCTAAAAATCTCCGTTCAGATTACTTGATTATCAGTTCCTGATTATCTCCGAAGTTTTCGTAGCTGCTGGTAATTACCTGGTCGCCGGGTTCTAGCCCTTTTACAACTTCATAATAGTCGGGATTCTGACCGCCAAGCTGAATCTCTGCTTTGTACGCCGTAGTGCCGTCTTTACTTAGTTTGAAAATCCAGTTACCGCCTGTTTGCTGATAAAACCCGCCGCGAGGCAACAATAATGCAGGTCTGTCGTCGCTAAGCGTAAGCAATATTTGCAGGCTTTGACCACGATGAATAACATTAGGTGCT
The DNA here is from genome assembly GCF_001659705.1 of Arachidicoccus sp. BS20. Lineage (NCBI taxonomy): Bacteria > Pseudomonadati > Bacteroidota > Chitinophagia > Chitinophagales > Chitinophagaceae > Arachidicoccus > Arachidicoccus ginsenosidimutans. Next base: position 2,633,247 of record NZ_CP015971.1, read on the forward strand.
TTATTTTTAAATGCCATATCCACTTTAAACTTTCCATCGGCAACGGAAGGGTAAACTTTTTTCACAATCAGATTCAGCGTGTCGTTGCCCACAACAGCATTGCCCGTTAATCCCGGAAATACATTGTTGATATAATGTTCATCCACATCTACCTGCACTTTATAATCGCTGATGACGTCGATTTGCCCAAGCCTCGTTCCCGCGGGTTTGTTTTGTCCTACTTCCGCGTCGAGCGAAGTCAATTGTCCATCCACCGGAGCGCGAACAATCAGGTCGCCTACTTTTTTCTGCATTAAACTAAGTGCATCGTTTGCACCGGCATACAATTTATTTTGCTGCACCAATTGTTGCGCCTTGTTTACAGAATCCTGCGACAATAAATTTTCCTGTAATTCTTTTTTCTTTACCAGATAATCGTAGCTGATTTTCGATTGCTGATATGTTTGATAATCGAGCGCTTTTTGCTCATACAATTTTTTATTCAAATCGTACAGGCGCTTTGCCTCCTGTAACTGTTGCTCTACATCTGCCATCTGGTTCATATTGCTTACCGATGTCTGGCGTGCGCTGTTTTGCGCAATCTGCTCCTGCATCAAAGTGTTATACACACTATTTTGCTGTTCCACCAGGCTCATCATCAAATCAGTATTTGAAAGACGAAGAATAGGCTGACCTTTCTTCATCATAGCGCCGTCTTCCACATAGCGTTCTTCTACACGACCGCCTTCCGTTACGTCGAGGTAGATGGTTGAAATAGGCATTACCACGCCGTTTACGGGAATATAATTTTTAAACTGCCCTTTGGTTACCTCGCTGATGGTAATCCGTTCTTTATCTACATTTAGCTTGCTGCCGCCGCGCGCGTAGTAAAAACTTGCGCCTATTAACGCAACCAAAGCCACAATTCCGACGATGGTCAATATGCGTTTCCTGTTCCATTTTTTTTGTTCAATTACTCTGTCCACTGTTTTTGATTTTTATTGTTTATTAATTTGTTTTATTGTTGAATTGCCATTAAGTCAATGATGAACACTTGTGCACCGTCATTGCGAGGAGTGTGGCACGAGCGACGTGGCAATCTCAATGAGATTTCTCCCTTCGGTCGAAATGACGTGCCGGCGTGTTTATATCTTACTTTCATCTTTATTATCGTTTTTATAATTGTCGTTTTAATCATATAAATCCTAAAAATCTCCGTTCAGACTCATTCCGTTTTTAAACTCTTTACGGGGTTTTCTTTTGCCGATTTCCATGCGCGCATTGCAAGCACCGATAACGCAATCAACATCATGCCCGCAGCGCTTGCGATGAATACCCACCAGCCGACACTTATTTTATAAGCAAACCCATTTAACCATTCATGTGAAAAATACCACGCAAATGGAAACGCAATCAACGATGCTATAACGACCAATTGCAACATACTTTTCGACAGCATTGCCACAATTTGATATACCGATGCACCTAACACTTTGCGGATACCGATTTCTTTTCTGCGCCGGTTTGCCATGAATGTAACCAAGCCGAACAAGCCAAGACAGGATATAAAAATTGTCAAACCTGTTGCCCACGTTAGCACCTGCGAAATGGCGATATCCTCTTTGTACAATTTCTCAATCGACTGGTCTAAAAAGGTGTAGTCAAATGTATTGCCCGGATATAAAGCATGATAAACGGCTTGTATCTTCCGGAGAGTTGCCTGCCAGTCATCGGGTTCGCCCGATAAAAGGATATGGACAAAACCTGCGTGCGGCGCATCATAAAAATAAAGCATCGGTTTGATGGAGGACTTGGTCGAACCCATACTAAAATCGTGCAGCACACCTCTAATAATTACTTTATTCCCATCGAAGTCAAATACCTGATTGACGGCATTTAAAGGAGAGGAATAACCTATCTGCCTGGCAAATGTTTCATTGACCAGCACCCCAAAAGGGTCCGCCGCCATATTGGTCGTGATATTGGAACCTGCTGTAAGCGGAATGCCAAAAAGATGAATATAATTTGTATCGCCCAAAAACTGCCATACACTAAAATGCAATTCTTTTCCTTTTACGATAGTAGAAGCAACCGAAATACTTTGTATAGCAGAGGTTGGCGCGGCGCTGCCCAGGCTTACCTCTGAAACGCCCGGCAATTGCTGTAACTTATTTACCAGGACATATTTATTGCTTTTTACTTTTCTTGCGTCCGGCGCATAAAACGAGATAATGCCTTTTATATTTTTATATCCCAAATCTTTATTCAGCGAATAATGAATTTGTCTGCTTACAGTTATTACCAATACCAATAAAATTTGTGCTACCGCAAACTGGCTGATAATTAAAATCTTTCTGGTAAGACTGTTTTTATATCCTTTGCCTGAAGTATTGCCCTTCAAAACTTTTACGGGTTCAAACCTTGCCAAAACCAACGCAGGATAAATACCGGCAACAAATGTGAGCGCGACCATCAATACAGTTAAGCAACCGATTCCTTCTGCATTTAATACGTTGAAGAAAGTAAATCCTTTAGGAATATAACCGGCAAACCCTTTCATCAGTAAAGGCACAAGCACAACCGCCAATAATGCCGAAAGCAAAGTAATCACAAATGTTTCCATAAGAAATTGAAACCTTATTTGCCGTTCGCTGCCACCAAATGTTTTGCGCACGCCTACTTCTTTTGCACGCAAGCTTGACTGTGCCGTAGATAAATTGATATAATTGATAACAGCCAGCGATAAAATAAACAAAGCGATTAATGATAAATTAAACAGAGTAGCTTTCGATATAGTTCCGTCAACATCCATTGCATAATGATTTTGACTTATGGGCAACAACTTTGGTTCATCGCCGCTCATTCCCGGGTCAGGCTTATTATTAGCATAGTCTATCTCTTTTAATTGCTTCTCAACAAGTGCCGGGTTCGTTCCGTCTTTTAACCGCACCACACAAAGCGAAGCGTAGCTTACGTGCCCCCAATGTTCCCAGCCATAAAGTTTCTTTAGTCGTTCGCTGCTTGTAATGGTTGGGTAAGAAATGAAAATTTTATAATTAAAATCGCTGTTCTCTTTCAAATCGTCCACAATACCGGAAACGGTTACGTTGATACTATCACTGAAAATAATGCGCTTGCCGATGATGTCGGATAAATTTTGTTTAGGAAAAAAAATTTCGGCTGACGATTTGGAAATCACTATCGTGTTCGGAACATCCAGCGCGCTTTTCGGATTACCTACAAGCCATTTATGCGGGAAAACAGAAAAGAAACCGGCATCGGCAAAGACAACGCCGTTATTTTTGGGAAAAGGCTTCATAGCGCCTTTCCCCGTTTCCACAAGCGCAGCGGAAGAACCGTTCAATAAAAGTACATGAGATACCACATCCACGCCCGCAACCTTGTCCCTGATGGCTTGCGGCAATGCCGTAGTTACACCGGAATTAATGTCGTCTGCTCCCGAATAAGTATATACGCGATAGACGTTTTGGTTGTGCGGTTCCCATTTATCAAAGCTGCTGTCGTAGCGTACAATCATAAAAATAATCAGCGAGGCGCTTATGCCAATTGCCAGTCCAAGAATATTGATAAAGCTTGCGGCTGTATTTTTACGCAGATTAATCCATGCGACTTTGAGATAATGTGTGAACATAGTATTGAATTTTTTTATTGTTTGGAAAATTGTTTTATTGCTCAATTGTTTTGTTGTTTTACCACAACGGCGTTGCGCCACCAATGATTCACAACGTTGTGATTTCGTCGTGTCTTTGTACCGTTGTGTTTCTGCTCTCTTTCATATTTCATTTTCCTATAAATCCTGAAAATTATGGTTCAGACTATTCCGTTTTCAAACTCTTTACGGGATTGGCTCTTGCAGCTTTGATGGCGTGATAACTTACCGTAACCAAAGCAATAGCCAAAGCAAATAATGCAGGAACAGCCAATACCCACCAACTGATTGCGGTTCTGTATTCGTATTTCTGCAACCATTTGTGCATACAAAGCCATGCAACAGGTGCAGCGATGGCACAAGAAATCAAAACCAATACAATAAAGTCTTTGGATAATAATTTCCATAAACCGAATACCGATGCGCCTAATACTTTTCTGATACCGATTTCTTTTGTTCTTTGCTCTGCCATGAAAGACGCTAAACCAAACAAGCCCAAACAACTGATGAATACCGCCAATGCCGCAAAGAATGTGGCGAGCTTACCGATGCGCTCTTCCGTAGCAAACTTTTGGGCGTACTCCTCGTTTACAAAATTGTAAGTAAAGGGTGCTTCTGTAATATATTTTTTAAATACTTTTCCTATTGTTTCAATGGCTTCGTGTGCGCTTTTGCTGGGATTGAGCCGCAAATAAAACAGGCCAATATCACTCGGATATTTATTAAGAACATAGAACGCCTGTTGCACGGGCGTATATGCCGAACCCGAAACAATATCCTGCACTACACCGATGACGGTATAATGTACCGAACTGTCATATGTATCGCCTATAATGGTGCCCACAGGATTTTTTAGTCCCATATATTTTACAGCAGCTTCGTTGATAATTAACGATGACGAATCCGAAACACCCGTTGCATAAAAATCCCTTCCCCTTGTTATATGCCAGCCAACTGTATTTCCGAAGTCGGTAGAAACGCTCGTTTGTACAAAATCCTGTGTAAGGTTCGGGTCTTTTCCTGCCCATGTCAATCCGTTCGTGCTTGACCAAACATTGGTAACAGGCGCTGTACTGTTTGCCATATTTGTAATGGCGCCGCTTGCCAATAATTCATTTTTTATGGCGGAAAAATATTTTGCATATTCCGGCGTATTCACATACATATCTATCAGCGCGTTTTGATTATAACCCACAGGTCTGTTTTGGGAAAATTTTATTTGTTTGTAAACAACAAGCGTTCCGATTATCAGAATAAGGGAAATGGTAAATTGCGAAATGATGAGGATTTTTCTCGGCAATGAAGCATTTCGTCCTGCGCGGAAGCTGCCCTTCAACACTTTTACGGGATTGAAGGAAGACAGATACAACGCAGGATAACTGCCTGCAATGATTCCCGTGAAAAGAATAAAAATTACGGAAGTCAACCAAAAGAAAACATTTCCCCATGGAATAATCATTCTTTTGTCGGATAATGTATTGAACCACGGAAGTGTCAATCTTGTTAATAACAATGCAATCGCAAATGCAATCACAACCATTAATATGGATTCAAAATAAAATTGTTTGATAAGCATAGAACGGAGCGAGCCTACGACCTTGCGGATACCCACTTCCTTTGCCCGTTTTTCGCTACGCGCCGTTGAGAGATTCATAAAATTGATGCAAGCCAACAACAGTACGAACATCCCGATGATTCCAAACATCCATACATACACAATTTTTCCGCCTGTCTGTACGCCGTTTTCGTAGTTGTCATGTAAATGCCAGTCTTTCATCGGTGCAAGAAACATTTGTGCATGATATTTCTTTTCACCTGCGCTTACTTCGTTTAATTTTATATCGGCTATTTTTTTGCTTACCTCTTGCATATCTGTATGGTCTGCCATCTGTACAAATACCCGGAAGGAATTATTGTCCCACCTTGTTTGGTTGTTCTTAATCCAGCTTTCAGATGTTACATACAAGTCCCACGGCGCAATAAAATCCAATCCGCTAAAGTCTGTGTTATAAGGAATGTCTTCGTAAACGCCGGCGACTTTTACATCGAGTTTATTATCGATTTTTAACTGCTTGTTCATAGGGTCGGCGTTGCCAAACAGCGCTTTGGCTGTAGATGCAGAAATATAAACATCGTTCGGCTGACTAAGCGCACCGTATCTGCCTTTCAGCATTTTAAGTGAGAGCATATCATCCGCACCTTTATCCATATAAGCGCCTGATTTTATGATGTTTTTCATGCCCAAATTAAGCACGTGGTCGCCCTGCCAGGAACTCATGATTACATGCTTGAAATCGCTTCCGTATTTTGTTTGCAATGCTTTGCCCAGAGGAAACGGGTCAGCCTGTTGTGTATAAATCTTTCCTTCTACCGTTTGGTTTTGCAGTACCTGCGCAATGGTATTATAGTTTTTAAATGAAGTGTTAAATGAGACTTCACTGTAAATCCAAAGACCAATCAATAAGGCAACAGCCATGCCTACGGCAAGCCCGCCGATGTTGATAACGGAAAATGTTTTGTTTCTAAACAAATTGCGCCACGCGGTTTTGAGATAATGTGCGATAATCATTGCTTTTGATTTTGTTTTATTGCTCAATTGTTTTGTGGTTTACTGTTTTCCCTATTTCATTTTCAATATTCCTTTTAATCCAAAAAATCCTGCAAATCCTCGTTCAGACTATTCCGTTTTCAAACTCTTTACAGGATTGGCTCTTGCGGCTTTAAATGCTTGCGAACTCACGGTGATGAAGGCAATCAGCAACGCCAGCGCGGCAGCAATGATAAATACATACCATTCAACGCCGATGCGGTATTGATAGTTCTGCAACCAACTGCGCATCAATAAATACGCCGCCGGAAATGCGATAATGCACGATAGCGCAACGAGCTTCAAAAAATCTTTTGAAAGCAGCTGCACAATGGATTTTACCGATGCGCCCAATACTTTGCGAATGCCGATTTCTTTTGTTCTTTGCTCTGCCATAAATGCCGACAAACCAAACAAACCCAAACAGGAAATAATGATTGCCAAACCGCCGAAAACAAAAGCAAGATTTCCCAGCATTTCTTCGCTTTGGAAGAAGGTTTCAAACTCTTTGTCCACAAACTTGTAATTGAACGGATTTTCGGGTTCTTCTTTGTCGTACAACGATTTTATTTTGGCTATATCGCTTGCCACGTCTGTGTTTGCTTTGAGGCGTATGAATAACTCCATGTAATTATCAGCCGGACTAACACAATAAAAAAACATAGGGTCTGGTTGTACACTACTCATATTGTTGTACACAAAATTTTTCAATACACCGATGATATTAATTTTGTTGCCGCCGCCATCATATATTACACCACCAACGCGACCATTCTTTTCTCCAATCAATTTGGCAAAACTTTCATTAATAATGATATTGGCGCTGTCCGTAGCCGGCGATTGAAAATCTCTCCCTTCCATCAAATGAAATCCGGCGGTGGTAATATAATGCGGCGTTATACGGTTCAGGCTTATTAATATTTTTTCATTTGCGGCTTGCCCATCCCAATGATAATCGCTCGAGCCGCTTCCTATTTGCAAAGGCGAAGACCAAGACATACTTGCATCTTCCACTAAACCTGTTTGCAAAAGCTCATTACGAAACGCTTCAAAGTGCTGTGAAATATTGTCGCCCGGTTGTGGTAAATAAATCAAATGTTCTTTATCAAAACCCAAATCTCTTATTTTGGTATGTTGTATTTGTTGGTAAATAATAATAGTGGAAATGATTAAAATAATGGATGCGGAAAACTGTACAACCACTAACGCCTTTCGCACAAAACCGCCGCCCGACGAGGTTTTGGACGATTGCCTGCGCAATGCTTTAATAGGATTGAACGATGATAAATACAGCGCGGGATAACTGCCTGCCAGCACTCCGCAAACAATGGTTATCAACAATAAACCAACAATGTGCGCGGTGGTATTGATATGAAAAGCTATTTCCGTTTTGAATACGGAATTGAACAAAGGTAACGTTACATACACCAGTCCAACAGCGATGAACATGGCAATGAATGAAACCATCAGCGCTTCGGTTAAAAATTGTTTCATTAATGTTTGACGCCTCGCGCCGAATACTTTGCGTACGCCTACTTCTTTGGAACGATTTTGCGCACGCGCCGTCGAGAGATTCATAAAATTGATGCAGGCAATCAGTAAAATAATAAACCCGACAAACGAAAACATTTTTACATATTTTATTTGTCCGGAACCCGTAGGTTTTCCATTCGCAAAATCGTGATACAAATGCGTTTTAGATAATGGAAACAGCCAAAATTCTGCGGAGTTGTCACTGCCGTTTGCTTTTGCTGTAAATTGTATTTTTTTATTTATGGCATCCACATTTGCGTTCGGATATAGTTCTACAAAAATTTCCAACGAATTACTGCCCCAGTTTTCCTGATAGGCATAATCGCCATGGACATCCATTTTTATAATGTAGTCATAATTGAAAGTCATATTCTTCGGCATATCTTTTATCACGGCTTTTACCGTGAAAAGCTTGTTGCCGTTCATCTTTAATGTTTTGCCCACCGCAGGTTTGTTGCCGAAAAAAGCCATTGCCATTTTTTGTGAAATCACGATACCGTTATTGTCATTCAGCGCATTTTTGAGACTTCCTTCCACAACAGGGAAATTGAAGATTTGGAAAAATGTGCTATCTGCTTCCGTGCCTTGCTCGGCTATTTTTTTATTACCGAGTGAAAAAGCCGAACTATGTGTCCAATCGACGCTTACTGCGTTTTTAATTTCCGGAACAGATTGTTTCAATGCAGCTACCAAAGGGTGTGGACTTGCATCAAACGTGATATAGTTACCGTTATATTTTTGGTTGTCCATTACCTGGTAAATATTCGCGGCATTGTTAAACTGCTTATTGTAATCCAACTGGTTTTCCACCCAAAGCAAAATGAGCGCAACGCAGGCAATGCCAATGGCAAGCCCGCCAATGTTGAGAACAGTAAAGATTTTGTTCTTCTTTAAAATCTTCGACGCTGTTTTAAAATAATGTAAGAACATGGTCTTGAAATTTTATTGGTTTAGAAATATTGTTTTATTGTTACCGATAAATTGAAACATGTTTGCCGTCATGCCGAACTCGTTTCGGCATCTCCTGTCCAATTTTAATTCTGTGTATTTGAGATGCTGAAATAATCCTGAATCAAGTTCAGGACAGCATGATGAGCGCATTCGTATTCATATTTCATTTTCCTGTTCATTTGAATATTAAAATGAAAGTTCCCCTTGGTAATAACTCAAAACTTTCGTGTTAAAGATGTAGGTATATTTATCTACAATCAAGGTAATTTCCGCCTGTTCAAATTTTGTTTTGTCCACGAGATAATCCGTCGCGTTGATGGCGCCTGCGTTAAATTTTATCTCATCTACGCGCATCAGTTCTTTATATGCATCTACCTGCTTTTGCTGTTGTTGCCAGGCATTCAGCGCTGCATCGGCATCGGATGATGCTTTCACTATATTTGATTTCAGATTATTCTTTACAGTCTTAGTGTTGAACGTTGCTTTTGCTGCAAGAATTTTGGCAACCTTTACATTTGTTCTTGTTTGCAAACCGTTGAAAATGGGGATATTCAGCGTAAGACCGAAATATGTTCCATAGTTGTTTTTCAACTGGTTGAAATAACCGATTTTATTACCGAAATTATCGGTTGCAGTATTGGTATAAGTAGTTGCAATGCCCGCGCCAAACTGCAAATACGGATAATAATCAGCCTTGTTAATTTGCACATATTTGTATGCGCTTTGCTCCTGCAATTCGGCTTCCTTTATCATCGGCAGGTTTTGCAGCGAGCGGGCATAAATATCATCCACAGACCCGTTTTGTTCCAACTGAATATCAGTAAGAGATTGTGGTCTGTCCAGCACAGCATCAGTATTTACAGGCACGTTCATCAAGTTAAATAGAGTGATTTTTGCATCCTTTACTGCATTTTCCTGCTGCACAATGGCTATCTGGTTTCCACTCAACTGCCCTTGCATATTGGCAATATCATCGGGCTTTGCAGCTCCGGCTTTGTTCATTGAATCGAGACGATTCATCTGCGCCTGTGTGCTTAATAACTGTTGTTGATAATTTTCCAATTGGTCTTCCTGATTCAGCACATTCAAATAAGCAACAATTACCTGCAACGTAATCTGGTCTTTCATGTTTTTCAAATCGTACTGACTTGCCTTAAAATCCAAATCGGTTTTCTTGATATTATTCCTGTATTTAAACGCATTGAAAATCGGAACGTTTGCCGATAAATTATAGTTTGCCGAAGTAAAGCTTTGCGTAGAATAACTGTTGTCGGACGAATTAATGTTGCGCCCGCTATTGAGGGAATGGTCAATCGAGCCGTTCACGGATGGAAAAAGTGCGGCTTGCGCCTGCGTGCGATAAGCTTTGCTTTGCTGCGATTGAAAATTGGAATTGTTGATGTCTGCATTATTGCGCAAAGCCATTTGCACACACTTTTCCAACGAAAGATTCAATGTGCTGTCCACGTCCACGTCCTGCGCTTGTACATAAACAGAGAAAAAAAGAAAAGAGATAATTAATAATTGCTTCATGTGAAAACTATTTTCCCAAAAAGCAACAGCAAGCATGCCAATCAAATAACAAATTGATAATCAATTAATTGTTATTTTTTATGTTTTCAAAAGTGTCCGCTTTTGATACACCTGGTGTCCGCTTTTGGTACACTTTTGAGAAAAATAAACAATAGAAGCAGCTCCACGATTTGTGCAATAAACAGCTGCATTGCATATCTTTGAATGAACAATGATAAACGGACTATGAAGAAAATAATAATACTGTTTTTCTCAATGACTATGACTTTAGTTATTACAAAAGCACAGCAAAAGACTACTCCAAACAACGATTCCATACCAAAGGTTGATTCAACAATTTTCGTAAGGAGAATGTTTTTCAAAAATCCTTTGGCTAATTACAACTATTATAACCAAATGGGAATTATGTGCAAGGCTGAATATAAAATGCAACACGCTATAAAAATTCCGCTTTGCTTCAGGGTTGGAAGCTTGGAAGAGTGTAAGAAAATGGAAACCATTCCGCAAAAATTTTCTTATGAACAACATTCGGCTGTGCGCTGAAAGTATTGAAAATATTGGCTTGCAGAAGAACTATTCAAATTTTATTGTTTTTATCATAGCATAAAAAAATCAGCCCAAGAAATTTTTTCATAGAAAATATTCCTGGACTAATTCACTTATAAATCTTGTAGTTACAACTTTCCTTCCTTAATTTCTTCCACCACTTTCGGGTCGAGCAATGTAGAAGTATCGCCGAGATTTTCGGTTTCATTCTCCGCAATTTTCCGCAGAATGCGCCGCATGATTTTGCCGCTGCGTGTTTTTGGCAAGCCGCTTACAAACTGTATTTTATCGGGCTTTGAAATAGGACCGATGATGCGCGTAACTGTTGCCGTAATGTCTTTTCTGATTAAATCTTCATCGCCGGCATTGTGATTGCCATTGTAAATTACATACGCATAAATACCTTGTCCTTTGATGTCGTGCGGATAACCTACCACAGCGCTTTCCACCACGCCTGCGTGCATATTGATGGCGTTTTCCACTTCCGCCGTTCCTATTCTGTGTCCGCTCACATTCAGCACATCATCTACGCGACCCGTGATTTTATAATTGCCGTCTTCATCGCGCAAGGCTCCGTCTCCGGTAAAATATTTATTCGGATAAGTGCTGAAATACGTTTGCTTACAACGTTCGTGGTCTCCGTAAGTTGTACGAATCATCGAGGGCCAGGGAAATTTTATACAAAGATTTCCGCTGCCGGCGCCTTCAATTTCGTTTCCGTTTTCATCCACCAAAGCGGGTTGAATGCCGGGCAATGGAAGCGTAGCCCAGCTCGTTCTTTCGGGCGTTGCATTTGCCAAATTGGAAATCATAAAACCGCCGGTTTCGGTTTGCCACCAGGTGTCCACGAGCGGACATTTTCCTTTTCCTATTTTTTCGTGAAACCAATGCCATGCTTCTTCATTAATCGGTTCGCCCACAGAGCCAAGCACTTTCAATGTTGATAAATCTTTTCCTTGTAAAGGTTCATCGCCAAAGCTCATCAGGCTGCGAATTGCCGTAGGCGCCGTATAAATAATATTCACACGATGCTTGTCCACAATGTCCCAAAAACGTCCCGCATCGGGATAGGTGGGCACGCCTTCAAACATCAACGTAGTTGCACCCGCGCTCAGCGGACCGTAAACAACATAACTGTGTCCGGTAATCCAGCCAATATCCGCCGTGCAGAAGTACACATCGCCTTGCTTGTAATTAAAAGCATTTACGAAACTGTATGTAGTATAAATCATGTAGCCTGCGCACGTATGCACCACGCCTTTCGGCTTGCCTGTTGAACCCGAAGTGTATAAAATAAACAACGGGTCTTCGGCGTCCATTTCTTCCGCAACGGCGGGCGCCATACCAAGTGTTTCCACTTTTTTAATTTCATCTTCCCACCATACATCACGACCTTTAATCATTGAAATAGGTGTGCGTGTTCTTGTACAGACAATCACTCTTTTTACAAACGGGCAACTCTCCAAAGCATCGTCAATCAAGGATTTCAGCGGAATGTCTTTGCCGCCGCGGAATGCGCCATCGCAGGTAATTACAAACTCTGCATTCGCATTTTGCAATCTGTCCGCAATGCTGCGCGCAGAAAATCCACCGAAGATTACAGAATGAATGGCGCCCACTCTCGCGCAAGCCAACACAGCAATGGCGAGTTCGGGAATCATGCCCATGTACAAACATATACGGTCGCCTTTTTTCACGCCGTTGTTTTTTAAGACGTTGGCAAACTGCGTTACTTTATTATATAAATCGTTGTAAGTGAGAATGCGGTAATGTTCATCGGGATTGTTCGGTTCCCAAATAATCGCGGGCTTGTTGCCGAGCTTTTCCAAATGCCGGTCGATGCAGTTTTCCGTGATATTGAGTTTTGCGCCTTTGAACCATTTTACGTCAAGGTCTTTGAAATTCCATTCGAGAACAGTGTCCCATTTTCTGCGCCATTGAAAATTGCTGGCAATATCCGCCCAAAAATTTTGCGGTTGACGCACGCTTCTTTCGTAAACTTCCTTGTATTCTTCAAACGATTTAATCTGATACGGGTATGACATAACACAAATTTTTCAGGGATAATATTACAAAGATTTTTCGGGAAACCTACTTAAAACAAACATAAGTTTTTGGGAAACGATTGCGTAATGTGGTTCTTTGAAACCGGCTTTGTCATATTTGTAAATCCTAAAGAACAGAACATTGCAAAACAATTTTTATATTAATCGTTTTTCAGCACAATTGTTCCTCCTTTTTGGAAAACAATTTTCATCAGCCCATTGGTTATTTCTGTTGAAACAACGCCCTGCTTTTTTTCAATATTTTGGATTTTAAAAGGAAGTTTTAATAGAGCTGTTCCGCCTTTTTCCGAAACGATTTTTATTTCGGAAACAACACCATTATTTTTCTTTGCACTTACAAGAAAAGCGCCTTCTGCCCGAAGATTATTGAAAGATATATTTTTCCACCCGTCCGGCACAGCGGGAAAAACCTCTGTAACACCGGAATAGCTTTGTAACAGCATTTGTTGCACGCCTTCTGCAAAAGCAAAATTGCCTTCTAATGTGAAAGGTCGGTAAGTAAAGCCGGAAAATTGTCCGCCTTTCTGGTCGCCGTTCAAATGAAAGCTGTTGGGCGAACAAAAATTGCTTGCGAAAATGCGCAACTCTTTTGCAGCATTTTCTCCGTCTTTTGCACGGGCATATAAGCACGCAGCCCAGCTAAATGAGTAGCCGCACCATTCGCGCGTTCCCGTATGTTGCAGCCAATGCAGCGAGCTGTCGATAACAGCTTTGTCCGAAGAACGTTCGGGGTTTAATAAACCTAAAGGAAAAATTGCCATCAGGTTGGAATGATGACGATGCGAAACCGTTCTGTCTTCGCCGGGCGCCATCATCAAACCAGTGCTGTCAACAGCCAGTGGCGGAAGCTGCGACAAATCTTTTTTCCATTGTTCCGTCTCGTTTTTTTTACCTGCAGCTTCGGCTATTTCGGCTGCGGCGCCAAAAGCAAAACGCATGAGCGCCACATCGTAATTGGTATTTCCCTGTGTGTACCAAGCAGAAATATCATTGTCGTGATATTCAGGACTTGAGCTTAATGGCAATACACGCTTTCCATTTTTCAACACTGTAATTTCCGACAAATACGCAGCTACATCATGTATATAAGGATACGCCCGCCGCATTAGAAAATTTTTGTCCATCGAGTATTTCCATTGCCAGTAAAAATATTGAGAGAGCCACGCGCTAATCGTAGGAGATAAAGAATATTGAATCCATCCGCCCATCGGTTTGCCGGAAAGCGTTGCCACACCGGGAACATTCAAGCCATCGGTTTGAAAATATTGCTTCGTAAATTTTTTGTTTTCTTCACGCACATTCCAAAGCCAGTCGGTGAAAGAAGCCGCTTCCTGCAAATGATTGCCGGCAAATGAAAGCCAATAGCTCAACTGTGTATTCAGGTCGTTGTGAATATCGCCTTTCCAGGGCGGAAGCAAACCGTTGTCGGCAGTCCACACAGCTTGCAAAGTTACGGGCGGCGCGCCTCTGCGGGCAACACAGCCAAATTTGTATAGCTCTGAATAATATTGTTTTTGCAATAAGGTATCGGGAATTTCTACCGATGATTTTGCCCAATAATTTTTCCACCATTGTACATGCGAAGGCAATATTTTTTGATAGCCGTGCGCTAATTTATCCGTACATATTTTCTCGGCAACGTAATTTTTTTTTTCGTCTTTTTGATAAGAAGCGATGCTCCAAATGCCTTCGAGCGTATCGTTTTTATATTTCCACGAAATGCTTACTTCATAACGAAAACCATTGCTGCCGGGTTGTATGTAAGTGATATGATGTTTATCTTTTTCAACCATTCCCTTGGCATAACCCAAATTAACCAAAGCCTGACCATTAACCGTACTGTTGCCATTATTTTCTTTTTTAAGTTGATAAGCGGGCATTAATAATTGCGGCAATATTCCGGGAGAAACGTGTATAAGCCGAAACGCGCCAAACGGCTCTGTTGCGTGAATAAAAGCATCTAATTTTGCACCGTTTTTCCAAATAACTTTTGCCGTTGCCGTAGCAATATCCACCGAAGCAGAATTTACTTCGCCTAAAGAAGCAATATTAAACTCCAGCGCGGCGGCGGGTATTTTGGTAGGGTAGGGAATAGCGTCGTAAGGCACATCGCCGAGCTGCTGAACGGTGTCGTATTGATGTTTCATTACTTGCTGTTCTACCCATTTGAAATTGAATTTAGAAATATCGAGCGCTTGCCTTTCGTCCCACAAGTCGGCTCTGTCTATGGAGAAACGCAGAGCATCGCCTTTTTGCCAAATGAGCGCGCCCAACATTCCGTTGCCCAAAGGCAAAGCTTCGTCCCAGCGTTTCGGTAATGAAGCAAATGTAATGTTGTACCCGGGCAAAGACTGAGCTTGTACAGATAAACTACATACAATAAAAATGATAACTGGCATGCCCTTTTTCATCCGTAATTTTTTATCTTGGTTAAAAGCAAAAACGTCTTATTCAAATCCCAGTTCTGCAATAGTTGGACTTTGATTATCTACGGTGTGCAAAATGCCGAATTTAAAATACCTTGCATTAACTGTAGCCGAAAATGTTACAGTTTGTAAATTAAGGCTTGCCTTTATATTGGAAAACTCGCCTGATGAAAGCTTGCTCCACGTTTTTCCGTCAGCGCTTGCAGAAAGTTCATATCTGTCGATAATGCCGCCGGTTTGATTGTCTTGTCTTGGCAAATAACTGAAAGAAGAAATGGTTTTTGTTTTGCCTAAATCAACAATTACATTCTGTGGGAAATTTGCATTGTTGCTTTGCCAGAATGTTGCGGAGTTATTATCAATAATGGCATTTGCATTTTTGATATTGGTAATTTTCCAATCCGATTTTGAAACGGTTTTTTCTTTCTTACGAACAGTTTCATATTCACTCAAATCAGGCTGACTGAATAAGGCGAAATCGCTCAAAGCCACGCATACCGGCGATTTTACAACGGTCAATCTTAATTTGTTTGTCGTAATTTTTTTGTTCAGCAGTACCAGTCGTTCACTGCCAATGCTGTTAGCGCCTGCAATGTTTTGCCATTGATTATCGATAAAAGCATCAATGGAAACAGAATCAATACGCTGACCGAGTTTTGTATTTTCTTTCAAACGAATAATATCAAATGTCCTTGCTTCGGGCAGCGTTATAGTGAGTTGAGGTGTGTGAATATCATCATCTGTAGCCCAATAACTAAATTGATCATTGTCCAATAAATTTTTTGTTCCGTAGTGTTTATTATCATTGCCGCGAACGTTGGAAGCCTTGATGCGTGCGCCTTTCGCAAGGTTTACGGCGAATGTTTCTTTGAGAACATCCCCAAATTCTTTTAAGTTAATGGAATCTGTTTTATAAACCAATCCGTCTCTGTCCGGCGGCACATTCAATATTAACGCAGCACCACGACCAACAGTAACCAGGTAATGTTTCCACAGATCTGCTACAGAACGCACTTTATCGTTTTGACTCTGATGCCAAAACCATCCCGGACGTATAGAAAGGTCAGACTCCGCCGGCATCCAGTATCGTCCGTTACGTGTACCATTTGTTGAAAGTTCGGACTTAATAGTTCCATTTGACGGCGCTTTACCGGGAATGTTGGATATTGGTGTAAACGTTTGCCAGCAGGGGATTCCGGCATAGCCTTGTTCATTGCCCACCCAGCGAAGGTCGGCACCTATGTCGCCGAAAATCAATGCGTGCGGTTGTAATTTCCGTTCCAGTTGCCACACGCTCGGCCAGTTGTAATAAGTAGTGCGGTCTATTTTTCTTTCTTCTCGCGCACCGCCGTAATAGCCGTCTCCACCGTTGGCGCCATCGTGCCATATTTCAAAAACAGGTCCGTAATTGGTAAGCAATTCTTTTAATTGTTCGCGATATATTTTGTTTACATAATCCTGCGTTCCGTAGCTTGGATTATTTCTGTCCCAGGGCGAGAGATATACGCCAAAGCGCAATCCGTATTTACGGCAGGCTTCTTCGATTTCTTTTACCAAATCGCCTTTGCCGTTGCGGAACGGGCTTTTTGTAATATTATGTTCTGTGGTTTTGGTGGGCCACAAGCAAAAACCATCGTGATGCTTGCACGTAAGCACAATGCCCGTAAAGCCGCCCTGCTTGATGCTGCGTACAATTTGGTCGGCATCGAAATGTTTGGGATTGAAAAGCGCAGGGTCTTCATCGCCATAACCCCATTCTTTATCAGTAAAAGTATTGAGTCCGAAATGAATAAAAGCATACAAATTATTTTCCTGCCAGTTCAACTGGTTTTCATTGGGCAATACGCCGTAAGGCTTGGGCGGCGCTATTTTTTGCGCGCTGATAACTGTTACAAACAAGCAAAACGTAAGCAGAAATGCAAACAATATTTTTTTATTCATCATTATAATTGTTTTTAAATTAAAATAAAAATAGGTTACAACAAGCAATATTAATTAGCCTGTCCCTATTTATTTTATGTGAAAAAATATTTTACTAATTTACCATGTATTTTCTCAGTTCATATTTCTGATTTCAGTTTCAGAGAGAACACGGTTCCAAATCTTCAGTTCATCTATTTTGCCATTAAAACCACCTACTTGCTGAAGCGGGAAAAATAAAGTTTCGACCAATCTTCTTTTGGTGCTGTCCTTATCATGGAATTGAATAAAATGATCGTAAAGATGATCTTGCAATTTACCGTTTACATACAAATCCGTACCCTTATTTGTTCCGGCTATAACTATGTGTGTCCATACATTTGCCGGTACGGCATAATTAAAGCTAAAATTATAGCCGTCTCTTGAAAAGCCCATTAATCCGGAGTTGCCTTGTTTAAGTTTAAGCACCGCATCCGGCGATGAAAATATAGAAGCATTGTCATTATTATTACCGGAAGGATTGATGAAAAAAGAAACGGTGTAATTATAACCGGCTTCTGTAACAAGAAGCTCGGCATAACTATTTTTCCCGTCGAATAAAAGTGCGTGCCCTTTCAAGCCTTTTACAAAAGAAGCATTTACCGTTTTTATTTGTTTGCCGGCTTTGTCAAAACTAAAATACAAAGTGCTATCCGGCAACCTTCCGCGAATATTGAGTCCGGGGCCTTCCCCAACCAACAAGCTTGAGTCTTTAAATGCATCAAATGCCATTTTGGGTTTGTTGCCGTTCCACATTTTCTGCGACAATACCTGCACGGCAGGAAAAACACGGTCGTTTACGTCTTTTTCGCTTACACCGTTGCCCACGACATCGTTCCACTCGGCAAAAGCAGCCCCTTCAATGGTAGGATCGCCTGCTTTGAAATGAACGTTACCCACAGAAACCAGAGGCGACCATTCATTATAAAGCTTTTTCAGGTCGAGATAATCGTAATAATAGCCGGCAGCCGGCACGATATACAACCAGGCATCCGGTGTACTGATTTGTCTGAAACCCAGTCTTTTCATTTCGCGCGGTTCAGAGAAATCCTTAGACCAAATATCTATTGTAACGCCCTTGCTTCGTACAGGCGTCTTTCCCGGCGACCAGGTTAAACCACCCCACATTCTCACTTCTTTTCCGTAAGACTGGACAAATTTTATCATACGATCTGTAAAAGCCCGATAAGCCTCCGCATCTTTTTTGTTATATTCGTCTGTCCCTATATTTACTGCAGGGCCGGTAAACACAGGATGAGGACCTTCCAGATATTCCCTGAACACTTGTTGGATAACGGAATCGGTAAGCGGATTGTGCAAGTCCAAATGATCGCGCCCGTATTCCTTGCTTCCGATAGCAGGAACCGCTTTGGTAAATGCCAGCGAATGCGCAGGAACATCTATTTCGGGAACAATATTCACACCGTACTCATCGGCCAGTTTTTGTAAATCACGGAACTCTTGCTTCGTGTAAGAGCCGTCTTTGGCGGTCAAACCCGGGAAGCTTTCATTTTCCAATCTGAACGCCGAATAGGTGCTGTCCCAGTTGTAACCGAAAAAAGAATTAAAGCCGTTATCGTTCAAATGAATCTGGAAATCGTTCATCTTATAATACGACAGGAGCTTTACATAATCCCTCAGAAACGTTAAACTGAAAAATTTTCTCCCGTCGTCCAGGACAAACCCTCTTACTTTGAATTGGGGATAATCCCTCGCAGTTCCTTGAGGAATATTTTTTGACCTTGACAATAACTGCAACAGCGTTCTTGTTCCCCAAAACAGTCCTTGATATGCCGTTGCGCTTATTTTAATTTTATCGCTTACAGAAAAATAATAACCTTCGCTGCCAATTGAACGGTCTTTTTCTTTCAGGGATAAACAGATATCGCCCTTCTGCGCTTTGGCGTCTGCGATTTGCAGATGTAACCCTGTTACTTCTTTAATATCTTTTTGTAAGATTGTGGCGGCTTGCATCGTTTCTTTGGAAGATGCATCGGCAATAATCCTTATGGCCGATGAGAAAATATACTCTCCTTTGTCGCCGTACCATTCCTGCAACGAGGGAATTATGAAAGGTTTTGGATTGGTTCCTTCATCTGTATATTTACCGGAAACGTTTATTTTTTTTGAAATATCCGTAATATCTGTATCGTTTTTTTCATTTACAAGATTCAGGTACAATTCAACATCGGTATTCACCAACGGAACATGCACATCGCCTGCGGTATCGATAATTGACGAATGGTCGCTGCCCTTGTATATTAATTTATAGCCTGCAGGAGCAGCGGGCAACTCGATTTTATTTTGGCCGATAGTTATTTTTTGCGAAAGACTTTGTATAACGCTGTCGCCGGTTTGCGCCTTTGACTGGTTCGTTATTAATAACACTGCCGTTAATAGTACTTGATGCCTAAGAAAATATTTCATAAAGAAGTATTTAGAGATACTTACCAATCTCCGCCGGCTATAAAAATAAAAGTGTTACAACAAAAAACAGCAGAATCAGAAAGAAATCCGGACAAACGATTGTGTAGCAGTTTCCTTACCGGTTATTATCTGCATATCGGATAAGTCACGTTTTTCAGTATGAAAAATCTGATAAACCCTGAAATAAATAAGTTTCACTGTAATTACACAAAGCTGACAGAGATAGTATTCCAATATGCGGACACGCTATTTCCGACACGGAACGCGCGATTAACGGCATGCAATACATTATTCCTATGGTGGAATACGCGTATTGTATAACCAAACTGTGCCGAAGCGTAACGGAATTCGCGTGTTTTATTACGCAACAGCGGTTGAAAAAGCCCGCCCACAGGGAGCAGGCTTGTTTTATGGCAAAGGGTATGCTATTGTTTTTATAACCTCCCATAATATCGGATTTGTGCGAACACAACCACAGCATTAATATTTATTCTTACGGATTAAGAAAAGTATAAGTTTCATTCATAACATCTCCGTAAGGATCTTGCCACCAGGCAGTGATCACACCTGTTTTCGGATTGAAATTATTCCGGAAATCAGAATAACCCGATACGTCTAAGACTGGACAATCCACTGTAACTTTATATGTTGAAAGATCAATATTATATGAAGGCGGGTATGCACTATAACCGGAATAACCAGCCAGATATGCAGCATTTAAACGGAAAGGGTTATCCGTACTGCTTGATAAAATAACAGTTGATGTACCGGAGTTTACATTATTACCGCTTAAAGCTGTCCAAGTATATGTTCCGGCAAAACGATAGTTTACAATTAATGTATCAGGCTTAGAAGTATAAAAAGTATCGGGAGAATTGCTTGATGGTTTATACCCGGATTGGTAGTACACTGTAGAATTGAGTACCATATTTGGAATTTTCATCAGACCACTACTGTCGGCGGGAATGAAAATGGTTTGAACTTTTCCGGATTTATCGGTGTACCAGACCTTAGTAGTAAGGTTTGAGGTATCGGTGTTTGCAAACCAGTTAAGATAAGTTGTGTCATTGCCTCCTCCAAAGTAATCGTAAGTAAATCCTCTGTTGGTAAGATTACTGCTGTATATCGAACCGTATACAACTGCATTCTGCAATTCTACGGGTATTGACTTGTTTCCTTTCGCATCATAAGAATAAATACTAATTGTATATACATCCGTCTCGGAAAGGTTATCAATAAAAACGCTGTCAAGCCCGGTTTTTCCGGAAGGAGGAGTGTACGACATAGAATCGGCTCCGCCGCCGTTGTTCCAGTAAATTTCATACTTCACTACCGACGGGTCAACCTGTGGACCCCAAACCAACAGCAATCTGTTCAGTCCGCCGTATGCGTGTAAATCCGGCGCAGTAGCGGGATATACATCCTGCCCGTAAGCGTAGTATTTACGATAGTCAGTAGACTTGGTACACGCCTGCAATAAAAGCGCGACACTGAAAATAATTAAACCCGATATTTTTATATTCTTCATATCTTCTGTATTAAAGCTTTAAATAAATTTGATAAGATTACCACGCAGTATTACCATAAAATGTAAGCTCTGCAGTAATGTTATTGGTAATACCGGTATAGCTGTCCAACGCTTCAAATCGGATGTATCTTACCGGCGGGTTTTGCGAACTGAGACCATATTCAAAACCTGCAGCCGCAAACGCCTGGTCTGCCGCAGTAGTCTGTCCCATAGGTAAGCCGGATGGTTTTGCAGGCGGTTCAAAATTGCCCAGGTTCGTCCAGTCGCCCACAACGTCTCCTCTTTCGGATTGCAATGGCAATTGTGCATCATGCGGATTAGCAACATTGCTTCCCCAAATGGCAAAATGCTGACAGTTCTCGTTTTGCCAGGGCCACGTTCCGAGTCGGGGCCAGTATATAAAGCGGCTTAGTTTGGCTGTTACGCCCATATCGAAAGTACACACCACAGGAAAACCGGTTGTTGAGATGCCGCGCCAGTCACTTGATGCATCGCTGCCGCCGTCCGCGCTGTAACGTTCATCCCAGAGTTGGCTTACAGGCCAGTTTGCCGGCGCATCAGAAGCCAACACATAAGTACGGAACAGAGATTTATCTAATTTTATTTCCGGCAGCGGCGTAAGTGTCGAATAAGTTGTATCGGAAGCATTGCCGTATTGGTCAGTATAATAAACTGCAAATTTGGACGGCTCGCTGGGAAATCCTCTCACATTATATTCCATCAGGCTGTCTTTTGAATATGCCTGATAAAAATGCTGATAAGTTTGTGTTGTTGAATCGAAATAAAGAATTACATATTGAACTGCCTCCGATGTATCGGTATTTATCGCAGTTACATAAGGACCTCCGAAATCAGGAGTTAAAGAAGCTGTCTCGCTGGCAATCAAATATGGCGGAGTCTCCGGGTGTACGGTAACAACAACAGAATCGGAAGATACATTCGCATTGGTTACTACCTTCAAAGATACCTTATAGTCTTGGCTTTTCTGGAATCCGCGCAATCTCATAGAGTCTAACAGGTAGCTTGCTTTCTTGGTCTGTACCACATTTCTGTCATTGCTGATGTAAGTTGCCTGCACATATAAAACATTGGGCGAATTAGGAAGTGTGTAAGAAATATTAGCACCTCCCGGTGTATTGGTTACTTTTATATTGGTTACAACGCCCGGCTTTGTTTTATCGCCGGAAGTTATAATGTTGAAATCGCTCTTGCCATTGCACGATACAAAAAGTATAGCAAGCAAGCAAAGGCATTGATACAGATTTATATTATTGAACATCTTTTTCATGTGTTTCTTTTTTATATTTTTTAAATTGTCACATGGAATGCCGTTAAAACAATTACCGCTTTGGGTATGTCGAAGATTTATGGGCATTTCATCTTCATTAATTTTTTATTTTTCTGTACAAGAATTTATTTTTACCAACCGATATTTTGAACTAATTGGTTATCGTTAATCAAAGTATTGGTATTAATGGGCCAGAAATAATCCTTTGTAGACATATAAGGGACAAAAGCAACAAAAAACTGATAATACTGCTGCGGTGTAGTAACATGTACAAAACCGCTCCATCCTCGGACAGACTGCCCTGCAAACAATGGCACGTATTCCTTCCACCGGCGTAAGTCCCAACCGATTTCGCCTTCGAAGCACAGTTCAATTCTTCTTTCCTGATGAATAATTGATCGTAAGCCGGACTGAGAGAGTGGCTTATTGGGATTATTGGAATATTGCGACCAGGATTCAACCACGCCTTGTAAACCTGCGCGTACACGTACGGAATCGACATAAGCGTAGGCATCTGCGGTAGGACCATTCGCTTCATTTGATGCTTCTGCATATAAAAGATATAAATCCGACAACCTCATTACCGGCGGGTAATAGGTAGAATATACAAGGTTGGAAGACAGACCGGAAGTGGTATAAGGAGTCAGTTTCTTGGGCCAATAGCCGGTAAGATTATTGCCATAAGTGGGAGTAAGCGCATTTTGATACTGGAGCTTCGTAGTATCCGTTACGCCGAAACCGTACCATACTCCTCCATCAAAAGCAAGATCGGCATAAAATCTCGGCTCGCGGTTTAAATGCAATTTTATAGTGTTATAGCCGGCGTGTACCTGGTATTTGGTAATGTTATCACTCGGTGCTGCCGTGATTGAATACCTGTTGTTATAATCATAATTTTTGTCTTCGTTGATAGGAACACCGTTGTTTGTGTAGAATAATTCTGCTATTGCCTCGGGTACTGCCAACTGCGTAGTTCCTTCATCTGCTCCCCCTGAAACATAAGTTCCCGGCAAATCAGGCATCCAGGCTGCCTGCAGGCCACTTGTTACGGCTACATTGCCGGGCCAGATATTTTCAGGTATCTGCAAAGACTGAGGTCCGGTAATAGGGTCTTGTATCGAGAACTGTTGCCTTATTGCGTTGGGAACAACCGATGTGGGATTGCTGTAATAGAGATAAATACCATTTTGATGGGCAGCATCTACCGCAGCTTTGCATGCTGCTGCTGCAATCTTCCATTTATTCGGGTCGGCTGTCGCGGGGAAAAGTTGTTCGCCGTCGGATCCTTTTAGCTTTGCTTCATTCGGATCGCCATTAAATAGGGGGCTTGCCTGTGTTACCAATGCTTTTGCTTTCAAGGCAAGTGCCATAATACTGGTAGCCCTGCCGTATTCTGCTACGGCAGATATAGTCGGCGGCAACACGGCTGCTGCACTATCCAATAATTGAACTACATAACTGAACACGCTATCCGATGGTGCTCTGGGGATTTTTGCCTCATCCGTCGGAGTGTTGATGGGCATATTTTCTTTTACAATAGGCACAGGTCCGTATTGACGCAGCAACAGAAAATAATAATAGGCTTTCAAGAAAAGGACTTCACCTATCCATCTGTCTTTCTCGCCTTGGGTAAGATCTACCGGCTTGTCAACATTCTCAAGAAAAGTATTGCATTTACGGATGGCTTTATAAAGGTTCTCAAAATTGTCATACACGGGAGCATCCGCCGTTTGTATGCCACGCAGATAACGCCATATTGCAGGGTTGCTGAAAATATAATCGCCGGCACCTAAGGTATTGTCTATAATTTCTCCTGAAGTTGTAAATCCGGGATTTGCATATAATGTTTCCTGCGACTGCATATAACTGTAACAGGTATACAGATAATTTAAGGCATCATTTCTGTTATCAAATGCCATATCTATGGTAGCAACATCGTCCGGAACAATATCCAGGTACTTTTTACATGAAGCACAGGACATTACCACCACTATAATTAAAAATATATTCTTTACTTTTTTCATAAAATATCTTTTATTTTATATTTTAATCCTTGATAATTTAATACGTTATAAAGTAAGGTTAATGCCTACGTTATAAACTTTTTGGATAGGGTATGCAAATCCACTGCCTCCTTGTTCCACATCCCACATTTTAAATTTGCTGAAAGTGAGCAGGTTCATTCCGCTGAAGTAAATCCTGCAATTGCTTAGATGGAATGTTTTGAGCCACTTACGGGGAAGCGTGTAACCGGCTTCCAAAGATTTTAATCTGAGGAAAGCGCCGTTGCGCATCCACCAACTGCTTGCCTGCAGGTTATTTACCATATCTGCGACCGTAGTTCCCAATCTCGGATATTCTGCATAGAGATTCTGATTTTGCAGGCTCCAGTGATTATTAGCAAATTCCGTAAGTACCTGTGCATTGGATTGAGCTATAAACGACTGGGCATTGCCATCGTACTGTTGTATAAACGGGCTTACTGAGCTTGCATCTATAAAGAAAGAAACCATTGCGTTGCCCTGGAAAAAGAAGTCAAGGTCGAACTGCTTGTATCGTATGCTTCCGCCAAATCCGTAAGTGATTTCCGGTACAGTCGGATACCCCAACGGCACTTGGTCAAAGCTGCTTATCTGACCGTCATTATTAATATCCTTATATTTAATGTCGCCGCCCATTGCCGCATTTCCGGGAATATTTTTGTAGGTAAACTGCTGTCTGGGAGAATTTGCCGCTTCCGCATCATCTACAAAAAGACGGTCTGCCACATAGCCGAATTGCTGCCCAATGAGTGTCCCGGATTTGTACATCCACGGATAAGGATAATCCGGCTCTTCATATTTCCCATATCTGTTCTGTGCAAAAGTGAAATTGCCTCTTGCAACAAAGCTCCAGTCTTGCCCGATGGATTTTGAATAATCCATTTGAATCTCCATACCTTTTTGTGTAGCCGTACCTAAGTTGGCGCCAACACTTGCTTCAAGCCCTAACGTCGGAATATCAATACGGTTTTGATATATGTCCGAACGGTGGTTATCATAAACATCTACCGTAAGGTTCAGGCTGTTAAAGAAAGAAACCTCCATACCAAGGTCTAATTGTTTGGACTTTTCCCACGTAACATCCGGGTTGGCATAATTGGTAATGCTTACACCATTTTCAGAAAATGTACCTACGCCATTTACGCCGGTTGTCGCCGGAGCTCCCCCGTTGAGATTAACACTTGACATATAGAAAAAACGTGCAGACGATATATTATCATAACCAATTAATCCGTAAGAGCCTCTCAATTTCAGTCTGGTAATTACATCGTTTATTTTCTTGCCTTTCCAGAATTTCTCATTGGAAATATTCCATGCCGCACCAATGGTGGGAAAGAAGCCAAACCTGTGGTCACTTGAAAAACGCTCGGAACCGTTATAGGCAAAACTCGGCTCTATCACATAACGGTTATCGTAAGTATAACTTAAACGTACAGAAGAGTTCAGATTTCTATGCGGAAGCGACAATTCCAATGCTGTATTCACTCCGTCAGAAGCAGGATTGGAATATAATATCTGCTGGCTTTGTCCTACTGCAGTAGCATTTAACCTGTGCTTCCCAAAAGACCTATCATAAGTGAGTATTCCCTGAAAACTAGTCTGAGTTGTAATACTGGGTGTAGTAGGCGTGTAACTTAAATTACTGGCAGCTTGACCCGGCTGACTGTTGAGTCATGATAATTTGTATTGATTGTTATAAATATCATACTGGCTTACCTGGTAATAATAAGGGCTGTATTGTCTTACGGCGTTAAAATACGAATAGCGCTGCGTATAAAATGTTCCTTTGAATGCAAGCCCTTTAGTTAAAAAATCTAATTTTTGAGAAAGATTAACCTGCGCATTCATCGTTGATTGGGAATATTGCGAATAGCCTTTTAGCAAGTCTGCATAAGGGTTATCATATAATGAACTGGTACCTCCTGCCGAATATGTTGAGTTTCCGAAAAGAATCCATTTGTCATAGATATTTGCCGAATCCGGCTCAAAATAAGCAGGAAATAATACCGGCGATGCATACATGATTCTTTGCCACAAATCAGAGGCTCCCGACGGGTCGGAAGTAATAGGTCCGGTATAATCATTAAAATTGCCCCATAATGCTACTGAAAGCAAGGTTGATTTAGTAAGATTAATATCTACATTGGAGCGAAACTGAGCGTTTTGCAATTTTACGTTGTTATTAAAATTGTTTACGGGACTTACTTTTAAGATACCATTGTCCAGATTATAAGAGCCGGAAACATAGTAGGTGGCAACCTGTCCGCCGCCGCGAAAACTTACATTGGCTCTTTGATTGGATGTATGGTCTTTAAACAAATCCTCCTCCCAATTCTCGGCAGGGTACACATACGGATTGCTTCCCTGCGCATGTTTCATCGTTTGTTCCGTATTGTATATTTTATTTGCATCAAATACCTCCGGCGTTGTTGGACTACGGGTGGTAATTGCTTCATTAAATAAATTTTCATAAGTTACGGGGTCAACCACGGAGAGTTGCTTTGTAGGCATCGAAAAAGAATTTTCTAATTTTACATACATCTGCACCTTACCTTCTTTTCCTCTTTTTGTTGTTACCAACAACACGCCGTTTGCACCACGGGAGCCATACAATGCGGTAGCGCTCGCATCTTTTAACAAAGAGAAAGATGAAATATCATCTACCTGCAGATTTGCTAAGTCGGTAGAACTGGATTCTATGTTATCTATCAGTATCAACGGGCTTGCACTGTAACCGAAAGTGGCAACACCACGCACAAAAAACTGTGAGTTATTAAACCCCGGCTGGCCGTTTGCCTGGTAAGCGATAATACCGGGCACTGCGCCGGCTAAGGCATTGGTAAGGTTACTGGAAGGTATTTTCAAATCTTCAACTTTTACCGACGTAACGGCGCCTGTTACAGATTCTTTTGTTTGTCTTTGCCCAAAGGCAGTAACAACCACTTCCTGACCGGCAGAAACTATAGCAGGATGCAATACCACATTTACATTCGAGGTACTGCCGTTAAACAATACAGTGTCCGGTTCATATCCCACAAAACTGAACACCACCGGACTATTTACCGGAACATCCAAAACATATTTACCATTGTTATCCGTGAAAGTACCGATTTTGGTACCCGGCACAGTTATACTTACTCCGCTAAGTATTTTAGAAGTAGTGTCTCTTACTGTTCCTATAATTGATACTTGGGGCGCACCGGTTACAGGTGCACTCTTTTTGGGTATAGCTCCGGCAGCCGGAACGGAATCCAAATCGATAAGAATGGAAAGAGGTTCATTACTCTTGATTGTTTGCCCGGGTATAGTTTTTACAACATAGCCGGCAGCCGTTACTGCAAAATCAATATTGCCCTCCGGCAACTGATAAAAAATAAACTTTCCCTGTTTGTCCGATAAAACGGAAGAAACGGTATCGCCGTCTTTGACAGCTTTTACCTTGGCAAAGGGAATCGGGCTTAGCGACGACTTATTGCGTACAATACCGGATGCAGCTACATTCTGCTGCGCATAAAGCAGTCCGCCACCTAAGCTGAACAATAATAATAGCAAGCCGTATTTTAGTTTTTCACTCATAAGGGATTTTTTAATCTTTCTTGAACAAATTATTAATACGTTAATAATAGTATTACGAAAGATTTAACCCTTTTACCCTAATCGGTGTGAAAAAATATTTAAGTTTTTTTTGAAAACTACAAATTATATAAAATAATTATTATGTGATAGTGAGATAATTTGTTAATACAGGTTTTGTTTAAAGGGTGGTATAAAGCAGATTCTTTTTGGCGTTGCAATAACTCATCAAAATATTCTTATACATTAATTTTATGGTTAGTTATTGGTCATTGCTGAGCCAAGACCAATAACGGCGGAAAACCACTCTAAGAAAGTTCCATTTTGTACACAAAAAATTACCGCAAAGTAAATACTCTGACTGCAGAAGTGCTGTCAACAGAAAGCTTCATGCCGTTCATAAGCGAAATATTTTCCAAAATACTTTCGACAGATTCTTTATCATACAGCGTTCCTACAAATCTTACCTGAGCAATACTATTTTCCGGATAAATAATTTTGACACGATATTTCTCTGCCAAATAATTTAAAACCTCCGCCAGGCTTCTATCGTCAAATTGTTTGTACTTTTCAACAGAAACAGCTCTTGGCTTATTATTTAAAGCTACATCTTCTTCAAATGTATTCTTCGTTCTGTCAAACAGTATTGTTTTACCGGGCAGCATATAATATATTTTGTGACTTGTCGAAGAATCTGCTTGTGTAGAACGTACCAATATTTTGCCTTCAATCAGTTTTACAGATATTTTATTTCCATTGGAGTTTACTTTAAACTCTGTTCCCAACGCCGTTGTAGCAACTTCATTGCAAAAGACGGTAAAGGGTCTTTTGGCATCCTTGGCTACTTTAAAAACAGCGGTTCCTACAAGAAATATATCACGCTTTTCAATATCAAAATTTTCCTTATAGCTTATTTTACCTCCTGCAAACAGTTGAACACGGGAACTATCGGGCAGGGTTATATATTCTGTTTTGTCCGAAAGATTTTCCCTGGTTATTATTGGAACCTCGTGCTTAATATTTATTGGCGGTGGCGTATTTAATACCTCGTTTACATTTTTCGAAGCAATAATTCTTTGTTTTCCGATTTTATTTTGACCCATGAAAAAGAATAGCAGAATACAGGCGGCAGTTGCAGCAACAGTAAAGTATATACGTTTAAATGTTGCCTTGCTTTTTTGTGGGTGGGAAGTATCCGAAAAGTTATCTGATGAAATCTTTTCATTACCGGGTGTTTGTTTTATAGTTGACAGAAATATATTCCATTCGTCTTCCGAAAAATATTCCAAAAATTCAGACGGATGATTTTTCAGATATCGATAAATCTCTGTCTTTTCCTCGTCGGAGCAATGTTCGTTTTCGCTGAAATATTTTTTAATTAATTTCTCTACCACAAAACAAAAGTATTTAATTGTAAAACGTTTTCAAAAGCTCATTTATAGAAAACGGAAGAAATTTTTATCCGAAAAAGTTTTTTATAAAACAAAAATAATGTATATTAAAAAGGACACATTATTTGACAAAAAAGAACAACAAAACAAAAAGTACGTTGAGGTATGGCTCTAATTGTTTTCTTGCAAGTTCCAAATGCTTATTTACCGTTTTAACGGAGATTGATAATGTGCACGCAATTTCTTTATAGCTGAAATGTTGTATTCTCAAATTGAACACTTTTTGCCTCATGGGCGGCATTTGTTTCAGAATGTCTTCTAAAATTCTTTTGGCATTATAACCATTAATCAATTCGTTTCCGGATGTTTTTTCCATTTCTCTGCTTTCGGCAAATGAATTGATTTTGATTCTTTCCTTCTCTGTTTTTCTCAACACATCTATCAGCGTCGATTTTGCCATCTGAAATATCTGGGCTCCCATCGGAACATCGTTTTTCAGCTCTTCCCGAGATTTCCACAACTTAATAAAAGTCATTTGTACTACCTCATTTGCATAAAACTCCGAGTTGGTTTTCATGTAAATAAAATCGTACAGTTTGGCACTGTAATCGTTATACATTTGGTTAAAAAAAGTAAGGTCATTTGTTTTAAGCTTAATAATGGTATTCATTGTCTGGTTACCGAAATTTACAAGTTAAGAAAATGGCTATCGGGTCTCTACCTTGTTATTATTATAACAACAATTACAAGTGAAACAAAACTATAATAAAATACAACCAACTAACACCCATAAACAAAATTTGAGCAAACGATTGTGTAGCCGGATTTCTCAAAAAATCTCCTACATACATGGAACAAGGCACATAACATTGATAAATTTTTTAATGTGTAAAGTAGTCGGCAGATTCGTATTCTTCATTAACAACCTTCCCGCTTTTCTCTATATTTGTCCCATGATAAATAAAGAATGGACGCTGTTTCTCGACCGCGACGGCGTATTAAATAAAGATGTAGTTAATGGCATAGGTTATGTAATAGGCGTGGAAAATATGAATGTATTGCCGGGCGTGCCGGAAGCCATGCAAAAACTATCTTTACTTTTCGGAACCATCGTCATCTGCACCAACCAACGAAGTATCGGCAAAGGACTTTTGTCCCTGGAAGAATTTCACAGGATGAACGAAAAAATGTTAAGCGTGCTTGAGCCCGCCGGCGGAAGAATCGACAAAATATATTTTGCCCCCGATTTGGAAGACGATGCTTTTAACCGCAAACCCAAACCCGGTATGGCTTTGCAGGCGAAGCAGGATTTTCCGCATATCGATTTTTCCAAAAGCGTAATGGTGGGAAACAACCTCAGCGATATGCAATTTGCACGCAATGCCGGTATTAACGAAACCGTTTTTGTAACGACAACAATCCCTGACGTTCCGTACCCGAATCCTCTGATTGATAAAAAATTCGACAGTTTGAAAGCCTATGCCGACAGCCTTGGATAAATATAAGGATAAAATAAAATTTTTAAATATTGAATATTTATTATTTTTGAAATGAATAACCTATTTCATCCACCCGCAAAAAATTAAAACATGGGATTCGCAAAAGAATTTAAAGAATTTGCCGTAAAAGGCAACGCCATTGACCTTGCAGTAGGCGTTATCATCGGCGGTGCATTCGGCACTATCGTTACCAGTGTAATTAACGATTTAATTATGCCCGTCGTAGGCGCAATCATCGGCAAGCCCGATTTCAGCAGCTTGTACATCGTATTGAAGGGCAATGTACCACCCGGGACAAAACTGGAAGAGGCACGCAAAATTGCCGACACATCCATCTTTGCTTACGGAAATTTCATTACGGTTGCCATTAATTTCTTATTGCTGGCTTTGGTTGTGTTTTTCCTGGTTAGAGCTATCAACAAAATGAAAAAAGCGCCGGCACCGGTTGATGCAGCACCACCTGCTCCAACTCCTACAGAAGCGCTGCTTACTGAAATCAGAGACGCGCTGAAAAGCAAATAACTTATTATCATTATATCGTACTTTCGCAAAATCCCGGAACAAAATATTTTCGGGATTTTGTTTTTCTGTTTAAAAATTAAAAACATTTGAGTCAGGATACTTTTCAGATAAAACTGCCGCAGTTTGAAGGTCCGTTCGACCTCTTGCTTTTCTTTATCGAAAGAGACGAGCTGGATATTTACAATATCCCCATTACAAAAATTACCAACGATTTTCTTGATTATATCCATCATCAGGAACATCTGAACATTGAACTAAGCAGCGAATTTATTCTGTTTATTTCCACGCTTATGCGCATCAAAGCAAAGATGCTTTTGCCAAGAAAAGAAGTGGACGCGCAGGGCAATGAAATAGACCCGCGCCAGGAACTTGTAGATAAAATTCTCGAATACAAAAAATTCAAAGAAGCGGCGCAGGAACTCGCTTTGAAAGAATCGCTTCGCCAGATGATGCAGAAGCGCGGCAACCTGCAAAAAGAACTAACCCAAATAGGCGAAGAAGCCGCCGAAGGAACTGAAATTCAAACTGTCAATCTGTACAAACTGATGAAAACGTTTGAAAAGGTAATGCAGCGCCTGCATGATAGAAACAATAAACCCGTTCACACCGTTATCCGCTACAACCACACAATGGAAGGCAGCCGCGAATATGTTTTAACCGAAGTGAAGAATGCGCAATCGCTTTCGTTTGAAAAAATATTTTCGGTATGTGAAGACAGGATTCACGCGCTGTTTCTCTTTCTTTCTCTGCTTGAGCTATCGCAAATGCGCTTTATGACTTTACGGGTGGGCGAAGGCAGAAATAATTTCATTATCGAATGGAACAACAACCGCGACGAAGAAATTGCCGGAACAAACATCAACGACAATTTTGACAATACAGGCTTTTCGGACAATTAATGTTTCCCCTTAGCATATTTGTAAAGCGCTTTTAATAAAGGCGCTTTTTTATTTTAAAAATTTTTATCCAAAATATTTATGGAAAATTCTCTTTTTATCATCTTATAAAGGAACAGGGTTGCAACCGTTTTTGTTCGAAGCATTATTACACAGACTAAAAAATTGTGTGATAGTCTAATTATTTAATTAATAAACTAAAAAGAACAAAATGGAAGCAGCTAAAATTTTGCAGACATCTCTGCTCGACATTGTTTTTGAAAACAGAAACAAATCCTACGGCGCTTACGCATTACGCAAAAATTACCGCAAACAACTCATGTTTGCCATGGCAATTACAATAGCAATAGTTGCCGCATTTTTATTCATCGCACTGCGTAGCCCAAAACACATAGCAACACACGTACCGCTTCGCGGAACAGTAGTAACCATTGCACCTTTGCCGCAAGTAAAGCCACTTAAAAAGAAAAAAGTCGTAGTGCCGAAACCACCAAAATCCGAAGCAGCGCCCAAAATCAAAATGACCCAGCTCACTAAAATTGTAGTTGCACCGGACAAAGATGTTACAGTTGCACCGCCACGCCAGGACGAAAAACTAACTATCGGACCCATAACACAGAATGGGAAAAATGCTAAAGGGTTGCTCTCTGCGCCACCCGAAGTAAAAGGCATTGGCGGCAACGGCAAAGGGCTTACTAACGCTGCCGGCGACGGCGACGAAGAAAGCGAGTTTCATACCATAGAAATAGAGGCAAAGTTTCCCGGCGGCGATGAAGCGTGGCACAAATATTTATTAAGCCATCTAAGGGAAAATGTTCCCGTAGATAATGGCGCGCCGGCTGGCTTATACGCTATTACGGTCTCTTTTCTCGTAAGTACGGACGGAAGTATTTCGGACGTGAAAGCAGTGAATCCGCCCAACCCCGACTATGGTGCGGCAGCTGAAGCCGTGCGTGTAATTGAACGCGGACCCAACTGGATTCCCGCCATGCAAAACGGAAGAAGAGTAGCGATTCGTCAAACACAGCGAATTATTTTCCAGGTTCATCAGGATTGATTAAAAGGCTATTAAAATTGGAAATAATTATAACCACATAGAAACATAGTTTTTGTATAGATGACCGTAGCGAAAGATAAAGTTGCACACAATAGATTTTCTGCCTGTTTACATAATAAACACATCCCTACTTCTTATGCTTCGGCTAAATGTCTATGTCGCTATGCGGTTAAATATTATTTCTAAAACCAACCTCTTTTTTTAAAAACATAAATCATCCAAATCGGGATGAGCAACATCGCCGCCGCGCAAACATAGAAGCCATAAGGGTCGTGGAGAAACGGCATTTGCGAAAAGTTCATCCCGAATATGCCGCCAAGCACAGCCGCCGGTGCAAGCAGGCAGGTAACAACTGCCATCACTTTCATAGACTCGTTCATCTTCAGGTTCGCCTGATTCATGTGTAAGTCTTGCAGGTTTGCCATACCTTCGCGATAGTTTTCGACCATTTCCGTTGCCTGAAAAATATGGTCGTAAATGTCTTTTAAGTAACGCAAGGTTCGTTTATCAAACAGTTCGTTTTCATTTTTATTCAGGCTGCTGATAACGTCGCGTGCGGCATATATCGTTCTGCGGAAAACAAGCAATTCTTTCCGTAAAAACAAAATGAACGGCATACTTATTCTGGATAAATCGTGTATGGTTTGGTCTTCTGCTTTTTCCACTTTTTCGGCAAACACATCCATCGCAATAAAGTAATCATCTACAATAGCATCGAGCAAAGCGTAATATAAAAAATCTGCACCGTATTGCTGCATTTTATTTGCTTTATTGCGCAATCGCTGGCGTACTTTGTCGAAAGAATCTTTCTCGGCTTCATCCTGAAAAGTAAGCACAAAATTTTTGCCGAGTATCAGGGAAATTTGTTCTTTGTTCAACACATCTTTTTCTTCGCTGTATGAGAGCATGAACATAAGGCAATAAACAAAATTGTCAAACATATCCGACTTGGAACGCTGACCGATGCTTAAAATATCTTCTTCAATCAAAGGGTCAATCTGAAATATGGCGCAAAGCGATTTTACGTCGGTGCGGCGCAAGCCGTCAATATTTATCCAGATATTTTTTGAAGAATTGATGAACTGGCTGCATTCATTTATTTCATTCAAATGATATTCATTTACAGTTTGGCTGTCATACTCAAACACAGTAATGACGGACTTTTCCGCGTCTTGACGCAATTCATTATCCGTCGGATTCATATAGCGGAATTGATGCGACGATTTATTTTTCCAAAGATTGTAAAAAGAAAATTTTGTGCTGCTCATAAATTAAGTTTATGAAAAGATACCAACGAAAATTAACCACATAGAAACATAGTTTCATAGATGAACGAAGCGAATAATAAAGTTGCACACCAGCGTTTCATCTTCGATGAAACTACTATGATTGGCTTTTATTTAAATATCAAACAAGTTTCAATTCTTACTTCTACAATTAAATTCTATGTGTCTATGTGGTTTGTTTAATTACCGTAAAATCATTTGCCTGTCGGCATCCAGGCGCACGAGAATAAAAATCAAAATGGTAAATGTAACCATCGACGAACCACCGTAACTTATCAACGGCAACGGAATGCCGACTACGGGAAATAATCCGACAGTCATACACACATTGATAGTAATGTGCATCAACAAAATACTTGCAACACAATACGCATATACACGTGAGAAAACACTCCGCTGCCGCTCCGCCATTCTTACAATGCGAAACAAGAGAAACAAATACAACAGCAAAAAAACGGCGCATCCCACAAAGCCAAATGCTTCGCCTAAAGATGTAAACACAAAATCGGTTTGCTGTTCCGGTACATATTTGCCGCGCGTTTGTGTTCCTTTTAAAAATCCGCGTCCAAGCAATCCGCCGGAACCAATCGCAATCTTACTTTGACGTACATTATAATCATCAGGCTTTGCGTATGATTTATTATTTTCTTCCCGTTCGATACTATGCTTGTTTTGGCTGCAATCGTAATTTTTTCCAACCATTGCATAAATACGCGTTGATTGATAGCACTGAAAAACATTATTAAAAATATACGGAACCGCAAAGCGCTGAACTCCCACACACACGAACCATATTCCGATAACCAAGGCAAGTAAGCCTTTGTTTCTTTTGATTTTTTTTCGCAGCACATAAACTGTAACAATTGCGATTACAGTTAAAATAATTGCCAATGTATTCGGCTCCATTATCAAAGTTGCAACCACTAAAACGCCGAAAGAAAATCCTACCAATAAAATCCATCCTGGCAATCCTTCGCGGAACATTACAATGAAAAAACAAAAATACACAATTGCCAATCCAGTTTCATTTTGGAGAACGGAAAGCATGGCGGGAAACAGCGAAATGCCAATGGCAATCATACGTGAGCGCACTTTGGAAAAATCCAAGTCCTGCATGGACAGATATTTTGCCAAAGCCAATGAAGTAAAAATAATACAAAGTTGCGCGGGTTGTAGATTAAAACCTCCGCCAAGCGGAATCCAGCTTCTTGAACCATTGATATTTTTCCCGACGGCAAATGTGGCAAACATCAGCAATATGCCGAAGAGATAAGAAAGATTGGCGAATGCCGTGTATAATTTGCTGTCACTAAGTAAAATAAAAATCGCCAATACAACACACACACCCGCAAAAATAAACTGCTTACTATACTCGGTTTTCCCTGAAAGAAACGATGCTGCCCAGTTTATATCAGGATTATATTCCACCATGAAAATGCACAATATACCCGTGCAAACGAGTATCGCATACAACAATACGACTATCCAATCCACGCCTTTTGCAAGTTGTTCCTGTTGCTTCATTTATTTGTTTTTACGGATTTTGATTGGGAAGATATTTTTGCCTTGTCCGATAAAATTGCGGGCGACGAATGCTCTGAATCTTTTGCGGGAGCTTTTTTATTTTTATTTGCCAGCGCCATTTTCAGACTGTCTTCCTTACGTGCTAAAGCAATAGAATCTATACGCCTTGCTTCTTCGCGCAAGCGAACGGCTTTGAAAGAATCTTTTCTTCTGCGCCATTCATAAATCTGCGATGGAAATAAGTCGGCTTTGGAAAGCCTTTCTACATCAGCTTGGGTTTCACTTGTAAGCGTATCGTTCAGGTATAGTTCCATCATATGCGCAGCAATAGGACCTGCCCAAGTAGCACCGTAACCTGCATTTTCCACATACACAGCCATTGCAATTTTAGGATTATCAACAGGCGCATAAGCAATGAACACCGCAAGGTTTTTGAGCTTCGGAACTTGCGCCGTCCCTGTTTTTGCAGCATATCTTACACCCGGAATTGTTATGTTGTGCGCCGTCCCTATTTCTGTTACATCTTCCATACCTTCCTGTACCGAGCGGTAATCTTCGTCGCTGATATGCAATGGCTGGTGTTTCACATGATACTTCGCCAGGTAAACCGTATCATCTTCGGTTTGATTTTCTATACTGTCCACAAAATGCGGCGTGTAATACCAACCTTTATTGGCAATGATGCACGCTTCGTTGGCAGATTGTAAAGGCGTCAGCAACATCTTGTCCTGACCAATGCCCATTGTGATTAAATTACAGGCGACCCAACGAGAACCATAGGCTTCATTATATACCATCGTGTCCGGAATATTGCCTTGTTTTTCCCCGGGAATATCAACACCCAAGGCTCTGCCAAAACCAAAACTGTGCATATAATTTTGCCATACAGCATAGCCTTTTCTCGGAGAGTTATATGCGGGGTTGTCCAGCGTAAGTTTGAAGATATGACAAAAATAGGAGTTGTAAGAATGTGCAATAGCGGGTTTCAGCGTTTCATGTTCGCTGCCGTTTTCGTCGTTATGTACCAATTTTCCGCCGCAGGAATAAGGTCTGCTGCAATCATATTCTGTTTTCGGCGTAATCAATCCCTCATCCAATGCTATGAGTGCGCCTATCGGTTTATAAGTTGAGCCGGGCGGGTAGCCCCCACTCACGGCGCGGTTGTACATTGGCTGGCTGGTATCGGTTACCAAAAATCCTATGTGCTTCCTGTATTCGCTCGGCGACAAATCATTGGGGTCAAAACTCGGCGCCGTCACCATGGCAATGATGCCTCCGGTTTTCGGGTTGATAGCAACCGCAGCACCCAATTTTCCCTGAAACATTTTTTCGCCCAAAGCCTGCACTTTAATGTCGATACTGGTATATAAATTTCGTCCGGCAACGGCTGTGGTATCGAAATCGCCGTTGGCATAAGGACCTTGTATGCGTGCGCGGTTGTCGCGCAGAAACCGTTGTACCCCGCGCTGTCCCATCAATACTTTTTCGTACGATTTTTCCAAACCCGTAATGCCGATATTATCGCCGGGTTGATAACCTGCATCGGGATTGTCTTTTAAAAATTTGGAAGAGACTTCGCCTTCCCGCCCGAGAAAATTGGCGCCCGCATGATAAGGATATGTACGCACAGGTCGCTCTTGCAACGCAAAGCCCGGAAACTTATACATATTTTCGTTCAGTTGCGCATACAGCTCCGGTGTAAGCAACGGCTCAAAAGTGCTTGACTTAAAGCTGCTGTTTTTGATAATCGCAGTAATTATTCTTTTATGGTATTCCGCAGTATCAATTCCAAGAATATTGCAAAGAGCCGATGTATCTACACCTTTGCGCGCTTCTGCAGGCGTTACGATTAAATCATAATTTATCACATTATCCAAAATAGCACGTCCTTTCCTGTCGTAAATAATTCCCCTGTCGGGGTAAACTACTTTCCGGAGAATAGCATTATTCTCTGCCTGAATGCGATATTTGGACGAGAACAATTGCAGGTTAAGCAACTGCACAAGAATAACGGCGAAGATAACGGCGAAAATGCCCAATATAATTCTGCTGCGTACCTGATTGTTGTTTTGAATAGCCATGCGATGAAGTTAAAGAAGCGCTTTTAATAGTATTACAAAAATAATCAAAGCTGCAACATGGCAATTCATTGCAGTTCATTTCGCAAAGATTATTTTTTAAAAAAACAATAATGTGCTATGCCGCGTTGGTCTTGAACTTTGCTTTACGGAAAAATAAAATTTCGGTAACAAAAATCAGCAGTATGCTTAATAAAGAAGATGCCAGCACTTTGCCGATGAAGAAAAGAAAATTGCCAAATTGCATCCACTCAATGAACGTAAGATATATATGATAAACCACCGTAAGCACAATCACATAAACGGCATACGGAGCAATACCTATGCTTCTCGCGTTAGGGTCAATATAGCTTACTTCTGTTTTTTCCTGCGGTAAAATAAGATTCAAAATAAGCGGACGCAAATATGCAATCAGTACGCAGGGAGCAGAATGCAAACCCGGTGTACCGCCAAAATAATCCAATGCAAGACCAAACAAAAATGCAATTATCATAAGGCTTGCACGCGACAAACTGAACGGCAACCAGAGAATAAATAAAAAAGATAAGGAAGGTTTTATGTACTGATGAATCAACGGTACTTTGTCCAACACAAATACTTGTATCAGTATAAAAAAGATAAACCGGAATATGTTTTTCAACAATACACTCATAACTATTTAGGCTGTGCGCTTTCCAATGTTTTTTGTTCGTTTACAAAATTATTTTTGATTACATACACATATTGCAGCGAATAAAAGTTCGCCGATGTTGCTATTTTAATATTGTAATATTTTGTCGAAGGATTTGCTTTGATTTCCTGCACTCTGCCAATCATCAGGTTTTCGGGAAAATCAGAGATATTACTGGTTACTACGGAATCGCCTTTTTTTACATCAACGCTTTTAGGAACATTATTCAACACAAGCACATTTGCTTCTTTGCCGTCCCACTCTACAAAGCCTTCATTAAAACCGGTTCTCTTTAGCTTTACCGTAACGTGGCTATTGTGATTCAACAGGCTCATCACAATGCTGTAATTAGGACTTACCGAAACCACGCGTCCTACGATTCCGGTAGGGCTTGTAACAGTCAAATCTTTTTTTATACCTTGGTTTGCGCCTTTCTCAATTGTAATATAATTATTCTCATTGCTTACGGAATTGTTCACAACTTTGGCTTCATAATATTCATACTTGCGTACACTGCCCAGAGAATCTTTGTTCAGCGAATCTATCATTGTGTACAGCTTATTGCTATTTAGCGAATCTCCGTTGTGCAGCAATTGATTTAACGCCGTTTTCAGTTTTGCATTTTCCGCAGCAAGCGCATTGTTGGTTTTCTTTAAATCAAAATAATACTGAACGTTGTTGTATTTTTCGTCAATAACCCCTGTGAAAGAATGTGCTACATTGGAGTATGCCGCCTCATAAGACCGGTTGTATTTTCGCAAAAATGAAATGCACAGAACCTGTAAAAACAGGAACAGAAAAAAATTAAAAAACCGCCTTATGAACAAAAAAATATTCTTCACAGGAAAATTATCTTACACAAATTCAGAATCGACATAAATATAAAACAACAAGCCGAAAACCTGATAAACATTGACTTTCGGCTTGCATCCTTATCGCATGATAAATGGAAAACGCTGATAATGCTTCAGGGCAATTCCCGTACCACGTACTACGCTTTTCAGCGGGTCATCGGCAATGTGAACCGGCAGTTTTATTTTTTGGCTCAGTCTTTTATCCAGCCCTCTAAGCAATGCGCCACCGCCTGTCAAATACAATCCACGACGATAAATATCGGCAGCCAGTTCGGGCGGTGTGGTTTCCAATGCCTTTAAAATTGCTTCTTCTATTTTGAAAATACTTTTGTCCAATGCTTCTGCCACCTCCTGATAGCTTACCATAATTTGCTTAGGAATGCCCGTAACCAAGTCGCGACCATTCACAGGTAAATCATCCGGCGGATTATCCAAATCTTTCATAGCTGCACCAAGCTGAATTTTAATCTGCTCTGCCGTGCGCTCGCCTATCAATAAAGAATGATAACGGCGCAATGCTTCCATGATATCTGCCGTAAATTCATCTCCGGCAATACGTATGCTTTGGTCGCACACAATGCCCGCAAGTGCAATCACGGTAATACCCGTAGTTCCGCCGCCAATATCAATAATCATGTTGCCCACAGGTTCCTCTACATCAATACCGATACCGATTGCAGCAGCCATCGGTTCGTGTACAAGATAAACTTCTTTTGCTCCCGCTTGTTCTGCACTATCGCGCACAGCACGCTTTTCTACTTCGGTAATGCTGGACGGAATACAAATCATCATGCGCCAGCTGGGTGCGAATAATGGTTTCTTGGGATAAATCATTTTTATCATCTCGCGTATCATCAGCTCGGCAGCATTGAAGTCGGCAATTACACCGTCTTTCAACGGGCGAACGGTGCGGATGCTTTCGTGTGTTTTTTCGTGCATCAGTAATGCACGTTTACCCACTGCTAAAACTTCTTTAGGATTATTTCTGTTGAGCGCCACAATGGACGGCTCATTTACAACTATTTCTTCGTCGTGAATGATGAGGGTATTAGCGGTGCCTAAATCCATCGCTATTTCCTGCGTAAAAAAATTAAAAAGTCCCATTTATCGTACTTCCTGCTTTTAAAGATTATTTATTGGGAAAGGTAATGAAATTTATTTGTACCGGATAAGAAAAAATCATGCCCGAATTCATAGATTTCGAGGCGAAATTAGCAGATTATTTTAGATGTTGAAATAATTATTGCAACAATTTATTTAGAACTTCGATTTATTTTGCACACAGTTTCTACGACAAAAAAGACCCATATATTTTTTACACGGCAGTAATCATAACGGGCTGTTTTCTTTTCTTCTTTTTCCTGCCTTTGCCCAGCCATATAATGAAGCCTGTTATCGGCAAGGAGGTGCATATAAGTCCGCACAAAAATGTAAACAATTTTCCGGCTTGTCCCATCCATGTTCCCATGTGCAGTTGCCAAATGTTGTTTTCGATATATTCGCCTTTTAAGTTTTTCGGCGGTACGGGCAATGCTTTTCCCGTATATCTGTCCACGAAGCTGATGTGCGCATTTTCGGCGCTTTTTAATCCTATGTTTTTGGCGGTTGTAATCATGTAATAGCCGGTTGTCGGCAATTGATAAATCCATACCTGCGCCACGCGCGCATCGGGCGTTTTATTTAATTGCTCATCTATAACAGCAGCCAACGGAATTGAGTGTTTTAAAGTATCTGATTGGGGCAAAACCTTTTGCTGCCAACGCGGATTCCAGTCGCCGCCGAATAACTGAATTGTTTTTTGCGATACGGAATTAAATGCAATCAGCAAGCCTGTTACGGTCAATATAATTGCCAATACGGATGAATAAAAACCCAGCACATTGTGCAGGTCGTAATTTACGCGTTTAAATTTTGCGCGCCATTTGATTTTAAAACTTGCATCAATATTGTGCTTGTTCCATTTAACGGGAAACCAAAGTATAATGCCTGTAATAATTTCTATTAAAAAAATAATAGTAGCTATATCCACAATCCATTCGCCTGGACCCTGCCACAGAAAAGCCGCATGAATATGCGCCATTGTAAAAAAGAAATTGCCTGTTGCATCGTTTTTTAAAATTTTTCCCGAATAGGGGTCCACATAAATCATGGAAAGCCCCTGCTCCTTGCTGAAGCTGCGAAACCGCACGGAGCGTTTCGGGTCTTTATATACAAGCACTTCCGATACTTTGCAGTTGGGCAGTTCACGCTTTATGTTTTTTATCATTTGCTCGACAGAAATGCGACTATTCTTCACTTCGGTAACGTATTTTGCTTTGCCCGCCGACCAATCAATGACTTCATCGCCATACACAACAAGCGTTCCCGAAAGGCAAACAGCCACTAAAATAATACCCGTAACAATGCCCGTCCACAAATGAAGCCATGCATTCAGCCTGTTGAGAAAAGATTTTTTCTTTTGTTTCATTCGATATATAAAACAATAAAACCGTAATCATTTTTAATTACGGCATCTCTGCAAATGTCAGCGACAAATAATAGAACCATTTACGAAATACGGAATTTTTTGCATTGATGAAACTGATTTTCCCGATTTCGTAAACATCAGTTCAGCACCTCGCCACACCTTTGCGCTCGAAAATAATTTGTTAATAAATATCCATTTGCAATGAAAAGAAGTGTATCAACGAAAGTCTGTTTATTCCTGTTTGTGGTCTTCACGCTTGCTATACAAAGTTTGCAGGCGCAAAGTAAACACACCGGCATCATCAACGGGAAAGTGCTGAATGCCGACAACCAGCCGGAAGAAAATGTTATTCTGATATTAGAGCCTTCTGGCAAGCAAACCAAAAGCGACGACGCAGGCTATTTTCAGTTCAGAAATGTTCCTTACGGTCAATATACAATTACAATAAAATCGTTAGGCATACAAACGCAATCGGTAACTGTCAATCTTGACGCTCCGCAGATTTCTGCAAGCACAATTACATTATCGGAAAAAGACGCAGAATTGAAAGACGTTATTGTTTCGAGCTCTTTCCGTCATATTGATAAAAACAGCGAGCAGGTTGCAAGAATGCCGATGTCTTATATTGAAAATCCGCAGAATTATGCAGTTGTTCCGAGAGAAGTGCTCCAAAATCAATTGGTTACAACTACCGAACAGGCATTGCTCAATATTCCGGGCGTGAGCAATTTATCTATCGTCGGCGGCAGCGGCGGTTCATCGCTTACATTTATGTCCAGAGGGTTCGCCAGCGGTTCTGTTATGTATCGCAACGGAGTTTCCGCAGGATATGTATCACTGACGGATATGTTCGATGTGGAAAGAATTGAAGCCATCAAAGGGCCTTCCGCCACTTTATTCGGCGGCAACGAAAGCGCTTCTTACGGCGGTGTGTACAACCTGATTACGAAACAACCTTTGGAAGTAAAACGCGGCGAAGTTTCCTACACTACGGGCAGCTACGAATTGTCAAGAACAACCGTGGATTATAACACGCCGTTGAATGATGATAAAACAGCTTTGCTGCGCGTCAATGGAATGTATGACAGCAGAAACACATTCCAACAGCTTGCGCAAAACAATGTAGGCTTTGCGCCGTCTTTATTGATAAAAGCCAATGACAGACTGACGTTGCATTTCGATGCTTATTACTACAAGAGCGTGCGCCCCGTTATTCTCTTCGGATTCGGCGCGCCTCCCGGCGGAACTACCGAAACAAGTACATACACCGGCAATTTCAAAGACTTAGGATTAGACCCGAATAATTCTTATGTAACTCCCGACTTTAACAGCAAGCAACAAACATGGACGGTTACAGGAAAGGCAGATTATAAATTATCTGACCAATGGAAGTCGCAAACCAATTATGCAGTAGCAAGAAGCAACAACGAGACACATTATATCAATCTCGTAGCCAACAAAGCATCTGCCGCAGACACGGCAGTCATTACAAGAAATGTTTTGGAAATACCTTACAGCCAATTATATACACAACAGTTTCAGCAAAACTTTATTGGCGATTTCAAAATAGGAAATATGCGCAACAGGTTATTGGCAGGCGTAGATTATTTCAGAACAAATGTAGGTCAGGCAAGAGGCACGGTTGTGTATGATAAAATTCCGGCTACGGCAAATGAGACCCAAAAATTAATGAAGAAAGCAAAGGTGGACAGCATTGGTGCAAACATAAATTATAACGCAACCAGAAGTATCGCCAACAGCTACGGCGCATACGTTTCCGAAGTTCTCAATATTACTGACAGGTTGCTGTTAATGGCAAGTCTGCGTGCCAACAGATATGTGGATGTAAGCAACGATTACAAACAAACGTCTTACTCTCCAAAGCTGGGTATTTCTTACGAAATAGTCAAAGATGCGCTTTCTGTGTACGGCAACTACAACAATGGTTACAGAAACAACAGCAACTTAGATTCGTCGGGCAATTTGCT
The DNA here is from genome assembly GCF_001659705.1 of Arachidicoccus sp. BS20. Lineage (NCBI taxonomy): Bacteria > Pseudomonadati > Bacteroidota > Chitinophagia > Chitinophagales > Chitinophagaceae > Arachidicoccus > Arachidicoccus ginsenosidimutans. The sequence goes on from NZ_CP015971.1 coordinate 2,677,587, forward strand.
GAAACCCGCGTATGCCAATCAATGGGAAGCCGGCGTTAAATTCGATGCATTTCATCATCGCCTTACAGGCACGGTCAGCTACTATGATATCAAAGTCAAAAATATGCCGATGCAGGTGCCCAACACCACGTATTATGAGCAAAACAACAAACAAAGAAGCCGCGGTATAGATGTGGATGTATTGGCAAATCCTGTTCCGGGCTTGAACATTGCTATGGGCTATGGCTACAACAATATTCGCTATACCGAATTTACCACCATCATCAATAAAGCTCCGGTAAGCCTCGACGGAAACCGGGTGGAAGGCGCTCCGCACCATGCAGGCAATATTTGGGTAAATTACGGCATCACTTCCGGCTCGCTAAAAGGCTTCGGCGCAGGTGCAGGTGGTAACGGACAAAGCAGCAGCTTTACCAACAATACCAACACCATTATTTTAAACGGCTACACAACTTTCGGCGCAAGCATTTTCTATGACGCTACTAAGTTCAGGCTTACTGCCAAAATAGATAATATTGCTAACAAAAAATATTACACTTATACTTCTTGGTTATTAGCCGGACCTACAAGAATGCTGTCCTTCAATGCTACGTACAGATTTTGATTTTGGATAAAAGATGCACAAAGCCCCGAATTTTCTAAAAGAATTTCGGGGCTTATTTTTTGTGGCAAAATCATTATTTATTTAACGCCGTATCCAAAATCTTTTGTCTGAAGCCGTTGAACCATTTTTTGGTAGCATCGGCATAGAAAGGAAGTAATGTTTCAGGATATTTTTTTTCTTCAAAAGCAAGAATATTTTGCGCAGCATCGGCTTCATTGCGCAGCATGGCAAGGTCTGCCGCAGCGGTGTAGGCAAAGCGGTAATTGTTCAACACTTGTATATTGTCTTTGTTGCAGGTAAATGCAGAATCATCGGCGGTCAATTCATTCAATTCTGCTAACCGGTTTTCTAAAAAAGAAAGCGAAGTCAAATTTTTCCGCGGTACAATTTTTAACGTTAGTCCTCTTAATTCCGCATAGTTTCTTGTGCTTAAAAACAGGCGCATATTTTCCGGCACATCGGCTGCGAAAAATATGTTTTTACGGAAAGCATTTTGTTGAACAAATAATTTCAAAATCAAATCGGAACGCAAAATATAATTACCGTTGGTCGATTTTAAATTCCAAGAAATTAAGCTATCGCCATGCAAAGCGGTGTCTTTGTTTTGCAATACAACATCCTGCGCTTTCCATTCGATATTTTGGATTTTTGCCAAAGAATCATTTGATATGCCAAGCGGCAGAAACCCTGATGCATTAAGCATTTGCGGATACCATTGCGTGTTGAGAAAGTTCAGGCTTACACAATGAACATCAGCACGATAATGCTCCACCAACTGCAAGTATGCGAGGTAATAAAAATATAAATCGCCATTGGTAAACAGATAAGAACTGTCGGAGCATTCGTCCAGCACCTGCTTGAAATAATTTTTTACAGTCTGATTAATGCCACCGGTTTCATTAGCTTGCAACAAACACCAGATTGCAGAATCTTTTTTGCCCTCATCAATATAGCGAAATGCCTGCGCTCCCCAAACCGAAAGGATTTTTGTATGAGGGTCGAAAAGCAAGGTCTGACCTTCGTATTTGCCGTTGCTTAAATCGAGTGCATTGCTGAAACATGCCGAAGATTTCTCTGCCAACGATAAAGACGATGAAGGAATTTCTTCGCCGCTTGACGTATTAAATTTATCTATTGCCGAGCCGAGAAAATACCACGCTTCGGCATTGCCGGGATTTTTAATCGCAAGCGAATCTAATTGTACACTTAACTGGCTGTACAAAGTTGCATTTTGTCCGGGCTGGCTAAGCATTGTTGTTTTCACTTTGCCAAAATCTTTTTGCCACAAAGCGCTGTCCGTCTGCGCGCGCGCGCAGAAAAATGTGGCTACGCCAAAAACAATAATGAAGATTTTTTTAATCATGGATTTTGCCCGAACGATAACAATGCAAAATAAAGAATTAATCCGATGAACCAAGAGAATTAATTTCTTCGGAAGAATTGTTTAACAAATTATCTTCTGCTTGTTGCCAGCAGCAGGTTCAAATCGGTATATTTTATATCAAAGCGTTCGCTCAAATGAATATTGGTTACACAGCCTTTGTACATATAAATTCCTTCCCGCAAATTAAAGTTATGCCAAAGCATCGCATCCAATCCGCCGTTGTCCGCAACCTTCAACAACAAAGGCATCAGCACATTGCTTATTGCGTGGCTCGCCGTGCGCGCAAAGCCGCTCGCAATGTTCGGCACACAATAATGAATCACGCCATGCTTAATAAACGTTGGATGTTCGTGTGAAGTAATTTCGCTCGTTTCAAAAACACCGCCGCGGTCAATGCTCACATCAATAATTACGCTGCCCTGCCGCATGTGCGACACCATATGTTCCGTGGCAACAATAGGCACGCGACCTTTTGCGCTGCTCAATGCGCCTACGGCAACTTCGCAGGTTTTTAGTTGCTTGGCTAAAATTTTAGGCTCAATCACACTCGTCCACACGCGAAATCCGAGATTGTTTTGCAAGCGTTTTAACCGATACACGTTATTGTCAAAAACCTTTACCGATGCGCCCATTGCCAACGCCGAACGTGTGGCAAATTCGCCCACAACGCCCGCGCCTATGATGATCACTTTTGTTGGTGGTATCCCGCTGATGCCGCCGAGCAATACGCCTTTCCCGCCGTTGGAAGATGCCAGAAATTGTCCAGCCAACAACATTGATGCGCTGCCCGCAATCTCGCTCATGCTGCGTACAATGGGAAATGTGCCGCTGTCGTCTTTCAGCAATTCAAAACCAAGAGCGGTAATTTTTTTCTTCGCCAGTTCTTCCAGAATTTCTTTTTTCAGCAAAGTATGGTTGAGCGGAGAAACGATGATTTGATTGCGTTGCAATTTCGGCACATCTGCAACGGTTATCGGTGCACTTTTAATAATGATAGGTTGCTTATAAATTTCTTCGGCATCATAAGAAATAATGGCGCCCGCTTCACTAAAATCTTTATCGCTGAACTTGCTGCCTTCGCCGGCTTTTGATTCAATCATTACCTGATGACCGTTGTTGACCAAAACGCTCACGGCTTCGGGTATCAGCGCAATGCGCTCTTCCTGAAAAGCGATTTCTTTGGGAATGCCGATAGCGAGCCGGGCACTTTTTTGTTTTATGTCAAGCGTTTCTTCGAGCGTTTCATAACCGAACGCGGCGGTAATTATGGGTTTTGCCGTTGCCATCTCAATTGTTCTTCTTCAAAGTAAAATTATTTTAATTTTTGAGAAACAGCATATTATTTTTCTTTTTCCTGCTCGATGTAGCGTTGCAACTAAATTTCCCGTTAAACATTCTTTTAATAAAATTCGTTTTTCGTCCTTATTTTTTTAAGCTAATTTCGCACATCTTTTAAAACAGAATGATATGCCTGAACAAATTGACGATATATTGAAAGATGCCGAATCGGGAATGAAAAAAGCAATTTCACATCTCGAAGTTGAACTCACGCGCATACGTGCCGGCAAGGCAAATCCGTCTATGCTGGACGGCATTACGGTGGAATATTACGGCAATCCTACACCCATTCCGCAAGTGGCAAACGTAAGCGTGATGGATGCACGCACCATTACTATTCAACCTTGGGAAAAAAATATGTTAGCCGCGATTGAACGCGCGATTATGATGGCAAACATCGGTATTACGCCGCAAAACGACGGCGTGCAAATCCGTCTGTTTCAACCGCCGCTTACCGAAGAACGCCGCAAGGAATTGTTCAAAAAAGCATTGGCAGAAGGCGAAACCGCAAAAGTGAGCATTCGTAACATTCGCCGCGACGGCATTGAACAAATAAAGAAATTACAGAAAGACGGACTGAGCGAAGACGTGGCAAAAGGCGGCGAAAAATCGGTTCAGGAAATTACCGATAAATTTATTGTCTTAGTAGATAAACATCTTGAGGCAAAAGAAAAAGAAATGATGACTGTTTAACGAGTAATATGTAATGTGTAACGTTTAATAATTACACACTACACATTAAACATTACACACTATTAAACATGGAAGATTTATTAAAAAAACTTAATCAATACAAAGAAGAAATTTCCGCTTCGTCTGCGACAAATGCCGACGAAGTGGAAAACTTCCGTATAAAATATCTCGGCACAAAAGGGCTTGTAAAATCTGTGATGGGCGAAATGAAAAACGTGCCGAATGAACAGAAAAAACAAGCCGGGCAATTGCTGAACGAGTTCAAGCAATTTGCCGAAGCAAAATATGAATCGCTGAAAGAACAGTTTGCAAGTGCCGAAACCCAAGGCGAACAAATTGATTTTTCATTGCCTGCCGATGCAATTACAGTCGGTACGCGGCATCCTTTGAGCGTAACGCGTAACCGCATTGTTTCTATCTTTAAACGGCTTGGTTTTGCTGTTGCCGAAGGTCCGGATATTGAAGACGACTGGCACAACTTCGGCGCGATGAATTTGCCTGAAGACCATCCTGCGCGCGATATGCAGGATACATTTTATATTAATCAAAATCCATCGTGGTTGTTGCGCACACATACAAGCAGCGTGCAGGCGCGCATCATGGAAACGCAGAAACCGCCCATCCGTGTGATTTGTCCCGGAAGAGTTTATCGTAATGAAACGATTAGTGCAAGAGCGCATTGTTTCTTTCATCAGGTCGAAGGTTTATACGTTGATGAAAATGTGAGCTTCGCCGATTTGAAACAAACGCTGTATTTCTTTGTACAGGAAATGTTCGGCAAAGACGTAAAAGTGCGTTTCCGTCCGAGCTATTTTCCATTCACAGAGCCGAGCGCGGAAATGGACATCAGTTGTTTGATTTGCGGCGGAATCGGTTGTAACGTTTGCAAACACACGGGTTGGGTGGAAATTTTAGGAAGCGGCATGGTACATCCGAAAGTATTGGAAAACTTTGGTATCGACAGCAACAAATACACAGGTTTTGCTTTTGGCATGGGAGTGGAGCGTATCACACAATTAAAGTACAGAGTGAATGATTTGCGGTTGTATTCGCAAAACGATATTCGGTTTTTACAACAGTTTACAGGCGCGGTTTAAACCGCGTTTTTTTGTTGAAATATTTTAATAATTTTTATCATCCATCGTATCCAAAATACTTCTGTAACTCACATAACGTTCGGGCGAAATAATCCCGTCTGCAACAGCTTGCCGCACAGCGCAACCGGGTTCCTCGATGTGCATACAATTATTGAAACGGCAATTGCTTAAAACATCACGCATTTCCGGGAAATAATGCGACAATTCCACACGCTCGATTCCTGTCAAGCCAAACTCCCGAATGCCCGGTGTATCAATAATTCTGCCCCCGAAAAGCAAATCAAACATTTCTGCAAAAGTAGTCGTGTGCATTCCTTTGCCGCTCCAGTCGCTCACTTCCTGTGTACGCAAGTTTTTTTCAGGAAAAATAGCATTTATGAATGTCGACTTTCCTACGCCTGAATGTCCGCTCAACAACGATGTTTTATCTTTCAACCAAAGTTTTAGTTCCTCAACATTTTCATTGTTTTCCAGACTTATTGGCAATACTTTATAGCCGATTTGCCCATAAACAGAAGTTATCTCATTTAGCAATTCCCATTCCTTTTTTTTATAAATATCTGTTTTATTAAAAACAAGAATTGTAGGAATATGAAACGCTTCAGCACATACCAAAAACCTATCAATAAAACCCGTGGAAGTTTTCGGATTTTTCAACGTGCAAAACAAAACCGCCCGGTCAAGATTTGCCGCGACGATATGATGCTGATTTTTATTATGCGGCGATGTGCGGGCGATGTAATTTTTTCTATCAAGAATTTCAGTAATCACAAAATCTTTTTGCTCTTCTTCCTGAATTTCCACTTCGTCGCCAACGGCAACAGGATTGGTAGATGTAATTCCATCAAGTTTCAGCACACCTTTGAGGCGTGCGTTGAAAAGCCCGCCATCCATGGCTTTCACGCTGTACCAACTTCCCGTAGATTTGTAAATTGTTGCCCGCAATTAAGAAAATTTAATTGCGAAGGTATTTGAAAAAGGCAAATGCTTTATTGATAAATTCATATAAAACAAAAAAGCCTCACAAACATATTGCAAGGCTTTCTCGGAAAATTATCGTCGCTATTTTTTCGATACACTCAATGGACCGCTTCCGAAATAAGCAATCATCAACGCCGCGCCAATCAAAGAAACATTGGTAACAAAATGCAAGATTTGTTCCTGCTTTTGTTGAGGGTCGGAAATCGACCAGAAATTGTGAAAAACAAGCGTTACGGGAACAAGAAAAATCACAATCAGCCAACCGCCGATTTTTGCTTTAAAACCAGTAAGAATCATGAGCGCGCCCACCAAAGCAACAACGCCTGCAAGCGGAACTAAAACATTTGGTAAGGGCAACCCCACGGCTGCTGCGTAACCATTGGCTTTGCCGGAAAGTAAATTTGCAAACGATGCAAAAATAAACAGCAGTGAAAATAAAATTCTGCCGATTAGAACAACGAATTTCATAATTAAAAGTTTTGATGATGAAGAAAATAGGTTTATCAAAGTTAAAAAGCGCAATCAAAAAACATATCGGGCAACCACTATACAAAAGTATAGCAAATTATTTATGATTTTTTGAAAATTCTGTAGGTCTATATTTTTGTCCAATCTTTCATTGCATCTACAATTGCATCTACATCTTCCCTGGTATTGTGAAAATGCATACTGATACGAATATTTCCATTGCGTGCAGTAGTAATAATATTGCGTTTCAGCAGAAAATCGTGTAAGCCGTTTTTTTCTTTAATTACAACGATTGAAGTTCTGTTTTCCTCATTAGCATCGCCAATTAAATGCACAGGTAAATTGATAATTTCATTCAACAGTTTTTGTGTAAGCGACTTGTTGTGTGCTTCAATATTTTGTATTCCAATTGTATTTTTTTCTTCGATTGCTTTATTCAAAACCGTAAAACCAAATTGATTCAAATGTCCGGGTTCAAAATTCAAAATACTTGGCTCATATAAATATTTACCGTTTTCTACCCGAACGGTTTTGCTGTTGTTTCCGCTAATTTTCGGCGGATAAGTTTGTAGAAATTCGTCGTTGCTAAACAAAATTCCTGTGCCGAAGCCCGCATTCATCCATTTGTAATTGCTTGCAATGAAGACATCAATCGGCAACGCTGATAAATTGATTTCGATTGCGCCAAGACTTTGTGTTCCATCCACTATCAACCAAACGTCTTGTTCTTTACAAAACGCTGAAAGCCTTTCCAAGTCAAGCTTATAGCCACTTTGCCATTGCACATGACTGAGCGCGACGATATCAATTTGTTTTTCTTTAATCAATAATTCAATCTTATCAAGATTAATCGAAAAGTTATGTTCATCGTCAATCCACGTAATATCAAATCCGTTGATGATAAATGGAATATTTACCGACGGATAATCATTTTTATACAATAATATTTTCTCATCGCCCTTCAAGGATTGTACAATGCTATTCATGGCGAATGAAAAATTGGGAACAAAAGCCACGTTGTTTTCATTCGCACCAATGAAATCCGCAACTTTCTTTTTAATAACATTTGCTTCTACATCGCGCCACTCTTCAGTTGCAGCCGAACCGACTGTTCCGAATTTCTTGTACAATTCATTGCCCGCATTTGTTGCGGCTTCGGATACCAAGCCAAAACCTGCCGTGTTTAAGTATGTCATAATTAAATTTGAAAACATTAAGAAATTAAGGAAAATAAGAATTTTGGGTAATCTAAATGTTTCTCAATTTATTAATGGTTGTTTAAAAATATTGCGTCTTATACGGATAACGAATCTGGTACATTTCTCGTACACGCGTGAGAATAAACGCCCGCAGTTCATCAATATTTTCCCTTTCTTTCGCCGAAATAAAGATGCTGTTGCCTTCGGTAATATTGTGCCATTTGTCGTTCAGTTCCTGCAGTATTTGTTGCTTCACATCGTCGTGCAGCCACTCGTCAAAATTTCGCTCGGCATACAAATCCATTTTGTTGAACACCGTGATAATCGGTTTGTCAAAAGCATTTAGTTCCTGCAAAGTTTTGTTTACAACATTCAGTTGGTCTTCGTGCTGCTCATGTGAAATATCTACCACGTGAATCAAAATATCTGCTTCGCGCACTTCATCCAGCGTACTTTTAAAACTTTCGACAAGATGATGCGGCAGTTTGCGAATAAAGCCAACGGTATCACTTAAAAGAAATGGCGTGTTTTCAAAAACCACTTTGCGCGTAGTTGTGTCAAGTGTTGCGAACAGTTTGTTTTCGGCAAATACATCACTCTTGCTCAGCAAATTCATTAACGTGCTTTTGCCCACATTTGTGTAACCAACCAGCGATACGCGGATAAATTCGCCACGCTCTTTTCGCTGCGTAAACGATTGCTTTTCTATCTCTTTCAAACGCTTGCGCAACAACGAAATTTTATCCTTGACAATACGACGGTCAGTTTCAATTTCCGTTTCGCCCGGACCTCGCGAACCAATACCTGCTCCCTGTCGTTCCAGGTGCGTCCACATACCGCGCAAGCGCGGAAGAATGTATTGGTATTGCGCCAGCTCTACCTGCACTTTTGCCTGTGCAGTTCTTGCGCGGCGTGCGAAAATGTCAAGAATTAAATCGCTTCGGTCGATGGTTTTTACTTTTACAACATCCTGAATATTTTTGATTTGCGCACCTGTAAGTTCATCGTCAAAAATCAGCAAATCGATATTTTTTCCCTGCACGTAATTTTTTATTTCTTCTAATTTTCCCTTGCCTACAAATGTGCGGCTGTCGGGATTAGGCAACTTTTGCGTGAAACGTTTCATCGTTTGTGCACCTGCAGTTTCTGCAAGAAAAGCCAATTCGTCTAAAAATTCATTGACCAGGTTTTCGGTTTGGTTTTGCTGAATTACAGCGACCAATACAGCTCTTTCGTTTTCAATTATTTTATTGTTCTTGTCTATCATCTTTTACAAAGATAGTTTTAATGTGATAATGAGATGATTTGATAACAATGAAAAGACCAATAGGTAGTTTAATAAAAATCCTGTGTTTGGCTCAGACACAGGAACATAATTAAACGGCAATAAAAACTTTAAGAAATTGCTTATTCAAATTTATCTGCGGAATTTCTTATTTTATCAGCGAGGTCATAAAGAGCTTCCTTCAACTTTTCTTTTTCTGTTTCCGAAAATTCGCCTGTTCCGCCATTTCCGTCAATCCCGTTAAGTTTGTTATATATCCATGAACTTGATTTGCTGAAATAATTACGAGCAATTCTTGCCCAAGATACATCAAGCAAAATGCTTTCAAGTTGTGATTTAGCTGTAATAGCTGTTTTAGTTTCCATTGTTTTAATTTTTTAATTTTTAGTAAAAATCTTCGTTCTTAATTTTTATCATCATCATAAAGTAAGGTTTCAAATAACTGCCTGATAAACCATTCAAGCTCCAACGAATAATTGTGTTTTGAACTTTTAAAATTTCTGATAGCAACAATCAATTCATTTTCCTTTTCAGTTAATTTAATTTGTTTCATGTTCATATTTTTAACGGCAATACAAAGATACTACGAATTATCATAGTTGCCAGGTATTTCAAATTTTGTTTAAAAATTTTTCTTTTCAGCAATTTCTATATCTGATTGTGCTATCATGGCTAAATAAAAAAGCCGGATAATAATTTACCCGGCTTTATCAACATTTCTTTTAATCAAAATTACATTATGCTCAATCCGAAACCTATGGAATACGGATGAAGGGTTGGTCCTGCACCTGATTTTAACAATGATGTCAGCTGATAAGTTCCGTAAATATTAAACATTCCGAGACCTATACGCAACGTTCCATCGAGCCTCGTTGTATTAAAATAGCGCTTGCTGTACTCTTTTTCTATATAGCCTGTTCCGTACATAGATGTTCCCGCAGAATTGATTTCGTTTTTTCCTTTACTATGCGCGTTTACCATCCAACCGCCTTTTAAACCCACCGCTACACGAAAACCATGAGCAGGATTTACCACATTTTTGCTGAATCGTAGTTCCAATGGAATTTCCAGATAGGTATTTACAATCTTAAATTTCTTAAACGAGGTTCCACCGCCGCCGTTTTCCGTAATTTCAAATGTGGAGGAGGATGACGATTTTCCAACGATATCGGCATATTTTCCATTCAGGAAAAAATTGTCACTGGCATAACCAAGACCATAGCCTAAACTAAAATGCGGATTGGATTTAAACACATGGTCTAACATAAACGCCGCATTAAACTGTCTGCTAAAGCCATGCAATTTATAGTCGCCCGTAGCACCGCCCCAACCCAAAAAACCGAATTGGAAAATAAAATGGTCGCCTCCGCGATGACTTAAATCGTAATTTGCCCATTTGTTACCAACAGCTTCAGTAGAACTTGTTTTTCCGGCAGTTGGTATGTTTGCCGTTGTGGTATCTGCAATAACATTCGCAGAATCTATAACCTGTGCATTTAAAAAACCTGCCGTAAATACAGAGAGAATAAAAAAGAAAAGTTTTTTCTTCATTCGGAAATAATTTGCATTTGCCCGCAATGCGGATTATGGTTGATTGGCAAATGTAATTTAATTGTGAATGTGTGGTGTTAAAAAGTTGGGAAAAGATTTTTTATAAGAAGGGAAGTTTTGAAAATTCAAAACTTCCCTTCTTATAAAATACACATTCATAAAACCAAATTACCAACCAGGATTTTGTTCCAACTTAGTATTTACAATAATGTCATTATTGGGGATACCCCATACAAACTTATCATCGTCTGCAGGAATAGAGAGAGTATAATAATTATTAGTACCAGATGTTAAAAACAGCGTATTTTGCGGATCCCTTCTTGTCATTGACTCATGCCACCTTTTTAAATCATCAATTCTAAATCCTTCAAAAGCTAATTCTCTGGTTCTTTCTATTTTTATAGAATCATACAACTTTTCTCCTGTTGCAGAAATTGCCGTTAAACCTCTTGCCGTACGAAGAGTATTCAACATATTTTGTGCACTCGTAACATCTCCTAAGTTATAGGCAGCTTCAGCAGATATTAAATAATCTTCTGCTATTCTAAAAAGTTTAGGAGCCTGCTCGTAATTAGTATAATCTGACGTAAATAATGCAGGGTTTCCTCTATATTTTGCAGTAAGCATTAATGAGTCTCCATCCTTAGCGCCTGATATAATAATAGGCTGTTTCGCAAAATACGCAACTCTACGTATATCAGTAGTATCGAATGAATTTATTATCCACAAAGAGGGTATATATAAAGGATTATATGCATTGCTATTCACATCATATCCTAAATAAACGTTATTCGTTGGAGCCAATTCATTTGGTTTATTCGTGTAAATCTGCATAATATCTTCGTCTGTATTATCATCTACCCACATCGATAATATTCCTTCTTTTGTCGAATATAATTTATAGATTTTCGAATTTATTAATGCATCTGCAGCTGTCTTCGCTCCAGACCAATCTTGCATATACAATTTTGTACGAGCTTCTAATGCAAGTACGGCATCCGATGTAAATACATGTGACCCAGGTTTTCCACTTACCCCCTGCAACAAATTTGATGCACTATCTAAATCTTTTAAAATTTGTTTATAAACAGCATCCATACTAGCCCTTTCCGGAAAATTGTTTATATCATATGTTACTACTATAGGTACTCCCAAATCTGTTGATGCTGTTGTCGGATTATATGCTTTAGACCATTTTAAAATTAACTGCGAATAATAATATGCCCGAATTAAATATGCATCTCCCGTATACTCTTTCAACGATGCAGCATCTGCGTCCGTTTCTGGAACAATAGTTTTAAATCCATCAATCATAATATTCGCGTTGGTTATTCCTCTGTAGTACCCACCCCAAATATCAGCAAGACCATAATCACCAGAGCTCCAATCCCATCTATGAGTCCCTCCATAATTATTTCCGAAACTTAACGTTGCGTTTAATTCATCTCCTTGAATATCACTAATCAATGTGAACTCTCCATAGATTCTTCCTCTCAAATCAGAGTAAATACCATTATCCCACTGCTTTGCATCGATAACAGATTTAAAAGCTTGAGACAATCCAATTTGGTCATAAGGATTTTTTTCTAATTTTTTAGAGCAACTGACAATAGCAATCAATAAAACTAAAGTCAAGTATATATTTATATTTTTCATTTTCTACTTATTAAATTTAATTACGAAATCTTTCTATATTAAAATTGTAAATCCAACCCTACTGCATATTGTTTAGTATTTGGATAGTTCCCTAATTGTAAATTAGAATCAACTTCTGGATCTGCACCCGTATAGTTCGTAACAGTAAGAATATTTCTACCTACTAAATATATATTAGCACCTTTTAAAATGTGTGTCTTTTTCAAAACAGAAGATGGCACTTTGTACCCTATTGTCAGATTTTTTAATCTCAAGAAAGAAGCGTTCTGGATTAATCTTGTATCAAATTGCACAAATTGGTAATCTAAACTTGGAAATTCTGTTTTATCTCCAGGGTTCTTCCAATAATCTGCAACATTTTTCCATTGATTATATCCAACGAAAACATTTGCATTTTCATAAAAATATGCATCATTATTTATTAGATACTTCCCATTTACGAAAGAGAAACTTGCATCTAAATAAAATCCTTTGTAAGTGGCGTTCAATCCGAAGCCTCCATAAAATGGTGGATTCCTTTTTATTCCTGTATTTTGCGATAATGCATCATCAAAGTCCGACGTCACTTTTGAAGGATCCTTTTGAGTTTTTGAAGGATCGTCTCCTGGCAAATACCATTGTGGTTCCCCCGTTTCAGAATTAACACCAGCCCAAATCGGTTGCATATATTCCACAGGATCACCAATTACCCAAAGAATACCAGTTCCATTGATTGTATAATAATTTAACCCTTGAAATAATGAAAGAACTTTCTCCTTATTGTATGCAAAATTAAATCTTGGTGTAATTACAAAATCTTTCGTTTTAATAACATCAAAATCAACAGTAACATTTAATCCTTTTATATTTAATTTGCCTACATTAGAAGTTATAGAACTAAATCCAGATGTATAAGGATAAGGAACATCCACCAACATATTAGTTGTTGTCCTATTAAATGCACTCAAATCGAATCTCGCCCTGTGGAATAACTCAAAGTTTAAACCAAGTGTTGTAAGAGCTTGCTTCTCCCATGTTAAGTCCGGATTTCCTGGAGCTGTAATTTCCAATCCGGTCCCCCCCATATAGGTATTTGTTCCAGCTAACGGGAGACTTAGATAATTTCCTATATCAGAGTTCCCTTGCGTTCCATAGTTCAGCCTAACTGTTAAATCAGACAACCAATTAACATCTGATAAAAATTTTTCTTTTTTTGCTTTCCACATACCTCCAATAGACCAAAATGTTGCATTCTTTTTATTTGCACCAAAACGAGATGATTTATCATTTCTTATAGACAAATCTACAAAATATTTGTTCAAATAATTATAGCCGAGCTTTCCAAAGAAAGACAGATATGCATATTCAGTTTTAGACTCTCCTACACTATAATTGTTAGGACCATTTGATAAAAGCATTAATTCATCATTAGGCTGTCCAGAAGATGAAGCACTAATACCTTTATATGAATAATCTATCCATTCCTGCCCCCCTAATATGTCAAAGTTATGTTTATCTCCACCCTCGCTAAATTGATATTCTATTGTGTTTGTCCATGTTCTCTGTACCCCCCTAGCGTAACTTTCTGAGACGCTTCCATTATTAGGAGAACCAATGTATGAAGCTAGCGTTTGAGAAGATGTTTGATAATCATATGCATCCATCCCTGCTTGCGTCCTTAGCGTCAAACCCTTTAACGGATCTATCTCTATATACGCAGTCGGATTAAACTGCGTGTTGTTTGAAACAGAAGGATGCGTTTCTGCCAAATAATTAGCAGAATAATGATTCCAACCAGGAATATAATCGTATGCTTTTCCTGTAGAATCATACGGAGAATAAAAAGGTGGAGCTAGCATACCTAATCCCCTATTGGTATTATTCGATCCATAAGGATTTTCCTGCCGCTTATCATATCCAAAAAACAAATTTATTCCAAATTTAAACCAATTTGTAACCTTAGAGGTAATGTTTGATCTTAAAGTATATTTATCATAAGCAGAACGATATGCCAAACCTTCATCTCCTATATAACCGCCTGAAACGAAATAAGAAGTTTTCTCTCCTCCTCCAGAGGCAGATAGATTTAGTGTTTTTATTGGTGCATTGTCTTTATAATACACATTGTTCCAGCGTGTATTTATATCTCTTCCTGCATTTGGATAGTTGAGCATTCCATTAATCTGCGCATCTGATAAGAGACCCGTTTCAGACCAGAAAGACAATAACTCATCGGTGTTCATAAAACGATCAAAAAATTTTGTACCTAATAATTTAGATGTTGCATATTGGCTAGAAAGTGTAATAGATGACAAACCAGAAACTCCATGTTTTGTTGTTATTATTATTACTCCATTGGCTGCTCTCGAACCGTAAATGGAAGTAGCCGAAGCATCTTTTAAAACAGATAAACTTTCTACATCTGATGGATTCAAGGAAATCAATGTTCCTGCATCCACAGGAGTACCATCTAGCAATATTAATGGGGTAGAACCTGCACCCAAAGAACCAACCCCATTTAATGAAAATGAAGACGAACCATCTGGCTCTCCTGTTGAAGTATAGACCTGTAAACCTGCAACTTGCCCTTGCAATGCATCAATAAGATTGGGCGAAGGTTTATTTTGCAATACAGACCCCTTTACCGTCACGATAGAACCTACAACATTTGAAGCCAATCGTCTTGAACCATATCCAGTCACAATTACGTCATTCAAATCCGACTGGGAGGAATCCAATACAATATTTAGAGATTCGGACGAAGCAACCTCTTCTTTAGATACAAAGCCAATAGCGGAAATCACAAGTATAGAACCACTTTGAACATTTTTTAGTGTAAATTTTCCATCATAATTAACAACAGTGCCTTTCTTTGTACCTTTCACACTTACAGAGGCGGAAGGAATTGGATTTCCTTGACTTGTTTTTACCGTACCACTAATAGTAATTACTTCTTGTCCAAAAGCGCTATTTAGACAAACAAAAGAAACCCATAATGATAATACAAGTAATAATTTTTTTCTCATGTACTTTCTTTAAGATTTAAAAAATCAGATTACATAATAAAAATTCAAAAAACAAATCCAACTAACTCGATTTCTATAATTTAAAAAAATGATTTTGCTATAATATTGGTTATCGCAATTTGATTAAGAGCATCAGTTGTTTTTGAATTTCATAAATTTTCGGAGTAAAAATAGTATTATTTTTAAATTAATTAACTTTTTCGTGGGTTTTTTTAAAACTCTTTAACCAATTAAAAATAATATATGTTTAAAGTTATTTTATTAGAGAGAAGAACTCAAGAAATCAAAATCTCTGTCAAAAACATTTTTGAGTGACTCATTAACACGGTGGTGTTCGTATCTAAGATAAAATGGTACAGCAATAAAAACCAAACTATCTAAAATAGTCTTCTTGATTTTAATGGGTTTAAAGAATGGTTATTATTTTAGTATTTCAGGTAAATAAAATAATGATAGTTCTGTCAACCGAAATTATATAGGGTAAAATATAACAATGATCTATATAAATTCATCATTTATTCAAAAATTTGTTGCAGACACTTAAAATGGTGCCAAAATCATGAGATGCGATCGATTTTATTTAAAGAAGCCTAACCATTGAGAATTATCACAATCGGTTAGGCCGCTTTATAAATTACAATAAATTTAATTATCTAATCTATCTTTCTCCAGCGTATTTTAAGGTAAGATTTTTAACCGTTCTTGGTGTTGTAGTCTGGTTCCAATCGAAGTTCAAAGTAAATGTTTTCGTATCAGGATCATATTTATTTACTGCACCATTAATGTTTGCCAATGTCGCATTACCCAACGCTTTAACAGTTACTAAGTTCGTTGTTGGATCGATAGTTATTCTCAAATTATCTATACCTGCAACTCCACTTGAACCACCATGCCACGTTAAGCCCTGAATTTCCAAAGTATTAGCGCCAACAGTAACTAAATCCACATCCGGATTTCCTGTCAAATCTCCATTTAAAGCATCATCAATTGTTGGAACACCCGGAGCAGAATAACGCTGAATTGTTCCTCCTTCGATTGAATAATCCCCATCATACTGATTTTTTACAACAAACGCATTGATTTCTGTTCCAAAATTTGAACTAATTATTCCGTAATTAGTTGAAACAATAGATATTGGAAGCGCATAATTCGCACCATAATCATAAGACGGAGTTCCTGTAATAACAACATGTGCTTTTACTAAATGTTGTCCCTTTGGAATAGTAACACTAGCCGGAAAACTATAAATAGCGTCATCTTCCGGAACTGTATATAAGGAATTTGAATCTATCTGATTTACAATATTAAAAGAATCCACAGCTTCTTTATTTAAAGCCAATTGTACGGTAATATCCTGTGGCGCGGCATTTAATGGTCCATAATATACATTCACATCAAATCCGGCAGTATCATTTACTAAATTAAATGAAAAATTGTATAAAGGAAACGGATCAGCAAAGGTGGTAGCGCCTCCACCCGTAGATCCTCCATTGTCTAAAAACATAATTACATCATTGGAACCATCCGTTCCCGTAAGTGGGGCTACATCTGTATCTTTCAAACAAGATGTAAATCCTACGCTTAAAACGAACAGTACACTAAAAAGTTTTATATATTTCTTGATTTTAATCTTTTGCATATTTATATATTTTTTTAACTATAAAATTTATTTTGCCCAAAAAATCAACGTAGAAAATATATCTATATCCGACGGTATATTTGCAGCATTTGTAGTTGTTTCTGATGACGGATAAGGTATTCTTGTGGGCAAGCGGTCCGGTCGTTCATTTGCCTGTGATTGTAACGATGCAAACGAGCCGTAAGGATTGTTCAATACAGTACCTGATGATTTAGGATATCCCGTTCTACGATACTCATTCCATGCTTCAATACCATTAATCATATTCAACGCAATATATTTTTGCGTAATAATTGCTTCCAATTTTTGCGCATCAGAAGTCGCCTTACTTAAATCAACCAAATAAGCATTTGTAGCACCTTCTTCTGACGAATTTTGCGAAATATAAGTATCTGCATCAGCATCCGGATCTAAACCAGATTTAACAGCACCACCCGGTAATTCATATAAATATTTGAAAGATGCATGAATACCAGCCTTGAAATCTACTGCCGGATCTCCGCTTATGAGCCCCCTTAATTCTGCTTCTGCTTTCAAAAAATCCAATTCCGTCAAAAGCATTACAGGTTCTCCCATATTCGGACCTTTGAATACACCAATATTATTTCCCAAAGTAGTTCCACCTGTTCCCACGGTTGAAGTAGTAAAATGCCCTACACCACTGGGGGTAGTTGTATCTGTCCCCGAATACCATGTACCAGTTTTTCCGGGGGAAGCCAAACTTTGAGGCACATTATTCGTCCCCAATTGGCTCGTAGGTGTATAAGGAAAATTAAGATAAACAGCAGAACCCCTACCTGGGTCACTCAATTTATGCCCATCATAATATCCAAATACATACTGTGCCGGAATGTAAGCGTTCTGCCCTCTTGAGCCTGCGTAATTTACCACCCAATAACTCCACCCGGGATTTGTTTGTGCTCCAGATGACATAGTTGCATTTTGGTAACCCGGATTAATCAATGCATCTTCTGTCAAAAACCCATCCGAACTGAATGATTTATCAGTGAATTTTACTTTATCGTCGGCTCTCACAATCATGCGAAGCTTCAATGAATTAGCAAATTGTTTCCATTTAGTAGTATTGCCTCCAAAGAATGGATCAGACCCAGCAGTTATCGCAGCTGCCGAGCTATTAAATTCTGCAATAGCAGAATCCAGCAACAGCGCCAATTGCTGATAAATAACAGGCGCTTTGTCATACACGGGCTGCAAAGTCGTAGCCGGATTTAACGCTTCAGTATATGGAACATCATTGAATTCATCTACCAAAGTTTGAAAAACAAAAGCCTTTATAATCTTGGCTGCTGCATCATAATTGGCAAGCGATGGGTCGCTTGCCGCCGGTGTTATAATATTAAATTGCAGGTTTTCTGCTATTGAGTATCCTGATGACCAATCTCCATTACCTTTGCTCGTAGCATATTCATAGGACCATACATCACCAAAACTACCAAAACCACCTGCATTAGACATATATCCTACCGTTTGCCCACCATAAGTATTCATCGAGTTAATCCAACTTGCCATATTAACAATCTGCCCTGCCAATATTTTTGCAGGTGTAGAACTGCCGGCAGAGTTAGGGTTTTGGTTAATATCTAAAAATTTATTACAAGATACCCCCGAAAGCCCAATAACTATAACAAAAATTAAAATTATTTTTTTCATATTTAGATAAAATTAAAAGTTAACAGATATATTAATACCATAGTAGCGTGACGGAGGATACGAATAACCTGTAAGACCAATACCGTTGGAGGTGCTTCCTGCATCACTGTAATCGGGGTCTGTATATAAGTTATCTCCAGGTGCCCAAATAAACAGATTTCGTCCCACTAAACTGACAGAAGCCGACTTAATGGCTTTTGTTTTTGCTAACCAAGAAGCGGGAAATTGGTATGTTAAGGAGATTTCTCTCAATTTCCAATAATCTCCCGAAGAAACATAATTGGACGTGATACTCCTTTCTGCGGCATCATCTGTCCAAAACCCATTATTACCACTTCCATTTTCAGCAATTACAACAGTTTTATTATCTACCCAACTTCCATCTGCATCCTGATATACTGAGTTAGGGAATACAAAACGCTGGCGATTAAATTCAGCTGTTCTTGCTCCTACACCGCCCCAGTCAATATCATAAGCAATATTGTTATAACGCACAAAACCTCCACGATATTCAAAATCAGCTTCCAAAGTAAAGTTTTTGTACCTTATCGTCGGTATAAGACCTATAGTATTTCTAGCATTGGCATTGCCCATTGGCACGATTGTATCTGTTTTTGTCGGCATGCCCGTTTCTCTATCTACTACCACTTTTCCATCGTGACGCACATAATCAAAAGCATATACTTCCGGAAATTGCATACCGGGTACTGCATATGCCCCAGTATTGCCAGAACCACCATAAGTTGCTAATGCAATATTTTGTAATCCAGCGGGAATAGAAAGTACCTTATTATTATAGTAACTATATGTGCCCTGTAATGCCACTGTCCATGTAGCGTTATCAACAGGAGTCAATTTTAAAGACGTTTCAAGTCCTTCACTCATCGTTTTACCTGCATTTAACAAGTAGCTTCCGAAACCCGTAGTAATAGAGGTAGGTGTTGTAACCGTTTGGTTATTCGTGGTTTCATGAAACCAAGTAACACTTCCATCCGCAACACCATGGAATAAAGTAAAGTCAGTACCAACTTCCCATGATTTTGTTATTTCCGGTTTCAAATCCTGTTGTATAATTGTTAAACTCATACCTTCACCAGCAACACCATTATATGGATACCCGTTTACCTGACCGTAAGTCGGATTTAAGCGGTAAGCACCGTCAAGAAACGTATTTCCCAAGTTGACTTCTCCAACCTTAGACGCTGCAGCTCTTATTTTCCAAGTATTCAGCCAATTAATATCGCTTAATCCACTAAAAGCCCTCGTTAATACCAAAGAAGCATCCACAGACGGATAAAAGAACGACCTGTCTCCAGGATTTAATATAGACACCCAGTCATTACGACCTGTAGTATGCAGGAAAATCATATTTTTCCACCCTAACTGCACATCATAATACGCACCCAATTGACGAGCTGTAGCCTTAGAGTTAGTAGCAAGTGCAGGATTAGTACTGTTGCTTAAATTAATCAAGTTACTATCAATCAAAGCAGAAACGCTTCCACCCAAATTATTTACAAAATCTTGTTGTATATGAAATCCTCCAATGGCATTCACTGAAAAATTTCCATATTTTTTATTAAAAATCGCCTTAAAATCTTGTAAGAGTTGATTGGTATAAGTTGAACCCTCAGAAACACCTCCTACTATATCTGATTTACTACCCGAACTGGTTGATTTTGCATAATCGGTGTAATAAAAAGGATTAGTCCAACTTTCAGAAGTTACATTTCTCATTGTGTATCCAGTAGAAGATATCAAATCCAACCATTCAAATGGTGTATAATGAACTTCTAAACTTCCTGTAAGATAATCGTTTCTTGTTATACTCCGATTGTTTGCTAAGACAAAATACGGATTAGCATACCAAGGATTATAGTATCCGTTGGGATTGGCATATTCATTTGTCTGCCAGTCTTTAAATAAAGTAATCGGAACATCGGGTGGCATATTCAAAAAATCCGTATATACGCTACTTGTTGCACTTGAAACATTGTATCTATTTTGCAAGTAAGAAACTCCGTAAGAGGCATGTACTTTATTACCAATTTTTCGTGTACCATTTAAACGAATAGAAGCTCTTGTAAATTTATCTCCCAAAGGTGTCCCTGTTTCATGCAACCACTGACCAGAAAGATAAAACGACGAATTAACATCTGCAGAAGATAACGAAAAATCTGTTTGATTTGTCAGACCGGTTTGCCAGAATTTATTTCTGTCTTCAAAGTAAGAATAAGGAGTTGTAAGTTGATCTCCGTTTTCCAATGGATCTCCTAAATTAATAATAGAACCATCGAAAGCCGGTCCATAACTCTGATTCTCAATATTGGAGAAATAGGGATTACCATTCTCATCTATACCATAACCAGCACCTCCAGAACCAAATTTTGTTTGTAGTTTAGGAAGAAAAGATACATGTTCCCACGTAGTCGTATTAGCTATGTGTATTTGTTGGGTTCCTGCAGCCGGATGCTTAGTTGTAATCACGAGCGCACCATTGGATGCTTGTCCTCCGTAAACGGCTACTGCCGATGGTCCGTTTAAAACAGTTAGATTATCGATATCTTCAGGATTAATATTACTTAATAAATCGTAAGAGGTAATATTACCATCCAAAATAAGCAAGGGCTGGTTATTGCCTAATAAAGAACGCTGCCCACGAATAGTAATTCTGTAACTTGGATTTAATCCACCACCAGTAGCCATTACTTGTAGTCCCGGAACTTTTCCAGCCAAAGCACTTGCCAATGACGTTGGCTTTGAGTGTGTAAGGCTTTCATTATCTAATGTTGTGGTAGCAAAACCTTGTTGGATTTTGCTTACTTTTGTTCCTGCGGCTGTAACTACAACTTCATTTAAAGCTGAATTAGATTCTTTCAAATAAACGGTAATAAAATCCCCAGCTCCATCTAAATCAATTACTTGGGTTTCGTAGCCAACTTCTTTTACAGAAATATGAGATCCAGATTCAGGAACAGACAATTCAAACTTACCAGCAGTATTGGTTAAAGTACCTTTTTTTGTACCTACTAATTCTACCGAGGAACCTGAGATAGGTAAACTATCTTTTGATGATAAAACAATACCCGAAATTGTTTTTGTCTGTGCTATTACAAAATTAGTCAATAGTACAGAAAACAATAGAAGAGTGCATTTAAATAATTTTTTTCTCATGTACTTTCTTTAAGATTTAAAAAATCAGATTACATAATAAATTTTAAAAACAACAAACCCAACTGATTCGATTCCGGTAATTTTTAAAAATATGTTTTTGCTATAATATTGGTTATCGCAATTTGATTAAGAGCACCAGTTGTTTTTGAATTTCAAAAATTTTCAGGGTAAAAATAGTATTATTTTCAAATTAATTAACTTTTTCATGATTTTTTTTTAAAATAATTTTAACCTATTATTTGTTAGTATAGTGTATTGGTAGGAATTAGTAAAACGTTTGCGTAAATTTTATGAATAAAATAATATATATGCCTAATCTGAAATGCACTAAAACAAAGGCTTTCAGGCAAATCATACTTACACTTTTTACTATACTAAATTTGAAGAGTTATTTAGTTTATTAACTAAATTTTTTGTTTCTTAAGATTAACAGAAAAATTATGGCATTATCAGTTTAAAACAGCTTTTTACAGCTTTTATGTTTAGTTCGTTTTCTGAATTTACAGGCTCGCCATCGATATGCATAGGAGCATTTTTGAGGTTTTTGATTTTTATTTCAGGCGTTTGAAAATAAAGAACATTTTTTTGTGTGATTTCTTCTACTAATTCTTCCAACTTGTTATTACCACGAATTTGCTTGAGCACAGCAAAGGGCAGTTTTGCCTTATTCATTTTCTGAACAATCACAATATCGAGCAAACCGTCGTTAAGATTTGCTTTGGGAGCAATTGTAAAATTATTCCCAAACTGGTTTCCGTTGGCAATACTGATGAAAAAAGCATCCGTGAAAAATTTAAAACTATCTACTTCCACTTCAAACTGGTATGGCTGCGCTTTGAAATAATTAATGATACTTTGCTGCGTGTAAGTAAGTAATCCTCTTGTGCTTTTGGTCGAAAAATCGTGCGCCACTTTTGCATCAAATCCCACACCACTCAACATACAGGCAAACTTTCCGTTGACGGAAAACGCATCTACATTCTTAGATTTTCCGGCAAAAATCAGTTCTAACGCTTCTTTCGGTTTCGAAGGAATACCGGCTGCTCTTGCTAAACCGTTACCACTGCCAAACGGAATAATGCCGAAATTTATTTTCAGATGATGCAATGCGCCTACAATATTGTTTACCGTTCCGTCGCCGCCGAGAATTACCACATCGGTAATATTTTCTTCGGCGATTTTTTCTGAAAGAAAATCATAATCCGCATCTTTATTAGTGTATAGAATTTCACAATAAAGACCTCGTTCCTCACTTATTTTTTCAATAAGACTGACTAAAATACTTTTTTTTGAAGTTCCCGAAATGGGATTGACAAGATATATAATTTTTCTCGCTGTTTTTGTTGTGCCTTTATGAACAGCGGGGCTATTTTTCATTGTAGATATTTCCATTTCATCTTCATTGGGCAAACGAAGATATTTATTTTATTAAATACATATTGTTAATAAAATATTCATATACCTTTATCTCTGTTCACTTTGCAAATAACAGAACTTGAAACTTCTTAGACATTTACAGTTCCTGAAAGCAGTTTTTATTTACACCATCACAGCTTTTGGCGGTGCGCAGGGACACTTTGCCATGATGCTGAAAACATTTGTTACAGAACGGAAAGACATTACAGAACAGGAACTAATGGAATACAGCGCATTTTGTCAAATGCTTCCGGGCGCTTCTTCTTCGCAGACGATTACATTAATAGGTTACAAAAGAGGCGGCATATTACTCGCTATTCTCACGCTCATTGTGTGGATTTTACCTGCGTGTACAATGATGGGTGCATTATCTTTCTTGCTAAATTATATCGACGACAATACTTTACATACTAAAGAAGTGTTGAAATATATCAAACCAATGGCAATTGGATTCATTGCTTTTTCGGGTTTTAAGTTGTTGAAATTTTCAGTAAATAATACCATTACAAGGGTTATTTTAATTTGCGCAGTTATACTTACTTATGCGTTCTTTAAAACTCCTTGGATATTTCCGGCGGTAATTGTAGCGGCAGGTATTGCTACTAATTTCAGTAAAAAACGTATTGTTCAAACCGAAAACCCGCCGAAAAAAATCAATTGGGGAAATATGCTCATCTTTCTTGTCGTGTTTCTTTTAGCCGGATTTTTATCTGAAACCGCACGAAAAGAAAACTGGTCGCAGCGTGGAAAATTCAACCTGTTTGAAAACTGTTACCGTTTCGGCTCGCTTACTTTCGGCGGCGGCGATGTGCTTGCGCCTATCATGTATGAACAATACGTTACACGTCCACAAACACGACAAGTACAGGAAAAAAACAAGAACGTATTGAGCATGAATAAAGATGATTTTTTTACAGGTTATGGTGTATTAAAAGCAATTCCGGGACCTACTTTTTCCCTCACATCTTTTGTAGGAGGAATGGTGTTAAAAAAATACGGTTTATGGTCGCAGTTATGGGGTTGCGTTATTGGGACTGTAGCGATATTTTTACCTTCAACTTTACTCGTTTTATTTTTCTTTCCTGTGTGGAACAATCTCAAAAAATACGCAGTTATTTACCGTTCATTAGAAGGTATCAACGCTGCTGTTGTAGGTATTATATTTGCGTCATCGCTTTATTTATTGAAAGATATTTCAATTGACGTAACCGATGGAAAGCCGGAACATTTACTCAATTTCGCTACAATAGCCGGAACTTTTTGTTTGCTGAAATTTACAAAAATAAAACCACCGTTTATTGTATTGATTTGTATTTTATTAGGTATTATTTTTTAAAATAAATTAAAAATAATATTTATTTATTTCAATCTCATTAAAGACCTTTTCAGGGACGAGATAACGGATTGATTTTCTTTGTTTTATCTGTTCTCTAATGAAAGTAGCAGAAATATCGAGCAACGGCGCTTGCAGAACTTCATAATTAATTTTAGAATCAACTTTTTCTTTATCAATCGAAAAGCCCGAACGTTCATAAACAATGAACCGGTAATTATTTACCAACACTTCATAATTTTTCCAGTTGCTCAAATTCAAAAAACTATCCGAACCTAAGATTACAAAAAATTCGTGCTGAGGATATTTCTCCTGTAAATAAGTTAATGTGGTAATAGTATAAGATGGTTTCGGAAGCTTAAACTCAATATCAACGGCACGCAATTTTGTATTATCCTCAACGGCTAAATTTACCAAATGCAGCCTGTCATATTCATTTAGAAGTGTACTATTTTTTTTCAATGGATTCTGCGGAGAAACCACAAACCAAACTTGCTGAACTTCTGTATTATTAGCCACAAATTCTGCAATAATCAAATGACCAATGTGTATGGGATTAAAAGAACCGAAGTATAAACCTACTTTCATCAACAGAATTTTTTATTATCACATATGTAGTTTTTCTTTTAAATTTCTTCCACAATAATATATTGTGCTTCATTTAATCTAAGACTTAAATTGTAACCTACCACCGTAATTGAAATAGGGTCGCCAAGTGGTGCAATCTGTTCTATTTTCACTATTTCTCCCGGAATACAACCCATTTCCATTAATTTTATAAATATTTCGTTATTCTCAAATTCTTTAATTACTACACTTTTCCCTACACTTACTTCAGACAGTTTCATCATAAAAAATTCATTATTATGCACAAAAGTAATTGTTTTACAGATGCATATATGCTGTTAGAAATTAATTCCCGAATTTTGACAAATAAACAACAATATAAGAATGAGCAAAGTATTTTTCCATTATGCCGATAGAAAACTGAACATTCCTAATAAAAGAAATATTCAGCAATTTGTAGAACAGATTTTTAAAAAAGAAAAGAAACAACTCAACCATATCGATTATATTTTTTGTTCCGATGATTATCTTTTAAATATCAACATCAATCATCTTCAACACGATTATTACACCGACATTATCACTTTTGAATTAAGCTCAACCAACAAAACAGAAGCAGAAATTTATATAAGCCTTGACAGAGTAAAAGAAAATGCGCAACAATTAAATGAACCTTTTAATAAAGAAGTACTACGTGTAATATTTCACGGCGCATTACACCTTTGTGGTTATAAAGATAAAACAAAGAAAGATGCTGAATTAATGCGCCAGATGGAAAATAGATACCTCGCTTTTTATCTTAAATAATTTATGTTCCACGTGGAACTTTCTTATTTTCTATTTTAAAGACTATACTTATTAAAACTAACTAAAGATAAATACGTTCCACGTGGAACGTATTTATTTATTATATCAACTTACCTTTGCAGAATAATTTTGATAATATGTTTCAGGAATATGATGTAATAGTTGCGGGCGCAGGTCATGCAGGTTGCGAAGCAGCAGCAGCAGCAGCAAATATGGGTAATAAAGTTTTGTTGATTACAATGAACATGAATACTATCGCCCAGATGAGCTGCAATCCTGCGATGGGTGGCATTGCAAAAGGTCAGATTGTACGGGAAATAGATGCAATGGGTGGCTATAGTGGAATTGTCTCAGATAAAAGTATGATTCAGTTTCGTATGCTGAACAAAAGTAAAGGTACTGCAATGTGGAGTCCAAGAACGCAAAATGACAGAATGTTATTTTCGCTCACATGGCGAGAAATGCTTGAACACACCGAAAATCTTGATTTTTATCAGGATATGGTTCAGTCTCTTTTAATTAAAGATGGAAAAGTTTACGGAGTAAAAACCAATTTAGGTCATGAAATAAAATCCAAAGCTGTAGTTATTACAAGCGGAACATTCTTAAACGGTGTTATTCATATTGGAGAAAAGAGATTTGGCGGAGGGAGAGTAGCAGAAAAAGCAGCAACAGGTATTACGGAACAACTAGTCGAAAACGGATTTGAAAGCAGCCGCCTTAAAACAGGAACACCTCCAAGAGTAGATTCAAGAAGTTTGGATTATTCAAAAATGGAAACACAACCCGGCGATGATGAAATTGTCGGATTTTCTTATAAAAATATCCAAAAGATAAAACCCGAACAGCAACTTCCTTGTCATATTACATACACGAACGATTACGTACACGAAATTCTGAAAACCGGTTTCGACAGGAGTCCAATGTTCACAGGTAGAATTGAAGGCGTTGGTCCGAGATATTGTCCAAGTATTGAAGATAAAATCAATCGCTTTGCAGATAGAGACAGACATCAGCTTTTTGTAGAACCGGAAGGTTTCAAAACAGTAGAAATCTATGTAAACGGATTTTCAACTTCCTTACCCGAAGATGTTCAGTATAAAGCATTGAAGCAAATTCCCGGATTTGAAAACGTAAAAATGTTCCGTCCGGGTTATGCTATTGAATACGATTATTTTCCGCCTACACAATTAAAAGCTAGTCTTGAAACAAAGCTGATTAAAAACTTATTCTTTGCAGGACAAATCAACGGAACTACAGGTTACGAAGAAGCAGCTTGTCAGGGATTAATAGCCGGAATAAATGCACATCAGGCTATTCACGAAAAAGAACCTTTTATTCTGAAAAGAAATCAGGCTTACATCGGCGTATTAATTGATGATTTAATTAATAAAGGAACAGACGAACCTTACAGAATGTTCACAAGCCGCGCCGAATTCAGAACATTGTTAAGACAAGATAATGCTGATTTACGTTTAACTGAATTGAGTTACAATTTAGGTTTGGCAAAAGAAGACAGATTAGAAAATGTTCGCGAGAAAGAAGAAAAAGTTTCGGACATTATTAATATACTGAAAGAAATGCCCCTAGAACCGGAAGAAATAAATCCTTATTTAAAAAGTATAAACTCTTCACCGATCACTGAAAAACAAAGAGTTTCTAAACTCTTGCTTCGTCCCGACGTATCTTTAGAAGAAATGACTGAAAGTGTAGATAAAATAAATATAAATTTTAATATATATAATAATTTATATTTACAACAATCTGAAATTCAATTAAAATATGAAAGATATATTGAAAAGGAAGAAGAACTTGCAGAAAAAATGAGCAGCATGGAAAACTTATTAATTCCTGAATCATTTGATTATAACAAATTATCCGCACTTGGTGCCGAAGCCAAACAGAAATTTAATAAAGTAAAGCCAAGAACTATTGGACAGGCAAGCAGAATAAGCGGCGTAAATCCTACGGATATTCAAATTCTGATGGTGCATTTGGGAAGATAATTTTTACCAAATCATTAATTCATCAATTTAAAAAGTGTTTGTAATATTACCCAAACACAATGTTGATTTTAAAACCAGGCAAAAGAAGTTTTTTCATTTTTATCATTTTTCTGTTGTTATCAACCGAAGGGAAAGTTTTTTCCCAAACCAAAACAATTCAAGGCTTTGTTTACGGCAATATTTACAGAGACCCTATCGATTCTGTTCAGGTATATTCAAATTCAGGTAACAAAACAGTTACCGACAAAAATGGCGCTTATCTGATTAACATTCAGGGCAAAAACGACTCCATCTGGTTTAGATTTTTAAACAAAGACACTAAAAAGTTTTCAGTTGATACTATTTCAAATCCGAGAGATTTTGAGGTAAGAATTTATCTGCCCGATTATTATAAATTTGACCACGAATTACCTACAGTAACCGTCAATAACAAAAACTATCACGAAGACTCTTTACAATTAAGAAAAGACTATGCAAATATTTTCAACAGACAAAAACCCTGGCAAGCGGTTGGAAACAGTGTAGGTGTAAGCTCCAATGGCGGCGTGGGTGTAGATTTAGATGCTATTATTAACCTATTTCGATTCGGATACAATCACAGACAAGAAGTTTATCAAAAATTCGCCTTAAATGTAGAACAAGAAAAATATATTGACCACCGGTTTAATAAAGAACTGATAGAGAAATTAATAGGACTCTATGATAAGGAAAGAGATGAGTACATGAAAAAATACCGTCCTACTTATACACAATTATCTGCAATGAATGATACTCAATTAGCAGAATATATTCATTTGACCTACAAAAAATACTTGAAAGAAAAACAGAAATCTGACATTATCAGCAACATCATCATTTCGCCTGATTCTACTTCTACACAATAATTTATTTTATCAAACCGGCAGCTTTACTCATTTCCAGCATTCTCTCAATCGGCTTTTTTGCAGCCAAACGCAATTCCTCATCCATCGTAATTTCCGGCAAACCATATTTCATGCATAAATACAATTTTTCCAGCGTATTCATCTTCATATACGGACAATCATTACACGCACAGGCATTATTCGGCGGCGCAGGAATAAAATGCTTATTTGGAGAATCTTTTTCCATTTGATGCAGAATACCGGCTTCGGTTGCCACAATAAATTCATTACCTGAATTTTGTCTTTTGGAATAATCCAAAATTTGCGTAGTACTTCCGATAAAATCAGCATATTTCAGTACAGTCTCTTCACATTCCGGGTGCGCCAGTAATTTTGCGTTCGGATACTGCGTTTTCAGCTTCAAAATCTTCTCCAAACTGAAAATCTCGTGAACCATGCAGGAACCATTCCAAAGGAGCATATTTCGCCCCGTTTGCTTGTTTATGTATGCACCAAGATTTTTATCCGGCGCAAAAATTATCGGTTGGCGTTCAGGAATACTTTCCACAATCTTTTGTGCGTTACTGCTCGTACAAATAATATCGCTCAAAGCTTTTATTTCTGCAGTACAATTGATGTATGAAATCACAATATGGTCCAGATGCGCATCCTTAAACGCTTTAAACTCTTTAGCAGGCGCACTGTCTGCAAGCGAACAACCTGCATTAAAATCGGGCAATACAACTCTTTTCGTAGGATTCAGAATCTTCGCGGTTTCTGCCATGAAATGAACGCCAGCAAATACAATCATATCCGCATCAGTCTTCGCAGCTTCCTGTGCCAATCCAAGACTGTCGCCAATATAATCCGCTACATCCTGAATATCTGCATCCTGATAATAGTGTGCAAGTATAATGGCATTCTTTTCTTTTTTCAATTTTTCGATCTCTGCAAACAAATCCAATGACGGAGCAACCTCTACATCGAGAAAACCTTTCTTTGCCAAATTTTTTTCGGCTTCAATTAAAGTGTGCATATCACTTGTAATAATTATTATAATATAATTTATATAAAAAACCCTATTATTATTAAGGCTGTGGAATTCTTGAAAACTTTGTTATTCACACACATCAAAGTTAATTATATTTTGGTTATCCACAGAAATCAACAAAAATATTAACGCCGTGTAATGCTTGATAAATCTGTATTTTTTTATAATTATTCACAGTGTTGAAAATTAATTGTTCTTCAATTCACAAAACTATATTCACATATTTTCACTGTGCATTCCATCTATAAAAAAAGTTCAAATTTTTGCCATAAAGTAGTCTTCTATTGTGAAGTCTATATTTTATTAATTTTATTTCCACATTAATTTAATGTTAAGGGAATATTATCCACAGAAAAAATACTTTATCAATATTTGATGTGAATTACCGGTTTTTAGGAATGAATTTTATAATCCTGAATACTTATGATTTCTTCACAGAAATTATATTCGGCTTCGTCGTTACTGCTGACGATAATTAATTTTTCTTGGCAAAAATTTTTTATCAGCTTATGATAAAGTGCATAACCGTTTTTATCAAGATTTGTACAAGGTTCGTCAAGAAAAAGTACAGGTGTGTTGGAAAAAATAGCTTGCGCGAGTTTTAATCGTTGTTTCATGCCGCTACTATAATAGCGTATTTGTTTATTCACAGCCGATGTGGGTAACTCGACCAAACCGATGATTTCTTCAATAGAAAAACCGATGAGAAGCGGCTTGAAGGAATTATGGAAATGAAGAAATTCTTTTGCCGTCATTTCTTCGACCAGTTCGAGATAAGGCGTAACAATAGAGAATTGTTTGTAGATTTTTTCTTCGGGAATAATGGCGTTCTCTTTCCATTCGCATTTTCCCTCATTAAAATTATGTGCGCCGCAAATGGCTTGTAGTAACGTACTTTTACCACTTCCGTTACTTCCGGTAATAGCATAAGATTTTTTGGAAATAAAAGAATAATCTAATCCTCTGAAAATCCAATCGCGATTAAATCGTTTGCCTGAATTTGTCAAAGTTATCTGCATGATGGAAATTATTCTTCAACAATTTCGGAATCCTTGTTGTTGATGCGTTTTACGATTCCTCTTTCGCTGGCTCTTATGAATGAAATAATTTCGTCGCGCTCGTCGCTTGCGTGGAAGTTTTCTTCAATGTAATCCAAAGCCTGCGTAGTATTAAAGCCGCTGTTGTAAATAGTACGGTAGATATCGATTATTTCGTTTACTTTTTCATTTGAAAATCCGCGACGTTTCAATCCAAGACTGTTCACGCCGCCGTAAGTAATGGGCTGTCGAACGACTTTTATGTACGGTGGAATATCTTTATTTACCAAACTTCCACCACCTATATAAGTATGTGCGCCTATTTTTGAAAACTGTTGCACGGCAGACATTCCGGCAATGATGGCACAATCTCCCAAAATTACATGACCTGCTAATTGTGCATTGTTACTGAGAATGCAGTTGTTTCCGATAAGACAATCGTGCGCCACATGGCTGTAAGCCATAATTAAGCAATTATTGCCAACCTGTGTTTTCCAGCGATCTTTTGTACCTCTGTTAATTGTTACAAACTCTCGGATGGTTGTATTATCTCCTATTTCTGCAGTCGTATTTTCGCCGGCAAATTTTAAGTCCTGTGGAATAGCGGAAATAACTGCACCCGGAAAAACGCGACAGTTTTTTCCTATACGTGCACCATCCATAATGGTTACATTGCTGCCAATCCAGGTACCTTCGCCTACTTCTACATTTGCATGAATAACGGTAAAAGGGTCAACTTTTACGTTGTCGGCGAGTTTCGCTTCGGGATGAATGTACGTATGAGGATGGATCATTTAAAAATTTTATAAATGCAAACTCAAAATAAGTTTGCTTATTAAGCGTTCAAAAATAGATAAAATACTAATATTTCCTACAAAAAAAGAAAATTGCCTTACAATAAAATAAAAACCGCTGTTAAATGAAATTTAAACCAACCGCTTATCAAATACTTTAACGAGAATTTGTGTGGAATTGCGACAAAGACTAATTTTAAAAAATTATTTAATCAAAACTCCAAAGAAGGAAGGCTCATAAAATTTTGTCATTATTTGAAACATTATATCCAACCATTAAAAAAATAGAAAATGAAAAAACACACGCTTTATGGGATAATGATACTGCTTTCGGCGTTCATTATCAGCTCTTGTAACAAAAACAAGATTGAACAAACAAAGCACATACCAAAAGATGCAACTTTTGTGTTAAGCATAAGTCCGTCTTCAATTTATGAAAAGCTGAAAGACCACAAAGACCAGCTTGATTCTGTGGTTAAGATTTTTAGCGAGCGCGTTCATGTTTCCGATTCTTCAAAAAAATCCGGGGAAGCACTTTTGGGAGCTATCAATAAAACGCAACCTGTGTTTTTCTTTGTGCAAACAAAAAATTCCATTGCCGAAGGAAATTCCGTAATGAGTGGGACGGTTGTTGCACTAAGTGACGGAAATAAATTTGAAGATTTTATAAAAAAGCAAAGTGCTAATTCGGTTATCAGTAAAGACAATGGAATTTCATTTACCGATATAAAAGACGGCGTAATAGGTTGGAATAATAAAATTGCCATTTTTTTATTCAACATTGGCAACAGCAATGCGCTCGAGTCAAAAACACAGCTCGAATCTTTGTTTGACTTAAAAGAGAGTGAATCGTTGGCAGATAATAAATCGTTTACATCATCTTTCAATGCGACATCCGACATTAGTTTTTATGCAAATTATTCACAATCGCTGTCGTCTGTTCCATTTCTTGCAATGACCAAAGCGAGCGACCTGGTAAAAGATATGTATTATGCAGGAACACTTAATTTTAACGACGGTTCCATTGACATCAATGCAACCGGTTATCCAAATGCAACTTTGTTAGACTTAATAAAGAAAAATCCCGCACCAGAACTTGATGGAAAAACTTTTGAAAATTATCCCGATAAACCTTTAGGTATCTTTGATTTTTCTTTGAACTTAAAACAAGTAATCGGTATTCTTAACTATATTGGTGTGGACCAAATGATAGAACCTTTTTTGACAAAGCAAGGGTTGTCGTTCGACGATGTTGCAGCGGCTTTTAAGGGAGAAATTGTTGTTGCCGTTTCTAATTTTCAAATGAAGCAGCAAACAATTCCCGGATATAATATGACGACTTCAACACCATCGGTTGATTTTCTCGTAAAGCTTCCGATTGCCGACAAAAAAGCTTATGATAAAATTGTAAACACTTTGGCAAAGCTGGGATTATTTGTAGCAAAAAACGGACAATTAGTTCCTGCTGTTTTGGCGCAGGAAGGCGATGGTTCTATTGCCTATGTTGCGAACAATGATGCTGTATTTGTTGCATCTTCGCCAACTTTGATAGACAATGTTGTTTCAGGAAAAAATCATTCATCTCTACCGGACGATATAACTAAAAATATAAAAGGAAAAACCTCTTATTTCTACGTAGATATTCAGTCTCTGCTTGGCAATATTCCTGTAAAAGAAAGTGATGATTCTGCGCTTTTATCTGTCTCGAAAAATACGTTTAAAGATTTTTCTGCATGGGGAAATACGATAAGCGGCAAATCTCAATCCGGCGAAGCACACATTAAATTTGTGGATACAAAGCAAAATAGTTTGATTAGTTTGCTCACATTTATTCAATCCATGAAGACTGCGGCAGACAAATATAAACCGGTCATTTCAATAGCAGATTCTTCAGCTAATGATATGAATACCAATATTCCTGTTCCGCCGACTGTAGATACGACAAAATAAAATGCTCTCCGCATCATTGCGAGGAGCGCGCTTTAATCTAAAAATTATTAAAATTAAAACTGTAATAAAATTTATTACAGTTTTAATTGTTTTAAACGAAAAAATTAGTTTTAATGAAGAAAATAATTTTCCTTTTAGTTTTTATTGCATTAATAAATATTGTTGCCGGTGCTCAAACTTATCGTGTCGTAATGAAAACAACACAAGGAAAAATTTTGTTGGAGTTATTTGACGGAACGCCCAAGCATCGAGACAATTTTGTCAAACTTGCACACAAACATTTTTATGACGGATTGTTGTTTCATCGTGTAATCGCAGGCTTTATGATACAAGGCGGCGACCCGGATTCGAGAACCGCAAAACAAGGACAATTGCTCGGCGACGGCGATGTTGGTTACACTATTCCTGCGGAGTTTAATGACAAATATTTTCATCAGCGCGGCGCACTTGCGCAGGCGCGAGATGATAATCCTGCAAAAGCATCTTCGGGTTGTCAATTTTATATTGTAACAGGAAAAAAATTCACGGATGAAACTTTGGCAAAAGAAGAAAAACGCGCAGGCCGAAAAATACCCGAGGCACAAAAAGAAATTTATAAAACCATTGGCGGCGCGCCGCATCTCGACGGCAATTACACCGTGTACGGACAGGTTTTAAAAGGCATGGACGTTGCCGATAAAATCGTAAACCAAAAGCGCGACAAAAACGACCGCCCGCTCAAAAATCAGGTAATTGAAAAAGTGAGAATTAAGAAGAAGTTTTTGGGAGTTTGGTTGTAAATATTATAATTTAATCTCGTCATATCTTGTTGGTCTATTCCGTTTGCCAACAATTACGTCGTTTATTATTTCCGATAACCTTAGATTTATTTTGTCATTTGGGTCTGCTTGTATTGCTTCTTTTATTCTCTTGTCTGCAAGGTCTGTGTCGCCATTGATAAGATATGCAAGAGCAAGATTTCCAATTAAACCTACGTTTAAATTGTCAAGAGATAAGGCGTGGGTGGCAACGCTTACTGCTTCTTTTCCTTTTCCTAAATCCAAACATTCAATCGTCAGTTCTCGTGCAACGTCAGGATTGTTCTTTTCTATTTCAAAGGACTTGTTAAACTCAAAATAAGCATTGTCGTGTCGTTGCAATGCTTGATAGCCCTTACCTTTAATCCAATATGCTGCAAAATTGTTGGGGTTTATTTGTGTTACTGCGTCTAAATATCTAATTCCCTCCACAATACTGTCTTTTGCCTTTGCGTTTATGGTTATAAATTTTCCTTCTAAGTGCATATAAGGTTCAATTAGCTTTGTCCCTTTAAAGTAATATGGATTGTGGTTTTCTTTTTTCAAAACCAATTCTATTTTTTTATTTTGAGAGCATTTAAATAAAGAAGTCAAAAATCTACGCATAATTGTCAATGTAATTTTATTTGTAGTTCAACATATTATCTTATGAGATTTGCCTTGCTAAAGGTCAACAAAAATTGAAAATAAAATTATCTAAAACGCCTTCCACCCTTGCGCCGTAATATCAAATGTATTTCCACCTTTGGTTAAAAACTTGCAACCCTCTTCAACATCCGTAACATAACCGATTACAGCGATTTCTTCATTCAGAGTAATCTTGTCGTAATCTTCCTGTTTCAGCGTAAAAATCAGTTCATAATCTTCGCCGCCGTTGAGCGCACACACGGTCGGGTCAAGCCCGAATTTAAAAGCAGCCTGTCGCGCAGCTTCGTTAATCGGCAGTTTGTCTTCATAAATTTTACAGCCCACATTGCTTTGTTTGCAAATGTGCAGCACTTCGCTGCTCACGCCATCGCTCACGTCCATCATCGAGGTTGGAACAATCTCATTCTTCTCAAAAAAATCGATAATATCTTTCCGCGCTTCGGGCTTTAAAATTCGTCCGACTATATAATCTTCGCCTTCCAAATCGGGCTGCACTTTCGGATTTTCCAGATAAATTTTCTTTTCCCTTTCCAGCAAAGTCAAGCCCAAAAATGCGCCGCCAACTTCGCCCGAAACACAAATCAAATCGCCTTTTTGCGCGGTGTTGCGTTTCACATATTTGTTCGGCGCCACTTCGCCCAAAGCCGTAACGGAAATTACAAAACCTTTTTGCGAAGCGGAAGTATCGCCGCCGATTAAATCCACCTGATACTTTTCGCAAGCCGCATAAACGCCTTCGTAAAATTCCGTCAAAGCCTCAACGCTAAAGCGGTTGCTCACGCCGATGCTCACGGTAATTTGCGTAGGCTGTGCGAACATCGCATACACATCGCTGAGATTTACAACCACGCTTTTGTAACCCAAATGTTTCAACGGCGTGTACATCAAATCGAAGTGAACGCCTTCAATCAGCAAGTCGGTTGTAACAACAGTTTGCTTGCCGAAATGGTCAATCACGGCGGCATCGTCGCCAACGGTTTCGATGGTTGAAGCGTTGTATATTTCAAAATTTTTCGTCAGGTGTTCGATTAATCCGAACTCGCCTAATGAGGATATTTCGGTGCGGTTTTCCATATTTGAAAGTTAAAATGTTATCGGTTATTTGTTATCAGTTATCTGCAACTGATAATGCTTTCTGAATATTGATTATTTTTTATTGTGTATTGAATATTACTCATTATTTTACTCTCAGCAATTGTGAGAAAACGGTAACAATTAAAACGGATGAAAATAATAAATGCAATGGCTGCGCAAAAGCAGGCATTTTCAGTTGTGTCATGATTAAGCCTAAAAATATTTCGCCCATGACCAACAGTAAAATGATTAATCCTCGTCGCTGCAAACCCGCGTAGGAAAAGGATTTTCCTGCAGCGGCAATGCAAAGCAAAGCCGCGAGCCAAGCAATAATTTCGTGTGTTTGCAAATAAGAACCGATATTTTTCAGCCACAATTCTCTTTGTGTGTATTGAAATGATTTTGAAACAATATCCACATCGGCACGCACTTGTGTGCCGATAATCATTTGAATCAATAAAACAACCAGCGCAGCCCAAAGAAACAACCTGAATTGTTTGTCCTGAACCTTTTCTTTTTTCTCCAAAACAAAAATCATTACTCCACAAATTGCCGCCATTAAAATAGCCGGAAACATATGCGCCGTAATTTGCATCACACCGAGATTTGTATTTACTACAACTTTACCGACCCACGCTTCAAATACAACCAAGAAAACAAGTGCGAGCGATGAATAGAAAACCGTTTTTTTGGATTTATAATATTTTATGGCAGCCCAAACGATTAACACAATCAGCATACATCCAAGCACCACAGAACACAGGCGATTAATGTATTCAATCCACGTATGAAATGCGTTGAACGTATGGTCAATGTCCTGCTTGCGCAAATATTTTTCATAGTCTTTCGGCAACTGTCCCGCATTCAACGGCGGAATTAAACGACCGAAACAATGCGGCCAGTCAGGACAACCCATACCGCTGTGCGTGGTGCGCACAATGGAACCCGCGAGTATCACGGTAAAAATCGCGTACATCACGGCGCGTGTATAATTGATAAAACTTCTGTCGCTCTGCATCACAAAATATTTGAGGCTGCAAAGATAGTGCTTTGATTAAGAGAGAATATGATTGTTGTCATTTGTGTTTCCCGCAGAGTATGCAGATTTGTTTCGCGGATTTTCGTTGAAAAAACTTCTGCGAAAATCTGCGTTTCTTTCATCTGTGAAAATCTGCGGGAAAATCTACCCGATAGCTTCAATTCCTTTACTTTTGAAAACTTAATTGTTACGAATGAAACTCAAATCCACTTTGGCAAAACCGTTTGCCAATTTTGTGTATAATAAAATAAAAAAAGAAATGGCTTCTGCGGTCGAAGACCAGCAAACTATTTTCTTGGAATTAATCAAAACAGCCGCTAATACTGCGTTTGGCAAAGACCATCATTTTAAAGACATTAAAAACTACGAAAATTTCGTAGATGCAGTTCCCGTCCGCGATTACGAAATGTTGAAGCCTTACATCGAACGAATTAAAAAAGGCGAGCAAAATATTTTGTGGAAAGGCAAACCTTTGTATCTCGCAAAAACGAGCGGCACTACAAGCGGTGCAAAATATATTCCCATTTCAAAAGAGTCGATTTCCAATCACATCAACACGGCGCGCAATGCGTTGCTTTGCTACATCGCGCAATCGAAGAATGCAGATTTTACCAACGGCAAAATGATTTTCCTCAGCGGCTCGCCCGAACTGGACAGAATCGGCGGCATTCCTGCGGGGCGATTGAGCGGCATCGTCAATCATCATGTGCCGGCGTATTTGCGTACCAATCAACTGCCGAGTTTTGAAACCAATTGCATCGAAGACTGGGAAACCAAGCTCGATAAAATTGTGGAAGAAACCATTAATAAAGATATGACGCTCATCAGCGGAATTCCGCCTTGGGTGCAAATGTATTTCGACAGACTCGTTGAAAAAACGGGCAAGAAAATCAAAGATATTTTTCCCGATTTTTCTGTGTTGGTTTACGGCGGCGTGAACTTTGAACCGTATAAACAAAAGTTGTTTGACACGATTGGAAAGGAAATTGATTCGATAGAATTGTTTCCCGCGTCGGAAGGATTTTTTGCTTTCCAGGATTCACAAACGGAACACGGAATGTTGCTCAATACCAATTCGGGCATTTTCTTTGAGTTTGTAAAAGCCGATGATTTTTATAAAAAAGATGCGAAGCGCATTTCTTTAAAAGACGTTCAGTTGAATGAAAACTATGCGCTCATCATCAACAACAACGCGGGTTTGTGGGGTTATGATATTGGCGACACCGTAAAATTTGTAAGCCTCAATCCTTACAGAATTGTTGTAACAGGAAGAATTAAACATTTTATTTCTGCCTTTGGCGAACACGTGATTGGCGAAGAAGTGGATTATGCAATTTCGGAAGCAGCGAAAAAGTTTAATGCAAAAATTACGGAGTTTACCGTTGCGCCGAAAGTGGAACAAGGCGAAGGAAAAAGTTATCACGAATGGTTTATCGAATTTGAACAACAACCGGACAATTTGCAAGCATTCGCGGAAGAAATAGATAATTTGCTGCGCAAGAAAAATGTGTATTACGACGATTTGATTACAGGCAATATTTTGCAGAAACTAAAAATTTCGTTAGTAGAAAAAGACGGCTTTATCAACTACATGAAATCCATCGGAAAGCTCGGCGGGCAAAACAAATTGCCTCGCCTGAGCAACGACAGAAAGATTGCGGATGATTTGAAAAAGTATATTTGAATTAAGTCTGTAAAACTTTCAAACCTTGTAGAGTTGCCTTGAATTACCAGTTCGGCGGATATTCGTTTATCCAGTGAAATCCGCGATTGGTTAAGGAATAATCTTTCTTTGTTTTTCTTACGGTAATAATTTTCGCAGGAAGGTTTTTTATATTGCCCGTAAAAATTACAGTGTCTTTGTTCAATGAATAATTCAGCAATGCAAATTGCGTTGAGTCTTGATTTTTCACATCAAACAATTGCTTGGTTGTATCTATTTTTGCAGGAAGCCATTGACTTTTTTGATTATTGTGCGTAATGGAAATTCCTTCTTTATAAGCAACATATATTTTGTTCCATCCTGTAGAATCTTGTTCATTTGTATTTGCAGAAATTGTGTCTTTGTCCAGAATAAAAGTGTTGACAGTGTACACACCTTCCATCGGTATTTTATCTTCTTTTAGTGTAAACCACAATCCTGTAATATTCGAGTAAAGAAGATAAGCTATCAGTAAAATTTTTATTGCGCGTAAACTTATCTGCATCCATTTTTTTCGTACGCGAAGTTTGTTATAGTCTAACTTTTCTGTTCTGTGTTTTACAAAGAAATTAAACAATATTTTCCATTCATAAGTCAGCATGAAAATGCACAGTAAGACAATGTGCGTTGAAAATATTTTTACAGGAACATCGTACATGAAATTCAGCAGCGCAACATTCAGCATCACAGTCATGGAAAACAATGAACCGAATGTTTTGGTCTTTCTGAAAAGCAACAATGCGCCGCCGATACATTCCAGCAGACCCGAAACAAAAGTATATGTGCGTGATGCTCCCATGAATGTCCACACCATGCCCATCGGCGACATATCGCCCACTTTTTCTTCTAATCTGTAATAACCGTTTCCGGGAAATTGCCCGTTGAAAATTTTTGCAAAGCCATAGCTCAGCATTGTATAAGCAACATAATATCGGGCAATTACAATTGTGAACAAATACAGTTGCCGATAGGTTTTTCTTTTATGGTCTGTAATAAGAATAATAAGACTTATGAAACAGGAAATAATGATGTTTACAAAAACCAAAACATAATCATAAGTTGTATCACCGCTTCCTGTGCGTTCAATTTTGTGCAGGTCTTTTATATGCAGAAATGTTTTACCGACCCATACAATGAATTTTTCATAAAACGGCATCGAAGGAATAAACTGTGAAAACGCAATGAAGATAAAAACATATACAATAGCCCACAGATTAAAGAACTTTTTAAGCTGCCCGTCTCGCCGTAATGCAGTTGCAGATTGATTTTCCATAAACCATCATTTTATTAAAGATAACAATTGGATTTTATAGTAAACAAAAAAGATGATTGATTTTTGAAAGACAATCATCTTCGTTACCCACAGTTATTCTTTTATATAAATGATGTTTTTAAAGAAAAGGTTGCATCAGTGGAAAAATATTTACACAATTTCCTTCACAACATTATAAATTGTTTGCGGTTTGCCCAATGTATAAAAATGCAGCACGGGCACACCGAATGCTTTAAGTTCTTTGCATTGTTGCACAAGCCATTCAATGCCTATTTTTTCTGCATCTGCATCGTTGGTCGTTTGCAAAATGGCATTGGATAAATCGTGTGGAATTTCTACATTAAATATTTTCGGGAGCACAGAAAGCTGTTTCTTGTTTATCAGGGGTTTCAGTCCCGGAATAATCGGAATATTGATGCCGAGCGACTTACAGTCTTCTACAAACTTGAAAAACTTTTTGTTGTCGAAAAACATTTGCGTCATTATATAATCTGCGCCTGCATCTGCTTTTTCTTTCAATCGCTGCAAATCTTCTTCATAGCTTTTGGCTTCAAAATGCGTTTCGGGATAGCCGGCAACGCCCGCGCAAAAATCTGTTTTTCCGCCTTCAATTATTTCATCGTCCAGATAAATTCCTCTATTCAGATTTTTTACTTGTTTTAGCAAATCAATCGCGTAGCGGTGCCCGCCTATTTCAGGTTCAAAATGCGTTTCGTTTTTTGCCGCATCGCCGCGCAATACCAATACGTTTCTGATGCCAAGAAAATTCAAATCAATGAGAGCATCTTCCGTATCGCTTTTGGTAAAGCCGCCGCAAATGATGTGCGGTGCAGCATCCACCTGGTAATGATTCATAATAGCTGCACAAATGCCTACCGTTCCGGGACGTTTACGCACGGCAACTTTTTCAAAAGTTCCGTCGTTGCGTTTTTTTATCATCGTATCTGCTCGATGATAAGTAACATTTATCCATGACGGTTTGAACTCCATCAACGGATTCAGATGATTGTATATGGATGAAATATCTTTGCCTTTGAGCGGCGGCAATATTTCAAAGGAAATCAAAGTGTCTTTGGCTTGTTGTATATGTTCCGTAATCTTCATTCTGCGTGTTTCCTTAAAAGTTTTGCAATATTAATCATTGAAGAGGAATATCGACAAAAAGAAACCCGAACATTGTTCGGGTTCACTGAATTAATGCCGTAAAATATAAGTTTTTTACAATCCTAAGAAACCTGATTTTTTCAGGGTTTTCACGCCCTCTCCTATTTTGTAGCCGTTGTTATATACTTCTATTTTGTAGTCTCCGGCTTGGAAACGGCTGCCCATACTCCAGTCAAAAGATACTTTTTGTTTTTGTCCCTGTGTATAATTGATGGATTGTAAATTGGTGTAAACTTTTTGTCCGTCTTCCCGGGTCTGGAATGTGCCGCTTCCCTGCGACGGAATTGAAATTACACGACCGTCCGGACCGGTAATAATCACATACAAGTCTTTTGGTCCGCTGGGTGCAATTTTGTTTTCATCGATTGTGAAAAATACACGCAACAAGTCGGCTTTCTTTGCTTTTGTGGTTTCATCGCCTTTTGCATTGATGGCTTCTACGCCAAAGTTCGACGCGTGCAATGTAGAGGCTTCATCTATAATTCTTTGGTTTTCTGCCGCTGCAGCTTGCAGGCTGTCCGATACGGTTTTGTTTTGCACAATCAATGTATCTCTTTGCGAGGCAAGTACATGATTATTCGCCGTAAGTGTATCGTTTTGTTTTTGCAATGCTGCTATTTGTGTGTACAAATCGTTTACTTTTCCATTAAGCTGGTCAATCAGGTTTTTTGCGCGTGTCAAATCGCCATTATCTTCTTTACGGATTTGTTCAATTTTTGCTTTCAGGTTATCAATTTCCGATTTTTGTTGTGCCAGCGTTCCCTGCAATTGCGTATTGCTTCCGGTAAGCGAATCCATTCTTCGCAATGCGTCGTTGTACTCTACCTGAATGGCTTCTTTTGCAGAATCCGAATTTGTTTTTTGCAATTGAAGTCCTGCAATTTCTTGATTGGATTTGCTATGGTCATAAATAATATAACCCCATGTTAGCAACAGCAGCGCAATTAAGATACCGTAAATCAATTTACGGTTGTCTTTCGGAGGTTTGTTTTGTGGCGCATCCGATTCTTGCGGAGTTGCCGATGGATAATTTGTGTATGCCATGAATATTTAATTTAACTTTAGTGAATAAAAAACTTTTTATGGAGCATATTTTGTCTCAATTGTTGTTTATCGATATTGAAACCGTTCCGCAATTTCCGGTTTTTGAACAAATGCCGGAAAATTGGCAACGGTTATTCGCCGAAAAAATGACTAAAACTATGCCAGAATCACAAAGCATAGAACCAATTTATAATGAAAAAGCCGGTATTTTGGCTGAGTTTGGAAAAATCATTTGCATTTCGCTTGGTTATTTTTTTGAAAATGAAAATAAAGAACCTACGCTCAAAGTTAAAAACA
Source organism: Arachidicoccus sp. BS20 (assembly GCF_001659705.1). Classification (NCBI taxonomy): domain Bacteria; kingdom Pseudomonadati; phylum Bacteroidota; class Chitinophagia; order Chitinophagales; family Chitinophagaceae; genus Arachidicoccus; species Arachidicoccus ginsenosidimutans. The sequence continues at coordinate 2,720,194 of NZ_CP015971.1, forward strand.
TTTTCGGCGACAACGAAGCTGATATACTGAATGAATTTGTTTTGACAGTTCAAAAATTCAAGCACAAGTTTAAGGATTTTCAGTTTGCCGGGCACAACATCCGCGAGTTTGATATTCCGTACATCAGCCGAAGATTGTTGATTAACCAAATTCCGTTGCCCGATTTTCTGCCGGATGCCGGCGCAAAACCTTGGGAAGTAAAAATGTTCGACACATTGCAATACTGGAAATTCGGCGATTATAAAAATTATATTTCGCTGCATTTATTGGCAAATGTTTTAGGCGTTCCTACGCCGAAAGATGATATTTCCGGCAAAGATGTGCAGCGTGTTTATTACGAAGAAAATGATTTGCCGCGCATCGCAAAATATTGCGCGAAAGACGTTGCGGCTGTGGCAAATGTTTATCTTCGATTAAATCAATTGCCTTTGCTGAAGGAAGAGAATGTGGTAGTTGATTGAAGAAATGTATGAGTTGGCGCTTTATTGCTGTGTGAAGCGTCGTCGCTTCACACTAAAATTTTTTCACTTCATAGCGACAATCGGCAGGAACCGATAAAATAAAAATGCGCGGCGAAGACGCCACGCATAGCAACAATATTTTCAAACTGCGGAATTATACAATCAAATTTTTAACCGCTTCAATCACTTGAGCCAGATTGCTCGCATCTTGTCCGCCTGCGGTTGCTAAAGTTTTTTGCCCGCCGCCGCCGCCTTTTATTAAAGGGGCAATATTTTCTTTGATGATTTTTGCTGCATCGAGGTTCAAAGCAGTTACAACAGTTTCGCTGATACCAACAGCTACAAACGGCTTGCCGCCAATGTTTGCGCCGAGAACGGCAACATAATCGCGCAGATTATTTTTTAAATCCAATGCTAATTTTTTCAAAGCATCGGCGTTGCTTACTTCTATTACGGAGCCGATAAAGCTGATGGCAAATTCTTGTCCGTGCTGTGTTTTTACATTCAACAATTCATCTTTCTGCAACAGTTCATTTCTTATGCCTACCAATTGGCGCGCCTCAAGGTTTTCTATTCTTTTTCCCAAAACCGATTTTTCTTCCTGCAATTTCTCAATCGCTTTTATGGGTTCTTTGGTTTTTAATAATTCGGAAATGATTTTTACCTGTTCCGTTTTTTCCGAAACATATTGAAAAGCTGCTTCGCCTGTCAATGCTTCGATACGCCGGACGCCTGCCGCTACGGCGCTTTCAGCCGTTATTTTAAACAAACCGATTTGTCCCGTAAAGCCAACGTGTGTGCCGCCGCAAAGCTCTATGGAAAAGTTCGGGTCAATCATTACTACGCGCACAACATCGCCGTATTTTTCGCCGAACAACGCCATAGCGCCGAGTTTGAGCGCTTCGTCTTTCGGCATTTCTTTGATAACGACAGGAATATTTTCGCGGATTTTTGCATTCACAATTGTTTCCGCTTTACGCAATTCTTCGTCTGTAATTTTTGCAAAATGCGATACATCAAAACGCAGCAAATCAGGACTGACCAATGAACCTTTTTGATTGACGTGCTTGCCCAACACTTCTTTCAAAGCCGCGTGCAGCAAGTGCGTTGCGGAATGATTCAAAGTTATTTGCAAACGACGTCCCGCATTCACTTTTGCAACAACGGGGAAATTAAAATCACTTACAATTTTATCGGCAAAATGAATGATTTCGCCATTTTCTTTCTTCGTATCAATAATTTTTAATTCTTCATTATTAATTATTAATTGCCCAACATCGCCCACTTGTCCGCCGCTTTCGGCATAGAACGGCGTTTGTTCCAAAACAATTTGGAATTGCTCTTTGTTTTTCGATTTTACTTTGCGGTATTTGACAACTTTGGTTTCAGTTTCCAAATTGTCATAGCCGATGAAAGAAGTTTTGGCAACTTCATTTATCGTAATCCAATCTTCTGTATCTATTGCCGTTGCTGCGCGCGAGCGATTTTTTTGTTGTTGCATTTCTTGATTGAAACCATCTTCATCAACAGACAAGTTATTTTCTGATGCAATCAGTCTTGTTAAATCAATCGGGAAGCCGTAAGTGTCGTAAAGTTCAAACGCATCTTTTCCATTGATTTGATTGACGGTTTTTTCAGCAGATATTAATTCATCAATTCTTTTCAAACCTCTGTCCAATGTTCTCAAAAAAGCATCTTCTTCTTCTTTAATTACTTTCGTTACAAAATCTTGCTGCGCTTTTAATTCGGGAAAAACATGCTCAAATTGCTGCGCAATGTGCGGAATCAACTGAAACAACAACGGCGTTTTATAATCAAGATAAGAAAAATAATAACGCACCGCACGGCGCAAAATTCTACGAATCACATAGCCTGCGCCTGTGTTTGACGGAAGTTGTCCGTCAGAAATTGTAAATGCAATGGCACGAATATGGTCGGCTAAAACGCGGAAAGCCACATCTTGTTTGCTGTCGCTGAAAGCGTATGTTTTATTTACAATTTTTTCAATTTCGCTGATTGTTCCCGTAAAAACATCGGTGTCGTAATTGCTTTGTTTGCCTTGCAACACGCGCACCAAACGCTCAAACCCCATTCCCGTATCCACGTGTTTTGCCGGCAGGTTTTGCAGCGAACCGTCTTTCAAACGATTGAATTGCATAAACACATTGTTCCAGATTTCAATCACTTGCGGATGGTCGGCATTGACTAAAGTTTTTCCGTCAATTTGTTTTCGTTCTTCTTCGGAGCGGCAATCCACGTGGATTTCGGAGCAAGGTCCGCAAGGTCCTGTGTCGCCCATTTCCCAAAAATTGTCTTTCTTATTGCCTTTTAAAATGCGGTCTTCGGCAATGTGTTTTTTCCATTCGTTGTATGCTTCTTCGTCGAAAGGCAAACCTTCTTTTTCATCACCTTCAAAAACGGTTACGTACAGTTTGTCCTGAGGAATTTTATAAACTTCCGTCAGCAATTCCCAGCTCCACGCAATGGCTTCTTTTTTGAAATAATCGCCAAAGCTCCAGTTGCCGAGCATTTCAAACATGGTGTGATGATATGTGTCCACGCCCACTTCTTCCAAATCATTATGCTTACCGCTTACACGCAGGCATTTTTGTGTATCCGCAACGCGCTTGTGTTCGGGCGTTTTATTACCCAAAAAATAATCTTTGAATTGATTCATACCCGCGTTGGTAAACAAAAGCGTCGGGTCGTTTTTAATCACGATGGGCGCGCTGGGAACAATTGTATGCCCTTTCGATTTGAAAAAATCTAAAAATGCCTGACGTATTTCGGAAGAAGTCATGTAAAATATTTTGTGCGGCGAAGTTAATTAATTAAGCACAAGTTGTGCGTTTGAAAAATACAAATAACAGCATCTTTCGCAACGATATTTTATAAAACCGTTGTGTTTGCCGAAACAATAATAAGAAGACCCGAATCGCTTTTTTGGGTTAGACTAAAAAACGCGGCTTGTCCAGTTTTGTGGCAATGCAGGAGACAGCATTGATTAATCCCACATGACTGTATGCTTGCGGAAAATTGCCCCACTGGTCGCCATTGGCAGCGTCCACATCTTCACTAAACAGCAACAAATGATTGGCATAACCGAGCAAGTTTTCAAATGTTTCTATGGCATCGTCCAGGCGTCCTACGGAAGCTAACGCTTCAATATACCAAAACGCGCAAATCAAAAAAGTGGATTTGGGTTTTCCGAAATCATCTGCATGAAGGTATCTGTAAAAAAGACCCGTTTCGCCGCGTAATTCTTTTTCCAGCGCAGCCAAGTGGTCTTTCGCTTTTTGAGACGACGGGTCAAGGTAATTCATCACGATAAGTTGCAGCGTACTGGCGTCCAATGGCGTTTTGCCAACTGCATGAGTATATACTTTTCTGGAAGGGTCGTAGCAAGCTTCAATGTATTTTGCCGCTGTTGAAGTTAAACGTTGGGCTCTTTTTTCCAGTTGTCTGTCGCCGAGTTTCCGGGCAATGACAGCTGCCGCGTTGCTTCCTGCCCATTGGAATAAATTTGTATAGCAATGGTGGTTGGCAAAGTTTCTGAATTCCCAGATGCCGGCGTCTTTCTCGTCTATTGTTTGTTCGATTTTGGTAACGAGCGATTCGAGCCAGCTCACGGAATGACTGCGCTCTGCCGCCACAAAGCGGCTATCGGTATATAAGGGCAGCAGCGTTAAAAGCATCTGACCATACACATCATTTTGTATATGCTCATAAGCCTGGTTGCCGATGCGTACAGGCTGGTTATCCATATAACCTGAGAGGTTGCTTAACTCTTCTTCTTCCAGTTTCTTTTTGCCGGTAATGCTGTAAAGCGGCTGAAATTTTCCCGGTTCGTTTGCCGATATGTTTGCAAGGAATTTTGCATAAAGCTCCATTTCTTCAAAGTGCCCGAGCCGAAGTAGCGAAGACAACACGTAATAACTATCTCTGAGCCAGCAGTACCTGTAATCCCAGTTTCGTCCGCTGCCGGGATATTCCGGCAGACTGGTGGTGCTGGCTGCAATGATGGCGCCGGTATCTTCATACTGGTGTATTTTTAATGCCAACGCCGAGCGGATAACAGCATCCTGGTAGAGGTTGGAAATATTGGTATGCTTAATCCATCTTTGCCAATAATTGATTGTCTGTAATAAAAAATGTTCTACTGTATTTTCCAATGGTGCTTCCAACGGCTCTCCGTAAGTCAGCACCAAATAAATGGTATCGTATAAAACCAATGTACCGCGTTCAAAAAAATGACTTACAGGTGCATTGGTTGTGAGGCGCATTATATCTGTACCGCCGCTAAATTCGATATGATTGCTTCCACGATGTCTTGCCAAACGTTTTCTGCCATAATCGGTTACGGGATAACAGCGCATTCTTACGCGCGGCATTCCGCTGAGTTTTTCCACTTTTCGAATCAGCATGAGTGGTTTGAAATAGCGACCGTATTGCCGGAAGCGCGGCGCGAAATCCGTAACTTTATAAGCGCCTTCGTCGTTGGTAATGGTTGTTTCCAAAACATTGGTATTGGGCAGATAACGTTGTTCCGAGGTATATTTTCCATCGGGAAGAATAGAAAATTCTCCACCTGCTTTTTTGTCCAACTTACTGCCAAATACAAAACTACTGTCAAATGCGGGCAGGCACAGCCACGAGATATTAGTATCTTTTTGTACGTGCGCAATGTAAGCGCAGTTTCCAATAATGCCGCTCTGGTAAATGTGTCTTGTGCTCATGGGTAATTTTTTGGTCTATGTCGTTTTTTTAGAATATTGCCTGGTAAGCAATAACAACGACAACGTTTTTTTAGTGTTGCTGCAAAATGAGAACGCTTAATTATTGTAAAGCATTTAATGGAATACCATTATTTAAAATCCTTGTACCAATCTGCATAGAAAACGTAATTGTTGGCTATGCGTTCTATTTCCTGCTCAATTAAATCGGGGGAAATTTCTTTCACTTTTTTTGCAGGAACGCCTGCATAAATTGCGCCTTCTTCCACAATCGTATTTTCCAAAACCACCGCACCTGCGGCAATGATGGAATTGGAATGAATCAAACAATTATCCATCACAATCGCGCCCATGCCGATTAAGACATTGTCGTGAATAGTGCAGCCGTGAATAATGGCACGGTGCCCGATGGAAACATTGTTGCCGATAACGGTTTTCGTTTTTTCGTAAGTGCAATGCACCATTACGCCATCTTGAATATTTACTTTGTTGCCAATGGTAATAGAATTAACATCGCCGCGGATAACTGCGTTGAACCACACGCTGCAATCATTGCCAATGGTAACGTCGCCGACGATAGTTGCTGTGGGCGCGATAAAAACATTTTCTCCAACCTGCGGCGTTTTGCCTCTTAAAGAATGTAACATTTTATGTATGATTTATGATGTAAGAATTATGATTTTTCTTTGCGAGCCGTTGTATCTTAGTGGTTTAGTTGAGCCACAAAGACTCCAAGTTACGCTAAGGCTTCCACAATTGCTTTATACGTTGCTTCGTCGCTCCGGTTTTCGGGAACAAATTTTTTGCCTGTAACCTGCTCGTACAATTCAATGTATCTTTTGGAAATGGTATCAATCCATTCGTCCGGCATTTCGGGAACGGTTTGATTTTCTTTGCCCATGAAATTATTTTCCATCAGCCATTCGCGCACAAATTCTTTGCTCAGTTGTTTCTGCCGTTCGCCTTTTGCTTGTCGTTCTTCAAATCCATCTGCATAAAAGTAGCGCGAAGAATCGGGCGTATGAATTTCGTCCATCAGAATAATTTCGTCGCCTAATTTCCCAAATTCATATTTTGTGTCCACCAAAATCAAGCCGCGCTTTGCAGCCAATTCTTTGCCGCGTGCGAATAAAGCCAGCGCATATTTTTCCAACGTGTTCCATTCATCCTGCGTTGCCAAACCTTTTGCAATAATTTCTTCTTTGGAAATATCTTCATCGTGCCCTTCATCGGCTTTGGTCGATGGCGTGATAATCGGCGCAGGAAAAAAATCATTTTCTTTTAATCCTTCGGGCAAATTTACGCCGCACAAAATTCTTTTTCCGCTTGAATATGTCCGCCACGCATGACCCGTAAGATTGCCGCGCACCACCATTTCAATTTTGAACGGAACACATTTTTTACCAATGGAAACATTGGGCGCAGGAACAGCCGTGAGCCAATTAGGACACACGTCCTGCGTGGCTTTCAGCATTTCTGCCGCAACCTGGTTTAAGACTTGTCCTTTGTAAGGAATGGGTTTTGGAAGTATCACGTCGAATGCGGAAATGCGATCGCTTGCAACCATCACCAACGTATCATCGCCGATGGTATAAACGTCGCGCACTTTGCCTTTGTAAAAATTTGTCTGGTTGGGAAATTGAAATTGGGGCATAAAAAATTTTGTGGTTTCTGTGCGGTAAAATTAATTCAAATGAAGCATTCAAGATTGATAACTTTTAACTTTAAAAATTGGTTGTTACAATGAGGTACGGGAAAAAGATAATCGCAAAAAATAGTATTATTTATTATTGTACTTGAAAAAGGATTTTATCTTCATTACATTAAGAACAGCAATGGGATTATTCTTCTCAATACGCTTCATTATCAAAACTGACTTTTGATAATGAAGCGTTCGAATGCCGGTAATCCCGAAGAGTGCATCCACGAAGCATTGGACATACGAATATGATAAGCAGTAACAGTTTTATAGGCACGGTATCTATTCTGCAATGTAGTTTTGTTGTACTTGGTTGGTGTCATAGGTTAGCAACAGCCAACAATTAACTGAACGTAAAAGAATTCAATATTATTTAGTCAAGAATAAATGTCATATTATTCCTGTGGTTAAGTATTCTGATGGAAACAACACTGATTACGTTACAATATCTGATAAGAAGTGTAACTTGTCTCATAGTTCTTCCGTTTCTTTGAGTTATACTAATTTTTAGTTCTTTGACTAATGGACTGTTTTTTCTTTGGTGGTTTTTTGCATTTGAAAAAAAGCGCCCAAAATCCGATTGTATTGTGTATGTTCCATTATACTATGATACGCTCAAGTTCCCGAACAAATGCCTTGTAGCTAACCGGTTTATGGAGATAACCTAAATTAGAGATATCCAGCTGTAAATTTTTTTCAATAAAAGATTTAGGATATGCCGTAATAAATATTATCATTAAATCTTTTTTTTGCATTAACCGCTGAATTTGATATTTATCGATACTGCCTGTATTAACGTCAAGAAATATAATGTCCGGTTTATTATCGTGAATAAAGTCTAAGGCATCTTTTAAATAATCAAATTTCGTAGTATTTAAAAATGGCGTTTGTTCAATATATTGTTCGATAACATAAGTCGCTAATGGTTCGTCTTCTATAATCAGGCAATTTATGTTCATAGCATCAAGGAAATTAAATAGTAGATGTCATTCCTCCTGTAATTGTTATATCGGTAGGATGGGTGTCATCGGAAACCTTGTCCGTTACAGGTGTGGTTTTCTGCTTGTCTCTAATTGATAAAGCATCAAGCTTGATAACTATTTTTTTCTCGATTTTCAGTAACCCGTTTTCTGTGTTTTTAAGTTGTGAAGTTGTCATTGTTATAAATTTTGAATGAATCAATTTGTTTGTCAATCAAAAGTGATAACAGTTGCAGAAGAGAAAAAACTTTTTCGACGTAATGTCGGAAAGCATCCGACGAAATGATAGTTTTGACCGATGAAGTAAAAACGAATGAAGGAGGTAAAATGCCCGGCAAAAGATTATTGACAGGGGTTAGCGGTTTTAGCAATAACCACTAAAGAGTTCACAATGTATCATTGATGTTAAGAGCTTTGTACAGATCTTCTTTGCGTATTTTAGCAATATTTAATACATCTCCATTAGACAATTCTACCATATTTCCCATGATAGATTTGATATGTTTGAGAGCAACCACATAGGCTCTATGAATCTTGAAAAATTTATCGGCGGGCAATCTTTCTTCAATTGCTTTCATACTTGAAAGCGTAACGAATATATTCTTGCCTGTATTAATTTTGACATAATCTTTTATTACTTCTATGTAAAAAATGTCGTCGATTAGAATTTTATTGAGTTTATTATTGGCTTTTAAGAAGATGTAAAGCGAATTTTCTGCGGAAGGCTGCGGGATGGAATTTTTCATGGATTCTATTCTTGCAGCTACTTTATTTACGGCTTTAAGAAAACGTTCATAAGATACGGGCTTTAATAAATAATCCGTTATGTTAAGCTCATAACCGTCAACTGCAAAAGCTCTATGCGCTGTTATGAAAATAATAGCCGGTGGAAATGGTAGGGATTTGACTAATTCTATGCCGTTGATTTTAGGCATTTGGATATCGCTGAACAATATGTCAATTGATTCTTTTTGTAAGATGTTCATCGCTTCAAAAGCATCTTCACACGAAGCGCATAGCTCAAGGCTTGTGGTTTGACCAACAAAATCTTCCACAATGCTTCTGCCAATCGGCTCGTCATCTACAATAAGACATCTCATTCTTCTTGCTGTCATGCTAATTCTATTTGTAACATTACTTCGAAATAAGTTTCCTTGTTATGAATAGACAAATTATATTTATCATGATAGTAAAGTTCCAACCTTTTTTTCACGTTTGTAATTCCTAATCCATGGAATTTATAATTAGTATTGTTTGCAATATCCGGTTCTTTATCGTTAATAATGGAAAAATAAAAAAAATTATCAATAACGTAAATTTTTATTTTCAAAAAGCTGCGGCTTGCAGACTTTAATCCGTACTTGAAAGCATTTTCAATAAAGATAAATGTAAGTAAAGGAGCAATCATTTGGTTAGAGATTCCGGATTCGTCAATATCCAAGTAAATTTCTTTGGATTGATTGTAACGGATTTTTTCCAATGATACATAGTTTTCGATAAATTCAATTTCTTGTGAAAGCGGTACTTTATCTGTGCCTGATTCGTACAAAGTATAACGCATAATGGCGGACAAGTGCAATATGATGTTCGGAATATTTTCGTCTTTTCTTAAAGATAATCCATAGAGGTTGTTTAATGTGTTGAATAAAAAATGCGGATTAAGTTGCGCTTTCAGAAAATCACTTTCCAGATTTAGTTTATCGATTTCCAATTGAGCGGCTTTTTGTTTTGCACTGAAGGCAACCGAATAATAACGAATGATATCAAAAAGAATTTTTATAAAGAAGAATGGAGATACAGAATATAATACAATCATAAATTCTGCAAAAAAATATTGGGGAGATAATATTTCAAGAAAACTTTGTTTGGCTCCGAAAGCGATTGATGATGACAGGCTCTGGATGTTTATTTCTTTAGCAGGTACAAAATTGTATATAAGAATGAAACATACATGATTGATAATTAACCAAAGCATTATGATTGCCGGGAATGATATAATTGTAAGTATTATTTTGTTTTTGAAAAGTGTATTCGGAATGATGATATAAAAGAATAAATAGAAAAATACTGCGTTGCACAACAAGCTTCTTATAATAAAACACAATGAGCCGACAATCGTTAACCCATATCCGAACAATAGGTTTAATAAAATGAGCAATGAGCCTACGGACCACATGAGCGTATGACAAATTAATCTAACCTTTTTATTGTAGAACTTGTCAAAATCAATAAGTGTCAATCGTCCGAGAAATGATAAGGTTTTGCTCTTTTTAATATGAAATATGGGCATTGCCGCGAGAATTATATACTCAGCTAATTTAATGATTTTTCAGGAGAATATCAGTTCGCATATAATAATCTGGTATAATGCCGCCGGCAGAAGTAATATGCCATATATTCCAACAAGCGTTGCTGAGTCTGGAACCAGCGATTTTGACTCATGTGTATATAGCTTAATAGATTCTCTTGCGGGAGTTGTAATTTATTTAATTGCTCGTCTCTTGTTTTAAAATAATCGTCAAAGAGGTTGCTTTGGAAGAATTGATGAATAGGTTCTTTTAACATCCGGTATTTCATGTCCAATTGAAGTTTTAATTGTTTATCAAATTCAAGCAAGAAATTGTCGGACGCTCTATTACATAATTCAAGTTTGGATGCGGTATCCATTCCAAATAATGATAGCCATTTATCGACATTTTTCATTCCGCTGAGGAATCTTATCTGCTCGTTTCCTGTAAAGTCATTTTCACTCAGGCAATCCAGAAACAAAAGACTGTCCTGAAAAAAAGCGTTTTCACTTATTAGCATAGAACTACTTCCGTATCTTTCTATTTCTCGTTCATAAGTGTCCATTTGTATTTTCCACACCGACCTGTCTTTATAAAACGGGCGAAGCTGCTCGTGAAAATAACTTGTTGCTGTTGCGAAATGATATTTATTGCAAGGAGCTTTAAGTTGCATACGAAACCGCAAGTGGTAATGAGGGTCTTTGTATCGAATGAAAAATGCTTTTTTTATAATATTCATTTTCAATAATGAAGTAATTGTCGGCTTCACTACTTCGTTTAGAATTGAATCAGATACAAAAGCGCCACAATATATTTTGTAATAAATCCATTCACTGCCGGGAGCGAAAGTTTTTGTTATGTTATTTTCAGATTTTAAATATGGAACGAACGATGATATTGGTTTAATTTCTTTTTTTGATACAGGCAGTATAAATTGGCTCACGTTGTGCAAGTTGTTTGCATTTGATTCATGATGCAGCCATTCAACCAGTTTAACCGGAGAACGTTTTTTAATTTTCTCCAAAAGGATTTCAATATAACTGTCGTTTTGGGTATCAATGAATAATTCATTGTCTGCTTCGGTCATACATATAAGTTGTGGAACGTTCCATGCTCTGAAAAAATTTTTAAGCGCTAAAGACGGATTGTTACTTGATGTTATTATTTCAATATCTCGAGGTTGTATATACCATGTAGCTCTGTGCAGGATTATATTTTTATAACTAATGCGTGGAAGAAACCGTTTCTTGTTTACTATTGTTCCCCAATTTATACCAAGACCGGTTCTGCCTTGGTGTTGTAATGCTGCTAAGAATTTGTACACAGGAATTATGCTTTTTGAATAATTGTGTGCATTGTTCAGTCGGGGAACTATCCGCTTATTAAGTCTGGCTGAACGAAGTATTATTTCATCCTGAATTACAGATACATGTATATCATCCAGACGAATTGTTTGCTCATTGTTGGACGACGAAGATAGTATGGGAATTTCATAATCATATAACTTTACTCTTCTGGCAACATTGCCTGTTCGTCCTTCCGGTGTGTGGGCTATTTCTGCAAACAAGGTGTTCTTTTGACTGTTTATCTCGTCTTCGGCAAGCAGTTTAGAGAAACTATTAAATTCATCATTCATATAAGCGAATCTGCCAAGCAGACTGTTGGCATTAGCTCCGCCAATATTTTGTATATAAATATTTCCCGATGGTAATTTCGTACCGGTTATAGAAATCTGGTTAGGCAATTCTTTTATTTTATCCTCAAGGCTGTCAAGGTTATACTCTTCCAGGCAGATGCCGTGCTGCATTTCGTGCGGAGTTATTGTTTCGAGGATATCTTCCAGCCATAATTGCGCTTTATCTAAGGAAATTACAGCTTCACTTTTTGAAGGCACATTTATATTTCCCAATACAGAATTATATACCGTATCGCCAATGCTTTCCCGGGGTAAAAATCCGATTCCGGATTCCGGGTCTAACACTTCGAGCAACGGAATTTCAGCGCAATCATATTTTTCCCGGAAAATTTTTTTGAAGAGATTAAGTGTTGTTTCATGAGAAGTAATTGTAGCTGACAGCTTGCTCATCATACTTACTGCATTTTCAATATTATTTATTTCACTTGTTGATAAAGTAATGTCTGCTGATGTTGGATTAAGTAAGTCCACATGAAATAAATGTTCAGGTACATCCTTTATTCCATGTTCTTGAATTATTTTTTTTAGGTGTTCAATTTCTTGGTATGGAACTTCTCCTAATGGAGCTGAATTTAGCTTTGTAATGACTTGTTCAATATGAGAAAATAATGTCGCGTATTTTTTTATATTCGGAATATTCTCCTTCTTTTGAATTTCTCTTAAAATAGTTTTGAATCTGTCAAGTTCGTTTTTCCCGGTCGGGTTGATGCTTAATTCACTGATAAAAAACTGATTAACAATTAAAGTTTTCATAAAGCCGCCAATTTCTTCTTCCGTATATTGCTTGTACAACAGATTTTTGATGTCGGCGAATGAAATGGTTTTTGTTTTACCAAGCAAGATGATTTTTTCCAAAATAGCAGTAGCTTCTATTGAACTTATTTGATAATTGTATTGTCCGTTTTCTATAATAGTTTCTATGAAACGATACTGTTCCCGGATGTTATATAAAGTTTCATTGATTTTATATCGCAAATGCTGCCATATTTTTTCATCCGATTCTATTAGATTTTTTATGAGATGAAGCAAAGCCATATCGATTCTGGCTATCCGCATTGCGCTTTTTTCATTGCATGGCAATTTTGAAAAGGTGTTATGAATATCACACCCGGCGAATGTGCCGTAAGGAGTGCATCGGGTGGAAGCTCTTATCACATACTTTTTTAAAGTTGTCATAAGCTTGGTATTTTTGATTGGATTGCTACTCTCGTTTTTATAATTCAGCACTTGTTGGTATAATTGGGGAGAGCTCCAATATATACTTTCAACGAAAAGCCCATTACTTACGAGCGACACCACCACTTCTTCGAGTTTTTTCGTTTGATTTTCTTCTGAAAATAGGATTGAATATGGAAATGCCGGGCTTCTGGTAATTACTTTTTCGTAAAAGTTGAATAGTTTTTCTTTCATTTTTATCTTGTTATTTGATTATGCTTGTTTAAAAAAATTATTATGTTTCAAATAATGCAAAAGGGAAAGTTATAGCAAAATTTTGTATGGAGAAGTAACAAGCCGGTTGTATTGTAACATCTAATAATGCTTGCATTCGCGGCTTGTTTTCAGAGCATTCAAGTTGCCGGAATCAAAGTTGAGGTACAAGTTTTCCTGATAAAAATTTTTTCGATGAAATTGCTAAAGCTTTCGATGAAATTCGAGATTGAGTCGATATAGTAAAAACGTTGATTTGTGGCAACAGCATTCGAGTTGTATCCAATTATGTATCAAATGAAAAAAGCAGCTATGAATTTACTTCATAACTGCTTGATTTTCAGTGGTCCCAGATGGGCTTGAACCAACGACCCCCTGATTATGAGTCAGGTGCTCTAACCAACTGAGCTATAGGACCGGGAATTTTTGAGCAATGCTTAAAAATTCGAGGCTGCGAAGATAAAGATTTATTTGAAAAACACAACGTTTCGTATTGCACGAAAAAATTCGAGCATAATTGAAACTACGCTTATTTTTGCGATATGAAGATACCGCCGTTTTCTTTAGGATTCATTTTTTTTGCAGCATTCTGTTTGGTTATTTTTATCCAACTGTGCTATTATCTCTTCGTCTTTGGAAAACTGGCTTTTTATAAACCGAAACAAAAATCATCTTCACAGGAATATCCCGTTTCCGTAATTGTTTGCGGTAAAGATGAAGCTGAAAACATCGCTACACATTTGCCTGCGGCGCTGGTACAAAATTATACCACTACGCACGAAATAGTCTTTGTGGATGATAACTCTACTGACGAAACAAAATATTTATTGGAAGGATTGGGCAGGCAATTCAAAGGCTTACGCACATTGCTCTTGACACAGGATGCAATGGGCATTCCGGGTAAAAAATTTCCTTTGTCGATGGGCATAAGGGCTGCCAAATACGAAACGCTTTTATTGACGGATGCAGACTGTTTTCCTGCTTCGGAAAACTGGATAAAACTGATGCAGGACGGTTATGACGAAGGCATCAGCATTGTTCTTGGTTATGGCGCTTATGCAAAGAAAAAAGGTGTGTTGAACAAACTGATTCGCTTTGAAACTTTTCATACGGCGCTTCAATATCTGAGCTTTGCGTTGGTAAAAATGCCGTACATGGGCGTAGGAAGAAATCTTTCTTACAAAAGAGAAATGTTTTTAAAAAACAAAGGATTTGCCTCTATCAATCATATTCCGGGCGGCGACGATGATTTGTTCATTATCAAAATTGCGAACGAAACAAACACGGCAATTGTGATTGATAAAGACGCGCACACCATCAGCGAGCCGAAAGCAACATGGCGCGAATGGCAGAAGCAAAAACGCCGTCATTACAGCACGTCAAAATATTATCCCGCGAAGTTCAAATGGTGGCTGGGCTTGTATTCTTTCTCACATTTTCTGGTGTATCCGTTACTTGCGGTTTCGATTATTTTCTTCAATTGGTGGCTGCCTTTGTCGGTTTATTTTTTAAGACTGATTGTACTTGCTGTTATTTGGAAAAAGACGATGAATAAATTGAATGAAAGTGATTTGTGGTCAAGATTTTTGCTGTTCGATATTTGGATGTTTTTATATTATTTTATTATGTCGCCAAATATTTTTCGCCGGGCGGAAAGAAAGTGGAAATGACATTTCTTAGAGAATACACAAAGGAATTGAATTATTAAGATTTACTTCTTTACAATAAGAGCTTTAGTTTGGCTTAATGATTTTATATCATGCAATCGCAATTAATTTCAGTAATAAAAAATATTATCCGTTTAAGTGAAAATGATGAGGAAATTATTCTGAAACTCTTTGTACCAAAGGATTTTCGCAAAGGGGAATATTTTTTAAAAGAAGGACAAGTAAGCAGAGAAATTGGTTTTATCGAAAAAGGATTGGTGCGGTATTACATTAATAAAGAAGGCGAAGATTTGATTTATTCTTTCGGAAAAGAAAACGAATTTGTGGGCAACTATGAAAGCTTTTTAGACCATTCTTTATCAAACAAAAATATCCAATGTATTGAAGATACTACGATGTTGGTTGTGTCTTACAATAATTTGCAAGTGCTGTATGATGAAATTGCGGAAGGACAAAAATTAGGACGGCTCGTTTGCGAAAATCTTTTTGTAGAAGCTATTAGGCAGATTACCTCGTTATACACCGATGCGCCGGAACAACGCTACAAGAAATTTTTAGACTTATATCTTGATTTACAACAACGCATTCCACAATATTATATTTCCTCTTTCGTTGGCGTAAAACCACAATCATTAAGCCGAATCAGGAAAAGATTATCCGAAAATTGATTTATTAACTCAGGTGCATGAAATCCGGTTTTTGAATAATGAATTTTGCTTTGTAAACAAAATGAAGCAAGATGAAAATTATTCAATCGGCAGGTAATACGGCGCAGAGCATTATTGAGTTTGACATTCTTCCCGGCGAAAAAACGCCTTGGCATTATCATACACTTTTTTCCGAAACTTTTCAGATTATAGAAGGTTCATTGCAGGTTGGAAAGAACGATAAAATTATGGTTCTTCAGGAAAATGAATCAATAACCATTCATCCAAAAGAAAAACATTTCTTTCACAACATTTCTTCAAATCCTTGCCACATCATCGTTACGGTAAATCCTGGCAGCATAAATTTTGAAATGGCATTGTTCATTTCAAAAGGATTATACAAAGACGGACTGGCTTCAGCAAGCGGAACGCCGAAGCGCTTGAAAGACCTTGCATTGTTCGTTTTTTTAAACAATTCCCAAATGGTCGGCTCTCAAAAAATGGCCATTCCGTTATTCAATTATCTGGTAAAGAAAAATATTCGTAATGGTTATCTCGATGAATTAAAACATCGATATGTGAATAATCTTTAATCAGTTTTAAAAATATAATTATGAAGAAAATCAATTTTTGGCTTTGCCTTTTATCGGGCTTAATGCTCATGTTTATCGGGTTAAATTTTATTTTCAATCCGCTTGGAGCCGAAGCAGGATACGGCATTCATACAAATACCAACGGCGATTTTTCGTTTCAATATATCAAAGGTATCCGCGATTTTTTCAGCGGATTAATTATTGTTGTATTGATTTTTACAAAAGAATATAAAGCGCTTGGTTATGTTTTGTTGCTCGGAGCAATTATTCCTGCGGCAGATTTTTGCATTGTGATTTCGCATCCCGATTTTACCGCAGCACATTTGTATGCGCACACAATTGCGGTAATGATTTGCGTTGTATGTGGCATTTATTATTTGAAAAATCCGGCTAATAAAAAACAGCCGGATTAATGACCCTTCAAATATTTATACACTGCAATCATGTCTTCTTCGGCATAATCATTTTTTGCTTTTTGATAGGTTTCAAAAGAAGCATTGCCAAGCGGAAAGTCAAGCCCGATGCCTTTTGCGAGTGACAAATCTTTTACGATATTTTTCAGTGAAAACGCAGGTTTGTAATCGTTGTTCAAAATAATATCGCCTTTCAGTTTCATAAAAATATTTGCCATAGCGCCGTTGTTTAAAACGGTCAGTAAATTTTGAACGTCAATATTATTTTTTTCTGCAAAAGCAACAGCTTCCGCCAAGCCCTGCGCATGAATCGCAAGCAATGTATTCACAACCAGTTTCAACGCATTAGCGCTGCCTGTTTCGCCGATGTATAAAATTAATTTTCCTAATTTTTCAAACAACGGTTTTGTTTGTTGGAAAATATTTTCATCGCCGCCAACCATGATAACGAGCGATGCTTCCGTTGCCTGCTTCACGCTTCCCGATACCGGTGCATCAAGATAATGCGCATTTTTCTGCAAACATTTTTCCGCCATTTCTTTGCTGATATTCGGCGAAACGGAACTCATGTTGATAAAGATTTTCCCTTCAACATTTGTAGAAAAAATTCCGTTTCCGCTTTCAAATATTTGGCGTGTGGCATTATCGTCCGTAACCATTAGAAAGATAATATCGCTTTGCTCAACAAGCGCTTCCGGCGTGTCCGAAACCGATGCGCCCGCTTCTTTTGCGATAGCATCTTTCGCCTTGTTATGATTAAACACCGAAACGCTGAAACCCGCGTCAATCAAGTGTTTTGCCATTGGATTGCCCATTGTGCCAAAACCAATCCAACCGATTTTTGTCTTGTTCATTTTAAAAATTTTTTTATTCAAATTCGTAACCAATATCTTTTCTGTAATTCATTCCCTCAAAAGAAATTCCTTTTAAAATATTCTTCGATTGCTGTACGGCTTCGCCAATGTTTTTCCCGTAAGAAGTAACGGCTAAAACACGCCCGCCGTTGGTAACAATATCATTGCCTATAACTTTAGTTCCCGCATGAAAAATAATAGATTCGCCCGGAATATCTTCAGGAAAAGAAATCACTTTTCCTTTCTCATAATCGCCGGGATAGCCGCCGCTTACGGCAACAACCGTTGCGCAAGCGCGTTCGTCAAATTCAATAGTTGTTTCACTTAGTTTACCATCGTGCAACGAAATAAATAATTCAACCAAATCATTTTTTAGTCGTGGCAACACAACTTCCGTTTCCGGGTCGCCCATGCGGCAGTTGTATTCAATCACGAAAGGTTCGCCGTTTACATTAATTAATCCGAAGAAAATAAATCCTTTGTATCCAATATCTTCTTTAGACAAGCCATCAACGGTCGGGCGAATAATTTTGCTTTCTATTTTTTGCATAAAAATTTTGTCCACAAAAGGAACGGGTGTTACACAACCCATGCCGCCTGTGTTTAAGCCGGTGTCGCCTTCGCCGATTCGCTTGTAATCTTTTGCATGACCGATTATTTTATAATCTTTTCCGTCCGTCAAAACGAAAATGCTCACTTCGATGCCGCTCAAAAATTCTTCAATCACCACTTTAGATGAAGCCTCGCCGAATTGTTTGTTGATAATCATTTCTTCAAACACATTCAACGCTTCATCATGTGAAGTCGCAATCACAACGCCTTTGCCGGCAGCCAATCCGTCGGCTTTTAATACGATTGGCAAACTGTGCTGTTGAATATATTTCTTTCCTTCTTCAAAATTAGTTGCATCAAACTCTGCATAATCCGCAGTTGGAATGTTGTGCCGCTGCATGAACTTTTTGGAAAATGCTTTGCTGCCTTCGAGTTGTGCGCCATATTTTGAAGGACCAATCACAAAACCTTTCCAATCGATTTGATTTTTGAAAAAATCATACACGCCGTTTACCAAAGGGTCTTCGGGTCCAACGACAAGGAGTTCAATATTATTTTCGATACAGAAAGATTTTTGTTGTTCAAAATCATTGACGTTGATATTTACGTTCTTTCCAAGCCTTGCTGTGCCTGCGTTTCCGGGCGCGATAAATAACTTGTCGCATAATTTACTTTGTTTCATTTTCCATGCAAGCGCATGTTCCCTTCCGCCGGAACCGAGTAATAATATGTTCATAAGATTCAATAAAAATTTTATGGAGCGAAAATAAAACAATCGGTCGAGTGGAAATCTAAAAAAGAATTTATATTTGCAGCCCTGAATGCCCAAGTGGCGAAATTGGTAGACGCACTGTGTTCAGGTCGCAGCGTCCGCAAGGATGTGCTGGTTCGAATCCAGTCTTGGGCACAAAGGTGAATTAAATGTTAAATACATTGGTTCACTTTTTTATTTATCTGCTAGATGTATTCTCGATTTCCTCGCTCAACACAACAGATACAAAAGATTACGACAGTAACATGTTTGATAGAAAAGAGGGTGATTTGAAAAAAATGAGATTACAAAATTTCTTAGAAGAGGATTTGAAATGTAAATTTATATTTGTCCATAACTTCCTTTAAATATATATTTGTGGACAATTATAAAACATTAAACATGTCCATAAATACATATCTGAATTAATCGTTGGCAGAGATGCCGAGAAAAAAATCCTTAAAGAAGTGCTTGATTCAAAGGAAGCCGAACTACTTGCCGTTCTTGGCCGGCGGCGGGTTGGTAAGGCTTTTCTTATACGGAATTACTACGGCAAACAACTTATTTTTGAGTGTACAGGAATGCACGAGGCAAGCTTGACTGAACAACTGTCGAATTTCAGTAGTGCACTTCAGCAAGCCATGCAGTTGCAAGTTCCACCGGCAATACCGGATAGCTGGATGCAGGCTTTTACTTTTCTGAGCAATTTTCTGCAAACAAAGCCTGAAAAGCAACCGATGGTTATCCTCTTTGATGAATTCCCCTGGCTTCATACGGCAAGATCCGGATTTCTGGCGGCATTCGGACATTGGTGGAATACCTGGGCATCTCGCAGGCCGCAGTTGAAAGTAGTCATCTGCGGTTCTGCAGCATCCTGGATGATTGAAAATGTTCTTCATAACCGCGGTGGACTTCATAACAGAGTAAGCCGTACCAGTCGATTGCTACCCTTTAGTTTAAGAGAAACGGAAGCCTATCTTGTGAGCCGAAGTATCAGTCTGGACCATTATCAGATATTACAGTTGTATATGGCAATGGGAGGCATTCCCCAATATCTCAAACAAGTTGGCAAAGGAGAAAGTGCAAACCAGGTAATAGATAAACTCTTCTTTGAAAAGGACGGTATGCTGAAAACAGAATTTGACGTATTGTACAGGTCATTGTTCAACAATGCAAGTCACCATGAATCAATCGTTCGGCAACTTGCTAAAAAGGCAAAAGGGATGAGCCGGGCTGAAGTTATTGAGGCATGCGGGCTTACGACCGGTGGGACAACAACAAGGTTGTTCGAAGAGCTCGAACAGTCCGGATTCATTTCCCAATACATACCATACGAAAAAACTTCACGCGATGCTATTTATAAATTGTCGGATGAGTATTCTTTATTCTATCTGAAATTCATTGACCGAGCCCGTGCCACAGGTACAGGCACCTGGCATAAACTTGCGCAAGGACAATCTTATAACAGCTGGGGCGGTTATGCTTTTGAAGCCATTTGTCAAAAACACATACAACAAATTAAAGAAGTTCTCGGTATCAGTGGTGTATATACCGAAGCATCCGGCTGGAGATATGCTCCGAAGACAGGAGAAACCGGCACACAAATCGACTTGTTGCTTGACCGGCAGGATCGTTGTATCAATCTATGCGAAATGAAGTTTTCCGGTCAGGAGTTCGTCATTGATAAAAAGTACGCCTCAGAACTCGACAATAAAGTGAATGTCTTTAAAGAACAGACGGAAACTAAAAAAACAATTTTCCTTACAATGATTACTACATACGGTACCAAACAAAATATTTATTACACGGGGCGCATTATATCAGAAGTGAAAATGGAGGATTTGTTCAGGTAATTTATCTTTTGGTAAAAATGTCGTAGTGCATATTTTTTTCATAAACATTTTCAATTGAACCATATTTGCAAATTTCCTCCTATTATTTCATTGTTGGAAATCTTTCCATTTTAATCTTAACGAGATTAAAATCTGTTTTAATTAAAATGATGAACGATGATTAAAATAATTAAATTCAGTGTGGGAAAGAAAGTTCCGGTTTTGTATTGTGTCGCAGTGAATCCGAATCTTCCACTAATGTATCCCTTGATAGCGCATATTTTACTCACGAACACACATTAACGACTCCTTCCTATTATGAGAAAAGTCATCGTTGCAAGAGCCTCTGGCTCTTTATCTTTTTTATTCAAACGTTATTTTGCGAATGCCATCGTTCTCATCTGCTACATATAGATTGCCCGAAGTATCCATTACTATAGCATTCGCTTGGGAAAATTGGGCCGCTGCTCCCACGCCATCAGCCCTGCCGCCAAATCCACCACTGCCAGCAATAGTAGTAACTACACCTGTGGATATAACTATTTTTCGAATAGCGGTAATATCTGCTACATATAGATTGCCTATTCCATCATACACTATACCAGCGGGAGCCAAGAATTGAGCCGCTGCTCCTTTTCCGTCGACTATACCACCGTATCCACTACCTGCCAATGTGTTCACGGAGCCTGTTGGGCTTATTCTTAGTATGTTGCTGCCACCGTAATTCGCTACATACACATTACCCGCAGTATCTAACGCTACACCTTTGGGATAATTAACATCAAGCCCACCGTTACCGCCAGCCAGGGTAGTTACTTGTCCGGTAGCGATTACTATTTTTCGAATGGCATCATTAAACAGATCAGCCACATAAAGATTGCCATGTCCATCGAATGTTAAACCAGAAGGATAATTAAATGTAGCAGCCGTCCCAAAGCCATTGGTAAGTCCTTGCCCACCATTCCCTGCTAATGTACTTATCTCGCCTGTGGATAATATTATTTTGTATATAGTGCTATAACTACCACTCGCTACATACAAATTCCCCTGCCCATCAAGTGCTAAGCCATCCACACTGCCGAAATTAACGTTCATATCACTAACTATACCAACAGAGGTTATTTTGAGAATAGAATAAAAATTGTTCGTATACATATTATCCGAAGCATCCAACACAATACTCAAAGGGTTACCTCCACCAACTGTAAGAGTAGATACTACTGCAGTAAACACATAGGTAAAATTAGTAGCAGAGGTAGCTGTATTGTTTGCAACAGTTACACTTATTTTACCACTGCTATTTTTATCTTTTGGCACTTTTACTGTCAACTGTGTCGTAGTTGCTGAAACAACGGTTGCCGCTATACCATTAAAGGCTACTATATTGTTTGCTGGTGTGGGATTAAAACTTACTCCTGTAATTGTAATAATTGAATCGTGCTGTGCTTCAGCAGGGCTAAAGCCAGTAATAGCAAGTGCAGCGTTTACGGTAATCCCCGTAAAAGTAGTCGTTTGACCATCATAGGTAATGGTTACTGTTTTATTACCCACCGTAGAAAAATCATAACTCAACATATTCGCAGTAATAGTTATTTCAGATGTGGACTTATCGCTATATGTAGCAGTTACCACCATTCCCGTTGGGTCAAAGGTATCGCCGATTGTATAAGCAGTTTTAACGGGTGGTGTAGTTACAGCGATAGATGTAAGTATTTTTGCAGCTGGAGGATTTTTTTTACATCCTGCAAAAAATAACACCACAAAGAGCAGTGTTAAGCCCCAATTAAACTCTGACAAATTCTTTAAGCAGCAATTTATACCCAGTTGCATGTATGTTAAAGTTTTAGGTAGCGTAGTTTAAGTTTTATAAAATCGTTTACAATGTTATGGCTTATTTTTAATTATAAGAAATATTCTACATAGAAATACCTCCAACAATATCTTGGTTTATTTCAAGTGCTTAAAAAACATATTCTGTGTCAAGTAATGCCAAAACTGTTCATGAACACTTTTTTTGAACAAATTTTTTGAAGAAAAAATCGTTTTTTGTATTATTTTCAATGACAAAAATATTTTCACAAACTTTACAGCAATTTCGTGAACATTTGCACTATTATCCCGTTAAATATTATATATACCGCAAAGTTTTAAATTGATAAAGTTTTTATAACGGCGGATGCCTAAAGCCGTATATGTCTTATAACTAGCTAATAAACATCAAATTATTCATCATCAAGTTTGACTAATTTTCTTAAATCAGAGAGGAAGTTATCGGATAATTGTACCATAGGGCGCACCAAAATGGACAAGTCGAAATTTTCTTCGGTTTGTCCATTTTCATTTTCGCTGAAACCTGCTATTTAATATTTCATAATCTATATATCATATCTCCATTCTCAGCTTTTGAAGCACAGTTGCTATTGAAGAATATCAAAACTGGTAAAATTTATAGGATCGCCTAAAACTGGCGGATATTTCTTAACAAAATTTATGCAATCGCGGCTCAATAAAGAATGATTAAAATGGAATATCTAAAATAGTCCAATAAACCTTTCCTGAGTTTTACCAGACATGATTTTTAAATAACGCCTATCTTACCTATGCCAACGAAAAAAGAGTTGGCAAATATTTGCAGACTTTGCTTATTTGTTGATTAAGCAAGCTAGCAAAGACATCGTGCCTAACGAATACTTATCCGGATTCAATTCAAGACAATGATATGGCACAAACCGAATGCCCCAAACCAAAACACCATTACCCATTACGTAAAACCGGCAACTTTAAAACAGCTATAGCACCATGACCAACGATGTTGGACTCTAAAGAAAACGCCGCCATCTCTTTACCGAAAGATTGATTGATAATGGAGATTCTTTCACGAAGCAATGAAAGCCCCAAAGATTTTTTCTTAACAGCCGGCACGGAATTTCTTTTTTGTGCTTCTGCCAATCCGGCTCCGTTGTCTTTCGTAATAAAAATGAGCACATCTTCCCTGCGCACGGCGGTTACTTTAAAGTGCGGGTTATCGTCTGCCGAGTTGCGCAAACCATGATGGATAGCATTTTCTACGATAGGCTGCATCATCATGGGTGGAATGAGCAATTCGGATAAGTTTGTACCGGCGCTCAGTTCAAATTCATAAGAAAACTGATGATTGAAACGCATGGCTTCCAATTCTGCATACAGCTTTAATGCCTGCCACTCGCGTTCGGCATTGACATATTGCCGGGTAGAATTTTCCAGTGTAAGCCTGCAAAGCGATGCAAACTTTTGCAGCAGCCGGCTTGCAGTAACTGCATCATTTTCCATAATGTAAGACTCAATAGAATTCAGCACGTTGAAAATAAAGTGCGGATTCATTTGCGCACGTATGGCTTTCAGTTCGCTTTGTGCAAGCTGATTTTGAAATGCCAGCTCACGCTCTTTCTGCAATGCTTCACGCTGCTGTATGGCATTCTTTAAACGGAGTTGTTTTATTCTGTACCTGTTCAGAAAATACAGAAAAAAAACAATGGCAATGAACAGTGCGAGCGCCGCATACACCCACAATTGCCGCAACTTTAATGCAGATAATTTTTCCTGCTCTTTATAAACGGCTTCTTTCTTTTCAAATTCATAATTCGCTTCGAGTTCTGCAATTTTGTTGCGGTTTTCGGTTGAATATACCGAGTCGTTAATTTGATCGGCTTTCTTTAAATTTTTCAGCGCCGTTTTGTAATCGCCACTTGTTTCATTAACCGCCGACAAGAATTTAAAGAATTCTCCCAGATTGCTTTTATTATTGGTTTGATCGGATAAACCGATTCCTTTTTTCAAAAAATTTCGAGCGCTGTCAAGTGACGGTCCGGCATCTTTTTTTGTGGTTATGCCCAATGTATCTTGCCACGCTTGGTTAAGATATGCAATTCCGAGGTTGAGCAGATTGGCAATGGCAATGTCATGGCCGGGGCTTATTTTGTTCCATATATTTTGAGATTCCTTTCCAAGCAGGATGCTTTTTTGAATATCTCTTTCAATTACAGACAGTGCATAGTAAACATTGGCTGCGCCAAATTGGTTGTTTACTTTTCGGTATAAAGAAAGAGCCGTTTTATAATATATTTTGGCGGCGCCGGTATCTTTCTTTCCTAAATATGCGTTCGCCAAATTTTGGTTGGCCTGCGCTTTGATTTCATTATTATTGGTTTTTTCGGCGTAACGCAGCGCTTTTTCGGAATAACTGAGGTCTTTGTCTGTATTGTCCATTTGTCCATAGAGTGCCGCGATGTTCCCGCAAATGACACTTAGGTTATAATAGTCTCCGGCTTTCTCTGCGATGGGCAATGCTTTAAAAAAATATTTGGCTGCCACCCTATAATTACCGCTGTTGTTGTATGCTGTACCGATGTTCTGTAACGAAGAAATAATTCCTCGTTTATAGCCAATAACACTATCTGTGTCGTATGCTCTTTTGAAATAGAGAATGGACGAATCGTATTTGCCCGCATCCGACAATACGTTACCGATAGAAATATTGAAAGCCGCAATTCCTTTATTCCAACCGGCTTTTTCGGCTTGCGTCAAGCCTTCTTTGGCATATTGCAGGCTTTTGGCAGGATCGATATGAGTATAAGCATCTCCTATTCTATAGATAAGTTTGATTCTGTCTGTATCGGATTGTGGTTTCTTCAAATCGTTCAGCATTGAATCGATTGCTTCTCTTCCTTGTTTTTGAGACAATGCGAAAGAGAACGTAAGCAAAAAAACGCAGACCGGGTATATTCTTTTAGAGAACAAGCATTTCATACGTCTTACATTTTATAATGACATTCTCGACGGAATTAAAATAATTGTATTGTGAGAAGATTACATTTTTATTCCGAAGCGCCTTATCAAAGATAGCATGCTGTTGCAGCATTTGAAAAAACCTTTACTAAGTGGGAAGTACTTTTCGTGACCTTAAACAGCCGCTTCACTCATTTACGGAAAACGGCTGTTCTACATCGTTCTAATTTCGGTACAGAATTTCAAAATAAAATATTATGTCATGAAAAAATTTATATGCCTGTGCTTATTTCTTCTGTTGCTTGCCTCTTGCAGTAAAAAGGACAACCCGTCCGGCAATGCCGACTCAGGCAAAACGGATATGACAAAGTATTACATTGTAAGTAATCAGTCGTTCAACGGTATAATGTTTCCTGCAGCCCTTATCTTCAATTCCAATGCGCAGGGTGTTTATTTCAAGCAATATAATAGCTCTAATTTCGAATATAAAGTACAAAACGGGCTACTGCAAATAAATTTTGGCGATGCCAATCTTTCATGGAAACTTGACAACGAAACCTTGTCTGATTGTTCCTCGAATTTATTTACCGATTATACGCTTGAAAAGATCCCCGATTCCGATCCTTTTGCCGGCAACATATATACCGGCACGGAATATTCTGCAAACCTAAGCACAAGCGATGTTAATAAAGTTCCGGCAATCAGTAATATTCTCGCATTTAAAAGCGGGCAATTTACCCTTACGGTAATATCTCAGCAAGGAATTCCGTCAACAATTTCAGGCGATTATACAAAAGAGGTATATGGTGTTGCAACCGCTAATGTGGGCGGTGAAGTCTGGCGCTTTTATATACAGCAAGGGAAACTTTTATTCACCTGTTATAATGCAAATGCCGAGGTTGTCGATTTTGGCACATATACAAAAAACTGATCGGGATTTTTGGGCAACGAACTTCAAAAGATTAATCTGCACAAATAAAAAAATATGAAAAAGATTCTCATTTCTGCACTTGTGATCATAATGGCGTCAATCGCGTTTTATGCCTGCAAAAAAGGCGATATTGGGCCGGCAGGGCCGCAAGGCGACACGGGAACTGCCAATGTAATTTATTCCGATTGGTTCAAGCCGTCATCCTATGTAAAAGATACAGTTTTCGGAATATACGGTCTTAGCTACACTATAACAGAACCAAAAATCACGCAGGATATTCTGGATAAAGGAATGGTAATGGTATATGCTAAGCTGAATACCTACAATCAACACATATGGCCAACAGGTCAGGTAGGGCTTTTACCAATATCAATAATATATAAACAAGGCACCACTTTATATACAGATGAATGGACGTCGATTGTTTTATCGGGAAAGGTGAAGATTCGTTTTACCAATGATCATAATCTGTATGACAATATTTCAAGTGGAAACAGTTTTCGCTATGTTATTGTGTCGGGTAGTGTCAAAGCAACCGGTAATGTCGATTTCAATGATTATACTGCAGTAAAAAAGGCTTTTAGTATGAAGGATTAAACGCTGAAAAATCAATCGACCGCTTTATCAGCGAAAAATTTACGACCTTAGAATTGCAAAACCATACAATGATAAAAGCAGTTATACTCGATGACGAGCCGAGAGGCAGTCGGCTTATGGAACAAAAATTAAAATTGTTCAGTGATGAAATCATTATTGAAGCGGTTTATAATTTACCTCAAACAGCGCTGGCGGAAATAACTAAAGTACAGCCTGATGTATTATTTCTTGACGTAGAAATGCCTGTGCTGAACGGCTTTCAGTTCCTTGAGCGACTGAGCGAATTTGATTTCGAAATAATTTTTACTACTGCTTACAATTCATACATACTGGACGCTTTGCGCATAAGTGCGGTGGATTATTTATTAAAGCCGATAGAAGAAGATGAATTGCGTGACGCTATCCGTAGATTAAAAAAAAGAATGGCAACAAAAGCAAATATGCCTAAAACTCCTGCTAAGACTAAGTCTATATCTAAAAACAAAATCGCATTGCCTACTGCAGAAGGTATTCATCTTATTGAAAAATCCCAAATCACACGCATAGAAGCCTTAAGTAATTACAGTACATTTATACTGACAGATAAGAAAAAAATTATTGTGAGTCGTACATTGAAAGAATATGAAAATATGTTGTCTTCCGATAACTTCATGCGGGTTAACCGCTCTGTGATTGTAAACCTTGAATTTGTATTGAAATACAAACGCGGCGATGGCGGCGTATTGGAATTAATGGACGGCTCGGAAATAGATGTTTCTCCCAATAAAAAAGAAGAACTTCTGGCGAAGATATTCTGACAAGTCAGATTAAAAAAACAATAAGACAGTTATAACGGTGTCTAAAAAAGAATCAAGATTGTTTCCTT
Organism: Arachidicoccus sp. BS20; assembly: GCF_001659705.1. NCBI lineage: Bacteria > Pseudomonadati > Bacteroidota > Chitinophagia > Chitinophagales > Chitinophagaceae > Arachidicoccus > Arachidicoccus ginsenosidimutans. Next base: position 2,747,945 of record NZ_CP015971.1, read on the forward strand.
ATTAAATCAATTCAAGAATTTATATACGGCGATTATTTTAGTTTTTTATCGCAGAAATGTCTAATGAATGAGTTAATCAAATTCATAAAACACGGACTTTTTCATAATTTGTGAACACCAATTTTTGCTCTGTTTATTATATCATTTCATCGTCAGCCGCATCATATTCCTCATTGCGGAGATAACTGTTTTTCAGATAACAACAGAATAGAGATTCTGATAGAAAACATTGCTGACTTAGAAAACTGTTACGGTTCAAGTTTTCCTTGCTTTTTATTTTTATTTGGCGTGTTGCTGATTATATGAGATTCTATGTTAAGAGAAAATTTCTTTATATATGTCCAAAATGCCTCTAAGGTGTTCAAACGTATTCCCCTCTTCCGCACCAAAGTGGACAAGTCGAAATTTTCTTCGGTTTGTCCATTTTCATTTTCGCTAAAACCCGCGCCAAGCGCATATATCAGGCGAACGGCTTCATTAAGCCTCGCGGTTCGATATTGTGAACCGTCAAAAACCTGGTTTTCAGGAAGCTGACTTTTAGTTTTGGCAGCTGTGACTCAAACAGCGCATCAATTTATTATCACTGATATATAACTGCCAAGAGCCTCAAATTGCGCCCCATTTCTCAGTAATTTTTATGTTTCCGGTCAAGTCTGGACAAAAGAAAACAGGAAGATTTTTAAAATAATGATTTCCCAATCCGGCAAAACTCTTTTTTTGAAAAATTAATTACTGTATTAATCATTAATTAAGCTATCCATTAATCCCCTGCTTGTTGATTTGCAAAATGAACAATAGTTAATCTCGTTGGTTGAGATGTAAGCGCTTTTCAATTCGATATTATTTTTATTTAGTATATGTTTAAAATTATTCTCATGATGAATTGTTTTTATTTGAAAAGAATATTGATTGTTATATACATATTCGCTCTTTGTACACCAACTTCAGCTCAAAGTGAGCACCATGTTTTACAATATCTTCATCCCGAAATCGGCGGCGTAGGACAATTACTGGAACCCACACGCCCAACGATGCAATTGCCGAATCAAATGATGCGCATGACGCCCATGCGCAAAGATTATCTTGACGACCAAATCGGCAGTTTTCCATTGCTCATTGTATCGCATCGATTAGGACAAGTATTTTCTCTTTTGCCCGATACCGATGAAAAATTGACAAGCGCAAGTTGGAATAAAAAAGTAGCTTACGACCAGGGTGCGGAACAAAGAGCGCCGTGGCATTATTACACTTATTTGGTGGACGATAATGTTTCCGTAGAATATACAGAAGGCAAAAAGGTCGGCATATTCCGTTTTGCATTTCCTGCAGGCAGCGCAAAAAATTTATTGTTCGGCACATATATGAGAGGGAAAAATTGGTGGCATTTCACAGACGATAAAACGGTTGAAGCCATGCAAATTTATCCTGCGGAAAGCGGTCATCAGTCGATACCGGTTTATCTGTACGGTAAGCTCAATCAACCTGCGCAAAGCGGAACAATTAACGACGGGAAAGTAATTGCTTCTGCAAATATAGAAGGCGAATCTGCCAAAGCATTTTGCAGTTTTGAAGATAAAAATGCAGACACTATTGAGTTTCGTTACGCGGTTTCTTATATCAGTGAAGAACAGGCAAAGAAAAATTATGAAGACGAATTGGGAAACAATATTTCGTTTAATGAATTAGCCGACAAGGCAAAAAATACTTGGGCAAATGCGCTCGGGCAAATTCAGGTAGAAGGTGGAACAGATGATGAAAAAAGAAGTTTTTATACGGCATTGTATCGCTGCAAAGAACGCATGATTAATATTTCGGAAGACGGAAAATATTACAGCGGTTACGATAATAAAATTCATACGGACGACAGACCTTTTTATGTGGACGATTGGGTTTGGGACACGTATCTCGCGCTGCATCCGTTGCGGATGATTTTAAACCCCGCGCAGGAAGAAGATATGTTGCAATCTTATGTAAGAATGTATCAGCAGCTTGGCTGGATGCCCACGTTTCCCGTGCTTTTCGGCGACCATGCGTGCATGAATGCCTTTCATTCGTCGGTTTTATTTCTTGACGCTTATCGCAAAGGATTAAAAAATGTGGACTACAAAACGGCTTATGCAGGCATGAAAAAAAATGCCAACGAAGCCACCATGCTGCCGTGGCGAAATGGTCCTTCAACAATATTAGACAGCTTTTATTACAAGCATGGATATTTTCCGGCATTGAACAAAGGCGAGCAAGAAACTGTTGCTGAAGTGAACCCTTTTGAAAAACGCCAGGCTGTTGCCGTAACGCTCGGCGGAAGCTATGATGATTGGGCTGTAAGCCAAATGGCAAAAGAACTTGGCAAGCAAGATGATTATAGCTATTTCGCAAAACGCGGACAGAATTATAAAAATCTTTGGGACAAAGAGAAGCAATTCTTTATGCCGAAAGATGCCAATGGAAATTGGATAAATATCGACCCGAAGTTTGACGGCGGCATGGGCGGAAGAGATTATTATGATGAAAACAACGGCTGGACTTATCTCTGGCAGGTGCAGGAAGATATTCCCGGATTAATCAGTTTAATGTGCGGAAAAAACAAGTTTGAAAACAGGCTTGATCAATTATTTCGCGAAGACCTTGGACGCTCGCGATATGCTTTTTGGGCAAAATTCCCCGATGCGACAGGATTGGTAGGAGAATTTTCGATGGGCAACGAGCCGAGCTTTTTTATTCCGTATTTATATGATTATACAAACGCGCCATGGAAAACGCAGGAGCGCGTAAGGCTTTTATTAAAGACTTGGTTTGATGACAATATTTTTGGCATTCCCGGCGATGAAGACGGCGGCGGCATGTCGGCGTTTGTGGTATTTTCTTCTATGGGCTTTTATCCGGTTACGCCCGGCAGACCGGTTTACGCTATCGGAAGCCCTGTTTTTTCAAAGGTTTTCATTCGTTTGACCAACGGCAAAACATTTACCATGATGGCGCATAATTGTTCCGAAGTAAACAAATATGTTCAGTCTGCAAAAATAAATGGCGTTGAATTGAAGACGCCCTTTTTCACGCATGAGCAATTAATCAACGGCGGTACGCTTGAACTGGAAATGGGCAGCAGACCAAATAAAAGCTGGGGAGTGCAATAGTTTTTGTCAGAACATTAAAAACAATAAAATGAAAATAAAACTTTTAGCCTTAACGCTTATCACTGCAAATATTTTATGCGCACAATCTAAGCACGCGAAAACCACATTGTATCCGACTTACGAAGGGCTTGTAATGGCGGGTTATCAAGGATGGTTCAGGACACCGGGCGATGGAAGCGGCTCGAAACGGTTTTCTTATTTTTCCGATACAAATACTGTCGGTGTGGATTTATGGCCCGATGTAAGCGAATACCAAAAAACCTATCCAACACCTTTTAAATTTTCTGACGGAAGTACGGCAAAGCTTTTCAGTTCTTATGATAAAAGCACGGTGGACTTACATTTCAAGTGGATGCAGCAATACGGCATCGACGGTGTTTTTATGCAACGTTTTTTCGGTACAACGAAATCGCATGATGCAAAAAACAGTTCGCTTGTTGTGTTGAAAAATGCGTTTGAAGCCGCCTCAAAATATAAAAGAGCCATCGCTATCATGTACGACCTTTCGGGTCTGAAAGCTTCCGGCGAAGATTGCAGTTCGATTATTGAGGACTGGAAATATCTGGTAGATTCTTTGCACGTAACCAATCAGCCCGGCACTAAAACTTATCTGCATTATCACGGAAAACCGGTTGTAACCATTTGGGGCTTGGGCTTTCCCGACAGACCTTATAATATCCGCGACATCGGCATTATGCGGCTCATCAATTTTTTGAAATATGACCCTGTTTACGGCGGTTGCGCGATTATGATTGGTGTGCCTACTTATTGGCGCGAACTGGACAACGATTGTGTGAACGACCCTTATCTGCATCAGATTATTAAAAGCTGCGACATCGTTTTGCCCTGGATGGTACAGCGTTTCAGTCCGTTGCTGCATCACGATATGGACCGTTACAGGGATTTGATTGAGAAAGATATTCAATGGTGCAATCAAAATCACCTGGCTTACGTGCCTTGTATTTATCCCGGCTTTAGCTGGCACAATTTAAGTGTACACGCTTTCCCGGATGACATAAAACCGCTCGGTTCTATTCCCCGCGAAGGCGGCAAATTTTACTGGCAGCAAATTTATACTTCATTGAACGCAGGCGCTAAAATGTTGTATGTTGCTATGTTTGACGAAATCAACGAAGGCACGGCGATTTTTAAATGTGTGGACAATCCGCCGTCCGCAGGCAACACGCATTTCACGGGAATGGATGGTAAGCCGAGCGGTTATTATTTGTGGCTTACGGGGCAAGCGGCAGATATGTTGCATGGAAAGAAACCGCTAAGTATTACTGTTCCGGTAAGAAAAAAATAGGTTGAATTTGTCAATGATATTATATTATAATCGCTGTAATAGTTGTTGTAAATGATAAATAGATTTCAATAAACTGTTTTGATATAAAGATTTCTCAAGTATGATTTATTATGAAAATCCACAGATTGATTAAAAGAAAAAATTTCAAAAACAGCACAAAACATTTTTTGGTTTTAATTGTTTTGGTATGCTTTGGCGGATGGGTAAAAACCAATGCACAGTCAGACCCGTTCCTGCCATATTTGAAGACAGTACCTAATGTTATAAAAGTTCTTAGTTGTTTGAATTACGGAACAGGAGACTCGGCAATTACAGTCAAAAAATTTACCATTGGCACACGTGATGATTTGGATACTGTTTATGCAATCATGGCTTATCCTAAAAATCTGCAGGGAAAACATCCGGGTCTCGTTTTTCTCCACGGTGGAGGCAGTAAAGCAGAAGATTTGTTTTATTTAATTCAAGTTGCTATTTAATCAGTAAGTCTATTCAAGGTATAAGCGAAAATAAACATCAATATTTTCAGTAAAAAACCTTTAAAAGTTACAGCGTGAATCTTTCTAAGGAACAGATTTTTGATTTCGCTGAATGTTGTTTCAATTCTTTTTCTGCTGTGTTCTTTCAAAAATCTTACCCAAGGTTCATCCTTTCTTTTGCTGTTGGACTTCCTGCCAATCATTAAATGAATGTTCTCTGCTTCCAACATATCATCTTCGATGGTGTAATCCGTATAAGCGGCATCGCCGTAAATACAACTTTCAGGCGCTACGCTTAACGGCAGCTTTTTCAATGCCTGCACATCGCTCTCACTGCCGGGAACAAAACCAAATTCAACCGGTATGCCTTTCGCTGTTGTCAGCACTTGCACCTTTACTCCGTAAAAATATCTGCGCATACTGCTTTGCCTGCCACGCCATTGTTTGCCTTTCAGCATCTTGCTGCGCGATATTCTTATATTGTCGCAAACCGCTACAGGAAAGGAATCTATCACATAACTGCTTGCTCCGCTGATGTCTTTCAAATACCCGCCAAGCTGAAAAAACATACTGCACAACAATGGCTCTAATCTGTGCAAACGCCTGTTGTATCTGCTTTTGTCCAACATCTGAGGACACATGCCCGTCATTTGCATAAAACCTCTCGCATTATCATGATGTCCCCCCAAATAAAGAGCCGCTACGATTGCCGTTGTTATCACTTCGCTATCGCTTACTCGACAACGTACATCTTCCTGATGACCAATTCCTTTTAATAAATCATCTACCAAACAAAATATTCTTATAACTTTATCCCCGTTGAGCATCGATAAATACCGTTTTAAGTGTGGTAACTCAAAACTATTATTTTATTCGATGCTCTTCGCTTTTTATACCATAACCCGCAACTTGGGTTATTTAGTAAAATCTTATGCTGAACGAGGATATGTTACTCTTGCTTTTGATTTACCCGGAATATGTAATTCTGCAAAAACACCTTATTCATTCGGAAAATGGAAAACAAGGGCTGTTGGCGAAGCTCCTCGGTTTGATATAGACAGAAACTTGACAAACAGTACATTGACAGATGCAGAAGTTACAGGCATTGAAGGATTTAATTATTTATGTGCCCAACAAAATGTAGATATAAAAAATGTGGGTATTACAGGTTTTTCGTGGGGTGGTTATTCAACGACTTTTTTATCCGGAATATTGGGTAAAAGAGTAAAGGCAGCTTATGCTGTATTTGGTTGCGGATATTTTGATAAAGGTTCATTCTGGAAGAAAATAATTGACAGCTTATCTCCTGATATAAGAAGAAAATGGCTCAGGTATTTTGATGCCGGTCGTCGTGCAGGCAACATTAAAGCGCCTTATTTTTTAGAGGCAACCTCTAATGACACTTATTTCTGGCCCGAAGCTGTAGATAATACCTTAGATGTAATTCCCGGAATTAAAAATCATGTATGGGATACCAATTTTAATCATAGGCAAATGCCCTCAGGACATATAATGCAGCAATTATATTTTGACTATTACTTAAAAGGTAAGGGACAGCCGTTTGGTACAGCGAAGATTGCAGGCGAACAGCAATTGTCCAACGGAAATAAGGTACTTACAATTGAAGTTAATGAGCCTGCGAATATAACAGTTGCATCAGTTATTTTATATTATAGCGAACGGGCGAAAAATTGGCAGGAAAGAAAATGGATTCCTTTAAACACTACGTTAAAATCCGGGAATATATATACGGTAGAACTGCCGGCTAAATTAATAAAAGAAGGTGTTTGTTGCTATGGTTTTGTAACAGATAATCGCGGCGTTTCTGTATCCACCTATATGTATCATAGTATAAATTTTTCAAAAGTATTATAATTGTTGAATAAGTAAATGAACTTTAATTTAAAGATGTTTTTTGTGAGAAAAAACAGAATTATTTTGTTGTTTTGTTTTTCATGCCTGTTTAGGCTAATATCTTATAGTCAGGTAAAATATTCATACAGATTCAATCCAGAACAAGGTATGGTAAAGGAAACGGAGCAGCCTTTCCGCAAAGAAATTTGCCTGAACGGAACCTGGCAAATAATGCCTGTTTACACAAAAGATACAACGGACGATTTGCCTGCAACATTCGCTTGGGACTCAACGCGCATACGCATTCCATCGCCTTGGAATGTCAATGGTTTTACCAATACCAAAGGCAGCGATTTTGTTACTTTTCCGTCTTATCCCAAACGTTGGGACGATGCGCCTGTTGCCATTATGAAGAAAGATTTTTCTTTGCCAGCCGACTGGAACGGACAACGATTTTTTCTGCATTTTGATGCCGTTGCAGGTAAGGCAATTTATTATTTAAACGGAAGAAAGATTGGCGAAAATTTCGACATTTTTCTGCCTTATGAATTGGATGTTACAAAGTATGTAAATCCAAAAGGAACAAATGAATTGATGGTAAAAGTGATGGCATCCAAGCTCTTTGACAAGCAAGGGAAATACGGTCGCCGTCCTTATGTTTCGGGTTCTTTTTGGGGAACTTATATCAGCGGAATTTGGCAAGATGTTTATTTATTGGCAAAGCCGAATGTTTATATATCTGATGTTTACATTAATCCGCAAGTAATTTCCAATGAATTAAAAGTTGATGTTACGGTTAGAAATGAAACATCTTCAGAACAAAAAATTTCTTTAAACGAAGAAATAAGAAAATGGATAAATCTTGCAGGAAATTCAGTGAACGATGCGCCTGTCGAAAATAATAAATTGGATAATAAAGTTGCTTTACAATTGTCCAACGAGAACAATATTTCCATTCCCGCAAATTCATCTTATACAATTTCCTTAACACAACAAGTCAATCAAAAACTTGAAAACTGGACACCCGATAATCCTAATTTATACGGATTGGTTTTGCATTTGCAAACCGACGGAAAAAATATTGATGCAAAGTATCAACGCTTCGGTTGGCGGCAGTTTTCTTTCGATAAAGACACTTTGTTGCTGAACGGAAAACCGTTTCATTTGAAAGGCGACTCATGGCATTTCATGGGCGTACCTGAAATGACGCGGCGTTATGCTTGGGCGTGGTTTAGCACATTGAAAAAGGCAAACGGCAATGCCGTTCGTTTGCACGCGCAACCTTATCCGCATTTCTTTTTGGATGTTGCGGATGAAATGGGCATTTGCGTGTTGGACGAATCGGGGCTTTGGGCAAGCGACGCAGGGCCTGATATGACTTCAGACACATATTGGCAAAACAGCGAAACGCAAATTCATCATCTCGTTTTGCGCGACAGAAATCATCCTTCGGTTTTCGGCTGGAGCGTGTGCAACGAAACAGAACCGATTGTCCATAATGTATTTCATGCACCTGATTCCACTGCCCAAAGCTTGATTCATGAAATAAATACCTGGGTAAAAATTGCGAAGGAACTTGACCCTTCGCGTGCATGGATTTCGGGCGACGGCGAAACAATGTTTAAAACCGATTTACCCACAATTGTTGGGCATTACGGCGATGTAAATTCTATGAAAGAATGGTCTTCGCAGGGAAAACCATGGGGCATCGGCGAGCAGGGAATGGCTTATTATGGAACGCCTTTGCAGGTTTCAAAATACAATGGCAATCGTGCTTTTGAATCGCAACAAGGCAGGATGGAAGGACTTGCAAAAGAGGCGTATCAATTAATTCCCGAACAAAGAAAACTGGGTGCTTCTTATTCGAGTGTTTTCAACTTGGTATGGATTAAAGCCTTTGGCATTAGGCACAAAAGATACAACCAAACCAACCACCATAAACGACGGCGTATTTTTTACCCGTTTTAAAGAAGGCGAACCGGGCATGCAGCCGGAAAGAATCGGTTCATACATAACAACGTTGAATCCCGGTTATGACGCATCGCTTCCCATGTTTGAGCCGTGGCCTTTGTTTTACGCTATCAAAGCGGCGAATGCCACGCCTGTTGAGCCTTTCAGCATTTCAGGTGTTGATACGGTTGCAACAAATGTGGAAAATTTTCATCCTGCAAAAAATGATGTGCTTTTTCTTTCGCCGAAGACAAGTTCATTGTATCAACGATTGAATAATCTTGGTTTGCAAATGAAAGATGTGAATGAAACTGTTCCGCATCCTTTGATTTTGCTGGACGGACAAATGTTGCCAGAAGGAAAAGATACGTTGGCTATGTTGAAAAAATATAGTTCGTCTGGCGCACAAATATTTGTGATAGACGTCAGCGAAAATGAATTGACGCAATTGAATAAAATACTGCCAGCATCGTTGCAGCTTACACAAAGAACGGCAAGTTCTTTTATCAAATTAAAGAATGAACCGGTTGTTTCGGGTTTGAATAATGTGGATTTATATTTTAATGAATTGCTTAAAAATTCTGTGATGGTCAACGGGCTTTCGGGAAATTTTGTAAACAAAGGCAATACCATTCTTACGGCGTGCAACACAAATTGGTCGGAATGGAACAACCAGCCCGAATATAATAAAACGGGCAGGGTTTTGAAAAGCGAACGTGAGAAAAAGCAGGCAGGCAGCGCATTGGTAAGCTATACATCGGGCAATACAAATTATTATGTGTGTTCGATTGACATGAATTTGTTGAAAGGAAATGCAGATAAATTGTTGTACAAAATGTTGTCCAATCTCGGTGCAACATTCAGCAAGTTGCAGGAAGATATGGCAATGCTTTCTTCCGACGGATATTTGAAAAGCGCTTTGGTTTGCGGCGGATTTGATGCGAGTAATCTTACGACGGAACAAGCGGCTAACAAAGAATTTTTATCTGACGAATTAAATATTAATCCTTTTGCCGGATTAAATTCTAACGGGCAAACTTGGCGTGTAGAAAAAGCAACAGGCGAAAACGGTTCTTTTAATTTCAGAAAGATGAATTTAGACGGAAACTTTAAAAATGCAGTTGCTTACCTAAGTTTTTGGGTGTATAGTCCGCGTTCGTTGGTCAATCTTTTGGTAGAGCCGGATATGCCTGCTTTCGATATGTATTTGAATGCAAACGGCGCGGCAAAAATTATTTTAAACGGCAAAGTTTTGTTGCCTTTAACGTCTCAGCATTCCAATGATTATGAAGTAAAAAATATTCCCTTGCAAAAGGGCTGGAATCATTTTCTTATAAAGTCAATACAACATGGCGGCGACTGGAATTTGGGTGTAAAATTTGAAAGCAATAATGATGAATTTATGCGTAAGGTAAAAGCAGTTCTTATCAATTGATTGATGAGCCTATAGCAATGAAATACGTTGATTCAAATTTATTTTTTTCATCAAAAATCGGTTGTTTCATGTGCAGTAATGAAAGAAAACATTACATTTGTTAGCAAAGATAAACACAATGAAAGCGGTTAAGTTTATCCATAAGCTATTGAAATTAATTGTGGGCAGAAATACTATTGTTCTTATTGCATCTTGTTTGCTTGTTTTCCCGGTAAATGCTCAGGAAAATTATGGCTTGTCATTTAATTCTTTTAATGTTCCGCAAGAAAATCGTACTTCGCTGCAAATGGGAAATCGTGCGCCGATCTGCTTTTCGGACGATATGGATTTGAGTTTTGACTTCCATTTTATCCCAAACAGAGGAACTTATTTCGGTTATCTTTTTCGGATGATTAATGGCAGTGGACAAAATATTGATTTGCTGTACGACGAAAAAAATTCGACTTTCAATACGGTGCTTGGCGGTACGTTTACAAATATTAATTTTAATGTTGACAACAATCATCTTTATAAAAAATGGACGAATGTTTGTTATCATTTCACAAAAAATACATTGTCTTGTTATCTGAATCATAAGTTATATAAGACCGTAGATATTTCTTTAAAAGACAGATGTTTCAAAATTTTATTCGGCGCCAATGACATACATGAGTTTTCTACGACAGATTTGCCGCCAATGGTTGTGCGCAATATTTCTATTAAAGAAAATAAGAAACTGAAATATTTTTGGTCGTTGAATAATGGCGAGTCATCTGTGCAGGACAATATAAAAGATTCTGTTTCGGGCGAGATAGCCGTTGTTAAAAACCCTGTCTGGTCGGCGGATTTACATCAAAGATGGCAACTGCTGAAATCGTTTAATGTTGCAGGTAATGCAAGTATTGCATATAATCCGGATGCGGAAGATTTGTACGTTATTTCCGAAGATTCTGTTTTTCGGCTTCCCGTTGCAGACATTATGTCCAATATGTACAGCTTGCCGTCAAAATCTCACCGTTTGTTTCAGGGAAATCAGGCTATATATAACACTGTTGACAGCAGTTTGTATAATTTTTACATTGATGTAAAAGGAATTTCGCAATATTCATCTCAAAGTTTTGAATGGGGTAAAAAATTTGATTCGGTTCAGGCAACAGAATATGGACATACCAACAGGGTTTTTGTGAGCAGCGAAAATGCTTTGTACGTTTTCGGTGGATATGGTCAGTTACGCTACAAAAATCAGGTTCAGCGATACGATTTCATTACAAAGAAATGGGACAGCGTTGCCGTGAAAGGCGATTATTTTACGCCGCGATATATGGCTGCAGCAGGTAAAAGCGGAAATGATATTTATATTTTGGGCGGATATGGAAGTCATAGCGGCGACCAGTTATTAAATCCGAGTTATTTGTATGACTTGATGGATTTTAATCTGCAAACACATACATTCAAAAAGCTCTATACATTGCCTGACCCTGATTCTTCCTTTGTTTTTGCTGGCTCTATGTATGTGGATTCAATGAATAAATGTTACTACGCTTTATGCTTCGATCGGAGTAAATATGATACCAAACTTCGTTTAATTAAAGGTTCTTTGGAGAAACCACAATACGAATTTTTCGGTAACGATATTCCGTATTCTTTTCACGACGTTGTGTCCGATGCAGACCTTTTTTATAATCCTACTTCAAGCCAGCTGATAGCCGTTACGCAATTGGTGGATTTGGATAAAAAAACAACTATCAACATTTACGGCATTGCATTTCCGCCGATGCCTTTTTCTTTAAAGCCGCAGCCGCAAACTCCCATCAACAAGTATTTAATCATTGCCGGAATAATACTTGCATCATTTATTGTTGCATTTCTTGTATTAAGAAAAAGAAAACCGAAAGTAGCTTCCGTTCCGCTCGTTGCGAATAATAATATTTCACAAACGCAGGTTGTGTCCGATACAAATTATAATTCCCGTGTATTGATAGAACTGGCAGATAAAACGTCGTTCGAGCCGCCTGCTTTTGTGAAAGAAAGAGAAAATCCCGTGCAGGTTTATCTGTTCGGCAATTTTGAAATTCTGGATAAAGAGGGCAATGCAATCAGCCATGAATTTTCTCCGTTATTGAAAGAATTGTTTCTTGTTATTTTATTAAACACCTTGAAAAACGGAAAAGGCGTAACGTCTGAAAAACTGAACGAAATATTTTGGGGAAATAAACCCGACAGAAATGCCAAGAACAATCTGTCCGTAAATATTGTTCGTTTAAAAAATATTTTGAACAAAGTAGATGACATTCATATTGTCAAAAATGGAGAGTATTGGGATTGCGAATATGATAATGAAAAAGTATGCATCGACCTTGCCGATTTTTTACAGTTGCGCGCAGTTTATCCGAAGGAGCATGGCAGCAGCTATCTTGAAAAAATGCTTTATTTTGTCTCGCGCGGTGCATTTTTAAAACAGTTGGAATACGAATGGTTAGATAATATTAAAACTGATATTAATAACAAAATCATCGATGAGCTTACTGCGGAAATGGCTTATCTCGACCCGCGGAAAGATGCAGAATATATCGTTGAAGCGACTAATTGTATTTTCAATTTTGATGCGCTCAATGAAGATGCGCTTCGCTACAAATGCAAAATTCTTGATGAACTTGGTCGCCATTCGATTGCCAAGAATACTTATGAACGGTTTGCCAAAGAATACCACAAATCTTACGGAGAAGATTTTTCTCATTCTTTTAATGACATTTTGAAAGAATAACCTGATTTCTTACAGTTTATAAAAATTAATTGCAGCATTAATCTTAATTTATAAAGTTTATTAATGCTGCGATTGTTTATTTGTCTGCGAACGAATGGTTATTTGTTATTCTCAAGTTTTATTAAATGATTATGTTTAAGTGCTTCGACATGAAAATCACAAAATTTCTTATCGGCTTTTTAAGCGTGTTTATTTTTCTCGGCAAAGGTTACAGCCAAAATAATTTGCCATATAAAGACAAAAAACTTCCTGTCGAAAAAAGAGTAAAAGATTTGCTTTCGCGAATGACGGAAGAAGAAAAAATCAAGCAACTTGATATGTATCGAGGTTTTGAATTTGTCCCGATGGGCGATGCCCACGAAGCTTCCGTTTATAATAAAGATACTATTGCAAAAGCATTAGGTAATTTTTCAGTCGGTTCCATGCACGATTTTTATCCGGCTTATGCTTCGCTGTCCAATAAAGTCCAGCACTATGTAATCACACATTCGCGGCTTGGTATTCCTGTGTTGTTTATCGAGGAAGGCTTACACGGATATTCAGGCAAAGGCAGCACCAGTTTTCCCATTCCGCTGGCATTGGCGGCAACTTGGGACACATCGTTACTATATAAAGTTGGACGAACCATTGCTTCCGAAGCACGTGCAGACGGCACAGATATGATACTCGGACCACTTTTAGGCTTGGCGCGTGACCCGCGCTGGGGAAGAATGGAAGAAACCTATGGCGAAGACACCTATTTGGTTTCCGAAATCGGGTTGGCAATGGTCAAGGGTTTGCAAGGCGGCGACGTTAGCCGTCCCGATGCTGTCATCAGCGAACCGAAACATTTTGCAGCGCATTCCATACCTGAAGCCGGCAGCAATACGGCGCCCGTAAATATCGGCGAACGCGAATTAAGAAGCGAATATTTGCCAACCTTTGAAAAAGCCGTAAAGCAAGGCGGTGCATTGGGCATTATGGCGGCTTATCATGAATTGGACGGCATTCCGATGGTGGATAATAAATGGTTGCTCACAGATGTGCTGCGCAAACAATGGGGTTTTAAAGGAATGGTGGTTTCAGATTTAGGAGCTGTAAAAATGTCTTTGGAAAATCATCATACCGCCACAAGTCGTACCGATGCTTTGGCACAAACTTTCAATGCAGGACTGAATATGCAGTTCTATGATTTCCCGCATAAAGATTTTGACAATTCGCTCGACTCCGCTTTGCATAATGGAATGCTTTCTAAAACCCGACTGGACAGTGCGGTTGCCGATGTGTTAAGGGTAAAATTTTTGTTAGGCTTGTTTGATAATCCTTATATAGATACCACATTATTTGCAAAAGTAAAAAACAACGCAGCGCATCAGGAAATCGCTTTAAAAGCCGCGCAGGAAAGCATTGTTTTGTTGAAAAATGACAACCATGTTTTGCCTTTGAAAAATGTAAAAAAGATAGCCGTTATCGGTCCGTTGGCAAAGAGTTCTTATTTGGGCGGATATTCCAACACGCAGGATACGGCGGTTTCTTTATTGACGGGTTTGCGACAAAGGGCAGATGCAAATATTCAGATAAATTATGCCGAAGGAGTTTCCAAAACCGGTAAAGAAGCTGTATTAAACAATGCCGTTAACCTTGTTCTAAATTCCGATGTTGCCGTAGTCGCGTTGGGCGAAAATCCGCAGGAAGTGGGCGAGGGAAAGGACCGAGCAGAATTAAATCTGGATTCGGCACAATTGACTTTAATCAAAGCAATTCATCAAACAGGAAAGCCCGTCATTGTTGTGCTGATGAACGGTCGTGCATTGTGTGTCGATTGGATTGCAGAAAATATTCCTGCCGTTGTGGAAGAATGGTTTAACGGCGAAAAAAGCGGTTTAGCAATTGCAGATATTTTGTTGGGCAATGTAAATCCGAGCGGCAAATTGCCTGTTACGTTTCCGCGCTCGGTAGGACAGATTCCTTTTTATTACAGCCACAACCCTACTTCATATCATAGATATGTGGATGAAAAAGATACGCCGTTATTTCCTTTCGGTCACGGATTGAGTTATACGACTTTCCAATATTCCGACTTGCAGTTGCCTTCGCAAGCTGTATCGGCAAACGGCAATTTTACGATTAGTTTAAAAGTGAAAAATACCGGGAAAGTTTCAGGCGATGAAATAGTACAATTATACATAAGAGATGAAGTCTCAAGTGTGGTAACTCCTGTAAAATCACTAAAAGCGTTTAGCCGCGCGACTTTACAGCCGGGCGAAACAAAAACTGTAACATTTAAACTGAATGCTTTTGATGCGCTGGCATTGTGGAACAGAGAAATGAAGCACGTGGTTGAGCCGGGCGAATTTAAAGTGATGGTTGGCAGTTCTTCGGAAGACATTAGATTGAACGGAGCATTTGATGTAGCAGGAAAGAAGCAATAGGTATTTATTTAATAATAAAAACCGGGCTGTTCGATGTGACAATAAAAAAATATATGAATGAAAGGACAATTATTAAAAACAAAAATTTTATTAGTCTGCATAGTATTTAATTGTGCTTGTTATTCGCAAAGCACTTTGATTGACGTTGCAAAATATGCGCATCCTATCAAAATCGCATGTGTTGGTGCAAGTACTGTTTACGGCGCAAATATCGATAACCGGCCGCTCAATTCTTTTCCGACGCAGTTGGGACGAATGCTCGGCGACAAATGGGACGTGCACAACTTTGGTGTGAATAGTACAGGCATTTTGAAAAAAGGAGAATTTCCTTACTGGAATACCGATGCGTTCAAAGCCGCGCGGGCATTCAATCCCGACGTTGTGTTATTGATATTAGGCGTTAATGACGTAAAGCCGCAGAACTGGAAATACAAATCGGATTTCTTTGACAATTATAAAGAAATGATTGGCATTTTTCGCAATCTTCCGTCGCATCCTAAAATTTATTTATGCAGGGAAATTCCCGTGTTTCAGGATCATTGGGGCATTACGGCAAAAGCCGTAAACAAAGAGCTTGACCCGATGAAAAAGAAATTGGCGAAAGAAGAACATTTGCCGATGATTGATTTATACACGCCGATGATAAACGATTCCGCTATGTTCGGCGACGGCATTCATCCGGATGCGGAAGGTGCAGGCATTATGGCGAAGACAGTTGCCAAAACGCTGACGGGAAAAGACTTTCAACCTGTTAGCGCTATTTATCCCGGCAAAAAATCAGAATGGTTCGGATATGACTGTTACGATTTTCAATATGATTTGTTGGATGCAAAATTAGTGTTGCCGCATTCCTTTGCGCAAGGCAATCCCTGGATTTGGAACGCTTATTTCTGGAACTGGCATCCCGACATGGAAAGAATTTTACTAAGCAAAGGCTTTGCTGTTTTTTATGTGAATACAAGCGATATGTTCGGTTCGCCCGAAGCGATGAATGATTGGAACGAACTGTATAATTACGTTACCAAGTATTATCACTTAAATAAAAAAGTGGCGCTGGAAGGCGTGAGTCGCGGCGGGTTGTACATTTATAATTTTGCGAAATTATACCCCGAAAGAATTTCTTCCTTGTATGCCGAAGCGCCTGTCTGCGATATTAAAAGCTGGCCCGGCGGAGTTGAAAAATCGCCCGGCGATACAACTGAATGGAAGAAACTCTTGAAAGCGCTGCATCTCACGCAGGAGCAGGCTTTGCAATACAAAGGAAACCCGATTGACAGTTTGGAAAAACTTGCTGCATACCATATTCCTATCTGGCATAATATCGGTTTGCACGACAGCCTCGCGCCAAATGAAGAAAATACTTTTATACTGGTAAATAAATATGTAAGGCTCGGCGGACAAATCGTTGTTTATCCGAATACAAAAGGAAAAATTGAATTGCACGGGCATCATTATCCGATAGACGACCCGGCTGCCGCCGCGAATTTTATCATGTACAATTATTTTAAAAAGCCGGACTTATGATGAAGAAAATATTTGCAGTAATTGTTGTTTTATTTGTATTGAAAACAATCAACGGACAAGACATTGCTTCCATGCTGAACAAGTATAATGTTGTGTGGAACGAACCCGGACCAACTTCGCAGCAATCCATGCCGATAGGCAACGGAGATATTGGTTTGAATGTATGGACAGAGCCGAATGGCGATATTAATTTTTATATTTCCAAAACCGATGCATGGGGCGAAGAAACGTTAAACCGCGGACCTTGGATGGCGCAAGGCGGCGTGCTGATGAAGTTGGGACAAGTGCACATTTCTTTTCAGCCGAATACTTTTAAAAGCGGCGACAATTTCAGTCAGGTTTTGAAACTGCATGAAGGCGAAATGCTGATAAATGAAGGTTCGGGAAAAAATGCTGTTCATGTAAAAATTTGGGTGGATGCAAATAATCCTGTCATTCATGTGGAATCGAATAGTAATCAAAATGTTTCGATGAAAGTAGAATTGAATGATTGGCGATTGAACGCGGGCGATAAAATTCTCGACAATAAAAATTCGATTGAATGGTATCACAAAAATTCCGACAGCGCCGATGTTCATATTCGCAATATTGTGTTTGGCGCTGTGGCTAAAGGCAAGAATTTAATTAGCCAGAATTCTTCGACGCTCGTTTCACAAACTGTTGCAAAATATCAATCATTATCCATTTATCCTTTGACAAAAACTGTGCAACAAGTTGATGAATGGTCGTCGGCATTAAATCAATTAGTCAGCCGTTTGGACAATCAAAACATGAAAAGCGCATGGTCTGCGCACTGTAAATGGTGGGATGAGTTCTGGCATCGCAGCTGGATTTTTGTAAGCGGTGATTCTTCTGCAGAAAAAATTACACAGGGTTATGTATTGCAGCGCTTTGTTACGGCTTGCGCGGGTCGCGGCGCTTATCCTATTAAATTCAATGGCTCTATTTTTACGGTAGATAATCCTGATTTTACAGAGAATAAAAAAACGGTTCCGCAGAATGCCGATTTCCGCGAATGGGGCGGGCAATATTGGTTTCAGAATACAAGAGCCATGTACTGGCCTATGCTCATGGAAGGCGACTTTGATATGATGATGCCTTTGTTTAAGATGTACAGGAATATTCTTCCTGCAAATCAAAAGCAAGTAGAAAATTATTATCATCACGATGGCGCCTATTTTGCGGAAACGTCGCCGTTTTGGGGAGGTTTGTCTTATGTCGGTCCCGAAGTAAAAGCAAATTATACGGCGCATTATTTTACGCCGGTATTGGAACTGAGCATGATGATGCTGGATTATTATGATTATACAGGCAACGAAAAATTTGTTCGTGATATTTTACTGCCGGTTGCATCGAACGGCGTTGAATTTTTTAATCGGCATTTCCCGCGCGATAGTAGCGGCAAGCTGTTATTAGACCCTGATAATTCTATCGAAATGTATTGGAAAGTGCATAATCCCGCGCCCGATATTGCAGGGCTTCATGCGGTGTTGCGGCGTTTAATTGCTTTGCCTAAGAATTTAGTTGATGATACGCTTCGTGAAAAATGGAGAAAATTTCAAGCCATATTACCAGACTTGCCTGTCGGAACAAAAGAAAACCTTCAGGTATTGCTTCCTTATACTGGCGAACAAACTGCTCCTTTCCACAATTTTGAAAACCCCGAATTATACGCCGTTTATCCTTTTCGCTTATACGGCATTACCAAGCCCGGTTTGCAAATAGCAATTAATACTTTTAATGTCCGTAAGAACAAAGAAAAAGGCTGTTGGATTCAAGAACCGGTTCAGGCGGCAATGCTTGGTTTGACGGGCGTTGCGAAAGAATATGTTTCTTTTAATCTGACAAGAAAAGAACCTACTTTAAAGTTTCCCTCATTTTGGGCAAAAGGACATGATTATATGCCCGATGAAGACAACGGCGGCAACGGCGAAAACGGATTGCAGCAAATGCTGATGTATGCCGATGGTAAAAGAATAGTTTTGCTGCCTGCATTTCCCAAAGAATGGAATGCAGCATTTAAGCTGCATGCACCATACAATACAACGGTCCAAGGGACGATAAAGAATGGGAAAGTTGAGCAATTAATTGTTACTCCCGCTTTAAGAAAAAAGGATGTTGTTATTTATTCAAGAAATTAATTTTTGTGGAAACAGTAAAAAAATAGGCGTGTTGCCTTTGGACCTTCTCTTTATGGTGTCGGGCAATTATGCATTCTTCTTTGGATGGTATTTGTAGGATAAGAACGCTTGTGCTGTTAAAATCGTCAAAGAATTTGACGGAATTAAACTAAGACGATTTATCGCCGCTAAATAACAGTTTCCTTTTAACTCCTGAAATTAAAAAGCCGCGGATTTCTAATAAAGCAAAATTAACGGGAGTTGATATTCCCGGTACTTATTTATATGATTTACCTACCACAAAAGGTGGAGTTTATAGGTTGAATTTTTGATTGAGTCGGTCGGCATTTCTTGAAAGTTTTTCCTGATTTACAGAAGATATTTTTTGAAAAGTATGCAACACTGTGAAAAGAGACTTTGCAAATTTTTTTATTGCGTTTTTGAATTATTAATTCTGTTCGTAAAAACTTCCGTTCGGTTGCGGTCAAAATTTATTTAACCGGAAATTCAATTGAGATTTAATTAAAAAAGCAGCATTTTTTAAAAATTAATTTCGTTTTAATCGTTTTTTAGTAAAAACGTTAACAAGCGTTAAGTTTTTTTGTAAAACTATTGTTCGTACTTGTAGTTAGCGACGAACCTAAATAGAGTAACTTAATTTTTATGATATCACAAAACGGTTGGTGCACCATTACTATTATTTTTCGATTTAATTGTAAAAATTCGAAAGAATATTATTCTACTGTTTTTTTGAAAAACTTTAAACTAATATTAGTATGTAAAAAAATATATAACAATACAGAACTCGGCAACCTTGTGCCGCCATAAGCATTATGTTTTTATTGAATAAGCTGAATTGGATTGAATGCATTTATAAAAATTTAAAATAGAATATGAAAAAAATATATTATCTCATCTTTATTCTCTTAGCCTTACCGTTTTATTCCCAGGCTCAGAATAATGTAATTAAAGGTCGAGTGATAGATTCTGCCACTAATAAGCCTATTGCTCAAGCGAGCGTTGTGTTGCAAACCGGAGATAAAAAATTTTCCGGGACACTCACAAATGAAAATGGAGAATATACAATAAAGACAAATGATTCGGCAAACGAAATTGTATTTTCTTATATTGGAATGAGTTCGGTTACGGAACAAATCAATAATCGTTCAGTAATCAATGCTAAATTAGTTGCGGGGCTAAGTTCATTGAACGATGTAGTTGTGGTTGGATACGGTACGCAGACAAAAGCAACCCTTACCGGCGCTGTTTCCAGTATATCCGGAAAAGAGTTGGTAACAACCAAGAATGAAAACGTTGTGAATATGCTTTCCGGTAAGATTCCCGGATTACGAATTACCCAAACGAGTAGCCGTCCCGGCGCGTACGAATCAAGTATCGATATTCGCGGTTTTGGTGCTAATCCGCTCGTAGTGGTAGATGGCGTGCCAAGAGATATCGGCTATTTTTCCCGCATGAATGCACAGGATATCGAAAGTGTTTCGGTATTGAAAGATGCTTCGGCGGCAGTATATGGTATGCGTTCTGATAACGGTGTTATTCTGGTAACTACCAAAAAAGGAACGAATACAGGGCATTACGATATACAATACACTGTCAACAGAGGGTGGCAGCAATTTTTACATGTACCTCATAATGTGGATGCTGTACAGTACATGACACTTGCCAATGAAAAGAAGTCGCATAATTTCGCAAACTTTCTTGATTACAGCAATCCGAATAACCTTGCCTTTTTGCCTTCTCAGTTTACGCCGTATTTGGACGGTTCTAAACAATCTACCGATTGGTACGATGCTGTTTTTGTAAATACAGCTCCACAGGTTCAGCACAATTTAACCATAAACGGAGGTACCAACAAACTCAGGTTTTATTTTGACTTGGGCTATCAAAGCCAGCAAAGTTCTTTGAGGTCTGGCGATATGAATTACCATAAATGGGACTTCCGCTCAAATGTGGATGCGGAAATTATGAAAGGGTTACATGCTACAGTATCAATAGACGGTTATATGGATCAGCAGTATCAGCCTAACACCGACATTTGGGCTATTTATAAAGATGTGTGGATAGAAAGACCCGATGCAGATATATATGCCAACGGTGATCCGACCAAGCTGAATTTTTATCAAATCAAAAGCGACAACCCGATAGCAATGACTGATGCCGATATGACGGGTTACAGCAAATACATCAACCGGGAATTTAATGGCAGAGCGTCACTTTCTTATGATATTCCAAAAGTAGATGGTTTAACAGCAAAAGCTATGTACTATTATCATTTCCATGAGAGTGACAATACCGACTACCACAAATCCTTTACCTTATACCAGTACGACTCTATCACAAATACGTATAGCACAAGTGTGCGTCATCAACCAACTGACGGTTCCGGCACTCTTGCGAATATACAGAGAGGTTATTACCCGAGTTATAGCGATTTGTTCCAGTTGTCTTTGAGCTATAAACACACTTTTTTAAATGTGCATAATATAGATGCCTTGGTTTTATTCGAAGATGCTTATGATAATTCGGACAATTTTTATGCTTCCCGCGACTTGACTTTAAATTCTGAATATTTATTTGCCGGAAGTGCTACCAATCAGATTGGTTTTCAGGATAAAAATGGGCTTGCAGACCATTCCAGCCACGCTTTAGTGGGCAAGTTAGATTACAACTTTAAGGGCAAATACCTGCTTGATTTTGGTTTTCGATACGACGGAGAATCAAGATTTCCTGCCGGAAAACGTTTTGGCTTTTTTCCGACTGTTTCGGCAGGCTGGAGACTCAGTGAAGAGTCTTTTATGAAAAAGAATTTACCTCAATTAACCAATTTGAAATTGAGAGCATCCTATGGAAAAACAGGGAATGACGGCACTGCAAATAACTACCCTGATATATATACAGGATATACTATTGATCCCAATAATGTTGGATATGTATTTAATGGCTCTTATATAGCCGGAGTATCTCCATTAGCTATTCCTAATCCTGATAAAACATGGATAACATCGAAAATGTTTGACGTAGGAATTGATGCAGAGTTGTGGCATGGTTTGCTTAGTGGTTCATTCGATTGGTTTAACCGGCACCGTGATGGGCTTCTTGCAACCGCTTCCGCTGTTATTCCGGGAACGGTTGGCGCATCGTTGCCGCAGCAGAACCTGAACAGCGACCGTACATTTGGCTATGAAGTGGTATTAACACACCGCAACACAATTGGACAATTGTCTTATAATGTAGGTGTTCAAATGTCTGCTACGCGTAATCGTAATGGATTTTTAATTGAATCGCCGGCAGGAAATTCTTATGACCAGTGGAGAAACCGTAACTCAAATCGTAATACCGGTATCTGGTGGGGACAAACCTATCTGGGGCAATTCCAAAGCTATGACCAGATTTACAATTATCCGGTTGCTATCGGAGCTGGCGGTGCGGTACCGGGCGACTATTATTACGAAGACTGGAACGGAGATGGCGTAATAGACGGTAACGACGTGCACCCGATAGCCACTTATGGTTTACCTCTGTACAATTACGGGATTACATTAGGCGCATCCTGGAAAGATATTGATTTGAGTATGACATTCCAAGGAGCAAAAGGAGTATACTACAAATATACTGAAACGTTAGCAGAGCCTCTTTCCTTTGGTGATGCGGGCACAATGACACAATTCTGGGACAGATGGCATCCTGCAGACCCTAATGCAGATATTTACGATCCGTCAACTGTATGGGTTCCGGGTTATTATGCTTATACCGGTACGCTGCCCGGTGCCGGCGGCGCCAGTAGCACTTTTGAAGTCCAAAATGCTTCTTATTTAAGAATGAAAACGATAGAACTGGGTTATACCTTACCACAATCTCTTTTGAAACATATAGGCATCAAAGAATTAAGGATTTATGTCAGCGGGTACAACCTGCTTACTTTTACCGGTTTACACGATATGGATCCTGAACATCCCGGTGGGGAAGGCGGTGCTGTTGGTAATAGTGTAGATACTTATAAATATCCGATTAATAAAACCTATAATATAGGAGCATCTGTCAGATTTTAAAAACGGAATGGTTAAATTTTTCAATATTCTGTTTGAGAGAAATCGAATGGTTATAAAACAGATGTAATGTTCTAAAATGTAAATTAAATACAAATGAAAAAGATAAAATATTTATTGTTATTCGGGTCTGTCATGCTGGCAATAGCATCTTGCCACAAATTAGACCTTCCCCCAAAGGGTATTTTGGATGATGCGGCATTACTTGGCAGCGAAGATGGAGTTAAAACTTATCTTGCCGATGCTTATATGCATTTGCCGATAGAAGATTTCAGTTATTATGTAGACCAGGGTTTTAAGTACGGAAACAATGATTGGGATGCTTCCAAATCATGGCTGATGGGTATCGATGGTGAAGCGGTAGGCTGGGAAGGCGGCGTCAATGGTGGCGGTTTCGGTTACTGGCCTTATGACAAAATACGCGAAATTAATAATATGTTAGAAAAGTTTCCGGCCTATAAATCAAATTTTACGGAGGACGTCTATAATTCGTTGTTGGGTGAAGCGCATTTTCTACGGGCTTTTTACTATTTCGGATTGGTAAAACGTTACGGAGGCGTGCCTATTATTGATACTGTGTTAAGCCCAACCGCAGACTCTGCATCCTTAGCCGTATCGCGTGCTACGGAATCAGATTGTTATAAGTTCATTCAGTCTGATCTGCAATTTGCAATGGATAATATGGCTGCCACATCGGAATTAGGGCGAGCCAATAAATTCGCAGCAGCAGCGTTGATGTCGAGAGCTATGTTATATGCGGCTACTATTGCCAAATATGGAAGTTATACAACTTCATCGCCCGATCCGGCTGCCAAAGCAGGCTATGTTGGCATCCCGGCAAGCGAAGCGCAGGACTTCTTTACGGCTGCATACAATGCCGCTGATTTCTTTGATACGCAAAATAGTCCGTACGAATTGGTGGGCGAAAATGCAGCAGATAAAGAGCAGAATTATGTTGATTTATTTTTAAATGATAAGTCGGCAGAGAATATTCTTATAAGACAATATGTTGCCGGGAATAATTTGTTTTATCATAGTTATGATGGCAGCGTATCGCCTGCCGGAGACTTTTCCAACTGGCCGGGTTCCGAAGCGTATCCGTCGTTAGAATCGGTAGAATTGTTTCAAAAATTGCCGATTGAGAATGCAGACGGAACACCTCGCCGTTACGATGATAAAAACCAACTATTTCAACAAGGACTTGAGCCTCGTCTGCTGGCAACCGTGTATTTCTCGGGTATGACATTGAGGGGTAAAACATTCGATGTAAAACGCGGATTCTACCGTACATATAACGGAACAATGGCGGATGCTCAGGATGGTGTTGGAACAGCTCCGATCAATAGTCCCAGTAATAGAACGATAGCTACTGCTCGTTATCAAACGGATCCTGCACTCAATGGAGGAGCTGTTGCCGGTTTACACGGAATGTGGGGCGGCATTGAAAATAATACCGTTACCGGTTTCTTTATCAGGAAATATGTGAACTATAATATGACCCAGGCGCAGGCTGCGGGCAACAGCTCTTACCAATCCTGGATTGTTTTCCGTTATGCGGAAATATTGCTGAATAAAGCTGAGGCGGCGTATGAGCTGGGAAAAAAACAGGAAGCGTATGATTTAATTGCCAGGATACGCAATAGGGCAGGCGCTACTGTATGGACACCGAAAGCGGCACCGGCTTCTGTATATGTCATCAACGGCCAGACGGTTGATGAGAATTTACAATTCATACGTGACGAACGCGGAAGAGAGCTGATGTTTGAAAACCAGCGTTGGTGGGACCTTCGCCGTTGGAGAGTTGCAGATAAAGTGCTTAACCAGACACGGCTACACGGCTTAATGCCTTATTACGTATTGAATGAAAAAAAGTACATCTTTATCAGGGAATATAATACAGATGGTAAAACATATACTTTCAACGTACGCGATTACTATGAGCCGATACCGGGCGGCGAAATCAACAAAGACCCTAATTTGATACAAAATCCTATTTATTAAATATAAATTAAAATTAATATGAAATGAGCCATAAGAACTTTGCCTACCCAAAGTGATGATTATTTGGCGAAACGAAGTTCGGCGAAGCCAATTCCATCTGACCATTAAAAAACAATAAAAAAAATAAACAGATGAAATATCCATGAGCGAATAAATCGCACACCCGAACGCAAATGATTATATTTTAATTCATAAATAATTAAAAATCAAAAACTTAAAAAATATAAACAGATGAAAAATATATTTCTCATTTTCAGCGTGCTGTCTTTTGGGATACTCTCCTCTTGTATGAAGACGGACAATTATGCCGCGCCCGACGCAACTTTTAGCGGGAATGTGATTGATAGTATAACAGGAAAGCCTTTCCTTACATCGCAAGGCGAAGCCCACATCAGAATATGGGAAGTGAGTTATAAAGACAACCCAACTCCTCAGGATATTCCCATTAAACAAGACGGAACATTTAACGATACTAAACTGTTCAGCGCTACTTACGACATGCAGCCTTATGGCGGTGCCTTTTGGCCCACGCAACGGGATTCGGCAATCAAGCTCAATAAATCGTTGCAAAAAGACTTCAAAGTAGTACCGTATTTATATGTTGTAGATGTAAACTCCCAATTAGACGACAGCACACTGCATCTTACTTGTAGATTAAAAGCGCCTATTACGCAAAACCTTCCGCAGGTATTGGACATAAGACCTTTTATAAGCCTGACCCAATTTGTCGGAAATAATTCTACCATAAGCGAATATCAACAGGATAAGTACAAGATAAATGTTAACAGCAACTGGGGAGACGGTGTCGGGGATATGACTACGGGCGAAGGATTTACCACCTACGCATTACCTGCTTTACCTCTTAGAAAAGGAAGAACTTATTATGTGCGTGTAGGTGTTCGGGTAGAAGATACTTATCAGCAATATAACTATTCAGATATAATAACAATACAAGTTCCGTAGTGATAATGTTGTCATTATTGTATCAATAAAATCAAAAACATAATGAAATATTTCTCGGTTCTTTCTTTGATTATTTTTCAAATTCAATTACTACGCGCGCAGGAAATAAAATATGTTTTAAATAATGAAACAACCGAGATAAAATTTCTCAGCAACAATACAGCGCATATTCTCAAATATCAGGGAACGCACGCGCCGGTAAAAAATGATTTGATTGTATTAAACATTCAAGATGCAGGTTTGAAAACGTCGGTAAAAAAAACAGACACTTCATTGATAATTCAATCATCTGTATTAATGATTGAACTGAATAAAAGTAACGGAATAATAAGTTTTTTTGACAAGAACAAAAATCGATTGCTTGCCGAAAATAAGACGGAGCAACAGTTTCAGAAGATTGACGATTCGGTTATGCATATTTCACAATCGTTCAGTCTTTCTTCCGGCGAAGCTGTTTATGGTTTGGGACAACATCAAAACGGAAAGATGAGCCAACGTAACCAAACCATTTTGCTGAAGCAAAGGAATATGGATATTGCTGTTCCGTTTTTACAATCGACAAAAGGTTACGGCATTTATTGGAACAATTATTCCGCAACCATTTATTCCGATAAACAAAATGTAATGAACCTCACATCGGAAGCCGGAAATTGCGTTGATTATTACTTTATCGCAGGCAAAAATGCAGATGAAATAATCGATAATTACAGAAAACTCACGGGCAAAGCTCCTATGTTTCCGCTATGGAGTTTCGGTTACATTCAAAGCCGTGAACGCTATCAAAGCCAGGAAGAAGTTGTAGATGTTGTAAGAAAATACAGAGCGTTGAAAGTGCCGATAGATGCTGTGGTGCAGGATTGGCAATATTGGGGAAGTGATAGTCATAACTGGAATTCTGTTCAGTTTGACAATCCCAATTATCCAAATCCTGCTGCGATGATTGACAGCGTTCATGCAATGAATGCAAAAATCATGATTTCTGTTTGGCCATCATTCGGGGAAAAATCTGCGATTTACAAAGAGATGGAACAAAAGCATTTTTTGTTTGATTTTCCAACATTTCCCGTGAACAACGGTGTAAAAGTGTATGATGCGTTTAATCCGCAGGCGCGCGATGTTTATTGGAAATACATGAACAGGAATTTATTTTCCAAAGGCATCGACGGTTGGTGGCTCGATGCGACCGAACCTGAACAACAGAAAACAGATAACACGCACGAACCCGATACATTCAATACTTCTGTGATAAAAAATGCAATTACTTATTTCGGGAATTACAAAACTTACAATAATGCTTTTCCTTTTGAATCGGTAAGCGGCGTGTATCACAATCAAAGAAATACCACGTCTGACAAGCGTGTATTTATTCTTACGCGTTCTGCATTTGCGGGACAACAAAGAGCATCGAGCATGGTCTGGTCGGGCGATATTACGGCGAGCTGGCAAACGCTGAAAGACCAGATTCCTGCGGCGTTGAATTATTCACTTTCGGGAATGCCTTATTGGAATGCAGATATCGGCGGATTTTTTTCGGGAACAAATTATCCGAAAGGCAATAAAGATTTGTTATATCAGGAATTATATTTAAGGTGGCTGCAATTTGGCGTATTCACAGCCATGATGCGCTCGCATGGAACAAATACACCGAGAGAAATTTATCAGTTTGGAAAGCCCGGCGATGTTGCGTTTGATGTCATCAGAAAATATATTGGTTTGCGTTACAGGCTCGAACCGTATATTTATTCTGCTGCGTGGGCTGTTACTTCTCAAAATGCTTCCTTGATGCGCGCGTTGATTATGGATTATCCGCAGGATAAAAATGTATATGATTTAGGAACTGAATATTTATTCGGCAATTCAATTTTAGTGGCGCCTGTAACCGATTCAATCTTTGCAAAAAACGCTTCGGCTTTAGATACTGTTTCAACTGTAACTACAAAAATTTATTTGCCCGAAGGCGATTGGTATAGCTTTAATACAAACGAAAAAATTGCAGGCGGGCAATGGATTAATCAATCATCAACATTGTCGCAAATGCCTTTGTTTGTAAAAGCCGGTTCAATTGTTCCCTTGGCAAATGAAGCGCAGTATTCTTCCATTCAGAATTTTAAAACGCTTGAAATAAATGTCTATCCGGGCAAAGATGCAACGTTTGAGTTGTATGAAGATGAAGGCGACAATTACAATTATGAAAAAGGAAAATACAGCATCATCAAATTTAATTGGAACGATAAAAACAGAACACTTACAATAGATGCCGGAAAAGGCAGTTTCAATGGAATGCCGAAGCATCATTTTTTTAAAATCAATGTTGTTGAATTGAATAAAAAGAAAGCTGTTGAATACAACAACGCAGAAATGGTTGTGCAGTTTTAATGCGCTTTAAACCCGGATTTCCTTTCTTTTTTGAGAAATTAATTACGCAGTTAAGCAAAAATTATGTTGCCTGTTAATGTGCGAAAAGTTATTTGGCCAAATAACTTTTCTTGGGCGGCATGACAGATAAAAAGAAAGCAATTATTAATAGAAAATTTTGTCATGTATAAAAACACTTACTCTAAAATTTAAAATTATGTATTTATCAAATTCATCCAGAAAAGTAAACGTAACAAGAAAAGAAATCAAATGGTCAATCGTTACAATCATTGTACTGTTCATCGGGCTGCTGAGTAATAAAACATATGCGCAAGGCAATCCGATTATCCGCGACATTTATTCCGCCGACCCGTCGGCGCACGTGTGGAAAGACGGTCGTTTATATGTTTATCCTTCGCACGATGTAGCGCCGCCGAGAGGTTGTGATTTGATGGATAAATATCATGTTTATTCTACCGATGATATGGTTCATTGGCGCGACGAAGGACAAATACTGGAATCAAGTCAGGTACCTTGGGGAAGAAAAGAAGGCGGCTTTATGTGGGCGCCCGATTGCGCTTATAAAAACGGAACATATTATTACTATTTTCCGCATCCGAGCGGAACGGAGTGGAATAAGACTTGGAAAATAGGCGTAGCTACAAGCAAGTATCCTGCAAAAGATTTCAAAGTGCAAGGTTACATAAAAGGGCTTGACCCAATGATTGACCCATGCGTGTTTGTGGATGATGATGGCCAGGCATATTTCTATTATGGCGGCGGCGGAAAATGTATGGGCGGAAAATTGAAAGACAACATGATGGAAATCGATGGGGCAATGCAGCCGATGCAAGGCTTGCACGATTTTCATGAAGCAAGCTGGGTACACAAATACAAAGGCATGTATTATCTATCTTATTCGGATAATCATGATTCATCAGGGCATCACAACCGTATGTGTTATGCGGTAAGCAAAAGTCCTTTGGGACCTTGGACGTACAAAGGAATTTACATTGACCCGACCGACAGTTATACCGACCATGGTTCTATTGTGGAATACAAAGGTCAATGGTACGCATTTTACCATACAAGCGTTTTATCGGGCAACGATTGGTTACGTTCTGTGTGTGTAGATAAATTGTATTACAATCCCGATGGGACAATTAAACCGGTAATTTTAACGCAGGACAAAAGCGCCAAGTTTGACCCGGATTACAATAAATAAAAACTCAGTAAATGGCAGGGAAAAAAGGTATTATTTTATTCTTCGCATGGATATTTTCAACTTTGTTTTTGCGCGCAAATGCTCAAAGAAATTTTATTTCTGCAACGGCTTCGGTCAATAGTACGCAGGCATTTTTGGCTGCGGACAATAATGTGAAAACAGGATGGACGTTAAACAAAAATGATTTGTCAGATAATCAGTATTTGCAGCTTGCTTTATCCAAGCCGGGAAATATAGATGCGCTGCAATTTTCGGTTAAAGGAATCTCTTCGCAGGCATTGCAGAAATTGTTAGACATATATGTAACTTATGACCCTGCAAATCCGGGCGAAGCAGTTAACTATACTGTCAGCAATCGGAATAATAATATCGTTTTTTCTTTCAAGCCGAAATATGGCGCACATGTGAAACTGACTTTCAAAGGCGGTATCGCAAACACTTCATTTACTATCAATGAAATTACAACAGCGTATGCAACAGACGCAGTAACAACGGCAGGCAATGGAGATTTAAAAAATCAAACATGGATGAATGCTTCGTTACCGATTGCGCAGCGTGTAAAGGATTTGCTCGCAGCAATGACGCCTGCCGATAAAATGGAGCTTTTGCGCGAAGGCTGGGGCATTCCGGGCATTCCGCGTTTAGGCATTCCTTTCGTGAATAAAGTGGAAGCTATTCATGGTTTTTCTTACGGTAGCGGGGCAACTATTTTTCCGCAATCCATTGCGCTTGCCGCCACCTGGGATAAAAATCTGGTGGAAAAAGTTGGCGAAACAATCGGCGATGAAACGGCAAGCGCGCATACAGCGCAGGCTTGGTCGCCGGTATTGGATGTAGCGCAAGACCCGCGCTGGGGGCGTTGCGAAGAAACGTATGGCGAAGACCCGGTGCTGGTTTCAGATATTGGCGGCGCGTGGATTGAAGGTATGGAATCGAAAGGCATTATGGTAACGCCCAAACATTTTGCAGCGCATGGCGCACCGCTTGGCGGGCGAGATTCGCATAGTATCGGTTTATCCGAAAGGGAGCTTCGCGAAATTCATTTAGTGCCTTTTCGCGAAGCGGTGGAAAAATATCATGCAGATGCTATCATGGTTAATTATTCTACCATTAACGGTGAGCCGAGCGCTAAAAGCAAATGGTTGCTGAAAGATGTTTTAAGAGATGAATGGGGCTTTAAAGGTTTTGTGGTAAGCGATTGCGGCGCTATCGGCAATCTCACAAGTCGCAAACATTATGTGGCAAAAGATGTGGTGGAAGCGGCGAATGAAGCTTTAGCCGCAGGCGTTGCCACCAATTGCGGCGACACGTATAACAATCCTGAAGTAATAGCTGCCGCAAAAGACGGAAGAATAAATATGGATAACCTGAATTTTACTTGCGCTACTTTATTATCCACCATGTTCAGAAAAGGACTGTTTGAACACAATCCTTCAAAGCCGCTGAACTGGCACATCACTTATCCCGGTTGGAGAAGCCCCGAACACAAAGCAATGGCAAGAAAAGCGGAAGACGAAGCCATTGTATTATTGAAGAATGATAGTAACGTTTTGCCGCTTAAGAAAACACTCAGTTCAATTGCCGTAATTGGTCCCGGCGCAGATGATTTACAGCCCGGCGATTATACTGCAGCATTGCAACCGGGTCAATTGATTTCTGTTTTATCGGGAATAAAAAATGCTGTAAGTGCCGGCACGAAAGTGTTGTACCAAAAAGGCTGTGAATTTTGGGGAACGGACAGCCTGAATATTGATGGCGCGGTGAACATAGCAAAGCAGGCGGATGTTGCTGTTCTTGTTTTGGGCGATTGCTCTACAAGCGAAGCCGTGCATGGCATTAAAAAAACTTCGGGCGAAGCCAATGATTATGCTTCTTTGATTTTATCCGGCGAGCAGGAAAAATTACTGGAAGCCATATGCGAAACAGGCAAACCCGTTGTATTGATTTTACAATCCGGACGCCCTTATAATTTATCTTATGCATCGAAGCATTGCAAGGCTATTTTGGTCAACTGGCTGCCCGGCGAAGAGGGTGGTCCCGCAACGGCAGATGTATTGTTCGGCGATTACAATCCTGCGGGTCGCCTGCCGATGACTTTTCCGCAAAGCGCGGCGCAGCTTCCTTTGTACTACAATTTCAAGCCATCGGGCAGAGGCTATAATTATGTGGATATGAGCTTTTATCCGTTGTATTCTTTTGGCTATGGTTTGAGTTATACCACGTTTGAATATTCCGATTTGCAAACTTCTATCGAAGAAAACGGCATCGTGGACGTGAGCGCTAAAGTCCGCAATACGGGAATGCTTGCGGGCGATGAAGTAGCACAGTTATACATCACGGAGATGTATTCAAGCGTGGATACAAGAGTAATGCAGTTGAAAAATTTTACAAGAATCCATTTGCAGCCCGGAGAAACAAAAACGGTTTCGTTTAAGCTCACGCCTTATGATTTATCGTTGCTGAATGTGGATATGGACAGAGTGGTTGAGCCCGGAACATTCAAGATTATGGTCGGCGGCAGAAGCCCTTTGTTTGTTGCCGACGATAAAATAAAAAACAGCGTGGGCTATCGTTCTTCCGCCGAAGGTGTGAACGATACGATTGATTATCAGAAAGCATTTGCTGCGGATTTTATGATATCAAAAGGCGGTTTTGAAAATGATTCTATTACCGGAAAAAAGCAATTGTATGTGAATGTAAAAAATGCGGGCAACATTACGGATGCCGATAAAATCAGTATGTATATCGATGGCAAATATGTTGATGAACATCATTTTGAAATAAAGCCGGGCGAAAGCAAAAAGGTCGATTTCAATTTTGATTATCCAAATGCAAAGACCGTTGTATTTACGACAAAGCATAAAAACCTCATAGTAAATTTATGAGCAGGCATACACATAGCAAAACAGTCTTTTTAGCATTATTGTTTTTAATGTTGTCTATTGATTTGTCTGCGCAAAAAGAAGGCATATCTAAAATTTATCCTACAACATACAAAGACTGGGCAAATGGTTTTTTGTCCGGCAACGGCAAAATGGGCATCATCGTTTTCGGCAATCCGTTGAACGAAACGGTGGTGTATAATGACCGCTATTTCAACCTTGCAAAAACTAAAGACCGCAGCTTCGCCCAAGTGAGCAAAGAAGATTTGCAAAAAATAA
Organism: Arachidicoccus sp. BS20; assembly: GCF_001659705.1. NCBI lineage: Bacteria > Pseudomonadati > Bacteroidota > Chitinophagia > Chitinophagales > Chitinophagaceae > Arachidicoccus > Arachidicoccus ginsenosidimutans. The sequence continues at coordinate 2,780,670 of NZ_CP015971.1, forward strand.
AAGAGCTGTGCGCTGAAGGCAAGTTTGGCGAAGCAGATACGCTTGCCACGGTATCGGCGCATTACAGCGGCGGCGGCGATGGCAACATACATCCCGGTTACGAAATGAAAATCCATATTGATTCGTCGGGGAAAATTTCCAACTATGAAAGAGTCTGCAATTTCCGCACAGGAGAAATTATTGTGAAATGGCACGACAACCGCGGCGATTGGCAGAGAAAATCTTTTGTATCCAGAAAAGATAATGTAGTGGTACAATCAATAACGGCGCCTACAAATGCAAAGCTGAATTGTACTTTGTTACTGAATACAAACGCTGACATGGGTTTTCCGAAAGGCATGGATTTTATGAATGTTTCTGATGCGGATTACTTAAACTTTCGCGCAAAATATCCGGAAGGAACGGGCGACGTAGGTTACGAAGGTGCTACGCGCGTGATTGTTCATGGCGGAAAAAAATATATGGAAGGAAATGTGCTGCACATTGTGAATGCACAATCGGTGTTGTTGCTTACGCGCACAAAAAAATATTACACAGATTGCGAAGCACAGTGGAATAAAAAATTGCTTCAAAAAGAATTGCAAAACATTCCTGCCAATTACAACACCTTATTACAAGGGCAAATTGAAACGCACGAAAAAATATTCGACAGGGTGCAGTTCAGTTTAAACGCTAATCCTGCCGATGAATTAAAAACCAATGAAGCATTGCTTGCGGAACAAAGAAATTCTCCCGATGCTGTCAAAGCATTGTGGGAACGGATTTTTTATGCAGGCAGGTATTATTTTTTATCGTCTTCCGATTCCATTAATCCGCCCGATTTGTTAGGCATTTGGGCGGGCGATTGCAGCGCCGGCTGGGGCGGTTATTATCATTTGGATGCCAATCTGAATTTGCAGGTTGCGGGCGGCAATATCGGTAATATGCCGGAGTGTATGGAAGGTTATTTTTCGCTGAATGAAGCGTGGCGGAAAGATTTTGAAATCAATGCAACAAAACTGCTGGGCTGTCGCGGCATGGTGGCTGCGGGGAATACGCCCGGAAGGACTTCGGGACTGATGGCGAACATCAACTATTATTATCCTTATCAATATGCAACGGGCGAAGAAGGCTGGCTGCTATACCCGTTTTGGGAACATTACATGATAACCGGCGACAAGAAATTTTTGCGGGAGCAACTGTATCCTTTGTTGAAAGATATGGGTTATTTCTATGAAGATTTTTTGAAGCTAAAAGACAGCACTGGGCATTATATTTTTGCCGGTTCGGTTTCTCCCGAAAACCAGCCGTCTAATCTTCATGTGTCGTTGTTGAACAATTCTTTGTTCGATATTTCGGGAGCAAAATTTTGCCTTTCCACTTTGCTTAAAACCTGCAATATTCTAGGATTACAGCAATCCGAAATGAGTGAAATAAAAAAGTGGACAAAAATATTACAACTGCTTCCGCCGTACCTGATTAATAACTATGAAAATGCCGGGCATGGAATTTTACACAGCGCGCTTATTGCTGCCAACCTAAAAAATTCCGAAGCCGTTTACCATAAACTTTTACGTTTAACCAAAGAAGATTTTTATTTCAATAGTTTGGCTACGGCTCATTATCCTAATCATAGAACTTTTTGTACAGATGTATGCAACACGGTGCCTGCTATTTTTATGGAAATGCTGGTGGGTTCGGATTCGGGAACATTGGAGCTTTTACCTGCATTGCCGGAGTATTTAAGTAGCGGAAGCATCGCCGGAATAAAAGGCAGAAATCGCGTAACCGTGCAGCAATTAAATTGGAATATGCAAACGCATGAAGTGAACTGTGTTTTGGTTTCTGATGTAAACCAAACGATAAGTTTAATCTTTAGGAAAGGAATTAAAAACATCGTTTCAAATGCTCATGTTTCTCCTTCTCCATTGAAAAATAATATGGCAAGAAAAATACGATTGAAAAAAGCAAAACAGGTGCATATTAAAATATCATTTTAATGAACTCAAATTCAAGAATAGTAATGTTTAGCTTATATAAGAAAATAGGATTTTTATTTTGTGTATTATTTCTGTCTGTAGTAGCAAAGGCGCAGCAGCCTTATGTCCTTTCTTCGGGATGGATGTTGAGTGATTCCGCAAAAATTCAACAAACCGGGAGCGATATTTCTTCCTTACATTTTCATACGGATAATTGGTACAAAGCAACGGTTCCGGGAACGGTTTTGACTTCTTTGGTAAACGATAAAGTTTATCCCGAACCTTTGTATGGCGAGAATAACAGACCCGATAAAATAAGCGATAGCCTTTGCCGGACTTCGTATTGGTACAGGACTGTTTTTATTACGCCGGAGAATTATACCGGCAAGCAGATATGGCTGAATTTCGACGGTATTAATTATGCTGCGCAGGTTTGGGTTAATGGTCATCAGGTCGGAGAAATCAAAGGCGCTTTTGCGCGCGGTATTTTTGACGTTACCAAATTTGTAAAACCCGGAAAGAAAGCTGTGCTGGCGGTTTTGGTATCGCCGCAGCCGCATCCCGGCGTGCCGGAAGAGCAAACGATTAAAAACGGAGTAGGCAGCAACGGCGGCATTTCGGCAATTGACGGACCTACGTTTTTATGCTCCATGGGTTGGGACTGGATTCCTGCTATTCGTGATAGAAATACAGGCATTTGGCAAAAGGTTTTTCTTTCTGCATCAGGAGCAGTACAAATACAAAATCCATACATTACGACAGACGTTTCTATTCCCGATTTGAAAACGGCTGATGTGCATATTGAAACAACTTTAAGCAACACAAGCAATGCAACTCAAACGGGAATTTTAAAAGGTACTTTCGGCAATGTTTCTTTTGAGAAAAAAATTACAGTTGAAGGCGATGCTAATAAATTAATTGTATTCAATTCCGCAGATTTTTCGCAATTGCATTTAATTAATCCGAAATTGTGGTGGCCCAATGGATTCGGCGCACAAAACCTGTATCATCTTACATTGAGTTTTACCATCAACGGCAAAACATCTGATGTTTATCAAACCGATTTCGGTGTCAGAAAAATTACTTATTCTGTTCCTGATGCGGATAACCTGACGGTTTCAGTGAACGGTGTAAAAGTGATGTGCAAAGGCGGCGACTGGGGCATGGACGAAGCGATGAAACGTATTCCAAAAGCAAGATTGGAAACGCAGATAAGAATGCATGCGCTGGCAAATTATACCATGATTCGCAACTGGGTAGGACAAAGTACGAGCGAAGATTTTTACGATTTATGCGACAAGTACGGCATCATGCTGTGGGACGAATTTTTTCAGCCAAATCCCGGCGATGGACCCAATCCGACCGACACGGCATTATATCTGGCGAATGTAAAAGAAAAAATATTGCGCTTTCGCAATCATCCTTCCATCGCTATTTGGTGCGGGCGCAACGAAGGTTATCCGCCCAAAAATATTGACAGTGCGCTGCGCAAAATGATGAAAATACTTGACCCCGCGCGTTTGTATCAGCCAAGCTCAACGGCGGGCAGAGGTGTTAATTCGGGCGGACCTTACCATTGGCAGCCGCCTGCGAATTATTACAATTTCGGCGAAGCGTTTAAAACGGAAATAGGCAGCGTTTCCGTGCCTACGCTTCAATCTGTTCACGACATGATGCCGCAAAAAGATTGGGAAGTAATTAATGATGATTGGGCGGAACATGACTTTGCCAACGGCGCGCAAGATGGTTTGGGCTATAGAAAAATGCTTGGTAAAAGATATGGTAAAGTTATTAATCTTGCGGACTTTGTAAGAAAGGCGCAGCTCGCCAATTACGAAGCCTTCCGTGCTTTGTACGAAGGGCGCAATGCAAAATTATTCGCGCCGTGCACGGGTGTGCTTACATGGATGAGCAATCCTGCGCAGCCGAGTTTTGTATGGCAGATTTATTCCCACGATTTAGAGCCGAATGCTTCTCTATTTGCTGCTAAAGAAGCTTGTGAGCCAGTCCATATCCAGTTAAATGAAAAAACACATGAAGTGCAGGTCATCAACAATCTGCCGAATGCAATCAAAGGTAACGCTTATTTGCAGGTGTATAATTTGGACAGTAAACAAATTTACACGCAGCAATTTGCTGTGAATGCTTTGCCGTCTGCGGCTATAACACTGGATTCGGTAAATTGGCTGAAACCCTTGCCCGATGTTTTTTTTGTAAAACTGGAATTGAAAGATAATGACGGTAAATTACTTTCGGATAATTTTTACTGGCAGGCAAATAAAACACATCCGAATGACCTTACAAGTCTTAATCAATTGCCTTTTGCAACGCTGAATTTAACGGTAAAGAGAACGGATGAAAACGGAAAATGTTTGTTGAAAGTTACAGTACATAACAATAGTAAATCCATTGCATTGATGGCTCACTTGCAGTTGCACGGGCAAAAATCGGATAAGCGTATTCTGCCTGTGTTTTATTCCGGTAATTATATTTCATTAATTCCGAATGAATCGCGAACAGTAACGATAGAAGCGGATTTGAAAGACTTGCACGGCGAAAAGCCTTTGATAAAAGTTGATGGTTGGAATGTAGGCGTCAAGCCTTTTGAAAATGCAACCGTTGCCGTTGAATTGAATAAAGAATCGCAGGTAAGTTCCTGGGCAAAAACAGGATTGCCGATTGATTATGGTGTTGCAGAAAAATAATTAAAAATCGATAGTCTTCGCAGTAGTGAAAACGAAACATTGAACGACATTTAATTTTATACGATTATGAATTTTAATATAGACGAAAAATCTTTGTGCCTCAATTACTCTGTGTATTCTCTGTGTGAAATTTCTTTTAGTCTATTTGGTATTTCACTTTCGTATTAGAACTATTAAACTCAAATTATGTTTTTTCTTTGTATAAATTTATGCAGTACCAGATGCGCGAAGCGACTATTAATTTCGTTATTATGTTGCTTTGCCTTTATAGTTGCACGCGCAGGTGTTATCCGCATCAAAATCACAAAAATCGAATCCCCGACTTTCGATGGAAGAACATTCGGTACAGTCGGCGCGTATGAAAAAATTATAGGAAAAGTTTATTGCGAAGTCAATCCTTTATCTCCGAAAAATTCCTGTATCACAGATATTGAATATGCGCCAAAAAACAAGGATGGCATGGTTGAATATTCAATGGACTTTTATATTTTAAAACCTGTTGATGAATGCAAAGGCAATCACAAGCTTTTCTTTGAAATAAATAATCGCGGCGGCAAAGCGTTTGGTGGGTTTAATGAAAGCGGCGGTGGTAATAATCCCACAACTTCAAAAGATGCCGGCAATGCTTTTTTGATGAAGCAAGGTTATACGATTGCATGGTGTGGCTGGGATATTTCTGCCGGTCATATCAATAATAATTTAACGATTCAGGTGCCTGTTGCAAAGAATAAAGACGGTTCGTCTATAACAGGCCAGTCTTATGAATATATCTGTTTTGATAATCCGAATGCACAAACCTACGACTTACATTATGCTGCGGAAACGTTGGATAAAACAAAAGCTACGCTTACCGTAAAGAAACATTTGAACGATGCCGCAACGGATGTTCCTTCCGACCAATGGGAATATATAAATGATAAAAAGATTGCTTTGCTCCCGAAAGGAACGCCGTTTAAGCAATCATTCATTTATGAATTTCGATATACGGCGAAAGACCCGTTGGTAGCGGGTTTGAGCTTGGCGGCGACAAGGGATTTCGTTTCTTTTCTTCGGTATGCAAAAGCAGATAATTTCGGTAATCCGAATCCTTTGGCAGGAGATATTCAATATACTTTCAGTTATGGCGTTTCGCAATCTGCGCGGTATATCAACGACTTTCAGACTTTGGGTTTTAATGAAGATGAACAAGGAAGACGTGTTTTTGACGGCATCGAAAATTGGTTAGGCGGCGGCGATGGCGTTGGCATCAATTATCGTTTTGCGCAGCCGGGCAGAACGGAACGCAACCGGCAGGAACATCTTTTTCCCGAAGGAATTTTTCCCTTTGCTTTTCCAAAGCTGAAAGATATTTACAGTAAGAAAATTGCAGGAAGATTGGATGGATATGCTTCTGCCAAAAATTATCCGAAAGATATTGAAGTTAATTCCGCAAATGAATATTGGAGTAAAGCGGCTTCCTTACTTCATTCTGATTTGAATGGGAATGATTTACCCGACCCGCCGAATGTACGTTTCTTTTTAATCTCCGGAATGCAGCATGGCACAGGCAATGGGAAAAGCAAAGGCGTTTGTCAGCAATTCCAAAATCCTACAAGAGCCGAACCGGTTTTGCGGGCGTTGTTTATGGATTTGGACAGTTGGGTTACAAAAAATATTGCGCCGCCAAACAGCATGGTGCCGCGCGTTGCAGACGGCACGGCCGCTTTTGCGAAAGCGGATAAAAATTCTTTTACGGGAAAAGTTCCGGCAAAAGAACTGGGCTGGAAAAATATTCCCGGCGTTACTTATACAGGATTGATAACCGTGCGCCATGTGATAGATTACGGCGCACAGTTCGGCAAGGGAATTATTTCAAAATATCCCGAGCGTCCGGGAAATAAAGCATATAAAAATTTTGTTTCCAAAGTGGACACGGACGATAATGAAATCGCCGGCATACATACGCCGCAAACTGCCGTTCCGCTTGGAACATACACCAGCTGGGCATTGCGCAGAAAAGGTTTTGCCGAAAATGACGGCGGCGAAGCATCGGGACAGTTTATTCCTTTTGCAAAAACAAAAGCGGAACGTTTGCAAACGCATGACCCTCGTCTTTCGCTTGAAGAAAGATACGGCACGCATGAAGGCTATGTCAATGCTGTAAAAAAAGCGGTTTCGTTGTTGGAAACCCAACGCTTGCTTTTAAAAGAAGATGGCGAGAGATATGTTGAAGATGCTGAAAAAAGTAGTATACTCAAATAATTATTTTTAGTTATGATAAAAAAAATTACAGGGTTTATTATATGCTTGATATTTTTTGCAGGAATGTTTGAATCTGTTCACGCGCAATCTGCAAAAACATTTTGCAACCCTGTTGATATACGTTATATGTTTCAGCCCGACGGCAAGTATCGTTCCGCCGCCGACCCGGCGATGGTTTTTTATAAAAACAAATATTGGCTGTTCGTCTCAAAGAATGATGGTTACTATGTTTCAGACGATTTGGTCAAATGGAAATATATAAAAGGACAAGGTTATCCTACGGAAATATTTGCCCCTGCTGTTGTGGTTATTCACGATAAGTTGTACCTGACAACAGGCGGCGGCGAAGGCGCAGGGACTTTTACAACAGACAATCCCGCTTCGGGAATATGGACAAGGGTTTCAAATCCTGACAGAGGACTTGCCGATCCTGCAACATTTTTAGACGATGACGGTAAATTGTATTTGTATGATGATTGCAGCGACAAAAATCCTATTCGGGTTACGCAATTGGACACAACAACTTTTCATTCCGTTTCCCCGGTTGTTGATTTATTTAAAGGCAATCCCGCCATGCACGGATGGGAAGTTCCCGGCGACAGCAGTGAACTGAAAAATAATGCACCCTGGGTTGAAGGCTCGTGGATGAATAAAATTAATGGTAAATATTATTTGCAGTACGCGGCGCCCGGCACACAATACAAAACTTACGGCGACGGTGTGTACGTTTCCGACAAGCCGGAAGGACCTTTTACTTATGCGCCATACAGCCCATTTTCTTTCAAGCCCACAGGTTTTGTTACAGGCACAGGTCATTCCTCTACTTTTAAAGACAGAAGCAATAATTACTGGCACGTCAGCACGCTCTCCATTTCCGTAAGGCATATGTTTGAACGAAGGGTCGGATTATTTCCGACAGGCGTCCTTGACGATGGGCAACTCGTTTGCAATACTTATCTCGGCGACTACCCGCAATATGCCGAAATGAAAGGAGAAAACGGTTGGAAAAATAATTTAACAGGATGGATGTTGCTGTCTTACGATAAGCCTGCAAAAGCATCTTCAGTTTTAGGAAAAAACGATAAACAAAACTTTGAAGTGTCTAATGCTTTTGATGAAAATATCCGCACATGGTGGAGTGCAAAAAGTGGTAAGAGCGGCGAATGGCTGGAAGTAGATTTGCAAAAGCAATGTCGTATTAACGCTATACAGGTAAATTTTGCCGACGAGGATGATACGATGCAAAATGGTTTTATTAAAGACGGCTATGGATATTATGTTCTCACATCGTCTGACGGAAAAACCTGGACTAAAATTATCGACCATAGGAAAGATTTTAGAGATGCGCCACACAATTACACGCAGTTGAACAAACCTGTAACAGCCCGTTATGTAAAAATCATCAATACCTATACGCCTGCCGGCGGAAAATTTTCGTTGTACGGTTTTCGGATATTTGGAAAAGCTCCCGGGAAAAATCCTGAAGTCGTTAAAAATGTTGTTGCCAAATTGAATCCTAAAGATAAACGCGAGGTAACCGTTTCATGGAAGCCTGTGTCTGATGCGGATTTTTATATTATCCGGTACGGAATTGCGCCCGGTAAATTGTGGAGTAATTACCAGGTTTATAAAACAACTTCTTATACGATTCGTTCTTTGAACATCGGTATGCCATATTATTTCACTGTTGATGCCGTAAACGGGCATGGTATTACAAAAGGACAAAATCTTATCAGGCTGCGGTAATTTATTCAGCAAGATAGTTGTTTCTTAGTTTCGTACGCTTGCTCAAAGAACAATGATAAACTAATACATACACTGAGGAGTCGTCTTTTAAATCGGGCTCTACAAAATATAAAACTTAGTTTGTAAAATAATTTTTCAATAAAGTAAACTTGACGAATGAAGAAGTTTTTAACAGGTGCATTTTTTCTTTTTGCTGCCACCGGATTATTTGCTCAAAACATTGAAACAAAATTTAATAACAATGAAATCTTTGACAAAATAGGAAAAGGTTTGTGTGTCGTTGAAAATGGCGAGCTGAAAACCAAAAATGCTTATGCCGCGTTCGGCGATATTTCATGGAAAAACTATCAATTCTCTTTTACGGCAACTACGCCTTCAACACAAAAAGAAGTGCAAATTTGGTCGGGCTTCCGCGCTGCCGACAGAGACGATAAATATGTGCTGGGTTTGAAAGGCGGCATTGAAAACGATTTGTATCTCGCACGGCTTGGTTATATGGGTGCTGACGATTACCTCGCCTTGCGGCACATAGATTTTCCGTTGAAAACAGGCATTGCTTACACCATAAAAATTCAGGTTGCCGGGCAACGCATTCGTGTATTTTTAAATAATGAAAAATTGCCGCGCATCGATATTGTTGATAAACACAATGAAAATAATCCTTCGGGAAAAATTATTCTTGGCGGTGGTTGGCTGGAAACCGATTTTCAGCATTTCTCTGTAAAGCCGCTTGCCGCAAATGCCTTGGATAATGTGCCAAGAGAAGAATATGCGCCTGTGCCTGTTGATAAAGAAAAATTAAGAAAAGCGCAGCGTGCATCTTATGCGCCTGTTGTTGTATCAAATATTAATGAAGCCCGAACGCAAATATCGCTTAACGGAAAATGGCTGTTCATGCCCGGTTACGAAGCAAAAAATGATGAAGCGGCAAAGCCTTCCAAGAGTGATAATCATTGGCACGTAATGCACGTGCCCGATTTCTGGAACCCTGATCACGTATGGCTTTTCGGCGAAATGTACGGCGATGTAAGTAAAGGCGTGTCGGACAGTTATTTTCAAAAAGAAGAAGACCGTTGCAATGCTTATACATTTGATTACAAAAAAACAAACATCGGCTGGTACAGGCAATGGGTTGAGTTGCCGCAATCCATTAAAGGAAAGCACATTGAACTTTCATTTGACGCGGTTTCAAAAGTGGCGGAAGTTTGGGTAAACGGTAAAAAAGCAGGAAACCATGTGGGAATGTTCGGCGCGTTTAATGTGGATGTTACCAAGTTGTTGAAACCCGGAAAAAATTTGATAGCCGTTAAAGTGTATCGTGATTATATCAAAAACATTCAGGATGCCGACAAGATTGTAGGCGTTGCTGTTTCCGAAGAAGTAACGCAAAAAATGCTGAAAGACTTACCGCATGGTTTTCTGGACGATGACCCTGCGGGAATATGGCAGCCGGTTTCGCTAATTATAACCAATCCTTTGCATATAACAGATGTATTTATCAAACCGAATTTGCAAGGAGCAGATTTTAATATTACGATAAAAAATTCTTCTTCATCACAGCAACAATTTTCTGTAAACACAGCAATTCATTCTATAGAAAATAATGGCTCTTTATTCAACGGAACGAATGTAAAATCATTGACGCTTCAACCGAATGAAGAAAGAATTTTCAGTTACTCGATTGATAATTTGCATCCGGAATTATGGTCGCCCGCTCATCCAAATCTGTATAATTTTCTTTTTTCGTTGACAGGAAATAATGATAAAACTGTTTATGATAATAAATTAATTCGCTCCGGGTTTAAAATATTCACGACAAAAAATGGCTATCTATATTTAAACGGAAAGCCTTACTGGCTGCGGGGTGCAAACCAAACAGCCATGCCGCTCGCACCCAATGATACGGCGCTTGCAAACAAGTTTACACAACTGATGCACGCCGGCAATATGGAAGTTACGCGCACGCACACGGTACCCTATACGGAAACGTGGATGGACGCCGCCGACAAATATGGCGCTGGCATTAGTTATGAAGGAACATGGCCCTGGCTGATGCTGGATAATTCGCCGATTCCGGACAAAAAACTGTTGGATATTTGGGCGAATGAATTTTATGACCTTATCAAAAAATACCGGAATCATCCGTCGTTGATGATTTGGACGATGAATAACGAAATGAAATTTTATGGCGGAGACCCTGATAAGGAAAGAGCCATGCAAAAAATGAAAATCATTTCCGATGTAGTAAGGCATATCCGGAAAATAGATTCCACACACGTTATATGTTTCGACTCCAATTATTTCCGTTGGGCTGCCACAAAGCGCTTTGGGCAAGCGTTTATGGACAGCATTGATGATGGAGATATTGACGATGTCCATCAATACACCAATTGGTATGACGATGATATTTTTTCTGAATTTAATGGTCGTTTTCAAAAGATTCATAAATATCCCGGTCGTCCTTTAATCAGCCAGGAAATGTCCACCGGCTATCCCGATGAAACGGGTCATTCAACGCGGTTTTATACATTGGTTCATCAAAATCCGTCATCGCTTGTAGGCAAGTTTGCTTACTCGTACAACGACCCGAAATATTTTATGACGAGTCAGTCATTTATTTCAAAAGAATTGGCGGAAGCCTTACGCAGATACAATCCTGAAGCATCGGGCGTATTGCATTTTTCTTTGGCAACGTGGTTCAGTAAAGTATATAGCGCAAGCGATATAAAGCCGCAGCTTACATATTACCGCATGAAAAAAGCATTGCAGCCGGTATTGGTTTCTGCGGAATTGTGGGGACGACATTTTTATGCGGGCGACACTTTGCCGTTGCGGGTTTGCGTTGTGAATGACGATGAGAATGCGCAAGATATTCCTGCCTCAACTTTGCAGTGGCAATTAACGGATAAAAACGGAAAAACATTTGCGCAAGGAACTGAAAATTTTCCTGCGGTAAAATATTACGGCAGGCAATGGATTTCTTTGGCAATAAATATTCCTGCAAATTTACCATCATCAAGAACTGACGGAAAATTGATTTTGAAACTTGTGAGCAATAATAAATTGCTTTCGGAAAACGATTATGATTTGTTGTTTGCAAGGCATGAATGGGCACGAGCATCAAATATTAGTAACATTGTTGTCTTGGATAAATCGGGAAAATTATTGCCTGTATTGAATGATTTGAAATTAAAATATACAACTGCAACATCTTTAACCGATGCACTTCAACATAAAGGCGTTCTTCTTTTATCGGGCTTCGATCAATCGAATACTTCACAAAGCGATATTGCATCGATTCGCAAATACATAGATGCAGGCGGCAAAGTTTTGATAACGGGAAAAGATGATATCGCTCCGCAAATTTTTCCGAAGGATATAAGAAATATTATTCCCGCCAATCCTCAGATTGTGAATATGGAAATTCCCGAATCGCCTGTGTTTAAAGGTTTGCAACCGTTGGATATTCGCTATTTTAATGATGATAAGAACGAAGCCCCTTCCGTTTGCTTTGGCGCATATCAAATCAACAGAAATGCAAATGTTGAAGCATTGGCTTCTTCCGTGAAGATACATGGTTATCTGAGCGGTTCGTTGCAGCGAAGGTCGGCAACGCTTGACAAAATCAAAGGCTTTCCGATAGTGCAAATAACGGAAGGCGAAGGCATGGCAATACTTTCAACAATGGAATTTGAAAAAGGAATAACCGACCCGGTTGCGGAAAAACTTTTGTCGAACATATTGGCATATCTGTCAAAATAGGAGATTAACTTTTTATAAAGAAATTAATAGCGGATTAGTAATTGATTAATTAATTTATTAATCGATGAATATTTTCTTTACACAAGACAGCATAATCTCAGACTACCTATAGTGGTCGTCTTTAAAATAATAATATTATGAAGCAGCGCGGCAATTTACACAAGGCATTTTGCAAAATAGGTATGTTAGCCCTTGTATATGTATTCATTGGAAGTATAGCAAATGCTCAGATAAATGTAATTAAACCTAATACAATTCAACAAACTATAAAAACTCTTTATCCAACCAAAGATTGGGTAATAGCAGACTTTACGGTAACCGACCCGAGATTTGGCGCGAAAGCCGAGCCGGGATTTGATAACAGAGCGGCTTTTCAGGCAGCTATTGATGCCGCATACAAAAATGGCGGCGGTATAGTATATGTGCCGGCAGGTCATTATGAGTTTCGCAGTACGCAAACCGCCGTTAAGAGCGTCAGAGTGCGACAAGGCTCAGATGAAACAATGAAAGATTTTAAATACCAATATGTGCTGAATATCCCGACAGGTGTGCAGCTTCGCGGCGATTGGGCTGACCCTGAATTACACCACGGGAAAGTACTTGGAACAATACTTGAAGTGCGCGTTGGGAAAAATGCGCCCAATTATAACGGAACGGTTGAAAGCTGGTGGAACGACCCGCAGGCTAATAATGCGTTACATACTACCTATACCAGCATAGCCGACAGGTTTATCAATATGAATCCGGGAACGGGCGTAACCAATTTATCAATCTGGTATCCCGAACAGCAAATCAACAATATAAAACCCTATCCGTGGACATTATTTCAACCAAATGGCGACTGCGCAACGATTGAACACGTAACGCTTGTAAACGCCTACAATGGTTTTTATGCCGCTCCGGGCGAACTTCATTATGTTTTAAACAGCTATTTGACAGCGCTCCATACAGGAATTGAAATCCACGTATGCACCGACATCGGGCGTATTGAAAATGTAAAAATAGACCCGAAATACTGGGCTAATTCAGGGCTTCCGGGTTCGCCATCGTTAGCGGAAATTACCGCATATACAAAAGCGAAGGGCATCGGATTTGAGTTGCACCGTTCGGATTGGGAGTATTTGTCATCACTATATATTTCGGGTTATAAAACAGGTATGTGGATTGGGAGAGAACCCGGTTTCGCCGATGCGCCCAATGCGCAATTTTACAACATTCATATCGATAATTGCGATACCGGATTGTATGTCCAGTCCGTAAATCCTTACGGGTTGCTATTTTCCAACTCTACATTCGGAGCGGAAAACGGTGGTAAAGCCGTATATTTTTATAAAGATTTCAAAACTTCCACGCAATTCAACGGCGTAGATTTCTCGGGACCTGTCGTAAGCGATGGCAGCGATGGCGTTATATCTTTTGAAAGTTGTACGTTTAGCAATTACAATGAAAACGCGCTTAAAATAAATAGCGGCAACATACTGCTGACGCAGTGCAATTTTAAAAAGCCTGCCGGTCATGTGTTGCTGGGTTCAAACGTGAATACGCTTAAATCGGTAAACTCAGGCTACAATGGTAAGCTGGAAGTTAAAAACAACAGCAAAGCTGCTAAGGTGGACGTTTATAACGGTAAAGAATATTTGTTTACCCCGATTCCTAAAAATATAGTTACGGATATTAAAACCCAGCCGAAACCTGAGTCAAACAAAGTATTGGAAGTTAATCTGCCGAAAGCAACGGGTTTTAACAATGATGAGCCTACGGTAGATATATCGGCTAAATTACAAGCGGCGCTTAATACGGTTAAAGCCGCCGGAGGCGGTACGGTATATCTGCCTGCCGGAAGATATTTATTAAACAATCCGGTTAAAGTTCCTTCCGGTGTTGAATTGCGGGGAATGTGGGATGTTCAGCACTATACACAAAGCGGCGGCACTGTTATATTTACAACTTATGACGGCGGAAGTGCAGGGGAAAAGGGCGCTTCGCTTATACAACTCGAAGCAAGCGCAGGCATCAGAGGATTGACCATTGCGCAGTTAAATTTGGCAACAGATGGTTTTAGCAATCGCAATCCCAGGAAAACGCCTTTCCTGATACAAGGACAAGGACCGAATGTGTATGTTATTAATGTAACGATAGGCGGCGGCGATAAAGGAATTGACCTTGCTTCCTACAACACAAGCGGACACTATGTGCAATATTTTGCCGGCGTACTTGCAAGAGCGGGTATATGGGTTGGCGGCGGCGCTGAAGGCGGTTTTATACGGAATATGCAACTTAATCCGGCTTATGGAACAAGACTTCCGGAAAGTGGAGAAGGATTTCCGAGGATAAGCCTGACACGTTTCGTGCAATCAAATTGCAGCGCGCTTAAATTCGCCGATGTTAAAAACGAGACAATCTTTAATAATTTTGTTTACGGCTCATTCTACGGCATCCATTTTCTGAAAGATGCGATAACCGGTCATGCTCCCGGAAAAATGACAGTTATTGGTCATGGCTCGGACGGATGTTCATATTCTTTATTTGTAGAAGATGCCGATAAAAATACTAAGATAACCGCTATCAATTCCGAATTGGTTACTACAAAAACGGCTGAGCCCGTGAGGTCGTATGTTTTGATGGGTGGCGAAGCCAACACTAACAAAGTTGACCCGAATGCTCAACTTGCCTTGTACAATACGGCGTTTTGGGGCAGCCCCACTATTGCGGCTATTATCAACAGTGGTTCAGTTCGTTTTCAGCAGGCAAACTTTCAGTCTTCCGGCGCTCCGGGTATAGACGACAGAGGGGGAAATGTTCATGTATATTCTTCTTACTTTTCTCATAGAATGACAGGCGGATCTACCGGCGATAATGTGTATGCGAAACTACATACAACCGGCGATTCATTAGAGCTGACCAACAACTATTATATCTCCGGTTTTAGGATAAATAATGCAAAACCGGGCAAAATTTATGGCTCTGATGTTATTTCCGATAAGAAGTAAAGTTCACAATAATGCTTTTCTGAAATGTAATATTCTAAGAAGATGAAAGGATTTTCGATAGGGAAGATAACGGAAGATAAAAACACATCAATGTAATTTCTTAATTTGTTGAGTTCATATTCAGATAAACTTTTATAAGGAAATTAATATCTGAATTAGTAATTGGTTAATTAATAAGTATTTCCTTTACAAAAGAAGCAATAATTTGCAGATTATACCGAGCTGTTTTAACATTTAAGCTGTATATCATGATATCTAATCGAATTGTATTATTTGTAATATTATTATGCCTGTCTTTTTCTTTGGTAAATGCACAGAAAACAACAGGTTCTTTAAGCGGAACGCTTGTGGACACTTCGCGGATAGATACTTCGTCCGGTTTAAGTCAGGCAACCGTATCGCTTGTTGATGCTAAAGACACGACAAAAGTGCTGCGTACATTATCTGACAATCAGGGTAAGTTTTCGTTTCATGGTCTTGCGCCCGATGTGTATATGTTGCGTGTATCGTATCTCGGTTATCAGCCGATAAATAAATTCATAGGCATTACACAAGTAAAGCCGAATATTGATTTGGGCAATGTCAATATGGAGCAAATATACAATGACAATGGTACAGTCATCATCAATGCATCAGTTCCTGCAAGTTTAAAAGGCGATACCACATCATATAGCGCAGCATCTTACGGAACTAAACCTAACGCAACGGTGGAAGACTTGTTGGGCAAGCTGCCAGGTGTAGAGGTTGATAAGAACGGCGTTATTACGGCGCAGGGCGAACAGGTAACGCGTGTGTTTGTGGATGGCAAACGTTTTTTCGGCAACGACCCGAAACTGGCAATTGAAAATTTGCCTAAAGATATTGTTGAAAAAATAGAGATATTTGACGGTAAAAGCGACCAAAGCGAGCTTTCGGGTTTCGACGATGGTATAACTATCAAAACAATTAATATTGTTACCAAACCCAGTAGAAAATTTGGTTGGTTCGGACGTTCCGCTCTTGGTGCGGGAAACGATGAAGCTACATTAAAAGACCCGCTATATACGTTAAATGCGCGCGTTTTTCATTTTGACGGCGATGTAAAAATGGGATTGGTGGGCGAAATGAATAATGTGAATGTTCAGGGCTTTACCCGTGCCGACCAAAACAATCAAAACGGATTGACGAAAACAGGTTCAGGAAATGCTTTCTTCGGAAATACATGGAACGGCAAAAAAGCAAAGACGGATTTCAGCGTAGATTATCATTATAACAATACTAATGTGAAGCTTTTACAAAACAGCATAAGACAGAATTTTTACAGCGACTCCGCATTGAACAATAATAATCTCGGTTTAGACACATCCAACACACTTACGCAAAACCATTCTATCAACTTAAATCTTGATACAAAATTTGATTCGACAGATGAATTGAGAATAAGACCGAGCATATCTTTCAACAGCTCAAATAAATCCACACAATCTTCGACAGAAATAGACAGTCTTTCCGGTGGCGAAAGTATTCCTAAGAACATAACTTATGCCGATAGAACGAATCACAACAGCGGGCACAATATAAATGTGAGCGCTACTTATGCTCATTCTTTTGCAAAAAAAGGAAGACGAATTACATTGGATATGCAATATTCAAACGGCGAAAGCAGCAACGGTGGGAACAACTATTCACGTATGCAGTTTTTCGGAATTGCGCCGGACGATGTAACCAATCAGCGAAACGAAACAGACGGCAATAATAATTCTCTTTCTTCCACATTGACTTACACCGAGCCGATTGCTCAAAATCAGCAGTTGGAATTGCAGTACAATAATTCTTTTTCGACCTATACTTCAAATAGAAAGACATTTGATTTTGACAGCTCAACCAATGATTATTCCATTCCGAATATTGAGCTGACAAATGATTTCAAAAATAATTTTTCGTCCAACAACGCCGTGATAGGTTACAGATACAATAACGGAATAATCAATTTCAACCTGTCGGGTGGCGTGAAATTCGGAAAGAAAGAAGGCAATAATCTTTCAAAAGATTACACGATTGTAGATAATTATACAAATCTCTATCCTACGGCGAGACTTACGTACAATATTTCAAGAACCAAAAAACTGATTTTCCGTTATGAAGGGCGCACAAATCAACCCGCAATTGCCCAGTTGCAGCCTATTGTGGATAGTTCAAATGTGCTTAATATCACGTCCGGAAACCCCAATCTTAAACAAAACTTTAATAATCATTTTCAGTTCAGATATAATGATGTTAATAATTCCGGTAAAAAGTTTTTTTTCGTTTTCTTAGATGCAAACTTTATTCATAACAATATTGTTAATTCGATAACACATCTGGAAAACGGCGGACAATCTACCATGCCAGTCAATCTTGACGGAAGCTACAATTTACACGGTTCGCTGGACTATGGTCTTCCGTTGATGTCGCCTAAATCCAATTTTGATTTTAAAACGGATGTGAGAAACAATCGTTCTGCAAGTCTTATTGACAGCAGCATGAATTTTACATACAACACGGCGCTTTCCGAAAGCATTCGTTGGTCAACTTCTATGGATAAATTGTTCGACATCAATGTAGCCATAACGCCCGCATACAACATTGCAACTTATGGCGATATAAGTGATGATGATAATCTGAATTATTATTCTCAATCTACGTCATTCGACGGAACGTGGTATGCAGCTTCGGGTTGGGAAATAACATCCAGTTTTGATTACACTTTTTACAATGGAAATGCTCCGGGGCAAAACGTGAGTATTCCGCTATGGAATGCGGGCATTATCAAGCATCTTTTTAAAGATAATGCAGGAGAAATCAGTATTTCGGTGCATGATATATTGAATGAAAATAAAGGCGTGAACTTTCAGAGAAGCGAAAATTACAGCCAACAAACCATGACCAATATTCTAAAAAGATATGCCCTTATATCATTCACGTATAATCTTCATAAGTTCGGTGTAAAAAGAAGTAAAGACGCATTAAAAGACTGGAAGAAGCGTTATGAAAACGATAAAGAATCTGAAGACGAAGGGTCGTAGTATGTCTTGATTATTGTATAATCTAAAGTAGAAAAAATATCTTCGTATATGTCTAAAATCTTATAAGGTATTCAAGCGTTTTTTATCTTCCGCACTCAACCGGACAGGTCGAAATTTTCTTCGGCTTGTCCGGTTTTATTTTTGTTGAAAAGCCGGTATAACTCACAATTATCTTCCAAAAAATTACTGATAAAGAAATTTAATTTACCGAAATGTTATATTTGTTCAATTAGAAAAACAATCTCGTTAAATGAAGAAAGCGATTCCGGTAAGTTTAGTGTTGGTGGCTTTGTCGCTGATTGGCTTTGTGATTTTACAAATCAACTGGGTATTCAACATTGTTCAAACGCAGGAACAAAAAATTATGTACAAGCTCGACCTCGCCGGGAGAGAAATTGCAGATTCGTTGGGAAGCACACAGTCCATAGCATCTATAAGACTGAACAACCGCGCTTTTCAAATGCCTTCGTTTAATGCTCCACCGGACCCGTTTAGCAATAAAATCAGCTATAGACTCACAGCAACGGAAGTAAATAATATTATCAGGAAAATATTGGCAAAAAACGATTTGAAAGCAAGCAATGTTGAGTATTGTATTTATTACGGACCCATCATTACCGGCATTAGCGAATATCTTTCCCCAGACTTTGCAAACGTGAGCCAGAAAATTAATGAAGACCCCGCGTATGCGGCAAACTCATTTAACTATTCTTATCCCATAAATCCCAGGACCGATATAAGCAACGGATTTATTATTTCCAATGAAACATTGACGATTCTCATGCCTTACATCAGCAAACAGGCGTGGCATTCGTTAACGTGGATTTTAATCGGCTCTGCATTGCTTACGCTCATCACAATTTCTGCATTTTATCTGACGGTCCGCAATATGCTGCAACAAAGAAATTTGAGTAAAATCAAGAGCGATTTTATCAACAACATGACGCATGAATTTAAAACGCCGCTCGCGACTATTTCTTTGGCAATCGATGCTTTGCATAATCCGAAAGTGAAAGGTAATGCAGAAAAAACAGAGTACTTTGGCGGTATTATCAAAGAAGAAAACAAGCGAATGAATAAGCATGTGGAAACAATATTGCAAGCTGCCTTGATGGAAAAAGAAGAGCTTCAGCTAAACAAAACAGAGCTTCATGTACACGATATTATCCGCGGCTTGGTTGATAATTTTTCTTTGCAATTGCAAGACAAAGCCGGACAAGCGATTACACATCTCAACGCTGCAAACGATTTGATTTCCGGCGACGAAGTGCATATTACCAATTTATTCAATAATTTAATTGATAATGCAGTTAAATATTCCAAGCCCGATGTACCGCCGAGAATCGTAATTACCACAACCAATTCAGCTAAAAATATAGTAGTACAACTGAAAGACAACGGAATCGGTATGTCCAAAGAATCGGTCAAAAGAATTTTTGAAAAATTTTACCGCGCCCATACGGGAAACCTGCACAACGTAAAAGGCTTCGGACTCGGAATGACGTATGTGAAAGATATTATAGATGCGCATAAAGGCAAAATAAAAGTAGAGAGCACTTTAGGAAAAGGAACAACGTTTACAGTCGAATTACCCTTAACCTGAACGAAATCGTTTGCGTAAATCATTCTTTGTGAAAAATACATTATTTTAAAATAAATTTAGCCATTCATGTGCGGAAATCATATACATTTGGACAAATGAAATTACATTTGCACAACATTTAAAAATTTTTAATTTAAACAATTAATAGAACTATGTCATTACGTTTCAGCGCAATCAGTTCTTTAACGAGCGATGCCGAAATAAAGGCAGGAGAAGCTACGCAAAAAGTAACTGCAATCTTTAGGGAAAATGTATTCTCATTGGATAAAGCCCGCGCATTCCTCAGCGACGAGGCATATAAAAGCTTGGTAGCAAGCGTTAAAAGCGGCAAAAAAATAGACAGAAGTCTGGCAAATCAAATCGCAAGCGGTATGCGCGCCTGGGCAGAAGCCAAAGGTGTAACGCATTATACACACTGGTTTCAGCCGTTGACAGGTACAACCGCAGAAAAGCACGATTCATTTTTTACGCTCAAAAGCGATGGAACGCCAATTGAAGAATTTGACGGTGCTACTTTAATTCAGCAAGAGCCGGACGCATCTTCTTTCCCCAACGGCGGTATTCGCGCAACTTTTGAAGCGCGCGGTTATACAGCCTGGGACCCATCTTCTCCGGCATTTATTTATGAAATTGCAGGCGGAAGAACATTGTGTATTCCTACCATTTTCGTTTCCTACACGGGCGAATCTTTGGACAACAAAGCGCCGTTGCTGAAAGCATTGGAAGCATTGGGAAAAGCTGCGGTGGACGTGGCAAATCTGTTTGATAAAAATGTAACAAAAGTAACGCCTACTTTAGGCTGGGAACAGGAATATTTTGTTATCGACGAAGCGCTGGCAAATGCGCGTCCGGACTTAGTTCAGGCAGGTCGTACGGTATTTGGCGCTGCGCCTGCTAAAGGTCAGCAATTGGAAGACCATTATTTCGGTTCCATTCCCGACAGGGTATATGCGTTCATGCGCGATTTTGAAACCGAAGCGTACAAGCTCGGTATTCCTTTACGCACACGCCACAACGAAGTTGCACCTGCACAATACGAAGTTGCGCCAATCTTTGAAGAAGTAAACATTGCTGTTGACCACAACATTTTGTTGATGGATGTAATGACGCGCGTTGCAAAACGCCACAAATTGAAAGTGTTGTTGCACGAAAAACCATTTGCCGGCATCAACGGAAGTGGTAAGCACAACAACTGGAGCTTAGCGACAGATACAGGAATTAATTTGTTAGCGCCGGGCAAAACGCCGAAAACAAACTTATTGTTCCTTACTTTCTTCATTAATATTATTAAAGCGGTGCACGATAATGCTGATATGCTGCGTGCGTCTATCGCATCTGCAAGCAATGACCATCGTTTGGGTGCAAACGAAGCGCCGCCGGCAATTATTTCTGTATTCGTAGGCGAATATTTGACCAAAGTATTGAACGATATCGAAACAAGAGTTGATGAAAAATTTGATGAACAGGATGAAGCTATTCTGAAATTGGATTTGCATAAATCGATTCCGGAATTGTTGCTCGATAATACGGACAGAAACCGTACTTCGCCGTTTGCTTTCACAGGAAATAAATTCGAGTTCCGTGCAGTGGGTTCTTCTGCAAACTGTGCCAATGCAATGATTACGTTGAACGCAATTCTTGCAGATACGCTTATCAAGTTCAAAGCAGAAGTAGATGAAATTATTTCAAAAGGAACGAAGAAGGAAATTGCCGTAATGCAAACCTTGCAGAAATACATTGTGGACAGCAAAGCTGTATTGTTCGAAGGCGATGGTTACAGCGAAGCATGGGAAAAAGAAGCTGAAAAACGCGGCTTGCCGAATGTAAAAACAACACCTTTAGCGCTTGATGCTTTGGCTACCAATAAGGCAAAAACATTGTTTGAAGGGTTGGGTATTTATACGCATCGCGAGTTGGAAGCACGCCACGAAATTGAGCTGGAAAATTATCTGAAAAAAGTGCAAATCGAAGGTCGCATCATGGGCGATTTGGCGCTGAACCATATTTTGCCTGTGGCAATTGCTTATCAAAATAAAGTAGCAGGGAACATTCAGTCATTAAAATCTTTAGGTTTGGCGGAAACGTCGTACAAAGCGCAAAGCGAATTGCTGGCACGTCTTTCCGACCACATTCAGGCAATTTATACCAAAGTGCATGAAATGACAGAAGCACGCAAAATAGCAAACGCTATCACAGACGTTCGCACACGAGCTATTGCTTACGAAAGCCAGGTAAAAGCGAAGTTCTTTGACGAAATCCGTTATCATGTGGACAAGTTGGAACACTTAGTTGACAACGAATCATGGACTTTACCTAAATACCGCGAGATGTTGTTGTTGAGATAATTTGTGTTTCTTACAGAGAACACAAAATAAATAAGGCACAGAGATTTTTTCTTTGTGCCTTTTCCTTTTGAAATATTTTCCTGCAGAATAACAAAAAATTCAATTTCGCCGTTGTTGCATCTTTTGACCAACAACCATAAACGCTTTGTGCGTCAATTTCTCTGTGCGCTCTATGCGAAACATCTTACCTTTGCGCACAATTATGCAGGAATACACGCTCAAAAAATCGCTGGGGCAACACTTTTTAAAGGACGAAAATATTTGTAAAAAAATTGTGGAATCCTTGTCTCCGCTGCATTTCACGCAGTTGGCAGAAGTCGGGCCCGGCGCGGGAGCCATTACAAAACACCTGCTGCAAATTCCGAACATCGATTTTAAGGCGATAGAATTAGACAAAGAAAAAGTTGATTTTCTCGAAAAAAATTACCCTGCCATCCAGGGCAAAATCATCAACGAAAGTATTCTTGAAACTACTGTTCCTTTTGAAAATGAATTTGTGGTCATCGGCAATTTTCCCTACAATATTTCTTCGCAAATTTTGTTCAGAGTTCTCGAATGGAAACAGCAAGTTCCCATTGTTATCGGAATGTTTCAGAAGGAAGTTGCACAGCGTGTTGCAGCCAATAACGGAAAAAAAGATTACGGGATTTTGAGTGTATTGATACAACAGTTTTACGAAGTAAAATATTTGTTCGACGTGCCGCCGACA
The DNA here is from genome assembly GCF_001659705.1 of Arachidicoccus sp. BS20. Classification (NCBI taxonomy): domain Bacteria; kingdom Pseudomonadati; phylum Bacteroidota; class Chitinophagia; order Chitinophagales; family Chitinophagaceae; genus Arachidicoccus; species Arachidicoccus ginsenosidimutans. The sequence goes on from NZ_CP015971.1 coordinate 2,803,773, forward strand.
GCATTTAATCCGCCGCCCAAAGTGATGAGCGGCGTTATACAACTCACGCGAAAAGAAAATACTTTTGCGCTGCAAAGCGAACGAAAATTGTTTGTGTTGGTAAAAACAGCATTTAATCAGCGAAGAAAAACTTTGCGCAACGCTGTAAAATCTTTGTTCAGCGCAGAAGTTTTGCAAGACGAAATTTTCAATAAACGAGCCGAGCAATTAAGTGTTGAAGACTTTGCGAAACTCACTTTTAAAATGTGAACCATGATTAGGCGCATTATAGGATTAACACAATAATTGAATGACGCTATGCGAAGCGTCCTCGCTTCGCATTTATATTCTGTCGGCTCTTGCCGACAACAAATAAAATGAATTAAAAAAATGAAGGCAATCATTACCGCGAAAGCGCACGATATTTTAAAAAATACATTGGAACAAAAAGGATTTGAAGTTTTATATCAACCAACAATCACTTATGCAGAATTGGAAAATATCATTCCCGAAATTGACGGATTGATTGTAACCACGCGATTGAAAATAGATAAAAATATTCTCGACAAAGCGTCGAAACTCAAGTGGATTGGGCGTTTGGGAAGCGGTATGGAATTAATTGATGTTCCTTATGCCGAAGCCAAAGGTATTCAATGTGTGAGTAGTCCCGAAGGAAACAGAAACGCCGTTGCGGAACATTCACTTGGTTTGATTCTGAATTTATTGAATAAAATTTCTTCTTCCTTCGATGAAGTGAAGACGCACAAATGGATTCGTGATGCCAACCGCGGCACAGAGCTTACCGGAAAAACGGTCGGTATTATCGGCTTTGGCAACACGGGCGGCGCGTTTGCAAAATTGCTGCAACCTTTTGGCGTAACGGTTTTGGCGCACGACAAATACAAATTTGATTTTGCGCACGATTACATTCGCGAAGCGCAATTGGAACAAATATTCCGTTATGCAGATGTTGTGAGTTTGAACCTTCCATTGACTGATGAAACTTTTCATTATGCCAATGATGAATTTTTCAATTCATTGGAAAGAAAACCTTTGTTCATCACGGCTTGCAGAGGAAAAGTTACAGACGTTCCGGCATTGTTGCGCGCTTTGGAAAACGGAAAAATTTCCGGCGCAGGCATGGATGTTTTGGAAAATGAAAAATTAGATACTTATTCCGATACGGAATTCCGGTTGCTGGATGCGCTTGCGGCAAAATCCAATGTGATTTTAACGCCGCACATTGCGGGTTACAGCCATGAAGCCTTTTATAAAATGAGTGAGGTGGTCTTACAAAAACTTAGATTGTTTTCGTAATTTTTTTATTTTTTTAAGAAAAGATTTTTTATCTTCGTAATGATTGAAATCAATTGTGCAGCGCCACATTCATTTGTGGCGTTGTATTTTTTTTGTGTAACATAAAAATATAATTCCTATGAGCGACGTAATGTATGTTTCAAAAGAAAGTTTTGAAAAAATGAAACAGGAATTGCATCACATGCTAACCGTACTTCGCCCCGAAGCTTCGCGCGCTATTGCCGAAGCCCGGGAAAAAGGCGACTTGCGTGAAAATGCGGAATATGATGCAGCCAAAGAAGCACAAGGTATTCTGGAAGCAAAAATAGCGAAATTGGAAACGCTGGTGCACAATGCCCGCATTGTTGATGAAAGCGAGATTGATACAAGCAAAGTTTCTGTATTGACCAAAGTTACTATTACAAATACGGGGACAAAAAAGACCGTAACATACCAGTTGGTAGGCGAAAAAGAAGCAAACCTGAAAGAAGGGAAAATTTCGGTTGCATCGCCCATCGGACAAGGATTGCTGGGTAAAAAAGTAGGCGAAGTGGCGGAAATAAAAGCGCCCAATGGCTTATTAAAATTTAAAGTGGATAAGATTTCAGTGTAAATATTTTTCAACGCTTGAAACGAAAAGAGGCTGCAAAAAATCGTTGCAGCCTCTTTCTGTTTCCGAAGAAAAATTATTTACCCTGAACCAAAGGATAATGGTCAATGGTTTCAAAAGCAATGCTCGTATCTTGTTTCAGCAGCGTAATGAACTTTGCAAGGCTGTCGGCATATTGGGGTTTGCCAAACAACCTGTCGTGCGACAAAATAACGATTGCATTTTGCGCTTTGGTTTCGCCATTTGCCAGCTTTGTTTTAACCATGTTTGCCATTGCTTCTGCGCTTTGAACCGGCGTAGAGCCTTTGCCTTGCTGCCATTCCACATCCCAACCGATGACGGAATAACCTAAAGAATCTAACCGCTGACAAACTTGCAAAGGTGTTTTTTGCCCGGATATTTCTTTATTCAAAACCCAGGAGTTCATACCCGGCAGACGGATAATTTTTACATCGATATTATATGTGTTTTGCATTCTCATAAAATCGTTCAAGGCGCTGTCCGGATGCGCATAAAACCATCTGTATTTATTGCTTGCATGCGTCCAGCTATGATTTGCCATTAAGAATTGCGGATAACTGTTGTGCAGTGTATCGAGAATGCGTTTACGCAACGGGTCAAAGGCGTTGGCGCCTACGGAAAAGAAAGTTGCTTTTACGCCTTGCTCTTTAAACACGCGCAAAACGTTGCTTGTGCCGGGTGGTTGCGGGCTGTCGTCCCAAGTAAGGAACACATATTTTTTTGTCGAATCTAATTTGATGGTCGAGCCTGGTTTCAAAACTGTGGAAACGGCTGAAGAATCTTTTGCTGAGTTTGCTGCATTTTTATTACCGTTTTTGCAAGCGGAAAATGCAAAAATTGTCGCGATGGAACACGCTGCAACTGCTATATTTTTATTCAGTAACATAGGTTGAAATTTTTATAAAATTAAAGCTATATATTTCTTTGGTAAAGAAGATGAAAATTGTACCAAGTTTTTTGTTTGTGGAAAAATTGATGATTTGCAAATGGGTTGTACACAAAAAAAGCCCTGAAACGAAATCGCCCCGGAGCTTTACCCAAAAAATGAAAAAAATTATTTCGTACTGTCTGCTGTGCTGCTTGCAGGTAAGTTGGTTAAAGAAGCATTATGTTCTTTCTCCGCTCTTTTTTCGCAAGCAGAACAAAGTTCATTATCACCTATTTTTCTGGCTTTAAATGCATCTTCAAGCGAGCCTTGCGCTACACCTGCGTGCCCTTTAATGTATTGACAATCTGGATAGAGATGGTATTTTTCACTATTGGGTGCCCAATAAACTGTGCTGTTTGTTTTGCCTGTAAGCTGTGTTAAAACAGAATCCTGTGCATTCAGTTGCGCAGAATATTTTTCAATCGACGGCGGATTAAAATCTGCGCCAGTAATGCCTGCAATCAGTAATGCGATAATGCCTACTGCACCTGCAATTCCTTTGGTTTTGCCGTCCAGTTTTTTATCGGTAAAAATGATGATGATTAACGGTAGAAAAGCCAGCACGCTCATAATAGCGCCAAGCTGGTTTTGAATGAAAAACTTCGCTCCGTCTTTTTCCGATGCCGGGTCTAAACGATTGGCTTTTTTCCAAAGCGTAGAACCCACGACCGACAGAATGAGAATAACTACAATGGACACAATCAGCCATGTAAGATTGAGCTGACCGTGCTTTAATTTTATAATGGCAAATATTTCGCCGGCAATGGCAATGAGCCAAGCCAAAAATGCAAAGAGGCGGAGTTGCTTGGCTTGTCCTTTGCTCTCGGCGCTTGCTTCAAAAACTTTTTGTTCCGACATGGCATTATTTTTTTAAATGAAAAAATTAGCTTAAAGATAGATTAAAGAAATGAAAATATAAATAAATGAATAAAAATCCGAAGAACGCCTCTCCGGATTTTATTGTTAGGTTCAAAAATGAGGAATAATTAAATCAGATTTTTCAATGTACCTAAAAGTCCGCCTGTAGAGTTGTTATTACTGCTACCGCCCATTAAGCCGGACAATGCACTTTCGATACCGCCCAGGCTGATGCTATTGTCGTTTGGGTCGTTGGCTTTGCCGGAAAGTTTGCTAAGCACGGTCGGAATAATGGACGAAGTTAAAGACGAAGCCGTTTCCGGGCTAATGCCGAATTTGGATGCAAGGCTTCCGGCAACTTTTTCAACAATGTTTTGCGTGGTTGCATTTCCTGCGACATTACTGTTGCTTTGACCGCCGCCGAACATTCCCATAATGCTGGAAAGCCCACCGCCTGCAACTGCCGCCTGAAGTTCACTAAGGATGGATCCGTGTGCATGTTGAGCAATCGCATCTGTCTGGTCGTTTGAGACATCGGGCGTATTATTTACGGCTGAGCCCGTTGCTTCTTTTACTAAGTTTAAAAGTTCGTCGAACATAGGTGTAGGGTTTATTTTTTGTAAATTAAGGATGTTAAGGTAGGTAAATTATTTATATATGAAAATTATTTTTTTGTTGCGAAAATCAATGCTACCGGCATCGGCAACGTTACGGAATGTTGCGTGTAAGTGAGCAAGCCTGTTTGTTCATTTATTTTATAAATTTTTATGGAATTGTCATCACGCGCAGCTACTAATAAAAATTTACCGTTGGGCGAAATATTAAAATCGCGTGGATGTTTGTCTGTCGGTACGTGGGCGACTTCTTGCAAAGTTCCATCTTCTTTTATTTTAAAAATGGTAATATCATTTGCTTTACCGCGATTGGAGGCATAAAGGAATTTACCGTTGGGCGAAATACGAATTGCTGCGCTGCCTTTATCGGCATTTGCGGTATCTTCTACGTCGGTGGATGTTACTGTTTGCAAGTAAGTGAGCGAATCATTCTGAAAAGAGTAAGCAATTATTTTTGCTTCCAGCTCGTTCAACAGATACACAAATTTTTTATTAGGCGAAAAAACCAAATGGCGCGGACCAAAACCTGCCGAAACTTTGTATTTTTTTGCATTTGCTTCGTTCACGGGTTTTACATCATTTGCGTTGAAAGGATATTGATACAAAGTGTCGTTGCCCAAGTCGCATACAAATAAATATTTTTCGTCGGGCGACAGGAATGTTGAATGAACATGCGACTGCGTTTGAATTTTTTTGTTGGCGCTCGTACCTGAATGCGCGATAATTTGCACGGCTGGCGACAGCTTGCCCGAATCGTTGGTTTTATAAACCGAGAAATTGCCGCCGTTGTAATTGGCAACAAACACATTTTTTCCCGTGGAATCTACCGAAACAAAGCACGGCGCATCGCCGTTGGAAAGCTGTGAATTTAAAAAATTGATATTCCCTGTTCTGTTATCGAAAGCAAAAGCAGACACGCCGCCTTTAGTATTTGCATCGGTATTTTCATTAACTGCGTACAAATATTTTTCATCTTTCGTCAATGCGAGATAAGACGGATTGAAAATATTTTCAGTATGAAAAACAGGATTGAGCGTACCGCTGTCTTCGTCAAAATCATATAAATAAATGCCGCCGCTTGCGTTGCCTGCGGTGTAAGTTCCCGCCAATACATATTCTTTGTTATTGCTCATTTTGGATGGTTTGCAACTGCTTGCAGCTGTGATTGAGAGAGCTATACAGCCAATAAGAAATTTTCGCATGATTATTTAATTCAAACAAAGATATTGAAATCGTGTAGTTATATTATATTAGATTGGTTCGTGTCATAAAAAACTCCGACCGACTATCAAAGAAAAAGAGACAGTCGGTCGGAGTTTTGAAAATTAAATGCTAACTATTTTACCGTAACAGTAACGGTTGCCGCTAAAGCGCTTCCGTAAGAACGATGGATAGCATCGCCAAATTGCAATGTCAATGTATGTTTTCCGGCGCTTAATGGAACGGTTGCTTCTGTTTGTCCACCGCCGTAATGAATGTGTGTGCTATCTGCCGGAATCACTTGTCCGGTGGGAATAGAATCTCCTGCATCAATCAATAGATGATGATGACCCAGACCTTCGGCGATTTGTCCGTCAGGTGCTTTTTTAACCACCGTCATACTGTCCACGCCAAACTCAATTTTAACAGGAGAAGAAACGGTTTGCCCGTCTTTCAGGTTTTTGAAATACACTTTTGCGCCCGCAGGCACCGGCGGCAAAGCCGGAACAGTATCTGTTGCGACAGTTGATGCTGTTGTAGAGTCTGCGTTAGAAGCGCTGCCCGAACCTGAATTACAAGCAACTAACGACGTCAATAATATCGCAGGAACGATGAATAATTTTCGCATAATAGAGAAATTTTATGAGTGAGAAATTTTGTTGAAACGATAAAGTTAAGCATACAAGCTTTTTCTGCAAAACTTCATACGGCGATTCTTGCTTAAATTTGCTTTTTCAATCATTAATTTTAACGTGGCATTACCATTACCCGAAGCACTCCTTTCATCTTTGCAAAACACCAAAGGTTTTGACAGAAACGGCTTTATAAAAGTTCACGAAGAAACTTCCGGCATCACATCTGTAAGATACAATCCCGACAAATTATTGTTGTATAAAAATGCTTTACCTGAAGATAAGGTTGGCTGGAATCCTTACGGTTTCTATCTTTCGGAGCGTCCATCATTTACTTTTGACCCTTTGTTTCATGCAGGGTTTTATTATGTGCAGGAAGCCGGAAGCCAGTTTATTTGGGAAGCATTGTCGCAAACAAGCGATAGAAACGAGAAGGTAAAAGTACTGGATTTATGCGCCGCGCCCGGCGGAAAATCAACCTTATTGTCATCCTATTTTTCCAATGGTTTAATTATCGCCAATGAAGTGATTAAGTCAAGGGCGAATATTTTAGTTGAGAATATTACAAAATGGGGAACAGATAATGTTGTAGTTACCAATAATGACCCGCAGCATTTTTCTTCTTTAAAAAATTATTTCGATATTGTGCTGATAGATGCACCATGCAGCGGAAGCGGACTTTTCAGAAAAGACAATGATGCGATTACAGAATGGAGCGAAGACAATGTAAAACTTTGCAGCCTGCGCCAGCAAAGGATTTTGGCAGATGTATATCCTTCGATAAGACAAAACGGGTTGCTTATTTATTCGACTTGCTCTTATTCGCCACAGGAAGATGAAGAAATACTGGATTGGCTGACGGATAATTTTTCCTTAGAAAATATTCCGCTTGAAACACGGGAAGAATGGGGAATTACACAAGTCGAATCTTCAAAAAACAAAGCCGTAGGCTATAAATTTTATCCTGATAAAACGCGCAGCGAAGGATTTTTTATTTCCGTTTTTCGGAAAAAGGACGGCGAAGTTTTTTATGAAAATAATGCAAAAAAATTAGCTGTTCCTAATAGAAATGAAATCGCTGAAATATATAATTGGATTGAAATTCAGCAACCTGTTCAGATTTTTAAACACAACAATTCTTTTATTGCTTTGAATGAAAATTGGCTGGACGAAATTCCTTTGTTGCAGCAAAATTTATATTTGAAAAAAGCGGGGGTTACCATCGGCGAAATTAAAAACAAGGGACTTGTTCCTGCGCACGATTTGGCGGTAAGTACTATTTTCGCAAAAGTTCTTCCGCGTGTAGAATTGGACAAGGCACAAAGTTTGCAATATCTCAAGCGCAAAGATTTTGAGTTGAACGATTCGCTGAAAGGCTTTGTTTTAGCAAGTTTTGAAGGAATTAATCTTGGCTGGATGAAATTGTTGCCCAACAGAATCAATAATTATTATCCCAACGAATGGCGTATTTTAAAAGATTAACTTTGCTCTTATGGATAAAATCCGCATCTTTAAAAATTGTAATTAACAAACAGAAATAATGAAAAAAATCATTCTTTTTATAAGTGCATCTTTTATTATCGGTATTGCTTCGGCACAGTCAAATTTTGTGGTACATACTATAAAAGACGGCGAAACACTTTCACAACTTGCCAAGCAATACGGCACAACGGTGGGCGATATAATGCGGCTCAATAAAATGACGACAGACAGTAAATTGTTCGTAGGCGAAGCGGTTAAAATACCCACAGCAAATGCACTGGCAGAAACGTCTCATACAGTAGCAAAAGGCGAAACACTGTACCAAATTGCGCGGGCAAATAAAGTTACCGTTGCTCAATTGCGCGACTGGAATAATATTCCCGACAATACTATTAAAGTAGGGCAGGTTTTGCGCTTGACACCTCCGGCTGAAGGTAGTCCGGTTGCAACTGTAGAACGCCCCTCTCCTGTAGCAACACAGGCAGATAATACGCTTCCGGCACAAAATTCTTCTGCACAATCTGCTGATAAGGTAGCAGAAACTACAGTTCCGGCAGCAAGTGACGACAAGCAAAGAACGGGAGATTCGGAAGCGCAGTCGCAACCGCAAACACCTATACCAACAGATACTGAAGAAGGTGTGTTTTCGACTGCTTATCTAAGCCACGCAAACGGAACGGAATTAATTACAAAAGGAACAGCCGGCATTTTTAAAACCGCAAGCGGATGGCAAGATAAAAAATATTATATTCTGATGAATGATGTTACTCCCGGAACTATTGTAAAAATACAGGCGAACGGTAAAACAGCTTATGCAAAAGTGCTTTGGAACCTGGGTAATGTAAAGCAAAATGCAGGCTTGACATACCGCATCAGCGATGCCGCAGCGAACGTATTGAGTCTAAGCGGCGACAGCTTTGATATTATTGTTTCTTATTATAAATCCAATTGATTTTACAAAAACGGTTTTCATAATTGGCATAGATATTGGTTTTAGTATTGTGGCTAATCTATGAAAATCATTCAATTAGGAGAGATTGTGTGAGGTCTTATGCTCATGCAACCTTTTAAAAGCATCGGAACTTTGCCGATGCTTTTTGTTTTATGTCTCTTTATCAGATATATTAAGATAATAATTATTTATTAATTTGTTTTGACTTGAAAGTTATTTTGTGGAAATTTGGCAATTGTTTAGCAAATATTATTATTAATTAATCTGTATGCAAAAAACTTCTTTTAAGAGAGTTGCTCCGTTCCTTATTTTGGCGCTTGTAGCTTTGGGTGCGTTGTTTATTCCTTCGATAACGAATTACGCTGATGCTTCGGGAAAGTATAATGGCGCCGATACCACATGGGTACTTATTTCTACTGCTTTGGTATTTTTAATGACGCCGGGGCTTGCCTTTTTTTACGGCGGCATGGTAAACAGGAAAAACATTCTTTCTACCATGATTAAAAGTGTGGTAGCTGCGGGAGTCGTGAGTGTTATTTGGGTTGTTGTTGGGTTTAGCTTGTGTTTCGGAAAATCTATCGGCGGTTTTGTGGGCAATCCTGCGACTTTTTTCTTTTTTAAAGATGTGGCTTCGGGGCAGCCGTGGGGCGGAATGCCAACGGTTCCGTTTACATTGTTTTCTTTATTTCAATTAATGTTTGCCATTATTACGCCGGGTTTAGTGGTAGGCGCTGTTGCCGAAAGAATAAGATTTACTTCGTACATTTTGTTTATTGTTTTGTTTAGTTTATTGGTATATGCGCCGCTGGCACACTGGAGTTGGCATCCCGATGGATTTTTAGCAAAAATGGGTGCGCTCGATTTTGCAGGTGGAACAGTGGTGCATATTTCCGCAGGATGCGCTGCACTTGCGGGTGCTTTGGTCTTGAAACGAAGAAAAGTCCACATCGAAAAAATAGAAACGCCGCCGGCAAATATTCCTTATGTTTTAATTGGAACAAGTTTGTTATGGTTTGGTTGGTTTGGGTTTAATGCGGGTTCTGCGGGCGCTGCAAACGGATTGGCTGTTTCGGCTTTTGCAACGACCAATACAGCAGCAGCAGCAGCGGGTTTATCATGGATGTTTTTTGATGTGATGAAAGGGAAAAAACCTTCTGTGCTTGGCTTCTGCATTGGCGCTGTTGTCGGCTTGGTGGCGATTACACCGGGCGCAGGATATGTAGCAATTCCGCAAAGTATATTTATAGGCGTGCTTGCTGCCATTATTTCAAATACAGCCGTTCATATTAAGTCAAAATCCAGAGTAGATGATACTTTGGACGTTTTTCCATGCCATGGGATAGGCGGTATTGTAGGAATGATTTTGACCGGTGTATTTGCTACAAAAACCGTTAATAGTGCAGGTGCAGACGGGCTGTTTTATGGCAATGCAAGTTTCTTTTTTACTGAACTGAAAGCACTGCTTTTTGCCGTGGTTTATAGTTTTGTGGTATCGTTTTTAATTTTCAAGTTTATCAACTTTATATTGCCGTTGCGCGTGAGCGAAGAAGACGAAAAAATCGGCTTGGATGCTTCGCAGCACGATGAAATTTATTTAGATCCGCCGCGACCAATTCATACCGCTTCTGATATAGTGGCAAAAGCTTAAATTTACCTGCTCATGTTTAATTGAAATCCTTTGTATTTGCACAGAGGATTTTTTTATTTGGAAGTTTCTTTACGTGATACGGAAGACCACATTTTTTGTAAAAAACGAAGCATTTCATCGGCATTTTTTACATCATTCACAATCAGCAAAAAGTTGGTGCCTATTTGTTTCAACCTCGCTTTGTTCGTTCCTGTTTGCAAATAATCAAGGATATTTTTAAACGTATCGCTTTCAAAATACGGCGAATCGTTTTTGTTGATGAAGAAACAGCGCAATACATTTTCTTTCAGCGTCATTTTCTCAAAACCTAAGCCAATAGCGAGTTCCCGCGATTTGATTACGGAAAATAAATCTTCCACCTGTTGCGGAATTGCGCCAAATCTATCAATTAATTCCTGACGAAAATGTTGCAGTTCTTCTTCATTCTGATAATGGTCGAGTCTTGTATAAAGCGCCAAACGTTCCGTTATATTTTCAACATAACTATCGGGAATTAAAATCTCCTGGTCGGTATCAATCGTGCAATCGGAAACAAAATCGTCTTGCTTGGAAATTTCTTCTTTGAACAAATCCTTAAAGTCTGTGCGCTTGAGTTCGCGAATGGCTTCTTCCAAAACTTTTTGGTACATTTCAAAACCGATTTCAGCCATGAAACCCGTTTGTTCTCCGCCCAACAAATTTCCCGCACCGCGAATATCCAAATCGCGCATCGCAATCTGGAAGCCGCTTCCCAACTCGCTAAACTGTTCCAATGTTTGCAGGCGTTTTCGCGAATCGGCAGGTAAAGTGCTCATCGGCGGAGCTAACAAATAACAAAATGCTTTTTTATTATTTCGCCCAACACGACCGCGTAACTGATGCAAATCGCTCAACCCGAAATGATGCGCATTGTTGATGATAATCGTGTTCACATTCGGAATGTCCACGCCGCTTTCAACAATATTGGTACAAACCAATACATCGTATTTCCGCTCAATAAAATCCAATATTTTTCCTTCCAATTCTTTTCCATCCATTTGTCCGTGAGCATAAGTAACACTTAAATCGGGACAAAGCTGTTGTATCAAAGCACTCATTTCTTTTACGCCCTGCACACGATTGTAAACAAAGAAAACCTGTCCGCCGCGCTCGATTTCAAAATAGATGGCATCGCGTACAAAATCGTGCGAAAAGACCTGTACTTCGGTTTGAATCGGTTGGCGATTTGGCGGCGGCGTATTGATGATTGATAAATCTCTCGCGCCCATCAAACTGAACTGTAATGTACGCGGAATGGGCGTTGCAGTCAATGTAAGGCTATCTACATTGGTGCGCAAAGTCTTTAATTTTTCTTTGTGCGCCACGCCAAACTTTTGTTCTTCATCAATAACCATCAAGCCTAAATCTTTGAATTTCACATCCTTTCCGAGAACAGCGTGCGTACCAATAATTATGTCAATTTTTCCTTCGGCTAATTTTTGTAAAGTTTCTTTTTTCTCTTTCGCCGTTTTAAAGCGATTGATAAAATCGACCGTAACGGCAAACTCTTTTAGCCGTTCCGAAAATGTTTGAAAATGCTGATAGGCAAGAATAGTCGTCGGCACTAAAACCGCCACTTGTTTTCCATCCACAACAGCCTTAAAAGCCGCGCGGATAGCCACTTCCGTCTTTCCGAAACCCACATCGCCGCAAACCAATCTGTCCATTGGTGCGGGACTTTCCATATCGCGTTTTACATCGGCAGTGGCTTTGCTTTGGTCGGGCGTATCTTCATAAATAAAGCTCGCTTCCAATTCGGTCTGCATATAATTGTCGGGCGAAAAGGCAAAGCCTTTTTGCGCTTTTCGTTCCGCATATAATTTGATTAAATCGAATGCAATTTCTTTAACGCGCGTCTTGGTTTTTTCTTTCAGCTTGTTCCAGACATCGCTGCCGAGCTTGTTGATTTTCGGTTCGGTTCCTTCTTTGCCCGTGTACTTTGAAATCTTGTGCAGCGAATTAATATTCACATACAAAATATCATTGTCGCGGTAAATAATACGCACCGCTTCCTGAATGCTGCCGTTACTTTCGATTTTTTGCAAACCGCTGTAACGACCGACGCCGTGGTCGATATGTGTAACAAAATCGCCGGGCTGCATATCGCGCAAAGTCTTTAACGACAAGGCTTTGCTCTTGTTGTACGCCTGACGGATATGATACTTATGATAACGCTGAAAAATCTGGTGGTCGGTGTAGCAAACGATTTTTAAGTCATCGTCAATAAAGCCTTCGTGAATGCTGACAGCCAATGGCGTGAATTGAATTTCGGTATTCAAATCCGTAAAAATGCTCCTTAACCTTTCAAGTTGTTTTGCTTGTTCCGAGAAAAGATAAATATCGTATTTCTTACTTTCGTAAGACTTTAAATCTTTAATCAGCAAATCGAAATTGCGGTTAAACGAAGGCTGCTCTTTTGTGAAGAAGTCAGAAGTTAGAAGAGAGAAGTGTGGTTGGTAGCCAAACTCAATAATCGTTCTTTCTAAAATTTCTTCTTTGATAATTTCTGAAGAGAGAAAATCATCTTGATTAATATTCTTTAAAATCTTTGTTTCTTCAAATTCATCGTTGATTTCTTCGACAAAATTTTCATTATCCTTTTTATCCAAGAAGTCCTGCAAATCCAAGTTCTGACGAGTGATTTGCTCCGCAATTACGTCCCAGTCTTTCAGCCAGATAATCGTGTTTTCGGGAAGAAAATTGAACAAAGAAATTTTTTCTTCATCATCAAATTGTGTTTCTACATTTGGTATAATCGAAACCTGCAACAGCTTACGCTCGCTCAATTGTGTTTCCGGATCAAACAAACGAATGCTGTCCACATCGTTGCCGAAAAGCTCCACACGATAAGGCTTGTCATTTCCGAACGAATAAATATCCAAAATGCCGCCGCGCAAAGCAAACTGTCCGGGTTCGTACACAAAATCGGTTCGCACAAAACCGTAATCGACGAACAATTCCATTAAACTATCAACATTCAAAGTGTCGTTTACTTTGATATGAATAATATTTCCGCTCAACGTTTTGGGCAGCACTACTTTTTCAAACAACGCTTCGGGATAAGTAATCATCGCGCCGGTGCGTTCGCCCGTTGGCGCAGAAAATCTTGTCAATGCCTCTGTCCGTAGCATGATGTGCGACGAATTGAGCAGTTGAAAATTCTTTCTGTTTTTGAAAGAAGACGGAAAATAAAACAGGTTCAACGCGCCTGTAAGATTTTCCAAAGTGTTGTGGAAATACGCGGCTTCCTCTGAATCGTTCAGTACAAAAACATGGTTGAAATTTTTCAATGCTTCGTGCTGAAATACTGATGCAGCAAGGAATTCAGCGGAACTGCCTTTTAAATTCTGTAAAAATATTTTTTCGGATTTGGACAGTAAAAGCCTGTCCGCCAACTGTTTCAGGCGGGGAAAATTGTTGTACTTCCCGAGAAGTGTCTGTAGGTTCATAACACGCTGCAAAGGTACAATTTGCCATGACACTAATCCTAAATAATTCGTGTCATAAAACATTTCGTAATATTGTTTTTTCAAACAAAAAAACTATGAACGAGATTATTTGTCCGAATTGTCATAAGGCATTTAAAGTAGATGAAGCCGGTTTTGCAGATATTCTTAAACAAGTTCGCGACCATCAGTTTGAGGAAGAATTAAAAAACAGAATTGAAAGTGAAGTAAGGCTTGCGAAAGCTGAGCAACGAAATGCGTTTACCGAAGCGTATAAAAATCTGGAAAAAGAACGCGACAGCTTAGCGAATACCTTAAAAAATAAAGACACGGAAATAGAAAATGCAGTAAAAATTGCCGAAGCTACGCTTAAAAATTCTTACCAGGATTTGATTGCTCAGAAAGATAACAGCATCACTACGCTAAAAGCCCAAAAAGACAATGAAATAAATCAGTTGAAAGCCAAAATCGAAAGTGCGGAAACGGAGAAAAAACTGGCGCTTGCAGAAGCTGTTCAGAAAGTGGAAAAAGAACGCGATACCCTGGCAACAGAAAAAATACTGCTCGAAAAATCGTTGAACGAAAAGTATATAGCCGAGCTTAAAACGAAAGACGACATTATTAAATTGAAAGACGAAGAAATTGCACTCCGCAAAGATATGAAGCTGAAACTCTCAACTAAAATGCTTGGAGAAACGCTTGAACAGCATTGCGAAACAGAGTTTAATAAACTTCGCCCTGTTGCTTTTCAAAACGCTTATTTTGAGAAAGACAACAATTCAAGTTCCGGTAGCAAAGGCGATTTTATTTATAGGGAAAATGATGAAGCAGGCAATGAAATTATCTCGATTATGTTCGAGATGAAAAATGAAGCCGACCAAACGGCAACCAAAAAACGCAATGAAGATTTTTTTAAAGAACTTGACAAAGACCGGAACGAAAAGAACTGCGAATATGCTGTTTTAGTGTCATTGTTAGAATCGGAAAACGAGTTATACAACACAGGAATTGTTGATGTGTCGCACCGATACAACAAAATGTACGTCGTGCGTCCACAGTTTTTTATTCCGATAATTACTTTGCTGCGCAATGCAGCCATGAACGCTATGAAATATAAAGCCGAACTTGCATTGGTTAGAAACCAGAATATTGACATTACCAATTTTGAGGAAGAACTTAGTGAGTTCAAGAAGGGATTTGCAAGAAATTATGAATTGGCAAGCCGCAGATTTAAAGAAGCGATTGACGAAATAGATAAAACAATCATTCATCTTCAAAAAACGAAAGATGCTTTGTTGTCGTCAGAGAATAATTATCGCCTTGCAAATAATAAAGCCGAAGATTTGAGCATTAAAAAACTAACGCGAAACAATCCTACAATGAAAGCAAAGTTTGATGAACTGTCGAACAAGTTGGAATAAAAAGTAAAACAGGCTGATGCGGAAATGTTTCCGCATCAGCCTGCATGATTAGTTTGTAAACTAATTTATTAGTTAATATTCATCTTCGTTGAACAAAAAGTCTTCCTGGCTCGGATAGTCGGGCCAAATATCTTCAATGCTTTCATACACTTCGCCTTCGTCTTCCAGCTCTTGCAAATTTTCTACCACTTCAATGGGTGCACCGGAACGGATGGCAAAGTCAATCAACTCATCTTTGCTTGCGGGCCAAGGCGCATCTTCCAAATAACTGGCTAATTCTAAAGTCCAAAACATAAGCCTTCAATTTAAAAATTTCGGCAAATGTAATTCATCAAAGCAAACTACCAAATAACATTTTTCAACACAATAATTAAGTTTCGGTTAAAATAAATTTTTTTCCGGTACGTTTGTAAAAAACAAGAAGCGTTGCTTTATGCTGAAAGCAGTAAATATTCACAAAAAATACAACCAGTTAGAAGTTTTAAAAGGCGTGAGTCTTGAAATTGCGCAGCGCGAAATTGTTTCGATAGTAGGCTCATCCGGCGCAGGAAAAACCACGCTGCTGCATATTTTAGGAACTTTGGACAGCGCCGATAAAGGAGAAATTTACCTGAACAATCAGCCTTTCCATCATTTGCGCGATAAGAAGCTCGCCGATTTCCGTAATAAAAATATCGGTTTCGTTTTTCAGTTTCATCATTTGCTGCCGGAATTTACGGCATTGGAAAATGTATGTATTCCGGGCTGGCTTGCAGGCAGAAAAAAGAAAGAAGTAGAAACTGAAGCCGCGCGCCTTCTTTCGATTTTGGGATTAAAAGACAGAATTGAAAACAAACCGAACCAATTAAGCGGCGGCGAACAGCAACGCGTTGCCGTGGCGCGTGCGCTTATCAATAAACCGTCAATTGTGTTTGCAGACGAACCTACGGGCAACCTCGACAGCGCAAATGCAAAAGAACTGCACAATCTTTTTTTTCAACTGAGAGAAGAATTTAGCCAGACATTTTTAATTGTTACGCACAACGAAGAACTTGCCGCGATGAGCGACCGCATTCTGAAAATGAAAGACGGACTGATTGAAGAATAATTTTTTCATTTAACCACATAGATACATAGTCAATTAAAAAGTCAAAACC
Organism: Arachidicoccus sp. BS20; assembly: GCF_001659705.1. Taxonomy (NCBI): domain Bacteria; kingdom Pseudomonadati; phylum Bacteroidota; class Chitinophagia; order Chitinophagales; family Chitinophagaceae; genus Arachidicoccus; species Arachidicoccus ginsenosidimutans. The sequence goes on from NZ_CP015971.1 coordinate 2,820,014, forward strand.
TGTTTATAATTTAAGCAGGGAGAAATCATAAGTATTTTCATCGAAAGATGAAAATCTATGTGTTGCTATTACATTTCGCTTCGATTATCTATACAAGAAAACTATGTTTCTATGTGGTTAAATATTCTATTTGGGCGCTTTTCGGTATAAATAAATTGCTACGATTGCGAATACAATATTGGGAAGCCACGCAGCAATAAGCGGTGGAAAATTTGCTTTGGTAGAAAAGATAGTGGAAAATCTGTCCATTAAAATAAAAACGGCTGCCAGCACAAAACCGATAGCCAAATGCGCGCCGCTGCCGCCGCGAACTTTTCGACCGGCAATTACAGCACCAATCATCGTCAAAATCAGTACAGAAATGGGCGTGGCAAACCTGTGATAAAATTCTATTTTATATGAGTTTACATCTTCGCCGCCGCGCAGTTCTTCCAGTTTTATTTTTTGCCAAAGTTTAGGCGTTGTCAATTTCACTTCGGCATATTGGTCGTCTTTTAAATCTGTCGGGTCAAATTTGAAATATACTTTTTTTTCAGGATAATATTTTACGGTTTCAACGCCTTTGTTAAACGTTCGTTCCACTACGCTTTGCAGGTTCCAGTGTGCGCCGTGCGCCGTGTCCCAGCGAATGGAAGCCGACCTCAAATTATAGACCAGTTCGTGATTTTTCAGGCGCATCATAAAAAATGGTCCGCCGCTTTTATTCACTGCATCAAAGTTGTGAATGCCGTTGTAGGTAAAAGAATCTGTTTTAAAATACAGCATCGGTGCGTGCTTTACAAGCTTGTCGTAGCTTGAGTTTCCGTGTACGTACACATCTTCAAAATACGTGCGTTTTATTTCTGCGGGCGGAACAATAAATGAAGCCGCAACACCCAGTAACAAACACAATGCAATGCCCGTAAAAAGATACGGACGAAGAAAACGCTTAAAGCTTGTGCCACTTGCGAGAATAGCAATGATTTCGCTGCGCCCCGCCATTTTCGATGTAAAAAAAATCACAGCAATAAATACGAACAAAGGAAACAGCAGCGCGATAATATGTGGAATGAAAGAGAGATAATAATCTTTAAAAATTTTGTACGCCGACCAACCGCTTTTTACAAAATCATCCGTTTTTTCGCCAATATCGATTACCACAGAAATTACGGTAAACAGAAAAATGGCGAAGAAAAACGTGGTTAAGAAATTCTTGATAATGTACCGGTCAATCTTCTTCATAAAGAGTTACAAAGTAAAAGGAATTAATCATATCATAAACACAAAAAACGCATCAATTATGAATGATGCGTCCGGTAAAGTTTTACTACTGTCGAAAATTATTGCTCGTCATTGCTGTCCGGATTATCGCCGGAAATAAATTTGTTAATGATTACTTTCCATTCGTTATTTTCTTTTTTCAAAGCGACTTTTTGTTTCTGTTGCTGAATGCCGTTTATCGGTTTGCCCAGGTCCATAGTGATTTCTACAAATGCACTGTCGCCTGTAATTTTTTCACTGTCGGCAGTAAATGTCGCGTTCGTCAGCAATGTTTTTATAGAATCCGGAATGGCTGCCGACTGTTGAGAAACCATTGGTTCTATTTGTTTTAGCGTGTTTACCCCAACAGAGTCGGCATATTTTTCGGCTTCTGCTATGTTAAGGTTAACCATTGCTTTGGAAAAACTTGAAGCAACGGAAGAGGGCGTTGCTGTCTGGCTTTTGCTTTCAAATGCAACGCAAGAAATTGCGATTGCGAGGCACAATAAAGTCTTTTTCATTTTTTATTTTTTAATGATTTGATAGAGCGTCAAAGTTGCTCAATAAAGCCGATACCGGAACAATAACCGTGCAGAAATTTTAAATTCAATGTTTATGCATGGCATATTTTATTCCGCTTAACAAAAGATGGAGATATGGCGGTTCGCTGTACGATTCGTCGGTGTGTCCCATTTCTACATAAAAAGCGCGACCGCCGTCAAAGTTGTGATACCAGCACATCGGATGATTGTCGTCGTTTTCCCCGCCTTTGTAGGACGATTCGTCAATTTTTATCAGCACGTGCAGGTCATTGGCAATCCATTTGTAATTGTACCATTCGTCGGTACGCGTCCAACGGTCAGGGAGATTTTTTGTACCCGGAAAATTATGGTCAACCACTTCCAGCGTTGCCTGTTGAATTTTAGGATGACTTTTAAAATAAGCGCCTACCAAATTGCCGTACCAGGACCAATCATATTCCGTATCCGTTGCAGCATGAACGCCCACAAATCCGCCACCGTTACGGATATAATTTTCAAATGCTTTTTGCTGCGCATTATTCAATACATCGCCCGTTGTATTGAGAAAAATAACGGCTGCATATTTTTTCAGATTATCGTTCGTAAAAAGATTTGAATCGGTAGTTGTATCTACGGAAAAATGATTTTCTGCGCCCAGCTTTTGAATGGCTGCAATGCCGGCGGGAATAGAAGCATGATGAAAACCTGCCGTTTTGCTAAATATCAAAACCTTTGAATGGCGTGCATTTGCGGCTGCGAAGCAACAAAAAATAATTGCAATGGTTACTGTTATTTTGAGCAGAATATATTTTTTCATAATTAACATTCGTTTTCTTTCGGCTAAGGTCGGAAAATTTATTTGATAATAATGCAACACAATTGTCGTTATTCCGAGCGACCAGGCATAACGACAATCGTGTTTGTATTTTATTTCCCCTTAAAGTTTCAATCACAGGTTTATTCATCCTTCAGACTATTGACAGGATTAGCTTTTGCCGCTTTCATTGCACGCAAACAAAGTACTACCAGCGCAACAATCAACATTCCGATGCCGCTGATGAGAAATATCCACCAACTTAATGATGTTTTAAAAGCAAAATCCTGCAACCATTTGTGCGAAAAATACCAAGCGATGGGAAACGCAATTACTGATGCCAACACCACCAATTTTACCAAGCTCTTTGACAGCAAAGAAATAATTTGCATTACCGATGCGCCCAATACTTTTCGTATGCCGATTTCTTTTGTCCGTTGGTTTGCCATAAAACTTACCAAACCCAATAACCCCAAGCAACTGATAAAGATTGCCAAGCCTGTTGCCCATTTCAATAAAGTAGATAGGCGAATATCACTTTTGTATAAATTTTTAATGGTGTCGTCTAAAAAAGTATAATCAAAATCTCTGTTGGGATAGATTTTTTTATACGCCGATTCAACTTTATCGAGCGTGTTTTTCCAAGCCGAAATATCATTTCCGTTTAATGAAAGTGAGAGCCTTGAAGCATAGCTTTTGTCATCTGCAAATACTGTAGTGGGAAAAATAGGACTGTGCAAGGACATGGTTGTAAAATCTTTCAATACACCTACAATCTTCGAAGAATCGCTTGGTCCGCCTTTGACATATTGCCCGATGACATCTTGCGGATTGTGAAAACCCATTTGATGCAGCAGCGTTTCATTAATCAGCACATCTGTAACTTTCGCGCTTGTGTCCACATGAAAATTTCTTCCTGCCAATAATTGCAAACCGAACAGACTAAGATAATTATCGTCGCCGCTGCGAACATGCACCTGGTCGTAATCGTTTTCCACGCCTTTGTTATACCACGTTATCCTTGTGCTGCTCCATCCGTTCACAAGTGGCGGCATTGTATTGAGCGAGATATTTTGTATTTGCGGAATCTTCTTTAACTCATTGACCAAAACAAATTTTTTGCTTTTGCCTCTTTCCCTGAAATCCGGAATTCCGAAAGTAACAATTGCATCTTTTTTCATGCCGATGTCTTTGTTCAATTCATAATGAATTTGTTTACCAATAACAAAAACCACAATTAAAAATACCTGTGCCAATACAAACTGAAAAACCGTCAAAACTTCTCTAACCCGTACATTGCGCGACTTTCCCTTGTTGAGAACCTGATTTTTCATAACCAACGCAGGGCGATATTTTGTAAGTACAAAGGCAGGATATAAACCGGCAAGCAATGTAACCACAATAATCATTATTACAAGAAAAACAAGAACCAGCGGCTGAAACATTTCTTTTGCATTCAAGCCATCCGGAATAAATCCTTTAAATACATAAATCAAAAAAGGAGAAAGTATGATTGCAAGAATCGCCGCGCAAACTGTAACCAAAAATGTTTCAGTTAAGAACTGATAAACGATTTGCCTGTTGTTGCTGCCAAAAGTTTTGCGCACGCCAATTTCTTTTGCACGCAATGTTGATTGCGCCGTAGAAAGATTGATGAAATTAATGGCTGCAAGCAACAGTAAAAACAATGCAAGCAAACCAAGATTGCGCAAAGAAGATTTGCTTACAGTTCCATCAATGTGTGTATTAAAATGAACGTCGGACAACGGCTGTAACTGTCCTATCCAAAGATCCTTTTCTTCCACACCTTTTTCATTTTCTATAAAAAGATTTTTGAGTTGCCTGTTTACCGTTTCCGGATTTGTCTTTGGGTTCAACCGTACAAGAAATTGCGAAGAGCCGTCCACGTTTCGCCAGTTGGGCGTCATGCCACTTGCCTTAAACCTTGCATTGTATGTTTTTAATGAAATGAAAATTTTATTGTCAAAATCCGTGTGTTCTTTCAAGTCTGCAACAATTCCTGAAACGACAGTTTGGATAGAATCTTCAAAAATCATGGACCTGCCAATGACTTTATCAAGCGCGACATGAGGAAAATATTTTTCCGCTTCCGTTTTGCTGATGACAACCTGATTTATCTGCGACAAAGAACTTGCGGCGCTTCCCTGCAACCATTGATGTGGGAATATTTTAAAATAATTTTCATCGGCAAAAGAAATATCATCATTTTTGGACAAGGTTACGCCTTTGCTGTTTTGTTTATTCGGAATAGTAACAGTCGGATTTTGAAGAAACGACTGCATGAAATGCGCCGATGCCTGTATGCCCGGAATGTTTGACGGTATTGCATCTGCGGCAGGTACAGAGATTCCTGAATTTGTGCCGAAAGGCGGCATACTTGTATAAACACGGTAAATATTTTCTTTCTGCGGTTCCCAATTATCAAAACTATAATCGTATCGCACAATCAAAAAAATCACAATTGCCGCGCTAATGCCGACTGCCAAGCCGAGAATATTAATCGCAGTCGTGGCTCTGTTTTTCTTAAAAATCTTGAATGCATATTGCAGGTTTTTGAAGAACATGGCTTTTTCTTTTTATAATTTAAAAATATTTCTCCCGAAAAAATTTATCAGCAAGCATGCCAAGCTTTCAATATGTTGTAAATCAATTAATTACAATTTTTTCAAAAAATAAAAGTGTATCAAAAGCGAACACTTAGTGTCCGCTTTTGATACACTTTTTTAAATTTTTGAGGAAATTTTATGCAGAGCCGGCAGCTCAAATAAAGTACGGAGAAGAATTGCTCTGTATGAAATCCGCTTAAAAATCAATCGAGCAGTTTACCCAATCGTTATCAAATTTTGCATCATACTTTTTATAAAAATCCAGCGCCGGCGTGTTCCAGTCAAGCGCTTGCCAAGCCATTCCCGAAAATTTTTTTTCTTTCGCTTCTTCCATCAATTTTTCAAAAAGCATTTTTCCGATGCCGCGCCCGCGATATTTTTCCGTAACAATCAAATCTTCCAGATACATTCTTTGCCCTTTCCAGGTAGAATAACGAACGTAATATAAGCCGAGCGCAACTAACTTTTTCGTTTCATCATCTTCTGCCACAAATGCCCACCACACGGGCGTTTCGGAGAAGCCGCTTGCTTCAAAATGCTGCAAAGTTACGGTTACTTCCTGCGGCGCTTTTTCAAACAAAGCGAGTTCGTTTACCAGGTTCATCATTTGCGGGCAGTCTTCTTTTTTCGCTTTTCTTATTAAAATCATCTTTAAAATTTGTGGTCAAATGTAAACCCGAAAAATCGGTTTACCTTTGCAAAAAATTATTTTTTAGCAATGGTATATCTTACGCGCTTGGAGCATTTCAATGCTGCGCATAAATTGTATAATCCCAACTGGAGCCGCGAACAGAATGATGAAGTGTTCGGGCTTTGCGCCAATGAAAACTGGCATGGACACAATTTTGAATTGTATGTTACGGTAAAAGGAAATCCTAATCCGGATACGGGTTTTGTAATGGATGTAAAAAAACTGAGCAAAATTATTATAGATAATGTCATCGAAAAACTCGACCATAAAAATCTCAATCTTGATGTGGATTTTATGCAAGGGAAATTGTGCAGTACAGAAAATCTGGCAATCGGCATCTGGCAGCAACTCGAACCGCATTTGCCAAAAGATGTACATTTGCACAAAATAAAATTGTACGAAACGCCGAGAATATTCGTGGAATATTTCGGGGAATAAATTTTATAAATATGGCAAACACAATTACGATATATCCAAACTCCAAGGAAGAAGAAAGTTTGTATAAGCAATTAGCGAAAAGGTTGAACAATCATTTTACATCCGATAAAAAGAAATTGTCCGATGCCAATATTCGTTTTCTGAAAGAATTGGAGCAAGCGGTTCAGGAACTGAATGCAATTAAAAGTGGCAAAGCAAAAGGGCGCGAAGCGAAAGCATTGATAGATGAGCTATAAAGTAATCACGCTATCGTATTTTGATAAGCAAGCTAAGCGTCTTGTGAAAAAATACCCGTCTTTGAAACAAGAGTTGATTTCTTTGATTGAAAGTTTGCAAAATAATCCGACGCAAGGCGTAGGCATTGGGAATAATTGTTTTAAAATTCGTATTGCAATTGCATCAAAAGGAAAAGGTAAAAGGGGCGGAGCAAGGATTATTTCGCACGTGCATATTGATAAAGAAAAAGTTTATTTGCTGTCAATGTATGACAAAGCAGAACAAGAAAACATTTCTGATTTACAAATCAAAGCGCTTTTAAATTTGATACATTAATTATGGCTCAGGAAAAAGTTTCCGTTTTCAGAAAGGCGCACTTCAACGCCGCGCATCGCCTGAATGTGGAGGAGTGGAGCGCAGAAAAAAATGCTGAAGTTTTCGGCAAATGCAACCTGCCGCATTATCACGGGCACAACTACGAGATTGTCGTAAAAGTTACCGGCGAAGTAGATGAAAAAACGGGTTATGTGTTTGATATGAAATTGCTGAACGATATTATTCAGCAGGAAGTTGTCGCACGGTTTGACCACCGCAATTTGAATTTAGATACACAGGAATTTAAAACCCTAAATCCAACGGCAGAAAATATTGCAATTGTAATTTACAAACTCATTCGCCCGCGAATCGACGAGAAATTAGATCTGCAAATCCGCTTGTACGAAACCGAAAGAAACTTTGTGGAATATCCAATTTAATTTGAAAATTTGATGATATGATAAATTGATAGGAAATTCAATTTTATCCAACCAATCTTTTAAATCTTACAAAATCCCAGTTCAGACAAATGGCATATAGAAAAACCGAACATTACGACGAAACTGTTACCAACGGTTTGATGAATCATTATAAAGAAATATTGAATTTGCTGGGCGAAAATTCCGAGCGCGAAGGCTTGCTGAAAACACCCGAACGCATTGCCAAAGCCATGCAGTTTATGACACAGGGATACGAGCAAAACGCAGTGGAAATTTTGAACTCCGCCAAGTTTCACGAACCGATTAGCGAAATGGTAATCGTAAAAGACATAGAACTGTACAGCTTGTGCGAGCATCATTTGCTGCCGTTCATCGGGAAGGCGCACGTGGCGTATATTCCCAACGGTTGGATTACAGGCTTGAGCAAAATTGCGCGCGTAGTGGATATATTTTCCAGAAGATTGCAGGTGCAGGAAAGACTGACCGTCGAAATTCTCGATGCCATCAAAGAAGCCTTGCAGCCTTTGGGCGTTGCCGTTGTAATCGAAGCGAAACATTTGTGTATGATGATGCGCGGCGTAAGCAAGCAAAATTCTTCCACAACAACATCGGCGTTCTTTGGCGAGTTTGAAAACGACAGAACAAGAAGCGAGTTTATGAAGTTGATAAGCGCGGAGTTGCATTGATTTTAAGAATAAATGTTTATGAGTAAAACATTAAAAAATATTCTTTTAATAAGTGCAATAGTTTTATCAACTGTTGGAGTAATATTATGTATAATGGCATTTTTCTCTTTTATTTTTGAAATATTTAAAGAGCGAGACGCATTTTGTATTTCTCTTGGTTCGTTGTTTGGCATAACAGGGTATATTGGATTATGGAAAAGTCTTTTAGATAAAACAAACTATTATTACCGAACAAATAATTTACTATTGATTTTAGGGTTATTAAGCTACATAATACTTCTATTTACAATACATGAAAGTATGCCGATAAAAGGTTTTGAAGATTTGTTAGAAACTCTAATATTTTTTGAACCATGTATCGTAGCAATAATTATTCTTATAGATAATTTCACACAGATAAAACACAAAAGAAATTCATGAAACACGCTTACGTTTTCCCCGGTCAGGGCGCACAGTTCAGCGGCATGGGGAAAAAAATGTACGACGAAAATGAAACGGCAAAAACATTATTTGAGCAAGCCAATGATATGCTCGGCTTCCGCATTACAGACATTATGTTCAACGGAACTGATGAAGAATTGAAGCAAACCAATGTAACGCAGCCGGCGGTTTTTCTGCATTCCGTGATTGCGTTCAAAACTTTACAAAACCCGCAGCCTGACATGGTTGCAGGTCATTCGTTAGGCGAATTTTCTGCATTGGTTGCCAACAACGCTTTGTCGTTTGAGGATGCATTGAAGCTTGTAAGCATCCGCGCGAAAGCGATGCAAAAAGCTTGCGAAATCAATCCATCCACGATGGCGGCAATTCTCGGTTTGCCGGATGAAAAAGTGGAAGAAATTTGCGCAAGCGTTGCAAAAGAAACCGGCGAAATTGTTGTGCCTGCAAATTATAATTGTCCCGGGCAATTAGTCATCAGCGGTTCTGTCAAAGGCGTTGAAGCCGCTTGCGAAGCAATGAAAACCGCAGGCGCAAAACGCGCTTTGGTATTGCCTGTGGGCGGCGCATTTCATTCGCCATTGATGCAGCCTGCAAAAGAAGAATTGGCTGCGGCTATTGATTCTATTGCGTTTCAGCAGCCAATTGCACCTGTTTATCAAAATGTAGTTGCAAAAGCAATAAGTAATCCTGATGAAATAAAGCAAAACTTAATCGCACAATTAACAGGCGCAGTTAAATGGACACAATGCGTTCAGGCAATGATAGCCGACGGCGCTACAACTTTCACGGAATGCGGTCCCGGAAAAGTTTTGCAGGGATTGGTTTTGAAAATTAATAAAGAAATTTCCGTTGATGGTGTGAGTTAGTTTTCATAAGTCATAAAAATAAGAAAGGCATTCTTCAATTTTAGAAGAATGCCTTTCTTTACAACTATATTCAAATTTAATTGCCTGCTTCTTTCAGCATTTCTTTTACGCCTGCCTCTAATTGGTCGTCTTTGCCGTTAAGGAAATCTTCATAAGGCAAAGGAACTTTAATATCGGGTTCAATTTGCAAACCTTCTGTCGGGCGGTTTTCTTTACCAATAGTTGCCACCATTGGAATACCAAAAATAATGGTTGGGTCTATCTGGCGTTCCCACCAAACGGCTGTGCCTGTGCCGGCAACCGGCATGCCGATTAATTTTCCGATACCGATTTCTTTATACACATAAGGGAAAATAAATGCATCGCTGTAATTGCCTTCGCTCATCAGCACACAGCTTGGTTTTTGCCATCTGTTCAAAGGTTCGCCGCCTTTCAGCAAGTTGCCTTGCGGTGCAAATTTGAGATAATTTTTTCCTGTAAGGAAAGTCGCCAAATCATCGTGCAGCCAACCGCCGCCATTAAAACGTGTATCTACAATCAATGCTTTTTTATCCCTTTCTTTTCCCATTACTCTGTCAAATGTTTCACGGAAACTTGCATCGTTCATGCCTTCGACATGTACATACCCGATTTTGCCGCCGCTCAATTTATCAACCATGTCAGCCATTAATTTTGTCCAGCGTTTGTACATTAAGCCTGATTCTTCGCCGAGAGAAATCGGGCGAATAACTTCTTCCCAATTACCGGAAGCGCCCGAGAAAGAAAGCAATGTGTTTTTGCCAATCTTATGATTTAACAAAGACGTCCAATCAATATCATCGGTAATCGCTTGTCCGTCGATGGATTCCAAAATGTCGCCCGCTTTCACTTTGCTTTTCGCCAGGTCAATTGGTCCGCCGGCAATGATTTCGGTAATCTTCAAGCCTTTGCCTTTGTACGTTTCGTCGTATAATAAACCTAACGCCGCAGTTTGGTCGCCGCCTCTGCTTTGCGGATAGTATCTTCCGCCAGAGTGAGAAACATTCAGTTCGCCTAAAAATTCACTCAGTAAAACCTGAAAATCATAATTGTTGTTGATATGCGGTAAGAAACGCGCGTAGTTTTTATAATATCCGTCCCAATCGATTCCGTGTAAAGTAGGGTCGTACAATTTCTTTTTCACTTGCCTCCAGGCGTGTTCAAAAATGTATCGCCTTTCTGCAGCAGCATCAAGCAACATGCTGCTGTTAATGGCTACCGGGGTTACTCTTCCGCTTGAGACATCAACTGTAATCAAACCGCCGTGCGTGCTTAAGAACAATGTTTTTTCATCTTTGCTTAGTTCAAGGCTGCTTCCGCCGTCGCTGAGCTTTGCAAGAATATGTGTGTCGTGCGTTCTCGGTTCCGTAACCCAAAGGTCAAAGCCTTTTTCAAACGCTGCGAGATAATACAGTTTACTGCCGTCTTTTGTTAAAGCATAATCACTGATGGAACTGCTGTTGATAGTAAGCCGTACTTGACGATTGTCGAGGTCGGTCAAATCCAATTGTAAATCTTTGGAAGAATCTTTTGCGGGCTTGATTTTGCTTGTATCTGCTTTGGCAGTATCTTTTCGTTCTTTGAACAAAGCATAATCTTCTTTGCTCAAATTAAATTCGTCGTAAGCTGCTTTGTCAAAAAATACAGCGTACACATCACTTTCGCGACTGCCTTGTGTTGCCAAAGATTTTCTGCCCAGCTTATCGCTTTCCCACAGCAATGCTTTTCCGCCCAATGCCCATTTGCTGTTGCCTTCGCCGAAGCCGCTGTTTACAGGGAAAAATATTTTTGATGAACCATCAGCTTTTGCCATCGCTGCATTGCTCGAAGAGAAGTAACCGTGTTGGTCGTCAAACACAATCCATTTGCTGTCAGGACTCCATGAGAAATCCCAGTCGCCATCGGAATAAGAATGATTACTACCTTCGGGCAAAATGGTTACGGTTTTCTTTGTAGCTACATCATATACTTTTAAAATATTTCGTTCTTCAATGTATGCAATTTTCTTTCCGTCGGGAGAGTATTTAGGCTGAAATTCATCTTTGTCTGTTGCAATCAGAGGCTCTTCTTTCAAAACAGTTGAAGCATAAAAATACGGCTCGTCTTTACGAACAAGGGAAGTTTTGTAAATATCCCAGCTATCGCCTCTTTCGGTTGCGTAAATAAGGCTGCGACCGTCGGGTGCCCATTGCACCATGCGTTCTTGCTGGGGCGTGTTGGTAATTCGTTTTGTTTCGCCGTTAGAAACTGCGGTAACAAATATTTCGCCGCGATTGACAAAAGCAATTTCTTTTCCATTCGGGCTTACGGAAAACTCGCTGATATTACCGTTTACGCCAATGGTTTTATCAACGTCGTCGTCCGCGGCATTTTCAATCTGAATAGCCACTTTCGCCGGCTGCCCGTTTGGTTGCAATGTATAAATTTCGCCATTCCAGGTAAAGCATAACTCATTGTCATTTGAACGGCTGAGATTGCGTACAGGATTGTTTTTGAAAGACGTAAGCTGTTTTGGCGCATCGGCATTCAGGTTTTGCTCGTAAACATTTTGTATGCCGTTTCTTTCGCTTAAATAAAATGTGCTTTTATTGTCGTTGCTGAAAACCGGCTCTCTGTCTTCGCCTATAAAAGTGCTGATTTTTTTATAATGCTGCGAAGCAATATCGAACGTCCATACGTCGCGCGTAACTGCAGATGTTGCGTGTTTGCGCCAGGCATCTTCGTAGCCTTTTACATCTTCAAAAATAATTTGCGAGCCGCTACTGTTATAATGCGCACGCTCCATGCCTGCAGCACTTATCAAAACCGGTCTGCCACTGTTTACGGAAATTGAGTACAGGTTTTTGAATAATCCGCTGCTGAACCGAACGCTTTTTGCGGGTGCATTGCGTGCGGAAAGGAATAAAACCTGTTTATCGTCGGGCGAAAAATCGGCAGGAATATCGTTGCCGCTGTAATAAGTTAACCTTTTAGCAGCGCCGCCTTTTGCCGAAATTACAAATACATCAAAATCGCCGTAACGGTCGCTGGCGAATGCAATGGATTTTCCATCGTGGCTCCACACAGGCATTTCGTCGTAAGCATCGCCAACGGTCAATGGCTGAGCTGTACCACCCGAACTATTGACTGTATATAAATGTCCTTTGTAGCCGAAAGCAATAGTTTTACCGTCGGGCGAAATGGATGGATTCATCAGCCATAGCGGCGTGATTTGTGCAAAAGCTCCGCAGGTCGCAAGCAGCGACATGGAGATAAGTAGCAGTTTCTTCATACAAAAATGATTAGTTAATAAAAAATGAATCGTGGTTACAAATTTATACAACCACGTAGGTTATTGTAAAAATTATTGATGAACGGTAAAATATCATTGTTCTCTCAACCTTTCGTCGGTATAGGTAATTTCTTTTCTGCCATGCGGCGTAGGCTTGCCGTTTTCGTCAATTGTTACAAAAACAATTTTTTCGATGGTAAGCACTACTTTCAGATTTATTTTGTTTCGTACCTGGCAGGCAAGCGTAAGCGAGGTCGTACCAAAATGTGTTGCCTTGATACCAAGTTCTATAATATCGCCTTGCCGCGGCGAACTCACAAAATTAATTTCAGACATATATTTTGTAACGCAACGAATGGTTCCCAGTTGAATAATGGCATAAACCGCCGCTTCTTCGTCTATCCATTTCAGCAACGTACCGCCAAACAGTGTGTTATTGGGATTGAGGTCTTCGGGCTTAATTAATTTTCGGGTATAGAAATTCATATTTTTTTGATTAGAAAAAACAAATTTACCTAAAGTAACACATTGTTTTAAAGTTCTTTTTGGGCAGAACAATATTTTTTTACACAAAGCATCAAACTTTTACTACACGGCAACAAAGCATCAGGCAATAAATTTGCTCAGGTTTTGTGGTAAACCTTACAAAACTTGTTTTATGCTAACAGAAAAAAACATAAAATTCAAATCTGCACTTGCGGCATATAAAAACGGGCAATACCTTCGGTCTGTCCACATACTGCAATTGCTCGAAAAAGAACAACCGGATAATTGGCTTGCAAAATATCATTTGGGCAATGCCAAGCTAAAAACCGGGAAGAAAAGAATGATTTTTTCTGCAATTAGCGATTTCCAAAGAGCGAAAGACTTAATTGCAAATACAAATCATTTGTTTATTCCTCAATTGGATAAATGTATCCATGAGGCGAAAGTGCTGTTGCATCCTGCGAAAAACAATTACCTAAGCATCCCGACCGTAAAAACTTTTCTGCTTTCTCTAAAAAAACGACCGGAAATTTCCCAAATTATCGACCGGCTTATTTCCATCCATTAAACATGGAACGAAGTCTTTTTCGATTTTTTTCTTTGTTTAATAATTTTTTCTACCTTTGCAACCCCAAATAGTTCTTTTATAGGAATATTGTGTTGGGAGTCCGCGCATATTGCAAGGACGTTATTACCAAAAAAATTATTACAATGGCAAAAGAAATCTCAGGTTTCGTAAAGTTGCAGGTAAAAGGCGGTCAAGCCAATCCTGCTCCGCCGGTTGGACCTGCATTAGGTTCTAAAGGCGTAAACATTATGGAGTTCTGCAAGCAGTTCAATGCAAGAACTCAGGATAAAATGGGGAAAGTTGTTCCCGTTGTTATCACGGTTTATTCTGACAAATCTTTCGACTTCGTTATCAAGACTGCACCCGCAGCCGTTCAGTTGATGGAAGCCGCAAAAATCCAAAAAGGTTCTAAGGAAAGCAATCGCAGCAAAGCTGGTAAAGTGACTTGGGCACAGGTCGAAGCTATCGCTAAAGACAAAATGCCCGATCTCAACTGTTTTACCGTAGAAAGCGCCATGAAAATGGTTGCCGGTACAGCCCGCAGTATGGGTTTGACTGTTGAAGGCACAGCGCCTTGGGAAAATTAATTCATCCTTAAACTTATTTGGAAAATGGCAAAAATCACTAAAAAAAGAAAAGCAGCTAATGCAAAGATTGATGCAAACAAGGCATATACGCTTGCCGAAGCATCTGCATTGGTTAAAGAAATAAACACAACAAAATTCGACAGTTCTGTTGATTTGCATATTCGTTTGGGCGTTGACCCTAAAAAAGCAGACCAACAGGTTCGCGGTACGGTTACGCTTCCACACGGAACAGGTAAAACCAAGCGCGTTTTGGTTCTATGTACACCGGACAAAGAAGCTGCTGCGAAAGAAGCAGGTGCAGACTTCGTTGGTTTGGACGAATTTATTACAAAAATTGACGGCGGCTGGACAGATGTAGATGTAATTATTGCAACGCCTTCCGTAATGCCTAAAATCGGTCGCTTGGGTAAAGTATTAGGACCCCGTAACCTGATGCCGAATCCTAAAACAGGAACAGTAACCAACGATGTTGCTGCTGCTGTAACCGAAGTAAAAGGTGGTAAAATCGCGTTCAAAGTGGACAAAGCGGGTATCGTGCACGCATCTATCGGTCGCGTGTCTTTCACGCCGGAAAAAATCACAGAAAACGGTCAGGAATTAATCAATGCGTTGATTAAACTGAAACCGACTGCCGCAAAAGGTGTGTATGTAAAAGGTGTAAGCCTTGCAGCTACAATGAGCCCGGGCATCGCTATTGACACAAAATCTGTTCAGAATTAATTTATAAAAAATTAGTTCACGACATCAAAAATTTTTGACAATGACTAAAGAACAAAAAAACGAAGTAATAGAACTTTTGAAAGAAAAGTTCACTCAATATAACAACTTCTACGTTACGAATACAGAATCGTTAACAGTAGAACAAGTTGGACAATTGCGCCGCGCTTGTTTTGACAAACAAGTAGAAATGAAAGTGGCAAAAAACACTTTGATTAAAAAAGCGTTGGAATCACTTGATGCTGAAAAATACGCAGGCGTTTACGAATCTTTGAACAATGTAACCGCTTTGATGTTTTCGGAAAATCCGAAAAATCCGGCAGTTATTATCAGCTCATTCCGTAAAGGCGGCGACAAGCCCGAACTGAAAGCCGCTTTCATCAACGGCGACGTATATAGTGGCGACAATCAGTTGACTGCATTGACCAATATCAAGACGAAGGAAGAGCTTATCGGCGAAGTTATCGGTTTGTTGCAATCTCCAATCAGCCGCGTAGTAGCAGCTTTACAAAACCGCGAAGCAAAAGCGGAAGAAGTTGCAGAGCCTGTTGCAGCAGAATAAATCACGTCATTCCCGCGAAGGCGGGAATCTCAAAAATAAAAAAGCCATATTTCCCCGAATGGCTTTTAAAAACTTCTCCTTTGGGAGATTTTAGGGGGTTAAATAATTTTTTTAAACCATCCGGCGGAGCGCTTTAAAAACAGAGCTATGAAGTCGGAAAAAATTGAAAACAAAATGGCAGAAGTAAAAGCATTGGCTGAACAGTTAGTAAGCCTTACAGTAAAAGAAGTACAAGAATTAGCAGACTTCTTGAAAAGCGAATACGGTATTGAACCGGCAGCAGCAGCAGTTGTTGTAAGCGGCGGCGCCGGTGGCGACGCTCCCGCAGCAGAAGAAAAAACAGCTTTTGACGTAGTGCTCGTAAGCGGCGGTGCAAGCAAACTTGGTGTGGTTAAAGTTGTAAAAGACATTACCGGCTTAGGTTTGAAAGAAGCTAAAGAAATCGTGGACAACGCTCCAAAACCTGTAAAAGAAGGTGTTTCTAAAGCTGAGGCAGATGAAATAGTTGAAAAACTTAAAGCTGCAGGCGCTGAAGTTGAAGTAAAATAATTCATTCCGCTTCCGGAAGGAATATTCAAAAAGAACAAAACCCGTTGATTCGTTCAGCGGGTTTTTGTTTTGTATGTTATCAATCATCTCAGGAAAAAATCATTATTCGTGCATTCGAGGTATAAAATTTACTTTTGCTCATGCTTTTAGAAATTGCCTGTTTTAATATCCAATCTGCATTAAATGCGCAAGCCGCAGGTGCAGACAGAATCGAACTTTGCGAAAACCCTTTTGATGGTGGAACAACGCCTTCTTACGGAACTTTGAAAACTGTAACAGAAAAAGTTACAGTTCCTGTATTTCCCATTATTCGTCCGCGTGGCGGCGATTTTCTATACAACGACGAAGAGTTT
Organism: Arachidicoccus sp. BS20; assembly: GCF_001659705.1. NCBI lineage: Bacteria > Pseudomonadati > Bacteroidota > Chitinophagia > Chitinophagales > Chitinophagaceae > Arachidicoccus > Arachidicoccus ginsenosidimutans. The sequence goes on from NZ_CP015971.1 coordinate 2,836,419, forward strand.
GAAGTGATGAGGAAAGATTTGCTTTTGTGCAAAGAACTTGGCTTCAAAGGTGCGGTTCTTGGTTTGCTGAATGGAGACGGGACAATTGATACAGAAAGAACGAAACAATTAGTCGATTTGGCTTATCCGTTAGAAATTACTTTTCATCGTGCGTTTGACAGAGCAAAAAATCCTTTGGGAAGTCTGGAAAAAATTATTGAAACAGGCTGCTCAAGAATTTTGACAAGCGGACAAAAACCGAATGTGGGCGATGCATTGGATTTGATTAAAGACTTGATTGTTCAAGCAAACAACAGAATCATCATTCTTCCCGGAAGCGGTGTTCGCAGCAGCAATTTGCAAAAAATAAAAGATGCCGGCGCAAACGAATTTCATTCTTCTGCAAGAAAAGAATACGATTCGCTCATGCAATTTACTGTTCCATCAATGGCTGAAATATTGATGAACACGGGCGTTGACGAAGAAGAAGTCAAAAAGATGAAGCAAATTATACAACAATGAATATTCGCGAAGCATTGTTAGAACCATCGGTTCAAATCAAATCCGAAGCCTTGAAGATTGCAGACTATGCAACTTCTTCCAAAAAACGATTTGATGAATTAATGCAATGTTTTTTATCCAACGAATATCGCTTGCAGCAACGCGCGGCTTGGTGTGTAAGTATGGCTGCGCGAAAAAATAAGCAACTTATTATTTCCTACGTTCCTTTTTTAGTACAACAGCTTTCGCGCAAAGATGTGCATGATGCAATTTTGAGAAACAGCCTGCGTATTTTACAAGAAGTGGAAATTCCTGCAAAATATTTTGGCGAAACCATGAACGCCTGCTTTGCATTTGTCGAAAGCGCTACAACACCGATTGCTATTAAAGCATTTGCATTAACTGTTTTGGGAAACATTGCGCAGCACATTCCAGAAATAAAAAATGAAATCAAACTGCTGATAGATTTTCAAATCAATAATGCTTCCGCAGGTTTTAAAGCGAGAGCAAAACAGGTATTGAAGCAAATAAATTAGTTGAAATACTACTTTCCTTAAATATACCCGTCTTGCAGTTAAAACTCATTGAAGCATTGTATCTTTGCAGACTAAATTGTGTGAGCGATGAATGTAGCGAAAGATTTGACATTGAATGAAATTATCCGTACAATTGATAATGCGAAGAATGACCAAAATAATATTTGTTTGGTCTGTCCCCAAAACGATAAAGACGAATTTGCCTCATCTCAACTGAATAAATCAGTCAATTTTGCTTTACTGAAAACCGAAGGTCGCGTGTCGGAAAATCTGCCATACAGGTTAATTGACCATTACGCTGTTGTGTTGTGTTTGAAAGGCTCGTGTAAGAAAACGGTCGGACATTATGCCTTTGCTGTTCAGCCCGGAAGTTTGCACATTATTTTCCCGGGAATGATTAATACGTTTGATGAAGTTTCTGAAGATTTACAATTATACATGGTTCTTTTCAGGAGAGATTTTTTTGCTGATTTGTCCGTTAAAGACAGGATGCTGGAGAATATTTTGGATTCCGGTCTTGATTTTCCGCCGGTTTGTAATTTGGACGATACAAATTTTGCGGCGGTAAAATTATTGATGGAACAAATGCACGGCGAATACGCCCGGCAAGGATTGTATCACACACAAATTATACAATCCATGCTGATGCAATTGTTTTATCTCACGGGAAGATTTTTGCAGGATTCGGTACAGCGGCAACCAATGCATTCTTCGCGCAGTCATCAATTAACTCAGCAATTCAAGCGCGAAGTAGGCAACCACTTTCTTACCAAAAGAACCGTGCAGGAATACGCCGATATGCTTTTTGTAACTTCTAAATATTTGAGTGAAGTTGTAAAGCAGGAAACGGGCGAACCGGCACTAAAGCTCATTCATAAGCGGCTTTATTACGAGGCACTTTATTTGCTTAATTATTCTTCCATGAGCATCAAAGAAATTTCCGACTTTCTCAATTTTGATACGCCCTCTCATTTCAGTCGTTTCTTCAAGCAGTTCGCAGGTTACGCGCCGTCGGCACTCAAGAAAGGCGCAGCGTAAATTGCCACGAAACGAAGTGAAGTTCGACGAAGTCAATGCACGAATAATTTTAACCACATAGAAACATAGTTTTTATAGATGAACGCAGCGAAAAATAAAATCGCACAGTAGATTTTTATCTTTGATGAGAATACTATGATTTTCTGCACGCTCTAATAACAAGCAATCTCACTCTTATTTCTTCAACTAAATTCTAATGTTTCTATGTGGTTAAAATTAGTTTTATCTGTGCATCTGTGGCTTCATTCTTCCAAAAATCCATACCGAAAAATTGGTTAGTATCGCCGAAGTTTTGGAATTGCAGCCCGTATTTTCCCGGCGTAATTTTGCATCGTCAAAAAGAGTTGGAGAATAGTTACTGCGCAGTAAGTCATAAACTCTGAGGCGATTATAAAAATTTAAAAAATAGAATATGAACAAGAAGTTAACTAAAATCGGAATTTTATCGGTAGCGTTTTTATTGGCTGTAGTATTCCGTTCCAATGCGCAATCTGCAACACGCTCAAGCATTATTTTAGGCGTTGGTCCGCAGGCAAGTCTTCCGCTTAGCAATTTTAAAGACAATTATAACTGGTCTTTGGGCGGCTCTGTTCAGGCAGATTTTGCAATTGTAAAGAAAGATCTATATGTAGTAGTAAATGGTGGATTTGACAATTATTTTGCAAAGGGCGATGCTAAAGATTTGCAGATTATTCCCGCACAGGCAGGTTTGAAATATTATTTCCCTACAACCAACCTGTACATTCAGGGAACTGCCGGCGCAGGTTTCATTGTTGATAAAAAAGATGTGGGCGCAGACAAGTCTGCATCATTCATCTATACTCCGCAAATCGGTTATTTGTTGCCAATTGCGAAAAACAGCTATCTTGACTTTGGTGTAAATTTCCGCGGACAAACCAAATTTGTTGACGGTGGAAAATCAAACAATGCTATTGGCTTGAGAGTGGCTTACAACTTCGGACTATAATCCCTCTACATATAGTGATTTGGCGGAACGGGCACCTGCTTGTTCCGTTTTTGTTTTATACAAAGTTGTTGTTTGTCGATTAGCAATCGCGAACTCGCTGTATAATTGTAATGTACGATTATTGTGCTGCGAATTAAAATTTTCTGTTCAAGCTTTTATTTAGTGCATTACAAATTTTCTAAAAGGGCATTCATAGAAAATATGCTGTGGAAACGGCTTTCTTAATTTGCATTCAGGTACAAAACCGCACGATGTCGAAAAAATACGACATGAATTTGGCGTTTTTTTGACGAAACGTTAAGATTTATCTGTATTATCTTTGTGCTTTCTCATAAGCAGTTAGTTTTGGTTACGGCTCTTGTTTCTACAAGAGCTTATTTTTTTTATTACCGTTCAAATATTATCTTCATCCGATGAACGGAAATTCGCAACGGTACAGAACTTTAAAGCGTCTTTTGAAAAATAAAGGTGCGTGTTTCGGATTATTCGTTATCGCAATTGCGCTTTTTACTGCAATTTTCGCGTATCCGCTTTCGCCGGACAGTTCGCCGAATGCAAACAGGATGATTCCTGAAATTGCCAATCAAAAGCCCGGATTTTCCATACAATTTTTGCGTATCAAAAATCAACGTGAAGTTTCACGCAGTTCATTTTTTAAGTATTTATTGTCGGGCAAAGAGGATGATTTTCAACTCGTTCCCATTATCGGCTTTAAAAAAACAGATTCGGGATTTCTTGTAAAAAAATATATTGACGAAGGCGTTTCGCAAAATGTTTTTTATTCTGCCGATAAAATTTTAAATCCTGCAATCGTTCTGAAAAAATTTTATCTCGGTACGGATAAATTCGGCAGAGATATTTTAAGCCGGTTGATTATCGGCACGCGTGTAAGTCTTGCCGTAGGCTTAATTGCTGTAATTATTTCATTGACGGTTGGCGTGTTTCTCGGCGCGATTGCAGGCTACTTCGGCGGTCGCACAGATAATGTTGTAATGTGGTTGATTAATGTGATTTGGTCAATGCCGACATTGTTGCTCGTATTTGCCATCACTATTTTATTAGGTAAAGGTTTTTGGCAGGTTTTCGTAGCAGTCGGTTTGACTTTGTGGGTAAGCGTTGCGCGACTTGTACGCGGACAAATTCTTTCCATAAAAAAACTGGAATATGTAGAAGCAGCGCGTGTATTAGGTTTCAGTCATGTGAGAACAATTGTCAAACATATTTTACCAAACATTGTTGGTCCGGTAATGGTCATTGCTGCGGGCAATTTTGCTTCCGCAATTGTGATTGAAGCCGGTTTGAGCTTCCTTGGTCTTGGCGTGCAGCCGCCGCAGCCGAGTTGGGGTTTGATGATTAAAGAAAACTACAATTTTATCATTACCAATAATCCCATGCTGGCGCTCACGCCCGGCATTGCGATTATGTTATTAGTACTTGCTTTTAATTTGTTAGGCAACGGATTAAGAGATGCGATGGATGTGAACGATTGATTATTCGGTATTTTAACCGAGTTTATCGATGAACACAAACTTCTTCATCCCAAATTTTGATTTTTAATTTTTATTTTTGACTTCTAACTTTTTATCATGAACAAATTTTTACTCGCTGCTTTTCTGTTCGGTAGCATTACGGTTTCTGCACAACAAAAATTGGTATTAACGGATTCCGATTATGCACACGCAGAAAAATTTCTTTCTTACAAAACATATCCATTACTGGAAGTAAAAAAATTTCCGGGCGATACAATGAGTTCCAACTATCGCTTTGGCAGGCGTAGATTTGGCGGCGGCGTGGCTTCGCCCGATGGTAAATACGAGGCATTTATAAAAGATGATAACTTGTGGGTAAAAGAAATAGCCACAGGCAATGAAATTCAATTAACAACAGACGGCGAAAAAAATTTCGGCTACGCAACCGACAATGCAGGTTGGAAACACAGCAACCGCCCGATTCTTCGCTGGTCGCCGGATTCTAAAAAGATTGCAACTTTCAAACAAGACCAACGCAATGTGGGCGATATGTATTTGGTTACGACAAATGTTGGTCATCCGCATTTGGAATCATGGAAATATGCGCTGCCCGGCGATTCGGTAATCGCAATGATTCATCGCGTGATAATTGATGTTGATGCCAAAAAAGTAATTCCGCTGAAAGTTGCGCCCGACCCACATCGCGCTACATTGAGCGACGATGTTGCAAGCAGTGGAACATTTGACGATGTCGATTGGTCGCCCGATGGAAAACAGCTTGCTTTTGTTTCCACATCGCGCGACCACAAGATTGAAAAATTCAGAATTGCTAATACCGAAACAGGCGATGTACGTGAAGTATTTACCGAAACCGTGCCTACGCAATACGAATCGGGCTGGGGAACAATTAATTGGAAATATTTACCTGCAACCAATGAAATCATTTGGTTTTCCGAAAGAGATAATTGGGGACATTTGTATTTGTACGATGCAAAAACAGGGAAACTTAAAAATCAAATTACGAAAGGAAATTGGTTGGTTTCGCAGATATTGAAAGTGGATGAAAAGAAACGCGAAATCTATTTTATCGCGAACGGACTGGAAACGAAAAACCCGTACTTCGGACAGTTTTGTAAAATCAATTTCAATGGAAAAGGTTTCAAAGTTTTAACGCCGGAAGTGGGCAATCACAATGTGGAATTGCGCGAAAATGATTTTGTCGATACTTATTCCCAGCCGGATGTTCCGCCTATAAAAGTGTTGCGGAATTTTGACGGCAAATTAATTGACACACTTGAAAAAACCGATGTATCAAAACTCATAGCAAACGGATGGAAACCACCAATTCCGATTACTGTAAAAGCGCATGACGATACAACCAATTTATACGGATTGCTGTTTACGCCAACGCATCTTGACCCGAACAAAAAATATCCGATAATCGATTATATTTATCCCGGTCCGCAAGGCGGAAGCGTTGGTAGTTGGTCTTTCGTTCCATCGCGCGGCGATAATCAGGCTTTGGCAGAACTGGGTTTTGTGGTGGTGGTTTTGGAAGGCACCAGCAATCCTTTGCGCAGCAAAAGTTTTCATGACATGAGTTATGGCGATATGGCGCAAAATACATTGGCAGACCAAGTTACCTGCATTCGTCAATTATCGACAAAATACAATTATATCGACACAAGCCGTGTAGGCATTTGGGGACATTCCGGCGGCGGATTTGCAACTGCCGGCGCAATGTTTCGCTATCCCGATTTCTTCAAAGTGGGTATTGCAGAATCAGGCAATCATGACAACAGAAATTATGAAGACGATTGGGGCGAACGGTATGACGGGCTTGTTCAAAACTCGGATTATGCGGCACAGGCAAATGAGAATTATGCAAAAAACTTAAAAGGAAAATTGTTGCTTGTACATGGTTTGATGGATGATAATGTGCCGCCGCAAAATACATTGCTGGTAGTCCAGGCATTGGAAAAAGCCAATAAAGATTTTGATTTAATTATTTTTCCGAACAGCCATCATGGTTATGAAGATTATTTTTACATGATGCGTCGCCGTTGGGATTATTTTGTAAAAAATCTGTTGGGCGCAGAACCGCCAAAAGAATATTTATTGGGACCAAAAAGGAAATAATTTTTTTAATTTTTATCAAAATGCACAAACGAATGAAACTATTGAAACTCTCTTGCATCGGGCTGCTTGCGTGTATTACAGCGCCCATGTATTCGTCGGCGCAAACACCGACACAGGCAGATAAATCGGCTTACAATCCACTTGAAACATTTGACCCCTCGTTTTATACTTTTGCCGGTAATGAATATCGTAGCGCAAACGGCGCGCCTGGACCAAAGTATTGGCAAAATAGCGCGAGCTATACAATTCATGCTACGTTAAATGAGCCCGATACAACAATCTCAGGAAATGTGTCTATCGACTACACGAACAACAGCCCCGATACGCTGAATTATTTGTGGCTGCAAATAGACCAAAATATTTTTGACCAAAGTTCGCGCGGCGTAGCTACAACCGTTATTGGCGGCGACCGCTTTGATGTAAAAGGTTATACAAAAGGCGGCGAACATATTCAGTCTGTGTCGGTTGTGTACAAAGGAAAAACGTATAAAATCGACCCCGTAATTACCGATACACGCCTGCAGGTTCGTTTGCCATTTGGCGTTCATCCGAACGGCGATAAGATTACGGTAAAAGTAAATTATTGGTTTTCTATTCCGGAATACGGCGCGGACAGAATGGGAAGATTATACACCAAGAACGGCGTTGTATATCAATTAGCACAATGGTATCCGCGTATGTGCGTGTATGACGATATGCGCGGCTGGGGAACATTGCCTTATTTGGGACAAGGCGAATTTTATTGCGAATACGGCAATTACGATTATTACATCACAGCGCCCGCTGACATGATTGTTGCGGGTTCCGGCGATTTGCAAAATCCGCAGGAAGTATTAACGGCAACAGAAATGAATCGTTTGGCAAAAGCAAGAAAAAGTGACAGCGCTATACAAATTATTAAAGAAGATGAAGTAGGCGCAGCTTCTACGCGTCCGAAGACTTCCGGTAATTTGACCTGGCATTTTAAAATGCTCAACTCGCGCGATGTTTCCTGGGCGGCGTCCAAAGCATTCCGCTGGGATGCAACGCGCATCAATTTTCCTTCGGGCAGAAAAGGCATTTCTATGGCGGTTTATCCTGTGGAAAGCCAAGGATATGATGCTTACGGAAGAGCCGCTGATTATCTGAAACGCAGCATTGAAATTTATTCTAAAGATTATTTTGAATATCCCTGGAACTCGGCTGTTGTTGTTGCAGGCGTGGCTTTGGGTATGGAATATCCGGGCATTGTATTCACAAGCTACAAAATAAAAACCCGCAGCCTTTGGGGCGATGTTACGCATGAAATAGGACATAACTGGTTCCCGATGATTGTAGGCAGCAACGAAAGAAGGTTTATGTGGATGGATGAAGGTTTCAATACATTCATCAATCAGTTTTCCTCTTTTGAATATAATAATGGCGAGTATGGCAATAAACATTATCCAAGCATTTCGCCGCGCGCAGGTCGTATGTTGTCTTACGAAAAAGACCCATTAATGACACCGCCCGAAGCAATGGGCTTCAGAGATGTTGGTTTGTACTACAACAAAACGTCTATGGCGCTGGATATTTTGAGAAATGATATTTTGGGTGCGGACAGGTTTGATTATGCTTTCAGAACTTATATTAAAAACTGGGCGTTCAAGCATCCCTGGCCTTACGATTTTTTCCATACAATGGACAATGCTGCGGGAGAAGATTTAAGTTGGTTCTGGAAAGAATGGTTTTATACAACATGGACTTTAGACCAAGCTGTTACCGGCGTGAAATATGTAGACGACAAGCCCGAAAACGGCGCACTGATTACCATCAGCAATCTTGGAAAAATGGTGTTGCCTGTAACGCTTGATATCAAACAACAAAACGGCGATTCTTCCACAGTAAAACTTCCGGTAGAAATATGGCAGCGCGGCGGTGATTGGACTTTCAAGTACAATTCTACTTCGCCCATTGAGTCTGTGGTAATTGACCCGAAAGTTCATTATCCCGATACAAATAGAGATAACAATACCTGGAAAGCGCAATAAAAAACTTTTCGGAAAGAAGGTTGCCTAAAATTGGCAGCCTTTTTAATTAATTTTATCGCTCATTAAACAAATTTGACAGATGAAATTAGCCATAAGAACTTTGCATATCCAAAGCGATGATTATTTATGGCGAAACGGAGTTCGGCGAAGCCAATTCCATGTGGCAAATAAAAAATAATAAAAAAATAATAAACACATGAAAAAAACAATATTATTTATCGCTTGCGCATTTACACTCAAGGCTTATTCGCAGCAACTGTATGTGCCGCGCAACATTAAAATCGCTTACGAAAAAGGTACGCGCAGCATGGATGGAAATCCCGGAAAAAATTATTGGCAGAACAAAGGTGTTTATGACATCAACGTTGCCGTAAACCCTGAAACCAAAGGCGTTACAGGAACGGAAAACATTGATTACACCAATAACAGTCCCGACACGTTGAAAGTAATTGCCATTCGGTTTGTAAACAATTTACACAAGCCGCAGGCGCCGCGCTCAGGATTTTATGCAAAAGATTTTCTGGATTCCGGATTGACCATTACGGCACTTTCCATCGGCGGTTTACAGTACGATGAAAATGCAAAAGAATGGGGAACTGTGGGTGTTGTACGGTTAAAAACGCCTGTGCTTCCGCATGCTACCGTGAATTTAAAAATCGACTGGAATTATCCGTTGTCCAAACAAAGCGGTCGTGAAGGTCAAATAGATTCTTCTACTTTTTATTGTGCATATTCTTATCCGCGAGTTTCTGTTTACGATGATTATAATGGCTGGGATTTATTGCCGCATTCAGACAGGCAGGAATTTTACAACGATTTCAACGATTACACTTTGTCTGTTAAAGTGCCAAAAGACTATGTGGTTTGGGCAACCGGCGATTTTTTAAATCCTGACCAAGTGCTGCAACCGGCGATAGCAGCGCGTTTGAAAGCTTCTTACACTTCGGACAGCACAATACATATTGCAACATTGGACGAAATGCAGCAGCAAAAAGTAACGCGCCAGTATGATTGGAATATCTGGAAATTCAGGGCGAATGATATTACCGATGTTTGTTTTGGAACAAGTAATCATTACGTGTGGGACGGAGCAAGTGCGTTGGTAGATGCTTCCACCGGACGCCGCGCAAGTATGCAGGCTGCGTACAATTATGCAGCGGAAGATTTTCATCACGCAGTAGATTTTGGCGTTCATGCGTTGAAATTTTTCTCCACGCAATATCCCGGCGTTCCTTATCCGTTTCCGAAAATGACGGCGTTTCAGGGCTTTGCCGATATGGAATTTCCGATGATGGTCAATGATTCTCATGTGGACAATTTGCCTTTCGCACAAATGCTGCAAGACCATGAAATGGCGCACACGTATTTCCCGTTTTATATGGGTATCAACGAAACGCGTTATGCGTATATGGATGAAGGCTGGGCTACAACGTTTGAATATTTAATCGGGCAAGATGAAGTGGGCAAAGAACAAGCTGCGGAAACATATAAAAATTTCCGTATCAGACGCTATATCAACGACCCTTCGACGGAAGAAGACCAACCGATTATTTCAATGTCCACACAGGTAAGCGGCGCGGGCTACGGCAATAATTCTTACGGAAAAGCATCATTAAGTTATCTGGCTTTAAAAGATTTGCTGGGCGATGATTTGTTTAAAAAAGCATTACATCATTATATGGCTGAATGGCACGGAAAGCATCCGATTCCCTGGGATTATTTTAATGCGATGAGCGCCGGAGCAAGTCAAAATTTGAATTGGTTTTTCCAGAATTGGTTCTTTACGAATAATTATATCGATTTGAAACTTGATAAGGTGGAAAAGAAAAACGGCGCTTATACAATTACCGTTTCAAACGTTGGCGGTTTTGCCATTCCGTTTGATGTAAAGCTCACTTATGCAGATGGAACAACGGCTGCAATCCACGAAACGCCTAACGTTTGGCACAGCAATGAAAAACAACAATCGATAAAAATACCTACTTCAAAAACCATTAAATCCGTTCAGCTTGACGGCGGGATTTTTATGGATTATACGCCGAAAGATAATGTGTGGAATGGATAACTATAAAAATAGTTTTATTCAAAAATCGTTGCCTCTACCAATTGGCAAATGATATGTCCGAGCAGCATGTGGCACTCCTGGATACGCGGAGTGTCACGTGTCGGGACATTAAAAAGCAAATCGCTTTTTCCGGCAAGATTGCCACCGTTGCTTCCCGTAAAACCAATGGTTGTAATGCCCATTTCTTTCGCTGTATCGAATGCTGCCAATACATTTTTTGAATTGCCCGAAGTGCTTAAACCAATTAAAATATCGCCTCTTGAACCGATGCCGTCGAGCAGTCTTGAATAAATCACGTCGAAATTATAGTCGTTCGCAACTGCCGTTAAGTAGGAAATATTGCCATGCAAATCTTCCGCAGGCAAAGCTTTACGATCTTTATAAAATCGTCCGGAAAGTTCAGCCGCCAAGTGTTGCGCATCTGCCGCACTGCCGCCATTGCCGCAAAACCAAACTTTATTGCCGCGCTGAAACGCAGCGCTGATGAGCGTTACAGCCGATTCTATTTTATTGATAAAATCTGCATCCTGCAAAATTTGTTGTTTTGCATTGATGGATTCATTTATGCAATGTGTGATAATATCTTTCATTAAGAGCAAATTTAGACCGATAATTTAATAATTGCATCAACCAACTTTGTCTAATCCTTTATTTCGTTTTCGGAAAAAATATTTTCTTACCGGCGTATCAATTGCCACCTGAACTGCGTAAGCAAATACAATCAACACAGGCACGCCGGCAGCCGTTATCCACCACGATTGTGCAATGCTCCATTTGTTTGCCGCGTGGTAATAACCGAAATACCAAATCAATGAATAATGCGTCATATACAAAGGATAAGAAAGGTTGCCCAAAAATGTACACACTTTTTTGCCGGTATTATTTTGTACGGAATTCGCGCCAAAAATTATTAACGCAGGATAAACAAAAATTACAATCGCGCATTCAATCAGCCAGTTCCATTTGGTTATACAAAATGTTGCAACCAATATAATTGCCAGTAACGTGAAATTGATATGCCGTTTAGGTTTCAGTTGCAAACGATACAGCAGCAATCCCATCGGGAAAGAAAAAGCGATACGTGCAAGCCCGTCAAAAAAATTGCTGCCGGCCCAGCCGCCCATAATATTTCCGGCGCGATAGCCTGTAAACAATAAGGCAATTGCGTCTGCAACGACTATAATTATCAGCCAAAATTTACTGATTTTTTTCAGCACAATTGCATACACAATATTGGCAACATATTCCCAAAACAAAGACCATGCGGGACAATTTAACCCGAAATTATTATTGTATCGGTTGTCCATTCCGGAATAAGGAAAAAGCAACGTGGAACATAAAAATATCAATGCCAATTCCCTGAAACTGTAAGCGTTCACAGCCTTCGATGGTTCAAAAATAAAAAACAAAAAACCGAGAATTGAACCAATGACCACCAAGGGATGCAGGCGAATCAGGCGTGAAATAAAAAATTCTTTGATGCCCAATTTTTGTATGCGGTCGTCATAAGCATAACCGATCACAAACCCCGATAAACAAAAGAAAAAATCTACCGCCAAAAAACCATGACCGATCGGACTTTTATCATCGCTCGGATAAATAAATTCCGAAAAATGAAAAATAACCACGCATATCGCAGCCACGCCGCGCAAGCCGTCCAAGGCAAAAAAGTGTTTCTTGGTTTGTAATATGGAAGTTTGCATTCGTAGTGTTTTTGAGATTTCTCCCTGCGATCGAATTAAAAATCTGTTCAGCCGTAATCTTGTTGAATACGGTTGTTTACGCCTTTCAATAAATCGAGATGGCTGTCAATCATTTTCAGAAATTGTAAGAGTTTAAAAATTGTGTTGGCGTTAAAGCCGGCAGTAAAGGCAATTGAGATTTAAAATGCTTTATATTTCTTGTTATGAAGAAATTCATTTTGTGATGCAACGCAAGGTAATAAAGAAATCCATCTTCCAAATCATTGAAACTTTCGATATTAGAATATAATGTATTGGAATGATAGGACAAAATTTTGCACAATCTGCAAAATGCTCTTATCATTTCCATGGTTGGTTTTTTATTTTTCTCTAAAAAATAGATGGAAGTCGAAATGACAGTTTCAGAAATATAACATTCAAAAACATTTTCCATCGCCAAATCAATTATTTGCTCAATTTTATCTAATTCTCCTTCTCTGCCAAGCAAATAATCCAATACAATATTGGTATCTAAAAAAATCTTAGTTGCCATATTTTTCTTCTAAATGTTTATGCCATTCTTTTTTATAATCAGCATTGATTAATTTCGAAGCAGTTACAGGAAATTTTTTTCTGAAATTTTCCGTAAATGACGAGCCTTTTTCTACAGCCTGTTTTTCGCCCGAAGTAAGCGACCTTAAATAATTTTCAACAAAAGAAGAAACACTTTGATTTCGTTTTTTAGATAAGTTTTTTACTTTATCAACAACGCTCTCTTCTATGCTCAATGTGAGTTTCGTTTTCATTCGTATAATATTTTCTTTTAGCAAATATACGTATAAAAAATTGTTACGTAATGTTAGCCGGTTTCTAAAATAGTACTTACCAAAACCTGCCAGCTGTATTTCTTTTTTTCTTCCCGGATAAATGGAATAAAATGTGCTTCGCCAAGGTCGTACAATCGCTCAATGCCTTGCGCCACGTGCACTTCGTCAGGGTCAACCACGACGCCTGTTTTTTCATTTTCGACCATATCGGGCAATCCGCCGACGTTGGTTACGAGCATCGGTTTTTCAAAATGATATGCCAAAGGCGTTACGCCGCTTTGCGTGGCGCTGCGGTAAGGCTGTATTACAAAATCCGCCGCGCTTAAACAATAACGCACTTCGCTGTCGGGAATGAAATCGGTTTTTAAAATCAGTAGCGATTCAATTCCTAATTCTTTTATCAGCGAAAAATATTTTTCCTTGTCTTCGTAAAACTCGCCTGTAATCAGCAGTTTGGGCAAAACGATGCTTTTTGTTTTACTTTCATCAACCAATATTTTCATGGCTTTTAATAAAATATCCAAGCCTTTGTACGCGCGAATAAACCCAAAGAAAAGTATCGTTGGCTCATCGTTGATGTTGAGATATTTTCTTGCTTCTTGTTTTGAAATAGCTTCGCCGAAATTGTCGTACAAAGGATGAACAACAAGCTGTGCTTTTTTATTGGTAAACTGTTTTAAATCGCTCAGCACTTTCTTACTCATCGTAACAAAAGCATCAATCGGTTTGACGAAATATTTCGTCAATTGTTCATCGCCGATGCGTTTTTCGTGCGGCAATACATTGTCCGCAATGCAGATAATTTTTGTATGATTGTTCTTTTTTACGCTGCGCAAAATTCTTCCCAAAGCCGCGCCCATAAAGGGAATCCAGTAACGTACAACAATAATATCGGGCTTTAAATTTTTCAATTCACGACCAACTTTCAACCAATTAAAAGGATTGACAGAATTGATGCAAACTTTAATATTCAAATCCTGCGGCGCAGGTTCTGTCGAGTATTGCGTTGTCCCAGGAAACAGGAACGACGGGTATTGCAGCGAAAATGTATAAATAGTTGTATCGTGTCCCTGCTTCGCAAATTCCCTTGCCAGCCTTTCGTTGAAAGTAGCAATGCCGCCGCCGCGCAAAGGATAAGCCGAACCGATGATTACAATGTTCATTATTTTTTAAACAGCTTGAAAATATCATTACCAAACGCGAAAATCATTAGTCCGAATAGAATAATCATGCCGGCAACCTGGGCGTACTCCATGAATTTGTCGCTCGGTTTTCTGCGTGTGATGATTTCGTAAATGCAGAACAATGCGTGTCCGCCGTCCAATCCCGGAATGGGCAGTAAATTCATAATCGCCAGCATCATGGATAAAAACGCAGTGAGCGACCAGAACGATTGCCAGTCCCACATTGCAGGGAAAAGATTAGCAATGCTTACGGGACCGCCTACATTCTGCGCCACGTTTATTTTGCCGCCAAACAATATTCTTAATTGTCTTACATAAGAAACCAATGTGCCGCAACCTTTTGAAATGCCCGCAGGAATTGCACCGAAGAATGAATAACGAATGGTATCTGTTGGAATAATTTTATCTAAGTCTTTTGTCGAATAAGATACGCCAATCGTACCGCTTTCGGGAACTGTAACGTTTAATATTACAGTATCTTTTTGATTGCGTAAAACCTGCACGGCAACAGGTTTATTAATGTTTGATTTTATGGCTGATGAAAATTCGTCCCAGAATTTTACAGGCTGATTATTAACGCCAATGACTAAGTCATTCTTTAAAAATCCTGCTTTTTTCGCGGCAGAAGTATCCACAATGCTGTCCAAAGTTTGAATAGGAATACGAATATCTGTTGCCGTTAAAAAATGTAGTTTTTTATTGATAACCTGTGAAGCTAAATCACTTGGAAGGCTGATGTTTACAGCATTCCCGCCGCGATTAACGGTAATGGTTTTTACATTGTTCAGCAAAATATCCAAAGGAATTTCTTCAAATCTTGTGGTGGGTTTTCCGTCAATCGCTGTGATAATATCGCCGCTTTGCAAACCAACTTTTTGCGCCAGCGAATCTGCATAAATTCCATAAGGCAATTTTTGCGCAGGCGTGTATGTATCGCCCCAATGCCACAACATCATTGAATAAATGGTAAAGCCTAATAAAATATTCATCGTAATACCTGCAAGCATAATGATTAATCTTTGCCATGCGGGTTTGCTGCGAAATTCGTAAGGTTGCGGCGGCAGTTTCATTTGCTCTTTGTCCATGCTTTCGTCAATCATGCCCGTAATTTTTACGTAGCCGCCTAATGGAATCCAACCGATGCCGTATTCTGTTTCGCCCACTTTTTTCTTTACAATAGAAAACCATGCGTCGAAAAAAAGGTAGAATTTTTCTACGCGACACTTAAAAATTTTTGCCGTGATGTAATGCCCGAATTCGTGCAGGATAACAAGTATAGATAACGATAAAATTAGTTGTGCGGCTTTGATGCCAACTGTAGCCCAAGGTATTGTTGCTAAAAACATTTATTATGAATTATGAAGCCTCCCCCTGCCCCTCCAAAGGAGGGGTGTAAGGACGGTTTGTGTTTTATTTAAAATTTATTTTAGTGTTCAAATCTCAATTTTATTTTCGCTTCCAAAGTCCCTCCTTTGGAGGGGTTGGGGAGGCTTTTTATAAGTTTACCAAAGTCGCTGCAAAATTGCGTGCTTCTGCGTCGGTTTCAAAATAATCTTCCAGAGTAGGGTTTTCGATGAAATTTATCTTGGTCATGGTTTTTTCAATTACTTCGGTCATTTCCAAAAAGCCAACCCTGTTGTGCAGAAAAGCGTACACGGCAAGTTCGTTTGCTGCATTTAAAATACAAGGCATATTGCCGCCTTTGTTTAACGCTTCGGAAGCCAGCACCAGATTGCGGAAAGTCTTTAAATCGGGTTCTTCAAACGTAAGCGTGTCGGGTTTTCTGAAATTGTAGCGCGGGAAATTGGCTTTAATCCTGTGCGGAAAACTCAACGCATATTGAATAGGTACTTTCATATCGGGCAAGCCCATTTGCGCTTTGATGCTGCCGTCTTCAAACTCCACAAGGCTGTGAATAATACTTTGCGGATGAACGACCACCTGAATTTGCTGCGGCTTTAAATGGAACAACCATTTTGCTTCAATCATCTCAAGCCCTTTATTCATCATGGTTGCAGAGTCAATGGAAATTTTTGCACCCATGTTCCAGTTGGGGTGCTGAATGGCGTGTTCGCGTTTTACATTGACCAAGTAATTCGGCTTTCTGCCCAAAAAAGGTCCGCCGCTTGCGGTCAAAATCACGCGGTCAATTTTATTTGTTCCCTCGCCTACCAAACATTGAAAAATGGCAGAATGTTCGCTGTCAATCGGGATAATGGGAACGCGCTTTTCGTAAGCCGTGCGCATTACAATATCGCCCGCAACTACGAGCGTTTCTTTATTTGCCAAGCCAACGGGTTTGCCGTTTTCCAATGCTTTGAGTGTCGGCTTTAAACCTGCAAAACCCACAATTGCCGCAACCATAAAATCATATACATCCAAGCCTGCAACGTCAATCACAGACTGCTCGCCGGCAAATACTTTGACATTGGTATTGAGCAACGCAGACTGCACCAAAGAAAACTTTGCTTCATTGGCGATGACCACAATATTGGGATTAAATTTTAAAGCCTGCTGAATCAGCAACTCGTGATTGTTGGACGCCGTGAGCACTTCTACGGAAAATAAATCAGGATTGGCTTCAATCACATCCAGCGCCTGCCGACCGATAGAACCCGTAGAACCAAATATGGCTATTCGTTTTTTCTGCATCATTTTTTCAAAAAATTCAAGGCTTGTAAAGATATTGGTTTTGCTTGAATTGAGAAATTGCGCAGGATTTTTTGGGAATGTTTGGGAAAATGTTGTCATAAATATATAATGTATCAAACCAATTTTTTCTTTGCAACATTGACGTGCTATTTAATATTTGCTGTGTCGAAGTCTTATCGGCGAATTTTTTATTCGCATTACAATTGTTTATTACTGATGCACGTATAGATATGAGTTCGCGATTGTAAACCGGATAAATACGTAAGGGAAAAATATTTTCCTCCGCTTGTAACATTTTCCCTCGTTCTGCGTCATCTTTATAGTAATGAATCCGACAGCAATATTTACCGAACGAATTCTGCCTTTGAAGGACAAGCTTTTGCGCGTGTCTTTCAGCATCGTTCGGCAAGTAGAAGAAGCGGAAGATATTGTGCAGGAAGTGATGTTAAAAATCTGGAGCAAGCGCGATGAGTGGGCAAATCTGGATAATTGCGAAGCATATTGTATGACAATGACACGCAACAATAGCATTGATTTTTTAAGAAGAAAAAAAATACAGTTACAAACATTAGACAGTGCGCAAATTGTTTCATCAAAAGAGGCAAACCCTTTGGAAAAGGTTACAGACAAAGAAACATTTTTACAAATTCAGGAAGCCATGCAGGCGCTACCGGAGAAGCAATTTTTATCTATCCAATTGCGCGAAGTAGAAGGAAAATCATATAATGAAATTGCAGAATTATTAAGCATAACCATCGAGCAAGTGAAAGTAAATATTCATCGTGCACGCACAAGCATTCGCGCGCAGCTTACAAAACAATTCAATCATGGAATATAACGATATAAAAATTTTATTAGACAAATATCTGGCAGGCGAAACTTCCCTGGAAGAGGAAAAACTGTTGGGCGAATATTATGCGAAACCCGATGTTCATGCGGATTTTGCAGCATTCAAACCTTTGTTCGATTATTTTTCTTCAGAAAAAAACCTCACGACAAGCGAAGGCTTTGAAGAAAAAATTCTTTCAAAAATCAAGGAAGAAACAGCGCCTGCAAAAACGTTTAAGTTGTATTGGTTACGAGTTGCGGCGGTTGTTTTATTATTGCTTGGTTCGGCAGGAATTATTTATAAATCGGTTGATAAAAACAAAATTGTTCCTGTGCAAAACGTTGCAGAAGCAACGCAAATCAATAACTCTGCCGCCGAAATTACAGATACTTATAGCAATCCCGAAGATGCGAAAAAAGCCGTAGAACAAGCGCTGGCGCTGCTTTCAAAGCATCTGAACAAAGGGGAAAATATTGCCGAAAGAAACATCGGAAAAATGGATGTGCTGAATAAAGCGTTAGATAATTAAAAATAAAAAATTAGTAATTAATAATTGAACACGCCGACACGTCATGCCGAACTCGTTTCGGCATCTCTTGGTAAGCCGTTTTAAGATGCCGAAACGAGTTCGGCATGACGACAAAGGTGTTCGGAATAAGGAATTGGTGCGACAATTTTATCAATCAATTTATTAAAATAAACATCAAGGAATATGAAACAGTTTAAAAAAATAATCGTCTTGTTTGCAGCAATATTTTTGCTTTGCACACAGGCATTTTCGCAAAGCGATGCCATCGGCAAGTTTTTCAACCAGTATGTAAATGACGATAATTTCACGGTCGTTTCCATCAGCCCGAAAATGTTTAAGATGTTATCGAAAGTCAACTGGGACGATGTAAGTCCCGATGTAAAACAAACGGTAAGCCAAATCACAAGTTTGCGTTTACTTGAAACGGAAAAAAATGCGCAACAAATATATAGAGATGCTGCAAGAAAACTGAACCTTGCTTCTTACGAAGAACTGATGACCGTGCGGGATGGCGGCGACAATGTGAAATTTCTTGTGAAGGAAAACAACAATATCATTTCCGAATTGCTGATGCTCGTTGGCAGCGATGACGATTTTGTATTGATGTCGATTACCGGAAATATTGATTTAGACAAGATGGCAAAGCTTGGACAAACGCTGAATATTCAGGATATGGACAAGCTGAAGAATGTAAGAAAGAAAAAATAAATTATCAACTTAAAATTATCGTTTATGAAAAAGAATTTGCTTTTAATCGCACTGTTTATCAGTGTTTCAGCGAATGTATTTGCACAAAAATCTTTAGACAGATTTGTTCATAAATACAGAAGCACGGCTAATGCCGACTATGTGCATGTCGGCAGTTTTTTGATGGCGTTGGCACATCCGTTTATTCCGGCAGATGATGACGGTACGCGATTGCTGAAAAAAATTCATTCTGTTGAAGTCCTTGATTTTAATATTAATTCACAGCAACCAAATGTGCATCACGATATGAAACTGTTGCAATCAGATTTGATTAAAGATGGTTACGATGAATTGATGTTCGTAAAATCCGAAGGCGACAGAGTACATATTCTCGGCAAAATTCAAGGCGATAAAATTGTAAAAGATTGCGTGCTGTTGGTCGATAGCGATAATGAAATTTCTGTTGTTCATGTGACAGGAAAAATCAACTTAGATGAAATAGGAAATCTTTCTGGCAAATTTGGAAATGCAAAATTTAGTGTTGCGAAGAATTAAGTATTTTACTCGAATATTCTTTTTTAAAATAATTTTTATGAACCGCTATTTTATTTTG
The DNA here is from genome assembly GCF_001659705.1 of Arachidicoccus sp. BS20. Lineage (NCBI taxonomy): Bacteria > Pseudomonadati > Bacteroidota > Chitinophagia > Chitinophagales > Chitinophagaceae > Arachidicoccus > Arachidicoccus ginsenosidimutans. The sequence continues at coordinate 2,856,125 of NZ_CP015971.1, forward strand.
ATTGCGATATTTATAATGCTTTCCACAGCTTCATTTGCACAGAAAACAATTAATACATTTATCGAAAAATACGGACAAATTAAAAATGTCGAGTTGTATGATGCACTCAAAATGATGTCAAGTCAAGTGAATGACACACTGCCTCCCGAAAAAAAGGCAATAATAAAAAAGTTGAAGACCTTTCAAGTAATGAATATTCAATTTGATGAAAGTAATAAAAACACAATAACTGATGAGATAGTAAAATTGAAGGCTAATTTGCTGAAAGATAAATATGAGGAATTGGCATCATTCAAATCAAACGGCAGCAAATCCATTGCTATGGTCTTTATACCTGAGAATAAAGCAGAGAAAGATTATGTGCAAATTGTAGAACAAGACGATACTGCATATATCATACATATAGCAGGAGAAATGACAGACAATGAATTCTCAAAACTCATTGCAAGCATAAGCATCAGTGAAAACGCGGATAATTAAAATGCTCTTTACATATAAAAAGGCAACATCCATCCGGATAAGATTGAAATACTCTCCATACAAATGGGAAAACAAAAAGCAGGGCACAGCAAAAGATTAAAACAAAAATACTTTTGGCATTATTTGTTATAAATAAGTAATTTTAATACGTTAATTACATTGCTTATTTTAAATATCTGCCAAAATGGAAGAGAACCAAACATCCGGAACCGCCGGCGCCGGACATAACCAATCCGAAGAAGTCAAAGAATTTCTCAAACAAGGCTTTTTGCCTCTGGTCAGAAAAATCATTTTCCGCCCTACAGAACTTCAGTCTGAATTTTCCGAGAACGACAATTCCGTGAAGTCCATCGTTATGATTATTATTTGTGGCGTTTTGTACGCCATATTACCTTACATTTTTGTTGGAAGGGTACGACAGTATTTAGGTTTCAAATACTTTCTACAGTTAGGATTGCTTACCATCATTATTCTGTTACTGATAAGTATTTTTACCTGGCTGCTGAAACTTGCCAAAGGTAAATCCATGAGCTTCAAAGTAGAATTACTTTCAGGCGGGCTTTGTGCGATACCTTTAATTGTGTTATTGGTGGTAAGCTGTATATTAAGCTTGTTCGGCACCGATATTTTTTCCGCCGGTATTTCGGCATTGTATAATGGAAGCTGGCTATTTTCATTGATTGGGTTGTATTGCCTGTTGCTGATGATTAATATTTTTTACCAGTCATTATGCAGCGGCGGTTACAAACCCAATGCAGCCTGGTATTTAGCACCTGTAGGCATTTTACTTGCTTTTTACATAGCATTTAAAATTGCTTATTCGCTGTTTTAGTTTTCCATAATACGAATAATATTCGGGTAATAAACGATTTATCCGAATATTATTTTCTTAAACAACGCTTTCTTGCTCTTCGGTATTTGCAATGCCGAAGCCTTATCGAAGGATTTGTAATCCGTATTTATTTTGTGCATTGCAAATGCACAGATACCGGTTCGGGATTGCAAATCCCGAACAGCCGAAAGTGTAATCATTCTTCCACATAAACCCTTTTCACTCTTTGCCCAACGGATGTAAAAATTTCATAAGCAATTGTTCCGCTTTGCTTGGCAAGTTTTTGAACAGGAAGATTTTCGCCAAACACTTCTACATCGTCGCCTTCTTTCACATTTGGAATATCCGTTATGTCCACCATTGTCATATCCATCGCCACATTGCCGATAACTTTAGCAGGCTGATTATTGATTAATACGAAACCCGCACCATTGCTGAATCTTCGGTTGTAACCATCTGCATAACCGATACGAATTGTTGCGGTTGTTGTAGGTTTATTAATTTTCCCTTTTTGGTTATAACCGACCGAATCACCGGGTTGCTCATGCTTAATTTGCGCAATGGTTGTCTTCAATGAAGCAACGACTTTTAAGTCCATTTTTTCGGGCGTATAATTCACGCCATACAAACCAATTCCCAAACGAACCATATCAAATTGTATTTCAGGATGACGGATGATTGCTGCGGAATTTGAGATATGACGGATGAATTTGTATTGCAAAGCATTTTCAATTTGAGCGCAACAGCGAATAAAAATATCGGTTTGCTTTTTTGTAAAATCGTCTTCAGCCGCGTCTTCGCTTCCTACCAAATGACTGAAAACTGACTTAATGACCAATGACTTATTAGCTTTCAACCCAGCAATTAAATCATCCATCTGACTTTCTTCAAAACCCAAACGGTGCATGCCTGTATCAATCTTTAAATGAACGGGAAACTGCGCCACGCCTTGCTTTTGGAGAAATACCGCAAACTCGTTCAGTATTTTGAACGAATAAATTTCGGGTTCTAAATTGTGTTGAACAATCGTTTCAAAACCATATTCATCGGTGTTCATAACCATTATCGGAATGTTGATTCCCGCGTTGCGCAATTCAACGCCTTCATCGGCATAAGCTACCGTGAGATAATCGATTTTGTGGTACTGCAAAATGCTCGCAATTTCAATACTCCCGCTGCCGTAAGCAAATGCTTTGACCATCGCCATTACTTTGGTCGTCGGTTTGAGATGCTTGCGATATTCTTTTAAGTTATGAACGATATTGGATAAATTAATTTCCAATCTTGTCTGATGGACTTTTTGAATCAACAGATTCAACAACTCTTCGAAATGAAAGCAGCGTGCACCTTTCAGCAGAATGGCTTCGTTCTTAAAATGATTTGGCTGAAAATGATTAATGAAATCATTACTTGTTGAATATGTTTCAACAGCGGCAATTTTATTTTTCAATTCAGTTTGATATTGTTGCCAGTTTTTGCCAATGATAATTAAGCGGTTAATTTTTTTATTCACTAAAATATTTATCGCCGATTGATAAATTCTTTCATCATCATTGTGAAAGTCAGATAGAATCAGTGTTTTAGACAACAACTGTTGATTGAGCAAATCTAAACCGACACTCAATGAATCGATATCCAAACTGTAACTGTCGTTGATAATAGTACAATTATTTATCGCGGGCAATACTTGCAAACGCATATCTATCACGGGTAATTGCAACATTTTTTGTTGGATAATTTTTTCATCAATATTCAAATAAATTGCTGCAAGCCAGCAAACACAAGCGTTTTGAAGGGAAGCATCATCGATAAAAGGAATGGTAATTGAAATTTCCTTTGCCTGATAATCAGCAACAACCGTTGTTTGCCGCTGTTCTTTTTTTATGTCAATAATTTTTAAAGTTGCCTGTTGGTTTTTTCCGTAAGACAATATTTGCGCGGAAGTTTTTTTCTTTAGTGTTGAAATAATTTGTTCATCATCTGCATTGGCAAAAACAATTTTTGAATGTTGGAATAGCTTTATTTTTTCCTCCAGTTTTTGTTGCTTACTTGTAAAGCCTTTTTCGTGCGCATCGCCGAGATTGGTAAAGATTCCTATTTCCGGCTGAATGATTTTTTCAAGATTTTCCATCTTATTCACTTCCGAAATGCCTGCTTCAAAAATGCCGAGATTATCTTCTTCGCCCATTTCCCAAACGCTCAACGGAACACCGATTTGCGAGTTGTAACTGCGCGGACTGCGAATGATTTTATAATCATCATTCAATAAAAAATTCAACCATTCTTTCACAATCGTTTTGCCGTTGCTGCCCGTAATACCGATAACGGGATAATGAAATTGCAACCTATGAAACGCCGCCAATTTTTGCAAAGAAGCAAGCGTATTTTTCACGAATAAAAAATTCGCATCCTTATATTTTCCGGTATCAATATTTTCCTGCAACACAAAATTTCTGATTCCCTGCCGATAGGCTTCTTCGACGAAATCCGCGCCGTTCCTGTGTTCCGTCTTTATCGCAAAGAACAATGACGAAGCCGCAAAAGTAATCCTGCGGCTGTCCGTAATTAAGTGTTCTATCTTAATTTCTTTATCGGCGAAAAGACTTTCCGCTTCGATTATTTCGCTTATTGATTGGATTGGATACATATTATTTTTTTACCACAAAGAGCTCAAAGTTTTTCACAAAGATTACAAAGTGCCGTTGATTACTCTTTTGATTCCGTCTTTTAATTTTGCAACATTAAAGTTCATCAATAATCCTAACTTATAATTTCCCAATTTTAAATAAGTCAGTATTTGCGCAAGATGAACATCGGTTAAGGCTTCGACACTTTTTAACTCAACAACTAATTTATTTTCTATAAGCAAATCTATTCTGTAACCGCAATCTAATTTTACTTCCTCAAATATCAATGGCATCGGTTTTTCTTTTTCAACCCATAGTCCCGACTTTGCAATTTTATAATAGAAACATTCTTTATAAGCACTTTCCAAAAGCCCCGCACCAAGTGCATTGTGTACTTCAATGCCGATACCGATTATTTTATTTGAAAGTTCGTTTTCTGTCATGTGTTTTGTTTTAGTAACCACAAAGTACAGAAAGAAAATACACACAAAGAAATCAAAGTATAATTTCTCTTTGTGTTCTTCGTGAAAAACTTTGAGCACTTTGTGGTTAAATCTTACTTCTCATTTACCCTTATTATAAACCCTTTGCTGTGGCTTGAAAACTCAGGCGCATACATACATTCAATAGTTGCAACGCCCGAAGAAAACCTTCCCGAATGCGTGATGTGCACAGGGTAATCGAACACATACGTTCCTTTTCGCAGCATGTCGAAAAAGAAATCGGTGGAAGCATCTTTTGTCGATTCATAATAACCTAAACCGTCCTGCCATTTAAAAGAGCTCAATACATTATCAGGTTCCATGGAAGAAGCACGCATATCTTTTAAGTGAACAAACTCCATGTCGCGGTCGGTTTTTATTTCAATGCGGCAAACCAGCTTATCGCCGATGTTTACGGCATCTCCGTCATTCACGGCAAATAATTTTTTGCCTTCATCGGTATTCTTTTCGATGAATAATTTTTTATGAATAGATAAGTTTGTTGCCGCTGTCGTAATCTTATCCATATCCTCAAAGTATTGCCAATACACGCTTCCGTAAGACGGGGATGTAATATTTTTATCAGGCGATGAAACTTTCACGGTAATATTTCCCATATCATTTTTTACATCACTGCCTTTAATGACCTCTTTAAAATAACCTGTTCCCGTTTCAGTTTTGTCAGGCTGAATTGTTTTATTGCCTAATTGAATGGCAACATTTCTCTTATCAATATTCAAATTTTTATTTGCGTTCAGTAAAGCGTAACATGCATCAGCTGTAGCTTTCGTGGTTTTCCAACTGTTGGTTTGCTTATTGATGATGAGCCATTGTTGCATATCTGCAACGGCATCTTTCAATTCATTATTATTTTCTTTTGTTGCAATTTCATTCAGTGCATCAATCATCAAAGACTGCTGTTCTATCGGCGCCTGGTACCAGAAATATCCCGCACGATTATCTTTCCAATACATGCCTTTGGCGCTGTCTTCCACCGCATTTTCCAAAACGGATTTCACGGGTTCGTTTATTGCAAATATTTTATCGCCGTGCCTGTAAGTCGTCAAGGCAATCATGGATTTGAAATAATTGGATTGATTCGTCCAGTATTTTTTCTCTTGCTGATAAAAATAATTTTCCGCTTTGGATAAATTATTTCCGTTATCGAAATAACTTTTTGCCAATAAGTATTGCATTTGTATTGATGATAAATTATCTTTCGATAAATCAATTTTATTTTTAACTAAATCGCTGTAATCCTTATCAATAGCGGATCTCAGATATGTCAATGCTTTGTCGGAAATGTTGGACAATTGCGACAGGTAATTTTTCGGAAGACTGTTCAGCTGCATCAGCTTACCGATTCCCGTTATAATATATTGCGTGATGTAGCGATTTTCATATCCTCCTTTGAACCACGCAAAACCGCCGCTTGACAATTGTAATTCTTTTAATTTGTTTAATAAAGAGGTTAATTGTCCATTCATTTTTTCTGCGTCGAAAAGATTTGCCACATTTCTTTTTTGCGTTGCTTCGCTTTCTGCAGCGGCAACCCAAGGCGTTTCGTTCAACAACAACGTTTTTAATTCCTGATTCTTTTCCAAGTTAGATTGCAATGCCGTCGTATCTTTTAACCATTGATTGAATGTACTCTGTATCGCGGGATTGCTCTTTACAATGTACATGCCGAGCGCATTTGCATAAAACTTGTTGAAAGTTTGTTCCGCACATTCATACGGATATTGAATGAGATAAGGCAACGATTGAACGGCATACCAAACAGGATTTGAAGTATATTCAACCGTTACGCTATTGTTCTGCAAAGTATTGCTCTCATTGTTTTTCAATTTATCAAAACTGAAATTTTTTGTTCCATCGCCTTTCATGAACAAAGGCAAAGACTCCGTTACCAACATTCTGTTGGACAATACAGCGACTTCATGCTGTTCGCCGTCGGAATAATTTCCTGCGCTCGCTTTGATGATGATGGACAACGGTTCGGTATAATCTTCCGGAATATGTATGGGGAATAAAACGGAAGCCGATTGATTGGCGGCTACGCTGAAAGCCGCATTACTGTTGACATTCCAGGAAGTAATTGTTTCATTATTCATCGGATTGATTAATTCAATCGTTGCATTGCCCGACAAAGTTTTATCGCTGAGGTTGCTGATTTTAGCCGATAAATAAATGCTGTCGCCCGCGCGCAAAAAGCGCGGAACATTCGGCTGCACCATCAAAGTTTTTTGCGAAAGAATATTCTTCTCACTGTAACCGAAACTCAGGTTTTTATCATACGCCAGATTCATCCAACGCCAGGAAGTAACGGCATCGGGCATCGTAAATTCTATATTGTAATTGCCATCCTTATCGGCATGCAATTGCGGGTAGAAGAATGCCGTTTCGTTGAAGTTGGTGCGAGGTTGAACGTTTGCAGTTTGTTGAGCGCCGTTTTTTGTAATAATTATCACAACGCCATTTGCTGCTTGTGAACCATAGAGTGCTGTTGCCTGGTCGCCTTTTAAAACGGTTGTACTTGTAATATCATCAGGGGAAATATTGTTTATATCATTTACCACAACTCCGTCTACAACATAAATTGGATTGTTGTTTGTCACAGAATTCGTACCACGAATTTGAATGTTTTGGGTCGCTCCTGTAAGAGCCTGTTTTCTTTGCACACCATATCCAACTACAACTACATCATTAAGGCTTTCATTACCGTTTATAGAAATTCCTGCCGCCTTTCCATTGAGCAAACTTTGAATAGGTGCGTCTTGCACATTTAATCTGTTATAAATATAAGGCTTTTCCGATTCAGCAATATACCGCCTTAGATTAGCATGAGAAATCAAATTGCCCCCGTAAACATTTCCGAATATCAATTCATCATAAACTTTATTTATATAACGATTATCTCTAAAGGAATAATTTATTTTTCCATAATTACTCCTAAAAGTATTTCCTCCCGACCAATTATTCCGCATATAATTATTCACTCCAAAATACGGCAAATTCCAATTCTGCTTATACAATGCATCTAAAGAACCATCATACATAGCACTCAGCAATTCCGCGTTTGCATTTGAACTGTCGTTATTTTTTACATTGATAATAAATTTTTCTTTTGCGCCCGGTTCCGTTTTATCGCGGAATGTTGCATAATTAATATTCAAACTGTTATTCATGGTAACAGGATATATTCCAGTTATATCAGAGTAGAATCGATTGTTCTTTACAAAAGCAAACCCGTAAGCCGCGCCGTATTTATCGCTCTCGCTTGTTGTATAAGTGATTAATTTTTGTGCAGCATCTATATTAAAATTTGAATAAGTCGTTGTCGGATTTCCTTTGAAATCATTCTTCACGAAAGATTGAATTACGTACACATCTTTCGCGCCTGTACCGATTGTTATAGAATCGGTTTTACCTGTTTCAACATAAGGCGTTTTGTTATTTCCGAAAAGATATTCATTCTGCGCCATTGTATAATCAACGACACGTATATATTTCACATCTTTCACTTCATTGCCTTCCTTATCCTTTGCTGTTGCTTCTACATAATACCAACCGTTTTGTAAATGATTGTTTTGAATATCAAAACCGTTTTGCAAAGAATCGTTCATTGTGTGATTATAAATAACATCGCTCTTTTGCCATGAAGTTTGGTCGGTTTCATTATCGTATTCATCGTAAGGGAAATCTTTCAGATACGTTTTCTTATCCATTACAAATTGATCCGGGCGGCTCCAAAACCTTTTCCTGATAAGCCTTTGCGGCGATTGCAGCGGAGAAATTTTTACGGTAACATTTGCAGGAATTTCTTCTCCTTCGAGGTTTTGTGTGGATACATATATCTTTTTCAGCGTATCGATATTCAGCAATTCAGCATTCCCGATATTGATGACCATATTTTTATATCCTACGGAAATATTCTTCTGCGCTTCTCTCGTTTCGCCGTTATTGTCCGTTACTTCAACGGAGATATTATAATTAAATATCGGTTCCGTTTTCTTATCAACACTTGAATCGGGCGAGGCTTTAAAACGAATCGTAAACTTGCCGTTCTCGTCCGTTGTTACGGTATCGTTGAATATTTCTTTCGAAGAAGAATAAGGATATATTCTGCCGTACAACCACGGATAAGGAAAACGCGCCGTGCGTTCCACATTTACTTTTACCTGTGCGCCGTCAACATTATTGCCCGCATACGCTTTCGCGAAACCCGTAACGGTAATGCTGTCGTTGAGTTTGTATTGAGATTTTACAGTATCGAAATCGGCATAAAAAGTCGGGCGCTTATATTCTTCCACACGAAAATTTGTTCTTCCGTTTACATCATCTGCATCAATGGAAAAGTTGCCTGTCAATACATTTTGAGGAATATTGAAAGTGCCTGCAAAAGAGGAATAATCATTTACAAACCGGACAGCCGAATCAACGATTTTATTATTGACATCTTTCAAATAAATATGCAGCGAATCTTTTGTTTGCCAGAGCTTATCGTTGTGCGTGGTTTTATCTTTAGTTAATGCTATTCCCTTATAATAAATTTTTTGTCCCGGACGATAAATTGCCCTGTCTGTATAAAAATAAATTTGCGCTTTGTCTTCTTCATATTCGGCAGGGCTTTCGTCATCATCATCGTCATTATTCCTTGAATAATTATATGAATAATTTGCGCTGAAATCGAGCGTGTCGTTATTTTTTAGAATATATCCGTCATTATATCTTTTGTCATCGTTATTCGGTTCAGGTTTCTTAAAATAACCCTCGCCGTTAGTGGTAACCGTTTTATATATTCTATATTTTTTATTTTTCTCTATTGTAAAATTCACTTTTGCATTATCAATCGGCTTACCTGTTTCTCTGTTCAGCACGAAATAATCATTGCCGTTGGAAATATAAGACAATGCAGAAACATCGAAATTGACGGAAGATAATTTACTTTTCGTACTGAAGTTTTCGCTGTCGCTTGCCAGCAATATATAACTGCCAGCAGGCAACGCATCAATCTTCAATTCAGCTGAATGCCTTTGATAATCATCGTTTGAAGGTAATTGTTGTTGCGACTTTGCAACTATATTTTTATAACGAATTAATGTTGCCCAATAAGCAGAATCTCCGAGATTAAGATTAGTATTTCTGCTGATTTTTAAAACACGCAGATAAACTTTCGACACATTTTTATAATTGAATAAAGTACGCATCGGCAAGTTCGGAGAATTGATACTTTCAATTTGGATGTTCAGCGATTTTTGCGTAATCGAATTTTTCAGTTGCAATAAATTAATCAATCCTTCACTTGTATCTTTTGTATCAATATTTTGACTGATAATTTCCATTGCTTTTGCATAATCGTATCTGTGTGTTGTGTCTCCGTAAGCATTGTAACCCGAAGCGTTGTTCGAATAATATTGCGCCTGCAAATACGCAGCCTGTTTAGCTTCCGGAAGATTCGGATAAATTGAAAGAATATTTTTCAATACAGTTAAGTACAAATTATCTTTGTTCTCATTAATCAGATTATTATAACACCAATCAATTCTTTCTTCATCTGCATCCACAAACGCGGCTTTATTTTCATCGTTGATATGGAATTGCAGAATGTCCTGAAACAATTGCACAGTCTGGTATTGCGCCGATAAAGTATCTTTTGTCGCAAACGGATAATGAATAAATGTTTGCGCATCACTCAACGCTTCTGTTTGATTCAGTTGAAATTCTTCAATAGGTTTTGTATTCGTTGAAGGATTTGTTTTGTAATAATCCAATGCAAAATGCGCCACCAAATCGTACAACGTCGGGCGAAGCTTTGTTACATTTCCTTTTATGACGATTGCACTGTAATCCTTATTCGGCGTGGTTTTCAGTTTATCGTTATTCAATGCATTTTCAAACAATTGATGAATTTTTACTGCAAAATCTTCTGCACTCCAAGTCGCAATATCCGTTTTGATGTAATTAACGGTTTCTTTTCTGTTGAGTATTTGCCAACGGTTTTGATTGAGATAATTAATTAGCAATTGTGCTTCCATCGTTTGCAGCAGGCTTTTTTCAACCGAATTATTTGACTGAGTAATTTGGTTTTCAACTACTGCAATGTTTGCATTAATGTCGTTGTCCTTTATCGTTTGTTCTATGTTTAACCGGTAAATGATTGCTTTGATTTTTTCATCGGCAATATTCAAACGAGCAGCGTTGTTATAAATTTTATTCACTTCGTCCAAAGCGGTTTTAGGCTGGCTCTGTTTTGAAAGTAAGCTATCCACAATTTTCCATTCTTTCTGAAAGCGGCTCTGTGACTGGACTTGTACCGTGCAAATAATAAAAGCAACTACTGAGATAATATTTTTCATAAACTACATTTTTTACATAGATGCAAAAAACAATCCGATTGCATAAACCTACCAAATAAAAAAGCATTGAGCAAATTTCACTCAATGCTTTTAAAAATATTCAAAAAATGGTTTAATTAAAAGTCATCATCTTCTTCGTCGAAGCTGTCGTTGTACAAGCCCAAATCGCCGAAGTCGTCGTCGAACTTGAAGTCGTCGTCATCTTCGTCTTTCTTTTTGCCGCTTGATTTTTTAGCGGCGCCGCTCTTCGATTTGGATTTTGGAATGTCGAACTCGTCAAAGTCCGGGTCCCATTCATCTTCTTCCTCAACCTTGTTCCAGTCGTCGTCTTCTTCTTCAAAATCATCATCATCATCGTCATCGTCTTTTTTCCCGGATGCTTTCTTCTTTGGAGTTTCGTCGTCATCTTCGAAATCCATATCGTCATCATCCAGTTCGTCATCATCTTTTTTGCCTTTCGATGCTGAAACTTTTTTTGCCGGTACAGCGCTTTTCTTAGGCGCGCTCTTTTTTTCTTTGTCGGATTTTGCTGCCATATTCTTCTGAAATTTCTACCGTAAAATTTCAACGAGATTTTTAATCAAACAAATTTTTTCACGATTTTTTTTCACATAATTTTTATTTCAATTTATACGCGGATAATTCACTAAGAAATTATGCAAAATTACAACAGGCAAATGTGCTTGAATTGAGCGTAATTCTTCCGCTGGAAAAATATTGTATTTCCGGTTTTGCCGCGAAAAAACCATAACAATTTACTCATACCAAAACATGACAGTGTTAAATTAATTTTATTTTACAGAAGAAATGCTAAAAATTAAATGTATATACATATATTTACATTTCGTTTGAAAGCATGAAGCCGAAAATTATAGTTAAGACAAAGAAGCAGCTCAGCGATGAAGAGCGTATTGCAATCAATATCATGCGCACCGCATATTCGGTAAGAACATCGTTAAATAATACATTGAAACAATATGCACTTACACCGGAGCAATATAATATTCTGCGTATTCTCAAAGGCGCAGCGCCGGATAAAATATGTGTAAAGCAAATCGCTGAAAGGCTTATAGAACGTAATGCTAATGTGCCTAGAACTGTCGATAAGCTGGTTGCGAAGAAGCTGGTAAAGCGTTCCAACTCTTCCGCAGATAAAAGAGAAACCGTAATGGAAATTGCCATGCCGGGCATCAAGCTTCTGGAAGTCGTAATGCCGGAAATGGAAGCGAATCTCAAAAATATCTGTAATTTGTCTTCGGTAGAAATTGGACAATTAAGCATACTGCTGGACAAATACAGAAACGAAAATGAAAACTGAATGTAGATACATTTATTAATAACCTAAAAAATAAAAAAAATGGCAACGTACAAAATTGACATCACGCACTCGAGTGTCTCTTTCAAAATCAGGCACTTGCTCATCTCCAACGTTACAGGAAACTTTACCTCTTTTGATGCAACGCTCGAAAAAGACGGAGATGATTTTTTGAATGCAAAAGTTTCTTTCACGGCGCAAACGGCAAGTGTAGATACGAACAATGAACAACGCGATGCACACCTGAAAAGCGCAGATTTCTTTGACGCAGAAAAGTTTCCTGAAATTAAATTTGTTTCCACGGGCGTGGAAAAAGACGGCGATATTTACGATATTACAGGCGATTTAACTATCAAAGACGTTACAAAAAGCGTAGTGCTGAGAGCCGAATACAACGGGGAAACTGTGGACCCTTACGGACAAACTAAAATAGGTTTTGAAGGAAGCGGAAAAATCAACAGAAAAGATTTCGGTTTAACATGGAGCGCTGTAACAGAAGCGGGGAGCGTAGTTGTAGGAGACGATGTTAAATTGTTGTTCGACGTTCAGTTTGTAAAACAATAAATTAAATAATGAATATTGAAATTGTTTCGGGAAGCCCGCGGGAACACAGCGTTACGTTGAGAGCGGCATTGTTTTTTCAGCGTCATTTAGCGGAAAAATATCCGCAGCACAATGTTGGTCTTGTTGATTTAAGGAAGTATCATTTGCCTTTTGTGAACGCTGTGTATTCCTCGCCCGACAAAGCTCCTGAAGAATTGCAGCCGCTTGCTCACAGAATGTTTGCTGCGAATGCGTTTATCGTAGTAACGCCGGAATACAACGGAAGTTTTTCGCCTGCGCTCGCAAATTTGTTCGACCATTTCCCCAAACAATTACACAAAGCGTTTGGATTGATTACGGCTTCCGTCGGACCTTTAGGCGGAATGCGTGCTGCTTTACAATTGCAGCATTTTGCGCTGGCATTACAAGGTATTCCATCTCCGCAAATGTTGGTAGTTGGACAGGTTGAGCAAAAGTTTGATGGAGAAGGAAATCTGTTGGCGGAAGCATTTCAAGGCAATATCGATACTTTCACGAGCGAATTTATTTGGCTGGCAGAGAAATTACATTCTTAAAAAATGCCTGTAAATTATATTGTTCATGCCTTTCTACAAAATCGCTGAAGCTATTGATGATATTCCATTTCATGAGAATGGAATGTGCGTATTTTCTGCAGGCGATAAAAAAATTACGCTTGCAAAAATTAATAATCAATTGTACGCGTTTGCAGAACTTTGTCCGCATGCCAGCGTTCCTTTGGTTGATGGCTATGTAAGCCCGAAAGGATATGTTGTGTGCGAATTGCACGAATATCAGTTCAGTCTCAAACATGGCAGATGTCTGAATGTGGAAGATTACAAAATGAAAGTTTACAAAACTGAATTGCGGGAAGATGGTTGGTATGTAGAAGTATGAATAAAAAATCCCGATGAAATTTCATCGGGATTTTTTATTCATGAGATTCGCGCCTACTACGTGTGAATGACATTCGGTCGTTGTGAAATTTAATTTATCAACAAAGGCATTATCAACAACAGTAAATCTTCGTCTTCTTCCTGTTCCGTAGGTTTTATCAGTCCTGCTTTTGAAGGCGTTGACAGTTCCATCTTCACATCATCGGAATTGATAGCACCAAGCATTTCACTCAGAAATTTTGCATTGAAACCAATCTGCAAAGGTTCTCCATTGTATTGACAAGCCAGGCGCTCGTTACCTTCAAAATTGTAATCGACATCCTGCGCATTCAATTGAATTTCGTTGCCTGAAATAGAGAGCGCAACGAGGTTTGTGCTTTTATTGGCAAATACATTTACGCGGCGCAAAGCCGATGCAAATGCTGCTTTATTAATAATTAATGTATAAGGATTTTCCGCAGGAATAACCACTTTATAATCGGGGAAGCGCGCATCAATCAGGCGGCAAATCAAGGAAATTTCTTTGTGCTTGATGAAGAGATGATTTTCCGTGTGGCTGACCGTTAATTCATCTTCATTATCGGGCAATACATTTTTTAATACATTCAGCGGCTTGCGCGGAACAATGAAATTGCTCGTTTCGTCGGGCGAAACACTGGTGCGTTTGTAGCGAACCAAACGATGTGCGTCGGTGGAAACAAACTGGATGTTATCTTTTCCCAACTCAAAATACACACCCGTCATCGCAGGACGCAAATCGTCGGTACTTACAGCGAACAATGTTTTATTAATCGCCGTCAGCAACACACCCGACGGAATGGTAAATGTATTTACATTTTCTTCCGACGGGTCTTTGGGAAAATTGTCCGGGTTTTCGCCCATGATTTTGTATTTACCATTATCACTGGTAATCTCTATCGCAAAATTACTTTCGATATTCAATGTCAACGGCTGGTCCGGTAAGGCTTTCAGCGTGTCCAACAAAATTTTTGCAGGCACACAAAAGCGACCGTTTTCATTGCTTTCAACGCTAATTTGCACACGCATTACTGTTTCCAAATCGGTGGCAACCACGGTAAGTTTTTTATCGCTTACTTCGAATAAAAAATCTTCCAAAATCGGCAATACCGTATTGCTGCTGATAACGCCGCCAATCTGTTGCAGTTGCTTTAATAATGTGGAAGAAGAAACAATAAATTTCATTCGTAACTTTTTTATTTTTCTGTTGTTGAACGGAACTTCGCAGGTAAGTTTTCTTTATGCTAAAAAATTCAAGCTCAGTTTCATTCGGAAATTTTTTTAAATATACTTCTTAAAGTGCAATTTTACTAATTAGAAACGAAACAAGGAAAATTTAATTTGAACATTTGACAATTTGGTAATTTAAAAATGAACCGATTAACGCCGCAACAGGCTTTGCAAAAAATAAAATCGTATTGCGCTTATCAGGAGCGAAGCCATCAGGAAGTGAAAGATAAACTGTATGGTTTTGGATTGTACAAACCCGAAGTGGAAAATATTTTGGGAGAATTGATTGAGCAAAATTACCTGAATGAAGAACGTTTTGCTTCTTTATTCGCCGGCGGGAAATTCCGCATGAAGCAATGGGGCAAAATAAAAATTGTGAATGAATTAAAACTGAAAAGAGTAAGCCCGTACAATATTAAAATTGCGTTGCGGGAAATTAATGAAACCGATTATAAAAACACGTTGGAAAAACTTGCCGCCGCAAAATGGAAGAGTTTGAAAAATGAGCAATACATCAACCGTGAAGTAAAAACTACGCGCTATCTTTTGCAAAAAGGCTTTGAAATTGCATTGATAAAAGAAGCCTTGCAGAAAATAAGAACGAAACAGGTTTAACGAACCAATTTTTGAAGCTGCATAAAACTTTTTTCGCACACATTCACAACGGCGTCTTTTATTTTCCAAAGCTGTTTGTCGCGTTCGCCCGCGATGTTGGAAATGCCGCGCATTTGTAAAAACGGAACGTTATATTGCAAGCCGCAATAGTGTAGCGACGCGCCTTCCATCGATTCGAGAAAAGGATTGTATTTATTTTTCAGTTGTTGAATACGATTTTTATTAGTTGTAATTTCATCAATCGTAATGGCTTTTACTTCGGGCAAATGAAGCAAATTGTATTCTTTTAAAAAAGGATTTTTTAAGCTGATTTTTTCGCCCAAATTCAAATCGACAAGCGATTTCCATTCGCCGTTTTCTTCCACGCCGCAGCTGCCGGAAAATTCTTCTTCAACCACAACCACATCGCCCAAAACGCAGTGTTCATCAAATGTTCCGGCAATGCCCACTTGCAAAATGAAATCAGGTTTTTCTTCCACAATCATTCTTTGTATGGAAAAACAACTTTGTAAAATACCCACGCCGGAAGTGTGAAAATGAATGTTTTTTAAATCGCTTTTTTCAACCAAATTCTTCAATGGCTGTACTTCTAAATCTGTCGCAGAAGTGATGATGACTTTCATAGGTTCAAAAGTAAAAAAATCATAAATCATAAATTGCAAATCATAAATTTTTTGTCATCCTGTCAGCAAAAAGGATTTGGTATTTTCTTTGTTAAACACGGATTACACGAATTGAAGCGAATTAATATTCAAAAGAGATTCGTGTAATTTGTAAAAATTCGTGTAATAAAAAATCAATTATGGAAAAAGGACAAATACGTGTACAGACGGAAAATATTTTCCCGATTATTAAAAAATTTTTATACAGCGAACATGACATTTTTTTGCGCGAATTAATCAGCAACGCGGTGGATGCTTCGCAAAAAATAAAAACGCTTTCGTCTATCGGCGAAGCCAAAGGCGAGTTGGGCGAACTGCGCATTGATGTATCAATCGACAAGGAAAATAAAACGCTCACGATTGAAGACAAGGGTGTGGGCATGACCGCCGAAGAAGTGGACAAATACCTGAACCAAGTGGCTTTCAGCGGCGCGGAAGAATTTTTGAACAAGTATAAAGATGCCAATATTATCGGGCATTTCGGGCTTGGTTTTTATAGTGCATTTATGGTAAGCGACAAGGTGGATGTTTACACCAAAAGTTACAAAGATGCGCCTGCAACTTTGTGGAGTTGCGACGGAAGTCCGTCTTATGAAATAGGCGAAATCGACAAAGCAGAACGCGGAACGAAGATTGTTTTACATATCAACAGCGAAAGCGAAGAATTTTTAGATGCCGATAAAATTCGTGGCTTATTGGAAAAGTTCTGCAAATTCCTGCCGATTCCGATCTTCTTTGAAGACAAACAAATCAATAACACCGAACCGCTTTGGATTAAAAAACCTTCCGAACTCACGGACGATGATTATAAAAATTTCTACAAAGAATTATATCCTTTCGGCGAACCGCCTTTGTTTTGGATTCATCTGAATGTGGATTATCCTTTCAATCTCACGGGTATTTTGTATTTCCCGAAAATCAAACAGAGCTATGAAATTCAGAAAGACAAGATTCAATTGTACAGCAATCAGGTTTTTGTAACTGATGAAGTGAAAGATATTGTTCCTGAATTTTTAATGTTGTTACACGGTGTAATTGACAGTCCCGACATTCCGCTAAACGTGAGCCGCAGCTATTTGCAGGGCGACCCGAATGTGAAAAAAATCAACGCACACATTACGAAAAAAGTTTCCGACAAACTGGAAGAAATTTTCAAGAATGACCGGAAATCTTTTGAAGAAAAATGGGAAAGCATCGGTTTGTTTGTGAAGTACGGCATGATGACAGAAGACAAGTTTCTGGACAAAGCCAATAAATATTTCATCATGCAGGATGCAAAAGATGAAACAGCTTTTTATACACTTGATGAGTACAAAACAGCAACCGAAGCCTTACAAAAAAACAAAGACGACAAATACGTGATTTTGTACACAACAGATTTGGTGCAACAAGACGCTTACTTGAAAGCCGCAGCAGACAAGGGTTTCAAGGTTGTACGCTTTGAAACGATTGTGGACGCCGCGTTCATCAACAATATGGAAATGAAATGGAGCGACGTTCAGTTTACGCGCGTGGATGCGGATATTGTTGATAATTTAATTGACAAAAATGAAAATGCAGAAAGCGTATTAAGCAAAGATGAAACGGAAAAATTGAAATCGTTATTCGATGTAAAAGTTCCGGGACTAAATATTTCGGTAGATGTGAAAGGACTTAGTGCAGAAACTGCGCCGGTAGTTGCAACACGCCCGGAATTTATGCGTCGCATGAAAGATATGGGCGCCGTAGGTGGCGGCATGACTGCTTTCTACGCGACAATGCCTGATGAAGTTAACCTAACTGTAAACGGCAATCATCCAATTTATCAAACATTGTTGAAAGAAGGAAATAAAGCGCAGCAAGAAAAGCAAATTCGTAATCTCGCTGATTTGGCATTGCTTTCACAAGGTTTATTGAAAGGAAGCAATTTGACAGAATTTATTAATCGAAGTGTGGAGTTAATGAAGAATTAATTCTCACAAAGACAC
Organism: Arachidicoccus sp. BS20; assembly: GCF_001659705.1. NCBI lineage: Bacteria > Pseudomonadati > Bacteroidota > Chitinophagia > Chitinophagales > Chitinophagaceae > Arachidicoccus > Arachidicoccus ginsenosidimutans. Next base: position 2,874,169 of record NZ_CP015971.1, read on the forward strand.
AAAGCAAAAGGCTCGAAGATTTATTTTCTTCGAGCCTTTTCTTATATAAAATTCTTTGTGTCTTTGCGAGCATTAATTTATTAATCTTCCCACTTCAACGCGCCTTTTTTAATAATGTAAACAAAACCAACCAGAAAGAATGCTACAAACAACACAACCTCTCCAAAGCCATTCCAGCCGAGACCTTTAAAATTTACGGCATAAGGATAAAAGAAAATCACTTCCACGTCGAACAACACAAACAAAATCGCAATTAAAAAATATTTAATCGCCATCGGTTGGCGCGCATTTCCATGTGTGGCAATACCGCTCGTAAAGTTTTCCAGCTTATCGCTTGTTTTTCTTTTCGGTCCGACCATTGCAGAAAGTCCCAACATTCCAACAACAATAGCCAACGCCACAACTACTTGTATAATGATTGGTAAATAATCCGCAGACTTTTCAACAACTTCTGGTGCTGCGAGTAGAATATTTAATAAACTCATTTTTTTAAAAATTATGCGACAAAATTAAGGTTATTGTGTGAAAAGAAAAACGCTACTTCAATGCCTCAATAATTTTTACAAATTCATCTTCCATCAACGATGCACCGCCGACCAATCCGCCGTCAATATCGGGTTGAGAAAACAATTCATTTGCATTTGCAGCTTTCACGCTTCCGCCGTATAAAATAGAAATTTCGTTTGCTGTTTCTTCATCGTAATGTTTCGCAATCAGCGAACGGAGATGATGCTGAATGTCTTGCGCCTGTTGGCTTGTAGCGGTTTTGCCTGTGCCTATTGCCCAAATTGGCTCATAAGCGATTACTACTTTTTTTATTTCATTTTTTGACAAATGAAAAACAGATTCTTCCAGTTGTTTTGCTACAAAAGCATTTTGCGTTCCCGCTTCGCGAATACCTAAAGGTTCGCCGCAACAAAAAACAGGCGTGATATTATTTTCCAAAGCAATGTCCACTTTCTCTGCAAGAAATTTATAATGCTCATTAAAATATTCTCTGCGCTCGGAATGCCCGATAATTGTGTGTGTGACACCAATCGAGTTCAACATTTCAACAGATATTTCGCCCGTATATGCGCCGGATTTTTTGTTATATATATTTTGTGCAGATACAAAAACATTTTTCGTTCCATTGATAATGTTTACCGCTGCTTGTAAGTATGGCGCAGGCACGGCGAAGACAATTTGCTGATGCTCATTCAGCGTTTTTGCTTTTGATAAAATTCCTTTCAGTAAAGCTTCGCCTTGCTGAAGCGTGAGATTCATTTTCCAGTTTGCCGCCGCAATTTGTGTACGCATGATGCTAATGAATAATTAATGATGAGTAATGAATAATTTTTGTCTTTCTGACTAAATTGACTTTCTGTCTTACTGAAAGTCCAAAGTTTCAAAGATATGTTTCAAAGTTTGAATTTCATCTTCACTTAATTGCTCCTGTTTAAAAGCCATCCAGTTATTGATGTGTTCAACAGCTTTTTCAAATTCATATTTTTCATCAACTCCCCAGGAAAAATTCGGAATAAATTTCGGTAACAAACCTGCGCCAAAAACGTTACAAGCCGCGCCAATACTGCTTCCTGTGTTAATGGAACTGTTAATCGCAACACGCGAATAATCGCCAAGCAGAACACCGAACTTTTTAGTTGTTGGAAGAAATTGTTTGGAATGATAATCGTAAACACCCACATTGCTTGCCGTGTTTTTCACATTGCTGTTGGTGGCGCCTGCACCAAAATTACACCAGCTTCCAATGATGGAATCGCCGAGATAACCGTCGTGCGCTTTGTTGCTACAATGCTGAAAAATGGTGTTTTTGATTTCGCCGCCGAGCGTGCATTTTCGTCCTGTAGAAACTGCACCGTAAATTTTCGCGCCCATTTTTACAACAGAATTTTCTCCCAAAGCAAATGCGCTGCGAATGGCTGAACCTTCCATTACGACTGCGTTTGCGCCGATATAAATGAAGCCTTCTTTCGCATTCAATGTCGCATATTCCATTTCTACATTTTCATCCACGAAAATATTTTCTTCCTTAATGATGTTGTTGGTTGATGATATTTTTTGCGATGGTTTTTCTTTTATAATCAAATGAAATTGTTGTTCTATAATTTTTGCATGATGCTGCAAAAGCTGTTGCGGTGTTTCGATAAAATCAACATTCACATTTGCTTTTACCGATAAAAATTTTTCGCCGTGCAACAATGTTTTCCGCGCCAAAGTATTGCCGTTGTTGTCTTTCAGCGGTTCATCGGTTTTTAAATTTTGTATTTCGTTCCAGATATTTTCGTTGGGCAACAAATGTGCGTTGATATAAATTGTCTCTTCTTGCTCGTCCAAAATTTCATTGGAAGAAATTACTTTTTGCTTGGTAAATTTTTCCCACCATTCTTTAATAGAAAAAATGCCTGCGTGCAACTCCGCAAAAGGTTTTGTAAACGTAAGTGGATAAAATTTTTCTCTCTGCGCTTGTTCTTCAAATAAAATAATTACCATGCTGTGAAGTTTTGAATTATTGCAATTTATGCAAATATTCTTTCGCCGTTAAAACAGGCAACGAAGACAATGCAAAATCTTTTTTGTTGCGCGTAACAATGATGTCCAAATTGTGTTCCTGCGCAATATGAAACTGCACCGTATCTTCAAAATCTTTAAAGTCCGAAACAAGCGCAAGGTCTAAAACCTTATCGTTAAAAGGCAATACGCTGACCAATGTTTTGAACTTCAATAGAATTTTTCTTGCAGTATCAATCTTGTATTGATTGGACAAAAGATAATGCGTATCCGCAAAAGTTAATGCAGAAACGAATAATTTATTTTTGTTGTAATCTGCAAGTGTAAAAAGCTCCTGCGCATCTTTGTAAAATGGCGTTCTTTTCGCAAGCAAATCAATCACAATATTTGTATCTACCAACACTTTGTCCATTAAGCATATTTTTTTGAAAGATAATCTGCACGAGATTTTTTGTAATCTTTTTTCTGCAAATCAATTACGCCCGTAAGACTTTCTACCAAAGGACTTATTTCTTTCTTTGCAGATTTTTTTGAGGTAAGTGAATGCAGATAATTTTCAATCAGCTTGGAAAGGCTTACTTCATTTTCTTTGGCGTAAGACTTCGCATTTTCAATAATTGTTTCGTCTATATTCAATGTAAGTTTCGTGCTCATAAAAATATATTTACGTACAAAATTATAAAAAAATCACGTAAGAATTTATAAGGCACATCTGTGGAATATTATTTTTCAATTCCTAACGAAATCTTATTTTCTTTGCAGCAGGTCTAATCTCTGAAAAGCAGCATATTTTTCTGTTATTTTTGTCCATCTCAAAAACGTTTTTAGTGAAATCAGTATATATATTGTTTGCTTCCGCAGTTTTATTGTCTATGTCGTGCGGAGCGAAAAAAAATAATAAAGCGTCTGCCGGTACTAAATTGCCTGTTAAAGGCGATTCGTCGATATTTAAACCTTTGACGCCGCCGGAAAAGCAATATTATCATGATAAAGCCGAAGCTGCTTATCACAAAATTTTAGGCTCGCATTTCAATGGAGAAATTTTGGTTGCCAAAAACGGGCAAATCGTTTACGAAGATTATCACGGCGTTTATGACTTCCGCAAAAAAACGCCCATAACGCCTGAAACGCCTATGCACCTTGCATCTACAAGCAAAACGCTTACAGGCATGGCAATTTTACACTTGTGGGAAGAACATAAATTGTCATTAGATGATTATATTCAAAAGTATTTTCCCGCATTTCCGTATCAGGGTATTACCATTAAAATGTTGCTGTCGCATCGCAGCGGTTTACCTAATTATTTAGACTTTATGGAAAAAGGTTTTCCGCGCAACAGGCACGCGACCAATCAGGATGTGATTGATTACATGATTGCAAATAGACCTAAGCCGTCCAATTTGCCCAACCGTGCATTTCAATATTGCAATACCAATTTTGTGATACTTGCATCTATTCTGGAAAAAGTAACGAAAATGCCTTATCCGAAATTTATGAAAGACAGTGTGTTTATGCCTTTGGGCATGACGCACACGTATGTTTTTTCGATAAAAGATACGGCAAATTACATACCCACATATTCGGGTAATCGTCCGTTTCCGATGACGAATATCGATTGCACTTACGGAGATAAAAATATTTACAGTACTGTGCGCGATTTACTGAAGTGGGACAGAAGCTTGTATATGCACACATTTATCAAAGCATCCACACTTAAAATGGCATTAGTGCCGCAAAGCCTTGAGCATCCTTCAATGCATAATTATGGGCTTGCGTGGCGCACGTATGTGAATCATAAAACCGGAGATTCCATTGTTTATCACAACGGCTATTGGCATGGCAGCAACAATGTATTTACACGGTTTGTGAAAGACACGGCAACTATTATTTTGCTGGGAAATAAATACAATCCTAATAATTATAATGCAAAAAAGATAGGGGAAATATTTACCGGGATTCCCGACAGCAACGATTTGGCACCTCTGAGCGAAAGCGAATCGGGATTGTAATCGCGGTTACAAAACATTGTTACTTCTTTTCTGTGTTGCATAAATACGCGAAACAATATTTAGCTTTGCTACATTAAACTTTTTTTATGCCGCACGAATCTATTTCCGTGTTTGATATGTTTAAAATAGGCGTAGGACCTTCAAGTTCGCACACGCTCGGACCATGGCGTGCAGCATTGAATTTTGTGCAGTCGGTAAAGGAAAAATACGGCTTGGAAAATGCCGCGCATTTACAGGTTTTGCTCTATGGCTCTCTGGCGAAAACCGGTCATGGACATGGAACGGATGTTGCCGTGAAAATGGGTTTGCTGGGCGAAAACCCGGAAACGACCGATGTTAACCTGATTGATTTCAAAATGCAGCATATAGCCGAAACAAGCAGTCTTCTGCTCGGTGGAGTTTATGCAATTGAATTTAGCCCTTTGGAAGATATTGTTTTTTTGTACAACGAAGCCTTGCCTTTTCATCCCAACGCTTTGACGTTTTTATTAACGCTGAAAAACGGCGATAATATTAGTGAAACATGGTATTCTATTGGTGGTGGATTTGTAATAAAAGAAGGTGAAAATAAGGCGCAGAAAAAAGATAAAGTCGAATTGCCTTTTCCTGTAAATGATGCCGATGACTTGATTTTCTGGTGTATCAAAACGGGACTTTCCATCAACGAAGTCGTTTGGGAAAATGAAAGCGCGTGGCGCAGTGATGATGAAACCCGCGCAGGCATTCTTAAAATATGGGAAACCATGAAAGCCTGTATTTATCGCGGTTGCCACTCAAAGGGAGAATTGCCGGGCGGATTAAAAGTTCGCCGCCGCGCTTATGAACTCAACAAAAAATTAATCAAAAACGAAGTTTATAGTTCTTACGATGAATGGATTGGCTTAATTAAAAAAACGGCGGGGAATTTTAATGCTGTGTTGGATTGGCTAAGTTGTTTCGCGCTTGCCGTGAACGAAGAAAACGCCTCGTTCGGCAGAGTGGTTACAGCGCCTACAAATGGTGCAGCCGGTGTTATTCCTGCGGTGCTGCAATATTATATAATTTTTTGTAACGGCGATGACGAAGATAAAATCATCCGTTTTCTTTTGACCGCTTCAGAGATAGGAAGTATCTTTAAAAAAGGTGCTACTATTTCCGCGGCAATGGGTGGTTGTCAGGCAGAAATTGGTGTATCTTCGGCAATGGCTGCGGCGGCGCTCGCTGAGAGCTTGGGTGGTACGCAAAAGCAGGCATTAATGGCTGCAGAAATAGCAATGGAACATCATCTGGGGTTGACCTGTGACCCTATTGGCGGTTTGGTACAAATTCCTTGCATCGAGCGAAATACAATGGGCGCTATCAAAGCAATTACAGCGTGTCAGTTGGCATTGCAAAGCGCGCCCGATTATGCAAAAGTTTCTCTCGACAAAGTGGTAAAAACCATGTGGGAAACAGCTTTGGATATGAACAGTAAATACAAGGAAACAGCCGACGGCGGATTGGCAATACACATTCCTTTAGGCTTGAGCGAATGTTGATGAAACATAAAACTGAAAATGAAAATACGCAATCTTATATTTTTTCTTTCCTTATTAATTGTGCTGTTTGCTGCTTGCAGTAAAAGCGGCGTTAATGGCGATATTCGTCCGACTTACGTGCAGATGATGAATACTTGTTACGGCAAAACATTCAACCTGCATATCGGCGACAAAGATTTATTGACCGATGTAGCTTATGACAGCATATCTCCTTTCGCAATAGGAACGCCGGGGTTTTATTCGTTGCAGGTAATCAAGAGCACGACAAAGACAAATGTATTAACGGGCAATATTAATCTGCAACCCAACTTATATTATTCGCTTTACCTCGTTCCCGACTCAACAACAGGTTCAGACTCGGTTTTGTATTCACTTACGGGAAATGCGCGTGTTGCACCTTTGTATGATACAGCAAAAATTCAATTACTGAATTTTGCCTACAACCTGCCACCCGTGAATTTTTATATGGTTCAGTTGGAAGGTGCAAATGCCGGAACAACAAATGATACATTGAGGACAAACTCCGTTATTTTTCAAAGCAGGTCATATCTTGATGTAAATGGCAATTCGGCGTTGGCGCAATTTTATTCAGTACATACGCTGCGATATAAATTTGTTTTTCAGCGAAGCGCCGACCGGCAAGATGTGTATGATACAAGTTTCTCGCTTATCAAAGGGGCGTTCTATACAGTTCTCCTTGAAGGCAATTATGAAAGCACAGGCGCCGATTCGATGAAAGTAAGATTCATTCAGCAATAGCGCGAAAGCATTTATCTTTGCGGCAATCAAATTTTCACAAACATAAAACACAATGCAACTTTCTTCTCTTTTAGACAGATTTGCCGAGCCGGAAACGCTCAAAATGGCAAAACTCGGACGCGAACTGCGCGCACAAGGAATCGATGTAATTGATTTAAGTCTTGGCGAACCGGATTTTGATACGCCGCAGCACATAAAGGATGCAGCTGTTAAAGCCATTAATGATAACTGGTCGCACTATACGCCTGTTGCGGGATATTTGGATGCACGCGAAGCTGTTTGTACAAAACTGAAAAGAGATAATAATTTAGTGTATAAACCTGAAGAAATAGTTTTGTCAACAGGTGCAAAACAAAGCCTGGCAAACGCCATCCTTGCTTTGGTGGACGATGGCGACGAAGTAATTATTCCTACGCCGTATTGGGTTACTTATTCCGAGTTGGTAAAAATTGCACGTGGAAAAGTAATGGAAATCCGCACTACGCCGGAAGCGAAATTTAAAATCAATGCTGCACAATTAGAAGCAGCTATCACGCCGAAAACAAAGGTGTTTTTGTTCTCTTCGCCATGCAATCCATCCGGCGCAGTTTACAGTAAGAAAGAATTGGAAGCGTTGGCAGAAGTATTTAAAAAGTACCCGCAAATTGCCATCATTTCCGACGAAATTTATGAATACATCAACTATGTAGGCGCACACGAAAGCATTGCACAGTTTGAAGAGCTTCGCGACAGAGTCGTGATTGTAAACGGATTGAGCAAAGGTTTTGCCATGACGGGTTGGCGTTTAGGTTATACAGCAGCACCTATCGATATTACAAAAGGAATGGAAAAATTGCAGGGACAAATGACCAGTGCAACCAACTCCATTACGCAGAAAGCAGCAGTAACGGCTCTTACAACTGATATTACTCCTTCGCTGGAAATGACGAAAGAATTTACGCGTCGCAAAAAACGTGTACTGGAATTGGTAAGCGAAATAGAAGGATTAAAAGTTACTGAACCTGATGGCGCGTTTTATATTTTTCCTGATGTAAGCGCTTTCTTCGGTAAAACGGACGGAACTACAACCATCGGAAACTCCGCAGATTTTTGTATGTATTTGCTGAACACGGCGCACGTTTCTTCCGTGATGGGTGCGGCTTTTGGCGAACCGAACTGTGTGCGTTTTTCTTTTGCCAACAGCATCGAAAACATCGAAAAAGGCTGGGCAAGAATTAAAGACGCTTTGGCAAAACTGAAATAAATATATGCCATAGATGCACAGATAGTTTGCTGAATGTATTTGTGGTTATTCAGCATGAATTTTTGAATAAATAAAAGGCTTCCCAAATTTTCGGGAAGCCTTTTGATTTTAATAAAGCGCCGTTCTTATTTTTTATTTACACCCCACTTTTTATTTGGTTTTGCGCCCATTACAAAATCGAGCGTGCCGCCGTTTTCAATATCGCTGTGCGTGATGTAAGTTTTGTTGTATTTCTCTCCATTTAGTTTTACAGATTGGATATATCTGTTTTCCGGCGAAACATTTTTCGTGGTAACGGTAAAGGTTTTTCCGTTTTCTAAATGAATAACCGCGTTCTTTAAAACCGGCGAACCGATGTCATAAATTCCGTCCGCAGGATTTACAGGATAAAAACCCATCGCGCTAAAGATATACCACGATGACATTTGCCCGCAATCTTCATTGCCTGAATAGCCGGAAAATGAATTATTATACAAAGTATTCAGCACTTGTGAAACGTAATATTGTGTTTTCCATGGCTGACCGGCGTAGTTGTATAAATATGTGATATGATGGCTCGGTTCATTGCCGTGCGCATACTGACCGATGAAGCCGGAAGCATTACCGTTCTTTTCGGCAGAAGTGTCTTTTAAAGTAAAGAAAGAATCGAGCTTTGCAATGAATTTTTCTTTTCCGCCGAACAAATTAATCATGCCGTCAACATCTTGCGGAACATACCAGAGATATTGCCACGCGTTGGCTTCGGTATAAGGATAGCCGCCGTTGCCGCCGTATGACAATGGATTGAACGGCGTAATCCATTTGCCGTCGCTGTTCTTACCTCTGAAAAATCCGGTGGAAGCATCATACACGTTTTTATAATTTTGGCTTCTTTGCATGAAGTAATTATAGTCGTCCGTTTTGCCGAGCTTTTTCGCCAATTGTGCCACGCACCAATCGTCAAAGCTCATTTCCAAAGTGATGGATACAGATTGTGATTGCTTGTCTTCCGGCATATAATGATATTTGTCCCAGACATTAAAAGGAGAACCTTGATGACTTACCGTTGAAGACGCTTTTACTGCTGCATAGGCTTCGTTAATATCGATGCCCGGAATGCCTTTTAAAACAGCATCCACAATCGCGGGAATGGCGTGGTTGCCAATCATGCAATAATTTTCTTCGCCCCACAATTGCCAGATAGGAAGATAGCCGTAAGTTTCGTATTGGCGCATCATACTACGGACAAAACCGGCGTCTTTATCAGGCTCAATGAGCGTGTACAAAGGATGTGCTGCACGATAAGTATCCCACAATGAGAAGGTGGAGTAATTGGTTTTATCTGCCGCTTTGTGAATGGTGTAATCGCTCGCCATATAATCGCCGTTTACATCGGCAAGGTTATTCGGCTGCGTAAATGCGTGGTACAAACCTGTATAAAAAATTTGCTTTTGTTCCAATGTACCATCGATGGAAATTTTGTCCAATTCTTTTTCCCATTGGCTTTGCGCATCGCTCACAACTTTTTCAAAATCCCAACCGGGGATTTCCGTTTGCAGATTTTCTTTTGCGTTTTCTGCGCTTACTTCAGACAGACCAACTTTTACCAATAGAGGACTTCCGTCTTTTGTATCGAAATTAAATGCTGCGCGAAGGTTGGTTCCGTTAACGATAGAATTGTTTTGATAAACGCGTCCGCCGTCCACCATTTCGTTGGATAAAATAGGTTTGGAAAATTGTGCATAGAAATACACTTTTCTCAGCTGTGCCCAACCTGTAATGATTCTGTAACCTTCAATGGTTTTATTATCAATTTGCCTTATTTGTGCATCAATGATTTTGCATTGCCAATAGCCTCTTTTTTTATTCAGAGAATGATTCATATCAAGAATCACATGACCTTCATTTCCCTGTGGAAAAGTATAACGATGAAAGCCAGCGTGCGCTGTTGCCGTAAGTTCAACGTTGATGTTGTAATCCTGCAACTTTACCTGATAATATCCGGGCTTTGCAGATTCGTCTTTGTGTAAAAATGCAGATTGGTAGCCGCTTCCCGGTTTGCCGGCATCGCCGGGAACAGTTTTAATTTCGCCTGTTGTGGGCATCAGCAATACATCAAACAAATCGGAAACGCCCGTTCCGCTTAAATGCGTATGGCTGAAACCGATAATGGTTTTATCATTATAATCGTAGCCCGAAGCCGGGTCGTCGGGACCAATTTGTGTATCCGGGCTTAATTGTACGAAACCGAAAGGAACGGTAGCTCCGGGGAAATTACTTCCGGATAAACTGGATGCATCTACCGCGCCTGTGCCGATAAACGGATTGACGTATTGAACAAGATTCTGCGCCTGCAAACTCAGCGACGAGCCGATGAATGCTGCGATGGGAACAATGAATTTTTTCTTCATAAAGTGAATAGCTAAAATTTAAACTACAACTTTAGCCAATTATTTTATCTTGTCTTATTAATGAATTTTAAATAAATAGTTAATGCTTTTTTATGGAGAACACGTATTCTGATTTAGTGTGGTATAGTTGACCAGGATTTAAGACCGTACTCGGGAAATCCGGCTGATTGGGCGCATCGGGAAAATGTTGTGTTTCCATTGCAAATGCCGTTCGGAAACTGTCTTTAATATTATCATTAAAAGTATTATCCGATTTCATAAAATTACCGCTGTAAAATTGCAACCCGGGCTGGTCGGTATAAACATTCATTTCTATGCCCGATTTGTCGCCGATAACCGTTGCTGCCAAATGCCTTTCGCCTGTGCTGTCAAGAACAAAATTGATGTCGTAGCCTTTGCCGTTTTTCAACTGTTCATTCGGTTCATTGATTCTTGCGCCTATTGTTTCAGAATGTGTAAAATCAAATGGCGTGTTGGCTACACTTTCAATTTTTCCCGTAGGAATTAAGGTAGAATCAACGGGTGTGTAATTACTTGCAAATATTTGTACCTGATGGTTAAGAATTGTTCCCGCGCCCTCGCCATTGAGGTTAAAGAAAGCATGATTGGTCAAATTTACGACAGTCGGTTTATCTGTGGTGGCTTCGTATTCCATTTCCAAACCGTTGTTGTTATTGAGCCGGTAAGTAACTTTTACAGCCAGGTTGCCGGGAAAATTTTCTTCCATGTCTTTGGAAATTCTTGTAAAAACAATGGTGCTGCTGTCGGGTTGCGAAGCATTCCATACCTGGTATTGAAATCCTTTTTTGCCGCCGTGCAAAGTGTTTGGCGGATTATTAATAAACAATGAATAATTTTTTCCGTTTAAGGAAAATTTGCCTTTGGCAATACGGTTGCCAAACCTGCCGATGGTTGCGCCGTAATAAGGTTCTGTGGATTTTTGATAATCTTCGATACTTTTAAATCCGCAAACGACATCTGTCAGTTTCCCGTTTTTGTCAGGCACAAGAAGACTCACAATTCTTCCGCCGAAATTAGTAAAAGTCGCCATCAAACCATTTGCATTTTTAATAACAAACAAATCGGTTTTTACGCTGTCGATGGTTTGCTCGAAGCCTGATTTATCAAGGATAATGCTTTGGAGCGAATCGCCTGTATTTTGTTTTGTTGATGTTCCGCTGTTGCAGGATAATAATGCGGCAGATACGGAAGCAAGAATGAATAACCCGGATAGTTTTTTTATATGTATCATAAAAGGATTTTTATTTTTCTGAGTTTAATTTTTTAATGAGTTCTACTTCATCTTTTTTGTACGGCGTAAAATCTTTTCTGAAGATATCGTGAAACCATAATTCCGGTTCCGAGCCGTCGGGCATCGGATGATTCCATGCATAAATTGTATTGGTTTTACCTTGTACAAACCCCCAGTTGATGGCACCTACGTGTTCTTTTTTCAGCATGGGTAAAATGGTTTTGAATAAACTGTTGCGTGGTCTTGCCATATATTCTGTACATATTAGCGGTTTGCCGAATGATTTGAGTATTTGTACTGTTCTTAAATGTTCGTCGAGTTCGCCGTAATTATGGTAGGTAATAATGTCGGAATTGGCAACCTGAAACTTATTCAAATCTTCTAAATTCCAATCCCAAAGCCCGGCTGTAACAGGTTGTTCGGGCGCGGCTTCTCTTGCCCATGAGAAAACGGCTTTAAGTAAAGGTAAAGATTTATTTCCTTTGCCGCTGTTGCCCGGCTCGTTGTATAAATCCCATGCGAGAACTCTGTTGTCTTTTCCGAAAGTTGTGAGAATATCTTTTACATATTTTTCCAGTTCGGGAAAATTAGTGCTGTCTTCCGAAGCGGGCTGCCCCGGGTCCTGCATCCAGCCGGAATTGTGAATGCCGGCTTTGGGTGCAGGCTGTTTTCCCGGCTTGGGGTCTTTGTTCCAGCAATCGTCGAAAAAAACAAACATGGGTTGAATGTTATGTTTTTGGCAGATGGATAAAAATTGGTCAACACGTTTTTTAAAACCGTCCGGGTCTTCCTTCCACGCTACACTGTGCAAGAAAACGCGGAGTGTATTAAAGCCAATGCCTTGTGCCAATGACAATTCTTTGTCTATTAAATCGGGGCTAAAGGTATCTGCCTGCCACATTTCCAATTGATTGACGGCATTGCCGGGAATATAGTCTGCGCCTGTAAACCACTTATGCCCGTTGTACCATTGATTGGCTTTTTCGGCAGACCATACTTTGGATTGCGCCTGCACTTTGAGTTGAAAACCTAAAGCGACAAACGACAGACACCACAGCAAAAATATCTTATGTTTCATAACTTTTTATTTTTATTCATGGTAAAAAATTAATTATTCTCCTGACGGAACGGGTATAGGGACATCCGTTTTTCGGGGAACACCAAAATGAGGCGTTCCGTCTTTATTCCAGCTTATCTTTTGCATCCGTGCGCTTCTGAATCCACCACAGCCTTCGCCGTTTGCGGGATTGGCGTGATAAATAATCCAGTCTTCTTTCCCGTCCGGCGATGTAAAAAAGCCGTTGTGCCCCGGACCGTACACACTGTTGGTAATATTCTTTGTAAAAACGGGATGAGGATTTTTTATCCAGTTGGCGGCATTGAGCGGGTTGCCGCCTTTTTTCAGGGAAAGCATTCCCAAACAATAATCGTCCGTCCAGCAACCGCTTGCAGAATAAGTAAGAAACAGCCTGCCTTGCGGGCTTTTCAGAATTTCAGGACCCTCGTTTACAACGGGCAATCCGTTGCCGCTGCCGTTCTTTTCCCAGTTATATTGCGGATGTGAAAGCATCACGCGGTTGCCTTCAATCGTCCATGGATTGGCAAGTTTTGCGATATAAATATTCTGGCTCACATTGTCATCTCCAGCCCATCCCGACCAGATAAGATATTGTTTTCCCTTGTATTCAAATTCGGATGCATCAATTGCCCATTTGTTTGTTGCATCGGCAACTTTTCCTTTAAACACCCAGTGCGCAGACAAAGGGTTGGCATTTTTGTTTTCCAAAACATAAATCCGATGATGGTTATTGTTACCATCGTCAGCTGCAAAATACATATACCAGCTGTGGTTGATATAATGAAGTTCCGGCGCCCATATTTCTTTGGCATAATTACCTGTCTTTGGTGGCGTCCAAATGGTTACCGGTTGCACTTTGCCAAGTTCCGACATTTTTTTTGTTGCGATGATTTGCAGGTTATGCCCGGTCGTGCGGGTAACGTAATACGTATCGCCTTGTTGTATGACCCAAGGATCCGCGCCTGATTTTAAAAGCGGATTTGTGAAAGTTTTTACAGCCGGCTGTTGAGCAACAGCTATGGCGGCAAGTGAACACCCAAAGAATACTATGGATAATTGCTTTGCGACTGCATATTTTTTTCTGCGAATCATGTTCTCAATAATATTTAGGGTTTAAGTTTTAAATAATACATATTGCTTTGTTCCATTATTAGCTTATCGGCTCCCGAATTATCTTTTTCAAAGTGTGCACTGACGATTGCTGTTTTTCTTGGACCAACAGTCGAGTCTGAATTGTGCGTATGAAATACATAATACATTTTTCCTTTGCCGTCGAAAAAAATATCGCCATGTCCTGTTCCCGGCTTTCCGGTTCCGTTGATGCTGAGAATAGGGTTATCCGCGCTTTTTTGCCAGGGACCATAAACGCTTCTACTTACCGCATAACCAACTGCATAATGTTTGCTTTTGAAATGATTTGCTGAATAAATAAGATAATACCAGCCATTGTGTTTAATTACCGTAGGACCTTCAACCACATTGTCCATTTCTTTTTCCCATGGCAGCTCTGCTTCCAAACACAACGAATCGGTTGATTGAATGATGCCGGAAAAATCATCTTTAAGCTGCGCCACATAAATTTTATTGCCATTGTTGAACTCTACATGGAATAAATATTTTTTGCCATTATCGTCGGTAAACACAAATGGGTCGATTGTTTTTTTATCTGCAATCAATGGCTGTTTGTTAGATACAAATGGACCAAGTAACGAAGACGATTTGGCAATGGCAATATGTTCGTTGGCAACATAAGCCATATAAAATATTTTTCCTTGACGCCATATCTGCGGCGCCCAAAAACCGGCGGTTCCGTATGCTTCTCCTTTTCTCAAAACGAGTTTACTGTCGCTTTTTTTAAAAATTTTCAGATGGTCCGAAACAAAAGCTCTGATGCCTTGACTGTTGTTTATATCGTACGTTCCGTATAAATAATATTTTCCGTTATTGTAAAAAATTGTAGGGTCTGCCATAAATACAAACGACGGTTTTATAAATGAAGAATCAATTATTTGTCCATGAGCAGATAGGATTGTGCTGCTAAACAATAGAACTCCTAAAAATAATTTTAGTAAATATTCATTGGCTTTCTCCATTCGATTGTATATTATTTTATGAAAAGTCTTGGAACTAAGGGATTGAGCTGTTACGAAAATATTACTAAAATTCTATTTTTTGGATATCCGAGAAAATCATATCGTCCACACCTGAAATTTTTAAGCCTATCCGTGCATAAAAATAATTTTGATTCGCAACACCAATGTTGCCATTGTTGATATTGGTCGGAATTTTTGTTGTAAAATGAATGCTGTTTAAATTGGTAATATCGGCTCCGTTCACGGATGCCCTGGCAATCTCGTTATCGTCATCGACAAAGGAAGTTCTGTTCACAAATAATGCAATGGATTCGATGCTTTTGGCATTTTCGCCCTGAATTATTTGGCTTACGCTGCAAGATGCCGTAACCGTAGAATCTGTAGCCAGACTGAATTGTGCATTATTAATCAGATAATATGGAGTTACTTCAATATCCATTGTTTGGTTTCCACTTAATGTAAGTGGAATTGTATCTGAACTGCTCACGAAAGGTCCTTGGGAAGTGGGGAAAATTAATTGATAATTTCCATTAAATAACAGTGCGGAAAAAGAACCATCCTGATTGAGAAAAATATCGATTGGTCCGCTTTTGCCAAAACCCGATTGCCACAGCTCAAAATATACTGTTCCGCCGCCATTGTTTTTTACGCCGATTGGCTGTCCTTTATAAACAACGTTTCCGGTAAACTTGATATTTGGAGATGCGTAATTATCTTTTTTACATCCGTGTAAACAAGCTATTGTTCCAATTCCTGCCAGGAGTTTTAGCCATGATTTTATATTTTTCATTGTCGAAATATTTTTGATTTAATAATTACTTATTCAAAGAATTTTATTTCAAAATGTGGGTTACTGGTTGGGATTCTTTATAATCTTAGGATTGTTACTTAACACGCTCTGGTCAATTTGAGAATAATAATTGCCAATTAAGAATCTGTGTGCGGCGGTAACTTCATTGGGCTTGACAACTTTGAAAAGCCACTTGCCGTCTTCTGGTTTACCGGGTCGATATACTTTGTAAGGCCATAAACCATAAACCATTGTATTGGGAGTTGATGCTTTGCCTATGTTATTGATAAGATCGCTTGCCGTTATTTGCTCTCCGTTCCAGACTTTGTCGGCAATGCGCCAGCGTTTATTGTCAAACAATTCATGTCCTTCAAATGCAAGTTCTACCCTTCTTTCGTGAACAATTCTGTCAAATGTGATGTCTGCGGTGGTAAGCGGCATAGTTAAACCCGCTCTTGCTCTTACTTGATTCAGGAAGAAAGCGGCGGAATCTAAGTTGCCCAATTCAAATTCATCTTCAGCAATATTCAGCAATACTTCGCCATACCTGTAACGAATCCACCATACTTCACTCTGTGTGCCGATTTGACCAGAGCCGGTAGCCGGGTCCATAAATTTTCGTACGTAAAATCCGGTTTGCGCACTGAACTCGCGCCCGTCTATTGGACCGGAACCGCCCACGACCTGTTCGTCGTAGTTGCGCCCAGGCAGTTTGTCTTGTCCTCTGAAAACCTGTGAAGTAATTATTTTATAGTTGGAGTCCGGTAAGATATAACCTGCCCATATGTCCACGTCTTTGCCTTTAAACTGGCTTCCGGGCAAAATGAATGTGCCTGCTAACCGAGCATCTCTATTGGCGAAAATATCTGTTTCGTTGTCATAATAAATATAATTACTACCGTCATTGGTTTTGTACGGCGCATATTTATTATCCAAAGTTTCATACTGCAAAGCAAGGTTCAACGATGGATTTACTCTGCCGCCCTGTGATTCTTCTGCAATTGCCATCGGTTGATTGTTTAGTGTCCAGCCTTCAACAGTTCCACTTTTTAATTTAAAATTTTGCGCGAAGATGACTTCCGGGTTATTCGATTTATCGTAAAAAAGCGCGGCAAAATTTGTCGAGAGGTCGTCCGGTGTTTTCATATATAAGCTGTATTTATGACTATTAATCAATTCCATTGCAGCATTCCGCGACCTTTGATAATAAGCATTTGCCTGAGAAGCAGGAATGCCCACTTCGCCGTCGGGCAAAGAAACTTCCGGAGTATTGGCGCCATATTTTGCTATTGATGCTGCGTACAAAGCTGCTCTTGCCTGCATAGCGAGACAAACGCCTTTAGTTGCCCTGTCCTGTATAGCAGCATCGTCGGGCAACAGGTTTTTAATGGTGTCTAATTCATTGAGGACAAAATCATAGACTTCTGATTCTTTATTTCTTGGAAATTGCAAGGAAGTGGGGTCGCCACTATAATCATAAGTAAGAGGGACGGTAATGATAGGAACGCCGCCCATTCTTTTGACCAGTTCAAAATAATTGGCTGCTCTCAAAAAGCGGGCTTCTGCAATAAAACGGGTCCGGTCTGCGTCGGAAAGAGCAGTAGATGCTTCGCAATTCTGAATGAATAAATTGATGTTTCTGATGTAATCATAATTCCAAAGATTCCACCAGTCGTAAGGGTAGTTTATCTGCTGTACTCGCCAATAATTTCCTGCTTCCGAAGGGAATGCCTCATCGAAGTTGGTAAATTCCACCCAGTTGGTAATTGTTTGCTGATCCACATATCCTGCATATAAAGATGCTAATGCGGAATATGCCAAATCAGCATTTGCGAATACTTGGTCCGTTGTAAGAATGGACTTCGGCTGGTTTGTGAGGAAATCTTTATTGTTGCAACTGCTAAACAACAGCAGGAGAAGCGTGATATGCAATAAATACTTTTTCATCAGTATATTTTTTATTGTTTTTGAATGGCTGGATGGAGCGCTTGAATATATATTCCACAGTGTGTGAATATGTTATATCTGCGTTTCATCTTTAAATTTTTTGTTTGTAATAATCTTTTTCAGTTTCTAATACATAGTCACTTCGTATTAAAAAGCAAGATTTACGCCTACGTTTACATATTTACTCTGCGGATAAGTAAGTCCGTTTTCATCACTGATTTCAGGATCTATCCCAAACTGATGAACATTGTCTATTGAGAAAAGATTACTGAAATTGACATAGAATCTTGCTTTCGTAAACTTTACTTTTGCAAGCCATGCTTTGGGTAAAGAATAGCCTAATTCAATATTGCGGCTGCGGAAGTATTTTACATTCACAAGCCAGAAAGTTGAATTTTTATTGTAGTCATTGCCGCCGCCATCGTTATAACGAAATGCGGGATATTTACCAGGAACCCACGGACTGTTTACATCATAAATATCTTCGTGATGCCAGTGGCTTTCGTAAAACCGTTCTTGCAAAGCACCTCCGTTCTGGTAGGGCCAGCGCATTTCATAGTTCTGATTAAATGTATATCCCGAACCGTAAGTGAAATCCATACTTAAATCAAGTCCCTTCCAATTGACCGATAAATTTAGCCCGCCGTTGAAAATAGGATTCTGTCCTGCGCCCCAGCCAATTGGCCGTGTATCATTTTGGTCAATAACTTTGTCGCCATTCAGGTCTTTGTAGATAATATCGCCGGGAAGTAATGTTTTATTACCTTGTCCATCTTCATTTACAGGGTAATCATTGATTTGTTGTTGAGACGTGAATTGTCCCTCGGCTATGTATCCCCAGAAAAGATTGTTCGGACGATTCTCATTGCTGTTGAAATATTGGTCCAACGCATTATAGAACTTCGGTTGATATGTTGCTACCGTATATGGTCTCGCATAAGTAAGATTTGCAGCAACGGTAAAGTTTACATTCTTAATTTTTCCACTGTAGTTTACGGAACCTTCCAATCCCTGAACTTTATCGCTATTGTTTTCGATACTCTCGGGCGGTAGGGTATAGCCTAATTCGCTCGGCAACAGGACATCATATTTTGTTCCGGGAATGTCTGTTCTTTTTCTTTTGAAATAATCAAATGTCCCGTTTAATTTATTGTTGAATAATCCATAATCGAAACCTATGTCCAGCATGTGGCTTTTAATCCAGGTAATATTAGTAACCGGTATGCCTCTGTATGAAGAAATAATAACAGCATTCCCGTCTAATATAGCCGGAGAGCCTGAGTTATAATTATACGCTTCAAGATAAGAGAATTCATCAATAGGTAAATTTCTGTCATCGCCGGTAAGACCGTAAGAAGCGCGAATCTTAAACTCACTGAGTATGGACGGGCTTAGCCAATTTTGAATGAATTTTTCTTTGGTTACACGCCAGCTTGCCGTTACGGATGGGAATGTACCCCATTTGTGGTCGGGAGATAGAATGTAGGAGGCATCTCTTCTGCCCGCAACATCCAGATAATATGTATTATCATAATTATAGCTGAAACGACCAATATAGCCTATTTTGCTGGTAGTAACATCTGCATCATTATAAGTATCAAGTATGCTGACATAGATGAGCGGGAGCTCATTGCTAGTAGGAACGGCATGAACCCAGTTGCTCATATCTTCGCGTTTGTTTCTTTCATTTACAAAAGTCAATCCTATATTGTGCTTGCCGAAAGAATGATTATAATCTGCCTGCAATTGAATGTCGGAAGATAAAATTGTTCTCTGGTTTCTTTCTCGCCAGGGATTGGAACTCCCGCCTACCGGAACATATGTACTATCTGCCTGATTGTAGCTGTAAGTAACATAAGTATATTCCTGGTTGTTCAATATTTCATTAGCATAGTAGTAGGAAAACAAGCCTTTGAATGTAAGCCCTTTTAGGGGCGCTTTCCATTCAGCCGTAAGATTGGTTTGTAACACTCGCCATGTATCTCTATAATGACCGGATAATTGATTGTTGAGCAACCCCCAGTTTTCATTATCGTGTCCTATTTCATTAAGATAGGCTGGATTATCGTTGGCATATGGTCTTTCCCATGGTGCATTGCGGAGAATGGCAAAGCGCGCTTCCCAATAATCATCAGTACCCGGCACACCGGGATTTTGCCGGTCTTCTACGCGCCCATTGATTTGCGCACCTATTTTAAAGCTTTTGGAAATCTGTGCATCAATGTTACTTTGAATATTGGTGCGGTTAAACTTATATTCTCTGCCAAGTACAGAGTTTTGGAAAAGGTTAGAAAGCGAAACGTAATAGTTAATTTTATCGGTACCACCGGTAAAATTTAGGTTGAGATTGGTCAATGGAGAATTGCCTTTTACAATAAAATCGTACCAGTCGAAACTGCGGTAAATGCCGGTATCTGCCGATTTTGAGGTTGCAGCGGCTTTATATTTTGCCAATTCATCAGGGGAAATAGGCGTTCTCCCTTCATTCACATCAGCCTCTACTTTACCTTCCTGCCATTCATAGTTATTTGTTGTCTTAGGAAATCTTGACCAATTTTGCCAGCCTGTATAAGCATTAATATTGACCTGACTTTTGGAAGAAAGCTTACCTCGTTTGGTGGTAACAAGTATAACGCCGTTTGCCGCTTCTACGCCATATACCGCTGCGGAGGCATCTTTTAATACTGTGATGCTTTCAATATCATTGGGCGAAATGTTGTTAAACTGTCCTTCGTCCTGTTGTATTCCGTCAATTATAAATAGGGCACTTCCCATATTGCGGATGGAAATACTTGCACTTGCTCCCGGGCGGCTGTCCGACATACGGAAAGTAACTCCCGGGATTTTGCCGGATAATGTGCTGCTGACCGTAGAGCCGTTGTGGGAGTCTTCCATATCTTTACTTGTGATGGTAGAGACGGCGGCAGATACGTCTTCTTTTTTCCTTGTTCCGTAACCAATCATTACAACATCATTCAGGAATGAATTTTGTTCGTCAAGCCGGACATCAATGACATTCTTTTCCCCTACAACTATTTCTTTGGTTTTATACCCGATATAAGCAAATTGAAGAATGTCTCCTTTGCGTACAGTAATTGAATAAGTACCATCGGAGCCGGTAATGGTGCCTTTGGTTGAACCTTTGATTATTACAGATACTCCTGCGATGGGATGTTTTAACGAATCTGTTACTGTACCATGGACAGTAATGTCTGCAAGTATGGCAAAACCTGAATTATTATTTTGCACTTTTGGGATGATATATACAAATCTGTTTTCTATTTTATAAGAAAGAGGAAGATTTTTTAGTACTGAATCTAATGCTTGCCGGAGCGGATAATTTTTGAAATGGACATTAATGTGAGGAGCCGAATTTATCAATTGGTCGGTCCAGAAAAAAGCATATTTCGATTGATTTTGAATATCAGTCAATGCTTTTTCTAATGTAATATTATTGCCTGTAAGCGTTATTGTTTGCGCTTCGGTTTTTGCACGTACCTGTAACGCAGTAACAAGCAAGAGGAGTGTGGTTAAACGCATTGCTTTGCAAATTTTAAAGTACTGAACTAAGCAATATTTAAGAAACTTGCGTAAAGAAAAATATTCCATACTTTTGAAAAGTTTGGGTTAAACAATTAATCATTATTTGACATAGAATGGTGGATAATCTTTAAGTCGAACATTTTGCCGGGAGTGAGTTCCAGTCGCTTCCGGTTTTTAGCGTAAAGACTTGACGCTTTGAAGATTGTTATGTTTTCATAATATCATTTTAAGATTAAACAAATTATTTACCGGATACAATTATCGTTTTATCTTTTAGATTACAACGTACTCCATTGGCGGATAATGCCGCCAATATTTGCGAGAGAGGAACGGCTTTGTTTAATAGTCCGCTGAAATTTAAAACAGGAGGCTCGCCTTCGTAAACAACATCAACATTATACCAGCGTGAAACTTCGCGCATAAAAGTTGTAAGATTCATGCTTTTCATAGACAATTGACCATGGAGCCATGCAATGGATTCTTCTGCATCGACCCAACCAACATTAACGGAACCATCAGTAGATATTTTGCCTTGCTGTCCCGGGACTAATCTGGCGTTATTGTTTCCGTTTGTTATGCGAATAGAGCCTTCAAGTAAAGTGGCACAGGTGTATGGCTCATCTTTGTATGCCATAACATCAAAATGTGTTCCTAATACTTTTATTTTGCTTGCTCCTGCATTAACTATAAATGGATGCCGGGGATTTTTTGCTACTTCAAAGTAAGCTTCGCCGGAAAGTGTAACTTCCCTTGTATCGCTATTAAAACTTATTGGGAAACGTAACGAGGATGCGCTGTTAAGCCAAACTTTTGTCCCATCTGCCAGGACTAATGGCGGAGCCTGTTCGCCCCGGTGTGTGGTAAGTGTATTATAAACGTTTAATTGTGTCGCATTGCCCAAATAGGTAGTTACTCCGTTTTTATCTACAACGTAAATACTGCCTTTTTCTGCTGTTATTTTGACCGAATGAGCGCTGTCTAAAGCTATCTTCTTGCCGTTGGGCAACGTAAGCGTGGCTTGTGTTATACCTGGTTGTATATCATTAACAAGCTGACGTCCGGCAGAAGCAATTTCTGTGTTCTTGCCTTTGTGCATGAAAAATCCAAGAGTTACTAAAATGAATATAATAGCTGCCGCTGACATTATGTATCTTAACCGTTTTCGACGCAATATTTTTTTATTATCATTATCTCTGATTTGAGATTCGACAGCTTTGAATATTTTATGTTGTAATGTTTGTAATGAATCTATTTGGTCATCGTCCCAATCAATTTCCATATCCGGCATGGACATATACCATGCTTCAAGTGCTTCTTTATCGCTCTGGCTGATAGTGCCTTTCAGATAATTTTCAGCCCAATACTTTAATTTTTTTGAAGACGGAAAATTCATTGCTAAATAACGTTTGTATATAATAGTCTTTACAATAGAGAATAAACCCCTATTGTTTTATAAAAAATTTGTACGAATTCAAAAAAGAAGAAAGAAAATCGTTTTGAGTGCTCCATGTAAATGGTTGAGAGCCTTTGTTATGTGATTTTCAACGGTTTTTTTAGAAATGTGAAGATGTTGTGCTATTTCATGGTGGGACAAACCTTTTTCTCTACTTAGTCTAAATACTAAACGACATTTTTCAGGAAGTTCCAGTATGGCTTTTTCTAAGTCGTTTCTTAAAGTTTCATAGCTAAGCCATTCTTCGGTATTATGGCTGACTTTATCAGTGGAAAGGTGTTGTATCCTGGTCTGTTCTTTTCGCTGTTGCCCTAAGAAGGTATAAATTTTATATTTAAGTGCTCCATTGATATAAGTGTAAAAACTGTGGCGGATATTGAGATTTCGGCGTCTGTTCCAGATATCAATAAACAGTTCCTGCACGACTTCTTTGGCGTCGTTTCCTGACTGTAACTTTACATAAGCGATGGTAACCATTTTTTCAGAATACCGGTTATATATTTCGGTAAATGCAACCTTGTCGTCTCGCTTTAACAAGTCCACCAATTCGTTATCACTAAGAGATAGATAAGCGTTCATAATAATAGTCAATCCTTATTATATCTGTAAAATTTGTATACAATTGAAGCACAAATTTAAAAATAATAAATAACAAACATTCATTATTATTGTTGTCAAAACTCTTTGTATATATGTACCCTTAAAACAGTGGTACCGCTATTTGATAAAAGTCGTTTAGGCAAATCTCTGTTAGAAAAGCCTATACAGTATTTATTTATTCAATTTTTCGTCGAGCATTTTCATAAAGTATCCCCCCACGACGCTTCTTGCCTGAAAGCCCACTTGCTTACCGTCTGTTGTTTCGTGCCAGTCGCTCAAAGGCACACGGGTCGGCGTTTCGGTTGCGTACTTGTAAACAGGCGTTACAAATTTTTCAAACGTTGCTTTATCATTCGCCAGCGTTGCCGTCCACATAATCCAGTCGGATTTTGTATAAGTTTTTCTGCTGTCTAAAGGAAGACCGTATTTGTTCTGCTTCGTGAGATAATATTTCACTTCCTTTTCATAAACACTTTGCGGGAAAATATTCAGATGCAGCACTTTGTCCCAAACCAGATTATACTTTTGGCTCCAGGTATTTTTATCATTAAACGTAAGCGCATAATGGTCGCCTGCATCTGCAAGCTGCATCCATTTTTGTGCAAAGTCTTTTGCCATGGTAATATATTTTTCGGCAGTATCTTTTTGTCCCAACATATCTGCCATCAGTCCATAGGCGCCAATGGCAACGATGGCTTTCACTGAAAGGTTTGCGTTGCGTGCCAGATGTCCTGCAAAGTCATCCGTGCATAATTGGTTGGTAGGGTCAAGTCCTGCTTTTGATAAATAATCCACCCAAATGCTTAACTCTTTCCAATGCTGTTTTGCGTAGTTCGCATTACCTTCGGCTTTTGCAATAGCAGCCGTAGCAATGACTACATTTCCTGCTTCTTCCACCGGCATATCTTCTCCGTAGGTTTGTCCGTTTGCCAAAGGATAAGTGCCTAAATCGTGCGCAGGGAAAGGCTTTTGCCACTTACCGCTTTCGCTGTATTCATAAATTCCGTTCAGCATTCCTTTGAGTAAATCGGGATTGTAGATTAAATATAAAGGCGCGGAAGGATAAGTTATATCCACCGTGTTGATAGAACCGTTGCTGAAATTTTCTTTGGACAAAAATAAAATTTCTCCTTTGGGGCTTTGCACCAAAGCATGTGCGGAAACGCTTTGCCTGTATGCCAAATCGCAAAGCTTTGCGTAATCTTCGCCGCCCGCAGCAACGGCTTCCTGATACATTTGCTTATCGAAAGCGTTACATTTTTCTACCACCGGATTATAATCGTTATAAGCGGTTTCCAATTGCTGTTCAATGGAGCTGTTGCCGTCTTTGTTCCACCAGGGGCGCAGGTTGTGATGAAAATACTGAACCATGTATTGTTCATCATAACCGAGCTCGATAAATTTTTCTTTGGATGAAGATGATATTTTCCCAAGATTTAAAACGGTATTCAGTTCGAGGCTGTTTCCTTTGACAGAACCGGTTGATTGAACTTTGTTATTCAGAAATGCAGCAATACCGCTTGTTTCGGAAGATGTGATGAATTGCTGCGTTGTATTATCATTGGGTGCGCCTACATAAAAATACCCCCAGTCGATTCTCAGATCATCGCCTTTCTTTTGCAGTACGGGCTGTGATGTTGTGCCTGTTTTCAGCAATTTTAAATTGCTTGTATTGGCAACAGATGCAGCGACTTCCTGCTTTGATGTATTAACCGCAACGTCCGATGAGGCGCCGAAATAAACCTGCACATCGTGCGTTTTGCCGTCGTTGGATGTTGCATTAAAAGTTACATAAGAAACAGGGCGTGATACAAGATTCAAATCGCTCAGCAACAATGGCGAAATGAATTTCACTTGCAAATCAACCCCTCCCGCGGTAAAATCATACTTCGTTTGCGTCGCCGTTAAGCGGACAGCTTTTTGTGAAGCAAGCCGAATTTGATTGTCCATTGCCGAGGAGATTTGTTCAACAATGTCTGCATTCAAATAAGCTAAACCTCCTGTGTTGGTACAATGCACGGCTAAAATATTTTTGCCTGCTTTGATTGTGTTATTTATTTTTTCTGAAAGGTCAATATAATCTGGTCTTGTGTTCGCTCCTGTTTCTTCATAAATTTTTTGACCGTTTAAATATACTTCTACGTCATCATCGTGTTGAATTTGCAGAAAGAGATTGTGGTTGTTTTTTGAATAATTAAACGTTTGGCGAAACCATACTTCTTTAGTTTGCCAAACAGTTTTTCCGTTTTTCGCGTCGTCGCAAAAAGGTTCTTGGCCTGTTTGCCACTTTGAATCGTTGTAATTTTCTGAAGTCCAGTCTGCATCAGCATTTGACATGGTATATTTTATCGTTTCGGAATGCACAATGCTTCTGTAAATGTCGGGAGTTTTGCCGAGAAAACGATAGAACCGGTTATCAACTTTTACGATGCCAATCAAAGATTGATTTGTTCCCGTCCAGTGTTTTGTGGTAGATTCGTTCAGTACATTACTCGACGACCAAATACTGAAATACGTGTCGTGCGTTATCAGAGGATAGGAAGGTGCAACCTGTTGCGCGGATAGATGTATAACTGCGAACGCAAAGCAGACAGAAAGAATTTTTTTACAAGTTGCATTTCGTGTCATAGAATTTTTGTTTATGATTTGATTTAGATAAATTATTTTTTAGCTATTGTAGGGAATGCAGATATTCTAAGCCTTGTAGCACCCATTGGTATCAAAGTTATATCGTTTGTCTGCGATTGAGTGTTTACGGGACTTTCGGGCAGTACAGCGCAAAGCCCGTATTTATCGATTACCCATGAAGAAATTTGTTTCGCCTGAACATTTACGATTTCTAAAGGAACATTTTCCGGTGTGAATGGAAATGAATCTTTTGGAAAGGGTTTGTGTATGACTTTCCAATTTGCAGTATCATTCGATAAAACCAAACCGTAATTCCACGCGCTTGCAGCATATAAATTATACGCAGGATATTTGGACGGGTCTGCATTTTCCTGCCAATGAGAATCCTCCTGTACAGCTTTGCGGCTGTCCATTTTTTCAATCCGTTCTTTCATTTTTAAAGAAAATGTCAATGGTCCGTAATTAACGCTTACACTGTTTTTATTTGCCGTCCATTTTTTGACGGATATTTTCATCGGGAGATTCAAGGTTATTTTGTCGCCCTCTTTCCAATCGTTTGAGATTTGAGCATAAGCATCAGGCGTCAACTGTGAGGATGCTTTTTTACCATTAATGAAAATGCTTGCATTGTTGCACCATTGCGGAATGCGCAGGTACAACGGAAAATTTGTTTTATTTTTTGTATGAATGATAAACTGAATATTTTCGTCAAAAGGATAATTTGTTCGTTCTTCAATGGAGATATTCGTTCCGTTACTAACTTTAGCGTTTACCGTATTTGCATTGTATAAAACAGCCGCGAGTCCGTTGTCAGGTGTTGCCATCCAAAGATTTTCTGAGTAGTAGGGCAAGCCTTGCGCATGATTGTGCTGACAACAACGGCTGCTGAAAGGATTCATCATTAAAAAAGGTCCTTCATTGGCAATATCGGGATGATGATTTTTATCGTCGCTTACTACCATGTTCGGCGCGGTAAGATAGCGCAGTGCTTTGAAGTCGGGCATCAACGCGGCTGGAAAAGTATTAAACATTACATCCTCGCAATTGTCTGCCCACAACGGATTTCCGGTAAAACGAAGCAACATTTCATCGGAAGCCATTTGCTCCACAATGCCGCAGGTTTCGATTGCCTGTCGTGGGTCGGTATAACCCGGTCGCGCATTTTCATCTGCGCCAAACATTCCACCCGGAACTTGTCCGTAAATTTTTCTTACAAGCTCAAAATCATTGTATGTCGCTTTCAAATCGTTGGAATCATTGCTCTGCAAAAAATAAGTTGCAGGCTCTCTGAAACTTTGGGCGATGTTTACGTTGTGCCAATTGGGCAAATTATTTTTCTGTTCCCAATTTGCTGTATTGCGATGAATTTTCTTTGCTAAATCCAGCAGCCAATTATCGCCTGTTCTGTTATACAGCCAATACACGCTATACAAATTATCGCCGCCGCGACTGTTCTCCCAATAATCTTTCAGAAACATACTGTCGGGCAAGTTCAATTCCCATTGAAAATATTTTGTCATAAAAGGAATCACACGATTGTCATTACTGTAGTCGTAATAAGACTGCAAACACCAAAGCATAATCATATTTGCCCACAAATCGGGCTTGCCGTTTTTCAAAGAAAGCGGTCCGAAATATCCGTCTTCTCTTTGCGATTGAAGCACGGCATTGAGCCAAAACTTCGTTTCATTAATCATTGCCGTATCCTTCAGCAAATACGCCAAATCTCCATAGCCTTTCAACCAATACGGAACTTCTTCCCAACCGTGAGAACCTGTACCATCTTTACTCAGCCACGCATTATCTTTCTTTTCTAACCATGCGCTTATTTCGCCAAGATGTCCCGTTAATCCGTCGCGTTGCAAGTGCAGATATTTCAACAACCATCCTTGCGGCTGAATGCTGCCGATGGGTAATTTGATAAAATGTAAAGGCTGCAGCGGATTTTTATTGCTTGTATAAAAATCATTGGAAGCATTCAGCGGCGGCGAAGCAACACTTCTTACCGAAATATTGTTGTTGTTTTTTGTCCATGCTGCAATAACGAAAACGCAGAGAGCGAGCATTGCTGCTGCGAAAAATATTTTTATTTGTTTCATTCGCTATAATTTATGAGCGTGATTAAAGTTCATCATTTATTTTTAAAGAACGTGCTGTATTACCAATCGGTTTATTTTTTGTTTAAAAAGAATTAATAATTCATTATAAAATGTTATCTCGATTTATACAATCGCACGGCAAACAGAAAAATAAACACATAGCAGATAATCGGTAAATAGTACGAAACGGCTACATCATGATTGGCAATTTTTCCCATGAAATACGGGAAAATAGCGCCACCTACCATTCCCATTGAAATATAAGAAGATGCCTGTTGGGTTTTAGCACCTAAATCTTTAAGCCCTAAACTAAAAATAGTCGGATACATAATGCTGAAGAAAAAATTAATCATCAGTAATGCTATGAAGGATGTCCAACCTAAATTTTGCGCTACAATCAGGCAACACAAAACACTTCCTAATGCAAATGCAGCGAGTAGTTTATTTGGCGCTATAAATTTCATCAATGCTGTGCCTACAATTCTGCCGATAGTCATCATTGCCATAAACAAAACCATGTAATTACCTGCCGTTTGCTCGGAGAATCCCATTTTTTCATGTCCGTAATTAATGAAAAATGCCCACGTGCCGCTTTGCGCCGCCACATTGAAAAACTGCGCCGCCACCGACCAGATAAAATGCGGATGTTTTATCAATGGCTTATTTTGTCCGGCTTCAACATTTTCTGCTTCATGATGTGCGTATTGAACTTTAGGCACGTGTGTAAATGCAAAAGCAATGGCAAAAAGTGCAATCACAATGCCTATTGACAAATACAAATATTTTACGGAAGAAAGGTCATTGGAATCATGTGTAACTCTCAACAGAAAATAAGTGCCGATGGCAGGACCAATCATTGTGCCGACAGCATTGAATGATTGCGAAAAGTTAAGTCGTCTGTCGCTGGTTCTTTGATCGCCCAAAGCAGCAGCAAACGGATGCGCTACTGTTTCCAATGTTGCCATGCCTGTTCCTAAAATAAACAACGCGATTCTAAACATAGTAAATGAATTGTTATTTGCCGCAGGAATAAATAATTGTGTGCCACAGACAAATAAAATCAGTCCGAGCAACACGCCTTTTTTGTAGCCGAATTTTTTCATAAAAAGCCCCGCGGGAATACTCATTACGGCATAGGCGCCAAACACAGATAGTTGAATTAAACCCGATTTGGATTTATCTATATGCAGCACATTTTGAAAATGCTTGTTAAGCACATCGCACATGGAAAGTGCAATGCCCCAAATCATAAAAAGACAGGTAACATACCCGTAGATAAGCACATATTTCTTATCGATAAATTTTGGATTATTTGACATAAAAATTACTTACGTTCATTATTGAATTAAGAAGCGGAAAACATATAAGAATATTCGGACAGTTCTTTTCTGAAAATTTTCAGCGCTTTGCCGATATGCTTTTCTACCGTGCTTAAAGATATGGACAACATTTGTGAAATATCTTTTTGAGAATAACCATTATTGCGGCTTAGCGTAAATACATCACGGCATTTCGCAGGCAAATTATAGAAAACCTGGTTGATTTTTTGAGAAAGTTCTTTTGTTTCCAAATCAGCAAAAACGATTTTGCAAGATTCATTAGAAAAAACGTTTTTGCAATATTTGCTGCGAATATTTTCTGCACGCATTTCATTAAAAATTTTAAAGCGTACAGCCTTGTTGAGATACGCTTTTAATGATACGCTAAAAGCTATTTTTTCTCTTCTTTGATAGAGGGAAATAAATATGTCCTGAACGATGTCTTCCGCTACCTGCCTGCATTTCAGCGTTTTGTATGCAATGTGAAACAACAGGGAATAGTAGCGGGAATATATTTCATTGAAAGCTGCTTCATCTTGCCGCGACAAAGCAAATAACTGCTCATCTTCCATAGCATGATAATTGAATTTTTGTTCCATTTTTACAAGATTTAGAAGCGAAAAGTAGTAAACTTTTGTTTAACAAACAAATGTTTCTTAATTTATCCGAAAGCAATAAAAAGGAAATGAATAATGAAAGCGTTAGAGGTTTGTATTTTACACTAAAAAATGCTTTAAACGCAATTACTAAAATTGCGTTTAAAGCATTTTAAAACAATCTTTTTATTACAATAATTGTTTTTGATTTAACAGCGCGGCAGCCTCAATGAGCATACAGCCGCTTTCTTCAACAGTTAAATCAACAGATGCATCAGTAGGCGGATTTTTCCAGTAAGTTCCATATAAACCGGCTTGCTTATTAGCACCCGCATACCAAAGTGTTTCGGCATTCAGCTTCAGAAAATCGATGTAGCGTTTTCTTACAGTTTCATCCAAATCGGGGTTTGCAATAAGTTGTGTAAAATAACGAATGAAAATGCCGTTGAATAATCCGCCATCGCCTTTTCCTTCATCTATCAGCAATCTGTCGGCAGTAGTGTAAGATGTATTGTTCAAAGCATAATTGGCAAATGTTTGCGCATCGTTGAGATATGCAGGATCTTTTGTTGCATTGTACAATTCATTTGCTGCGCCAATCATTAACCCCTGATTATATGTAAATGCCGATGATGACCTTGAACCGTCTGTATTAATTCCGTCATATACAAAACCGTTCGGGTCGGTTAAAGAATCTTTTAGCCAGTTGTAATCTTTTACAGCCCAGTCGAGATTGCTTTGGTCTTTGAACTCTTCATATAATCTTACAGCGAAAATACAAGCGGGACCGTTTGCCGGAGTGTTTTTAAATTTTTTGTCTTTATTCCAATAAATTCCGCCGCCCAGTTCGTCGCTCCAGCCACCTTTTATATCTGTCCATATAGTGTTTGCTGCATCCTTGAATTTTTCATCGTTAGTCGCCTGATAAGCACGGAGTACAGCTAATGCATTCCAGCCCATATCGTCATAGTAAAAGCCGATAAATGTATTGCCGTTTTTTTGCTGAACACCGGTGTACCATTTATTAATATAATCGGAATAAGTGCTGCTTTTGCTTCTGTTGAATGCATCTATCAACACATCCAAACCATGCGCCTGCGGCCAATACTGAAAGCCGGAACTTGCTGTGCTTTCATTGAAATAACCCGGAGTGGGATTCCAGAAATTATTGATTAAAAATTCCGTGCTGCTGTCGGCTGCCTTGTCCCAGTCAATAGCGTACCGGTCAATACCGTCTTGTGTACTGAAATCATAATCGTAATGCCTTGTGCATGAACTTAGAAACAGCATTATCGCAACAGTAAAAAAATATCTGTATTTCATTATCTATAACTTGTTTTATTATGCATGTATTTCCTGACTTTACCTACGAAAATGCCGAACTAATGAATGGTTACCGAGTGTGTATAATTCGCAATATCAGGCGAAAAAATTAATTGAATATCGGCTTGTTTTCCATCGGCTGCATCAGGGAATTTGAAACCATAATCCCATTGATCATTATCACTAAGTGCTATGGCTCTTAAATAATAGAAAGATGCCGGACTGCTTGATGTAGGCGCATTTCCACCTTCGTGGTCGCTGTTTCCCCACCATTCGTAAGTATCTGCCGTACCGTTGTTTACAGTAACTCTGAATTTATGACGATTATCTGTCCAGCCACCCATATCGGTAAACACTACTTTGTAATTATCCATTTCCCAAACACCATTACTCTTATAAGTGAAAGTGCCTTCAAAATCGTTTTTGGAACAATACCAAAAATCGACTGCTTTAATTTGACTTATCTGTGCATTTAATATAGATAAATCCAAATCTATTCTATACTCTTTTGTATCGCTGCCTGTAATCGTTGTTACATCGTCTCCCTCGCGGAAAGTGCTGCCGTCGATATAAAAACTACTTATATCGCTGCCGGAAGTTTTGTCCACAAAATGATATGTTCCGGATTTGAGCGAAGTGTAAATTTCAAATTTCCCGTCGCCGGTAGATTTCAGCTTGATGGCTTTGGACAAATCATCTCCGCCTTCTGTTGCTGTTCCTGTGATGTAAAGCTCTGCCGGTGGATTGTCTAATCCATTAGCGCGCTTAACAGTAATGGTGCGTGCGGAATCTGCCTTTACTGCATTAACACCTTTAGATGAAAATACTGTCCATTTAAGGTTGATGCTGTCCAATGGAGAAATTCCGGCATTTTTTGCTATCGTGTTTAATGTGGCTTTTGAAATAGTTGCTTTGTTATTCACGCCGTTTCCATCGGAAACAACCGTATATAGCGGATGCGAAAAATCTCCGTCCGGCTTATCGAATGCTACGGTGTAAAGCACCAAACCGCCATCTTGTGCAAGCGATTGGTCCCACTCAAATAAAACTGTTGAAGTATTGGATAAATCAACAAATTTATCGTTGGCAGGAGAGAAGAACGTTTTTACAGGTGTAACCGTTGTACTTACAGAATTGTCATCTTTTTTACAGCTTGTTGCAGCTAAAAACGCTAATGCAAAAAGTATAAGATAATTGAGCTTTTTCATAACTCTTTATTTGATTTTAAAAATTTATCGATTATTGTTTTTATGACTTAATTGAATTTTACCATCCCGGATTTTGGTCGAGATTCGGATTCAACGCTCGCTCGTCTCTTGGTATGGGCCATAAATAATGCCGGCTTGGGTCAAACTTTCGGATATTGACTCTGAGATACCCGTCATCTACGCTTGGGTCGCCGAATTGTGCGCCATGCACATAGCCATTTAAAACGGTTTCTGCAGTTTTCCAACGACGGATATCGAAAATTCTCAATCCTTCCAGCGCCAGTTCATCACGACGTTCTCTTCTGATAATTGTTCTTAAATCGCTTTGACTCCAAGCTGCGTTATAATCCAGCGCATTGGCATCCGTAAATCCTGCACGCGAACGAAGCGCTTTGATAGTTGTATTCCAATCGGTTTCATCCAACTTACTTAACTCATTTTTTGCTTCGGCATACATCAGCAATACATCGGCATAACGAATAAGAATCAAATCCAGTCCCGAATTAAAATTCGATGCAGTCGGGTCGTAATATTTTCTTACATAATATCCTGTGGGAGAAGCTATGCTTCCTGCTTTATATTCATCAGGCGCGCTCTTGTCGGGGTCGGTGCCGGGCTTGATATAAATGGTTTTAGTAGAGCCATCTGGTTTCGTCCATTGGTAGCCATCGTACACAAGTGTAGCCGTCATGCGAGGGTCTCTGTTAGTGTAAGGATTATTCGCGTTGAACCCGGAAGATGCATCGCTTGGCAATTTACCGTTTAGCATCATGTAGTCATTTACTAATTCTTGCGTAGGTGCAAGTCCGTTTAATCTTGCTCCCGCAGAAATGGGAACCATGTCTATCAAATCGCCATAGGTTCTTAAATTTGGAACATAGCCTGCACTCAGTATTACTTCACTATTATTTTCGTTTGCCGGGTTAAAAAGACCTGCATAAGATGAAAACAGCGAATACGTTCCGTTTTGGGTAGAGCCAATCAGCTTGCTGCATTCATTTACTACATCCTGCCAGCGGTTTTCATAAAGATAGACACGCGCTTTTAATGCAATAACTGCACCTTTGGTTATGCGACCGATGTCGCTTTTGGTATAAGCCGTATTGACCGGTAAAACATTTTCAATGTCATCTAATTCTTTTAAAACAAAATTGACAACACTGTCATGCGAGCTTCTTGAAATGTTTTGTGATTCTTCAATAGAAATGTCGTGGTCAAACAACGGAACTGCTCCCCACCATGTAGTCAATTGAAAATAATGCCATGCTCTTAGGAATCTTGCTTGCGCGGATATCTGATTGATTTCATCTTTCGTAATGCCGGGAACTTTGTCGATGTATTCGAGAATAACATTACTTGTTTTGATTCCCTGATAGTGAAAGCGCCATTCATCGTCCAGGCGTTGCAACGATGGGTCGTACACGCCGGAAGAAATGGATGTTACACCTGCAGCATCGCCTCTCCCGTCGTAAGCGTTGTCCGATAATACTTCGTTGTAGAAAAAATAATCGGGATTGACAATCTGTGAATACGCAGTATTCAAGACAAGATTGGCTTTATCTACAGAGGTCCAATAGTTAAGTTCCGTGTACTCATTGGTCGGAACCAAATCGAGTTTCTTACACGAAAAACCTATGCAGATAATCGTAATAAAATACAATATTCGATAGCTCTTTTTCATTCCTATATTTTTACGTTATGTGTTTAAAAATTTACATCCAATCCAAAACCGTAATACAGCAGCGTAGGATAATTTCTTCCGCTGTTGGAACCACCGCTTGTGAGATTTCCGCTAAACTCTGTTGATTCCGGGTCGATGAATTTTGTTTTGGCAAGCGTTAATAAATTTTGTCCTGTAAAATACATTCTCAACTTTTCAATGCCCATGCTTTTGCTCCACTTCTCAGGAAGAGTATAACCGATTTGAATATTTTTTAAGCGCGCATAAGCAGCGTTAAACATATTCAGGTCGGAGCCTTTACGGAAATTATTGGTATTGGAAGAACTCCCGGAAACTGCAAGTCTCGGATATTTTGCATCAGGATTTGTGGGTGTCCAAAAATCTAACTGATGGTCAAAGATTACATAAGAATAATTCATGTGGAAAGGCTCGAGTAATTCGCCTCTTACATCCATCGTTCTTTGCCCTACACCTTGTATGAAGATATTCAGGTCAAAATTCTTCCAGCCCAAATCATAAGTAAGCCCGAATGTATAATGCGGGAAAGGTTCGCCAAGGACATATCGGTCATTATCATCGATAATGCCATCGCCGTTTTTGTCTTTATAACTAATATCTCCCGGTGCTACGTCCAGCCCCACAAACTTCGGCTTGTTTTGTATATCGTTCAGGTTCTGAAAATAACCGTCTCTTTTAAGTCCGACATAAGAGGCAATCGGCAAACCTTTGGCATACAAAATCTGTATTTCGTCAGCAGTCTGAATTCTATCCTGACCGTTTGCCATCTGCGTAATTTTGTTTCTTGTATCTGCAATATTGAAAGAAAGCGAATGACTGAATATGCTGCCTCTTGTGTTATAATTAACCGTAACTTCCCAGCCTTCATTTCGTACGGATGCAATATTGAAATCTACATTGCTGCCGCCGAATGTTCCCGGTAGGTTGGGCGTTTGCAGAATGTTCTTTGTGAGCTTGTGGAAATAGTCAAAATTTACACTTAACTTATTATGAAATGCACTTACGTCTGCTCCAATGTTAAACGTGTGTGCGGTTTCCCATCGGATGTCAGGATTTGCCGTATTAAATCCGGTACCGGCAACAGGAGTATTGTTGAACCCATAAGCGTTGGAAAATACAAAATATGTTGTCTGGTACTGATAATTTCCTACATTCTGATTTCCCAATACACCATAAGAAGTGCGCAACTTAAGCATATCAATATAATCGGCTATTTTCCCGTTTTTAAAAAAATCTTCTTTGCTGATAACCCATCCACCGGATACGGAAGGAAAATATCCCCAACGGTTATCTGCGGCAAATTTTGAAGAACCGTCTGCTCTGAAATCGCCTTCGAACAAATATTTTTCATCATAGGAATAACGAAGCCTACCGATGAAAGAATGCAGCGCATTTTCACTCGTTCCTTGTGGTGTAATCTGCTGATTGCCTACATTGGCATAAGTAGATGAATTGGGAAGATGCAAATCGGAAGATAACGTATCAAGCTGTACATGGTTTGACTTTCCTGTGTATGATTCTGTTGTATAACCACCCATGATTAAAAAGTCGTGTTTGCCAATCGTTTTTGCATACTGAAGAATCAATTGTGTATTGAGCAATATATTTTTAGAATTAAAATCGCCTGCGCTCGAACCTTGCGAATAACCGTAAACGCCCGCTGTGTCGCCACCTAAAGGTGTGCCTGCGCGGAAGAAAGGAACGAAGTCTGTTTGCCAGTATTCATGATTGGCATCCAGCGTTCCGCCGAAAACACCTTTAAGCGTCAAGCCTTTGACAATTGTAAGGTCGCCGGTTATTGTTCCGAACAGGTTGTCATTATCGTACTTTCTGAAACCGCCGTCGTTCAAGATGCCTAAAGGATTGAATTGGGTTAATACATCATTAACCAAATACCTGCCTAAAGAATCTTGCATTTGGTAAAGCGGCGGCGTTCTTTCTGCATCTACAACAAGTGTTCCTGTACTATAAGAATGGTCTTTAATTTCATTCCTTGTATAAGCAATATTGGTAGAAAGTTTCAGTTGCTTATACTGTGTGGACAGATTCATGCGGTAATTGTAACGCTTTACGCCCTTTGCCGGACCAACGAAATTGCTGTTCTGCGCCATATAACCTGCGGAAACAAGATAGCTACTGTTGCCCGCACCACCACTGAGTGTAAGATTGTGATTTTGCTGGAGCGCATCTTTAAAAATTTCATCCAAAAACCATTCATCGTCGCCTTTTTCTTTTTGGCTCTGGATATCTAAAGGACTGTATTGAATAGCTTGTCCTGAATTGCTTAGTGCCTGGTCTTTCAACAACATATTTTCCCAACCCGGAACAGGCTTTACAAGAATATGTGGATGAATCAATGTAGCGATGCCGTTGTAGGTTAATGACGAACTTCCGGCTTTGCCTTGCTTGGTCGTAATCAAAATAACACCGTTTGCCGAACGAGAACCGTAAATAGCTGCTGCTCCGGCATCTTTCAATATGGAAACACTTGCGATATCATTTGGATTGATGTTATTAATATCGCCGCCAACAACTCCATCTATTACGACCAATGGCGAGTTGTCGCCTAACGTGCTTACACCTCTTAAATTAAGATTAACGGGCTGTCCGGGTTCAAAGCTCTTCTGTTGTATTATCAGGCTTGGCGCTGTTCCCTGCAAAGCTTGAGAAACGTTTGGAACTGCTCTTCCTTCAAATGCTTTGGATTTTACTACATCTACGCCGCCCGTAACACTTACGCTTTTTTGCGTTCCATAACCTACAACTACAACCTGTCCTAAATCGTTGGCAGAAGCAGTTGTGGTCATAGTTATTTCTACATATGTTTCAGCGTGGACATATTTTGTTTGGTCTTTGTAATTCAGATAACGGATAATCAGTGTATCTCCGTTGTTACTGATGTTGAGGGAAAATTTTCCATTGTTATCGGTAAGTGCACCGCGCCTACTACTTTTTATTTGGACACTTGCTCCGGCAAGAGGATGCCCTGCAGAATCCTTGACCAAACCTGTTAAGAGATGCTCCGTTTCCTGAGCATACAATGAAGATGACAAGCAACAGAAAACGACTGTCGCACATACTGATATAAAAATATTTTTCAGATAGAAAACGGTGTTGTTCCTCATCATTTAAAATTCAATTGAACAAATAATTTTTAGCGATTGATTTCGAATGTATATATGTAACGCTAACAATCATCAACCTCTATTCGCCATAAATTTTTTATTCAACCAAATACATGAAAACAAAACCGGCAATATTATTTCGATTCCATTGCAGCAAACCTCGCAAGTATTTCAAGCATTCCGCCCTGACCAACGAGATTAAGTAATTTTTCTTTTCCCATCAATCCGTTTGCGTTTTGATTGGTCTGCAAAGCATTGTCAAGACAAGCTTTGAACGCGTTGATGTATTGCTTGTCAGGATTGAAATCCAGTAATTGCTGATAAGCCCGCAGCAATACAGCATTAAACCAATAGTCGTCCCTGAATTTGCCGCTCCCATAAAAATAATCTTTCGCTGCAAGCGCAATCCTATTGGCTTCTTTTAAGTATTTTTTGTTTTTGGTAATGTCATATAAAAGTATATTGGATTGCAGCATTGTTCCTGTGTTATAGGAGAATTGCCATGTGGCAACTTTGCCCGTTTGTACATTAAGATTGTCGTAATACAAACCATCGGATATTTGCAAATGTTTATTTACCCATTTGTATAAAATCAATGCTGTATCCAAATAATTTTTGTTGTGTGTGGCTTTGTACAGCTTTAATGCCAATACAATTCCCGGTCCATTGCTGCAAGTATTTTTTGTAGTTTTATCGCCTTCTTTCCAGTAAAGCCCGCCGCCGGAAACAGTATCATAACCTGTCATCATAAAGCGATAAATTTTCTCGCCGAAGTCGAGATAGAATTTGTCTTTTGTACGGAAGTATGCATCTATAGCCGTAAGTCCGAGCCATTGATTATCGTCATAATATCTGTCTTCCTTACCAAATTCTGACGGATAAGAATCATAGCCCTGCGCGGGTGGCGCTGCATCAAAATATTTTTCAATAACTATAATATCTTTTTTCAACAAGCCTGCTGCAATGCCTGCATTTTCCATCTCATTATCGGCTTGCCATAAAGCACCCATCGACCATAGAAATGCCACTTTGTGATTATTGGAATTAGTATCGGGCAGTTCTCTGTAATAGTTAATATCGGGACGGTAGAAATATTGTTGAATTTTTTGTTCAAGTGCGCGCGCTGCATTGTCATATTTATGGGCTTGTGCATTTACTACATTTTGCGAATAACCTGCAAAAAGTAAGAAGATGAAAAAAATATGCTTCTTCATTGTGAAAATTAATGTGATTTAATAATGCTTATATACAAAAGAAAGTACACTTGCCGGGAGTTTACCGCCATTTGTAATAAAAAAATTGAGGCAAAAGGTAAGGTGTTTTTTCCTTAATGGTACTTATGAGTAGATTAAATTGCAAGGAAAGATGTTTTTGTTACAGAAAAAATTAAATTTATCCGCAGAATTACTTTTTATGTAAAAATTTATTGCCCGGAGTAGATATGCCAAAACGAATATCCATTAACGATATTGCCAAAGAGCTGAATGTAGCTATCAGCACCGTCTCTGCCGTGTTGAACGGCAAAGCCGAAGAACGCAGAATAAGTGCAGCAATGGCACAGCGCGTAATGGAACACGCGCGTAAAATCGGTTATAAGCCAAACATGGTCGCACGTAGCTTACGTACCGGAAAAAGCAATATCATCGGGATGCTGGTAGAGGATATTTCCGACCCGTTTTTTGCCAGCATCGCCAGATTGGTAGAAAAACGAGCAGCCGAGCACGATTATAAACTTTTCTATTCCAGTACCGAAAATAAGCCGTTTATTGCACGCAGCCTTATCCGTGCTTTCCGCGACAGGCAAGTAGATGGATATATTATTGCACCCACGCCGGAGATTGAAAAAGAAATAAACTTGCTTAAAAACGAAGGAGTGCCCTTGGTTTTGTTTGACCGTTATTTTCCCGAGGCAGAAACGAATTATGTGGTGGTTGATAATTTTGAAAGCTCCTATAAAGCAACAAAACATTTGATGGATAACGGTTACAACAATATTGCCTTTGTAACGATTAAATCGAACCAAACTCAGATGGCTGACCGATTGAAAGGATATGAAGCGGCAATGACCGAAATGGGTTATCCCACAGTGA
This sequence comes from Arachidicoccus sp. BS20, assembly GCF_001659705.1. Taxonomy (NCBI): domain Bacteria; kingdom Pseudomonadati; phylum Bacteroidota; class Chitinophagia; order Chitinophagales; family Chitinophagaceae; genus Arachidicoccus; species Arachidicoccus ginsenosidimutans. The sequence goes on from NZ_CP015971.1 coordinate 2,913,441, forward strand.
TGAAGAAGGTTGATTATTCTATGTCAGACAAAATTTTGTATGATAAAATCGAAGCCTTTTTAAAAGCCAATCCAAAAATTGATGCAGTGTTTTTCGCAACAAACTATCTTGCTGTAAACGGATTAAAGGTAATAAGAAATTTAAAGCTACAAATTCCTGAAAATATCGCCATGCTTGGCTTTGACGATAATACGCATTTCAATTTATTCACACCGTCTATTTCCTCAGTTGCACAGCCGATAGAACAAATAGCATCGGAAATCGTACGGGTATTGATGAAAGATATGCTCGGCAATGCAAAAGAAATTTCAAAAGAACACATTGTATTGAACTGCGAACTGATTGTTAGAAATTCTTCGGGAAGATCTGTGTAAATAGAATTAATTTAAACATCATGAAATGAGCTATAAGAACTTTTGCATACACAAAGCGATGATTATTTTAGCGAAACGGAGTTCGGCAAAGCCAATTCCATCTGACAATTAAAAACAATAAAGAATAAACAGATGAAACTCAAAGTGAAACAAATAACCGGAAGCGTTTTTTTAGCCGGATTAATTTTAAATACGCAGTCGTTATTTGCGCAAGCATTGAAAGATAAAACGTCCTTTCAGATAGCCGATGCATGGGATTCTGCGTATGACGTTCGTTCCGATGTTGTGATGGTTTACGGCGTTAATGATGCCGGCGGTCATTTTGAAGAACGCGTAAAAGGCTGGCGCAGCAAAGGTTATAACGTTCAGTTTATGACAGGTTCTGCATGGGGACAATACAAAGATTATTTTCTCGGACAATATGATGGAAAAAAACATTTTGACGAAGGTCAGCAAATGAAAAACGGCGATATCATCTGGCACGGCGAAAATGTGCCTTATGTAGTTCCGTCGCTCGATTATATACGCTATCTTGAAACGCATATTAAAAGAGCTATTGACGCCGGCGTTTCGGCTATTTATCTGGAAGAGCCCGAATTTTGGGCACGCAGTGGTTACAGTCCTGCATTTAAAGCAGAGTGGAAAAGTTATTACGGAACAGACTGGCAACCCGAAGACACGTCGCCCGAAGCTACTTATCTTGCATCAAAGCTGAAATACCATTTGTATTATCGTGCATTGGATTCATTGTTTACTTACGCGAAAACATACAGTAAAAGCAAAGGCTTGGACGTGAAATGTTACGTGCCTACGCATTCATTGCTCAATTATTCTTCTTGGCAGATTGTAAGTCCCGAAGCAAGCCTTGCAGCATTAAAAAATGTGGATGGCTATATTGCACAGGTATGGACGGGAACTTCGCGCGAGCCGGTATATTTCAACGGCAGGAAGAAAGAACGCGTATTTGAAAATGCTTTTCTTGAATATGGTTCTATGGTTTCCATGACGGCGCCTACCGGCAGACGCGTATATTTTCTCACAGACCCGATTGAAGACAGGGCACGCACCTGGGACGATTATAAGCGCAATTACCAGGCAACATTTACAGCTGAGCTAATGTATCCCATGGTTGACCATTTTGAAGTAATGCCATGGCCCAGCCGGATTTATTTGGGAAAATTTAAAATGGATAACAGCGACAAAAAGCAACCTATTTTGCCCACATACGCTACACAGATGCAGGTAATGGTCAATTCGCTGAACAATATGCCTTTGTCCAAAAACGAGGTAAGCGGCAGTAAAGGTATTGGTGTACTGGTTGCCAATTCAATGATGTTTCAAAGGTTTCCTACACATGCCGGTTACGACGACCCTCAATTGTCCAATTTTTACGGAATGGCAATGCCTTTGCTGGAAAGAGGTGTTCCCGTAAATATTGTTCACATGGAAAATCTTGGATATGAAAAAACATTGAAAAATATTAAGGTGCTTGTAATGAGCTATGCTAATCTAAAACCTTTGTCGGCAGAAGAACATAGCGAACTTGCGGCTTGGGTAAAGAAAGGCGGTGTGTTACTGTATTACGGTCGTGATGACGACCCTTTTCAATCTGTAAAAGAATGGTGGAATACCAATGGCAATCATTACAAAACGGCGTCGGAAGATTTGTTTGCGAAGTTAGATGTTCATTACCAAAGCGGGAAAGAAGCTTATCCATCGGGCAAGGGGAAAGTGTACATTGTGCGGGAAGACCCGAAAGAATTAGTGTTGCAGCAAGGACACGACAGCGATTTTATTTCGTTGATAAAAAATGCTTACGAAAAAGATGCAAAAGCAGGCATGCTGCAATTCAAGAATAATTTTGTTTTACAGCGAGGCTCATACATTATTGCATCGGTATTGGCAGATGCTGCCGATAAAACACCGCTTGAATTGAAACAGCCTGTAATTGATTTGTTCGACCCCGAATTGCCCGTGTTGAATGCCAAAGAAATACTTCCGGGACAACAAGCTTTTCTGTATGATTTGAAAAATATCAACAGAAGAAAGCCTGCGGTTTTGGCAGCTGCCGCAAGAATTTACAATGAAAAAGCAGATTATAAAAACAGGTTTTATACGTTCCGGGCAAAAAGCCCGTCGAATACGATTAATGCCATGCGTATTGTATTACCGCGAAAGCCGGAAAAAATATTTCTGACATTAAGCAATCAGGAATCTTTGCAAGTGCGAAAAAGTACATGGGACGAAACGTCTCACACATTACTTTTAAAATTTGACAATTATAGTTCAGGTGTTGATGTAAAGATTCGCTGGTAAGTTTACAAATGCATTATTGCTTTACATGGAATATAAAGCCAATGCCGTAAACATTATCAATGCTCACGGATTTTGATGCGCTTAAAAGTTTTCTCAACCGGGAAATAAATACATCCAGACTGCGTCCGAGAAAGTAATCGTTTTCGCCCCAGAGTTGTAGTAGTATATCTTCTCTTTTCAGCACGCGGTTTGGATGTTTGCATAGATATTCCAGCAATTCTGCTTCGCGTTGTGTAAGAGAAGTCTGTTCTCTGTTGCCTACGGAGAGTTTAAGTAATTCTTTATACAATTTCAAATCGCCTGCGGAAATGACTTCTGCGAGCGACTCGGCAGATGCATTGTTAATATGGTTGCGTCTGATAATATTTTTGATTCTCAGAACAAGCTCATCAATGTCAAAAGGCTTGCTGATGTAATCGTCTGCACCTATTTTTAATCCGTGAATGCGGTCTTTCTTTTCGTTGCGCGCCGTGAGGAATAGAAATGGTACGGAATCGTTGATTTTCACAACTTTTTCTGCCAGGTTAAATCCGTCCATGCCGGGTAATTGAATGTCTATTATGAGAATATCGAAACCGGAAGGAGCGGTTTGAAAAGTTTCAAACGCTTTTGCTCCGTTAGTACGCCACAATACTTCAAAGTTCATAATTTCGAGATATTGCTTTACTACATTTCCAAGGTCTTCCTGGTCTTCAACAAATAATATTTTTTGCTTCATGATTTTTTATTCTTTTGGAATATAGATGATGAAAGTGCTGCCTACATTTTCCTCACTTTCCACTTTTATTTGCCAGCCATGAACCCGGATGCATTGTTTTGTGTAAAACAGTCCGAGTCCAAGTCCGTTTACCTCTGCCGTTTCCTGGCTTTTGTTGCGGTAGAATTTTTCAAATATATGTGATAAAGTTTTTTTCGGCATACCAATGCCATTGTCGCGAATATTAATAATGATGTTTTTTTCGTCGGCAGATGCGCTCACTTCTATTGATTTCTCCGGTTTATTATTGTATTTAATTGCATTGTCAAAAATATTGAAAAGCATGGTTGTAAACCAAAACCTGTCGAGAACAATTTCCGGATTGATGCCATTTTTATTCAACGAAATCAGAACGTTTTTGTCTGTTATGGTAAGGCGGTAGTCCAATAAAATTTCGTCCAGCAAATCACACAGCCGGTATTCTTTTTTGTCCTGCGTGGCTTTGCTCATTTTGGTAATATCAAGTACTTGGCTGAATAGAATCTTCAATCTGTTCGATTGCCGCTCAATAATTTTCGTAAGCGGTAGAATGTTTTCAAAACTATTGTAAACTTTTTCGTTTTGCATGTTTTTGTTGGCAACAATAATAGTGGACAGCGGCGTGTTAAATTCATGTGTGATGCTGTTCACAAAATCGGACTGCATTTCGGCAAGCTTCTTTTGCTTCAGCCAGTTGCGATAAGTGAAAAAATAAATAAGTACAACGAGTATAACGGAAAATAAAGAAAGCCCAAATACGGGCAACATTTGGCGGAGAATATTTATGTAACGTTTGGGAGTATCTACATAGAGGCTAAAAGCCGTTGAATAAGAATAATTGGAAGGAGCTGTTATATTATAAGCCGTAACAAGGTTTTGAGCGTTTGGATTACTTAGTGTTCCATCGATGATAAGTCCCTGGGAAATTTGACTCTTTGCATCAATATATGGATTTGGAATATTTGATTGATAAAGCGGAATGTAGTTTTTGTCTTTAAATGTAACACTGATGTTAGATACAACAAGCACATATTGAAGCTCTTTGCTTAAATGATTTTTTGTTATAATGCTATTGAACAGGCTGTCCATATTGCTATATAGTCGCAAATGTGTGAAAATTGTGTCACATAGCTTAGCTTTTAAATTGTTAAAGCCATTTTTGTCATTGGTGTACAGGTATTCCAATTCGTCGATATGGCGGTAGATAATACTATCAATAATGCTTTGTCCGCCCGGATATACTTTGTCGTTACGGATGCTTCTTGAATAACGGTCGTTTATTTGTCCTGCTTCTGAAAGAAAGTAACGGTCATTTTTCAATTTATAAGTATTATAAACTAAGAAAAATTGTACAAAGACCAAAATTATAAAGCTAAATATTGCAATTGTTTTATAAATGGTTATAGATTTCAAATTTCAAATTTTTATTAACTAAAGATATGTATTGGTTTTGTTTTTCTCTATTTGTTAAGTATCCATTAACAAGTCGTTTATGGTTTATTGACAAAAAGTTATTCAAGTGTTAAATATTTTTGGTTTTTAATAAATTATTAAAGAAAGCTAAACTGTTTTTTTACAATTCTAAACGAACAAAATATGATTGCAAGAAAGTTATTGTTTAAATGGAGAGGAGGAATATTCTACGGTTTATTCTGTTTGTCTCTTTTTTATGCAGGTTCATTGCGTGCTCAGGCTGACTCAAGTTCAAATCAAGCCGTTCAGCAAAATGTAACCGTTACCGGAACGGTTCACGATAACCTTGGCGCAATTCTTGGCGGAGTAACCGTTACAAATCTTAATACGGGTAAAGTTGTTTTAACCAGTGGTTCAGGCACATTTTCTATTGCTGCTACGCAGGGTGATTCATTAAAGGCAACCTATATCGGTTATCAGGATTTTGTATGGCGGTTTACCAACAACCTGAACGAAAACATCGTGTTGAGCGCGATTCCCGGTAGTTTGAATGATGTGGTTGTTACCGGATTCGGACAAAGGCAGAAACAGATGAGCGTTGTGGGTGCAGTATCTAGTGTGAATGTGGCGGAATTGCAACATCCGGTTGCTAATATGAGCACCATGCTTGCCGGCCGCATTGCCGGCTTAATTGGCGTGCAGCGTTCTGGTTTACCTGGCAGCAACAGTGCCGATATATGGATACGTGGTATCCAAAGTTTTGGAGGTAACCCATCCGGTCCGTTGATTATAATAGATGGTGTATTGGGTAGAAATATCAACGACTATGACCCCGAAGATATCCAGTCTTTTTCTATTTTGAAAGACGCCTCTGCTACGGCTATGTATGGCTCCCAGGGCGCCAACGGCGTTATCCTTATTACTACTAAGCGGGGAAGCTCTGCCAAAGCCCAAATTATGGGGCAGTACATTGAAGGTTATACCGACTTTACAAAGTTACCAAAAATGGCGGATGCGGGTACTTATTTAAAGCTGAAAGACGAAGCGCAAATTGCTTCGGGTATAGCTCCCCAATATTCTCAAGCTTATATTGATAGTACACTGTCGCCTACCGCTGATCACTATGTGTATCCCAATGTGGACTGGTTTAAGCAGGTTCTTAATAATCACTCCCGCAACCGTAAAGCCAATGTAAGTGCTACCGGCGGCTCGGAAAATACTCAATATTATGTGTCATTGGACTATTATGACGAAACTTCTATGATTAAAACGGATCCGAATCAAACGTTATACGATGCGAGTACCATTTTCCAACGCTACAATTTTACTTCGAATGTGGATATGAAATGGACAAAGACAACGAAATTTTCCTTGTCGCTTGCTGGCTATATCAGCGAATTTAACCAGCCCGGAAATGGCGCCACATCGGCTTTTATAAATGCAATGAATGCCAGTCCGGTATTAGTACCGGCATACTATCCCGGTAATTTACGTGCAGGTGTTGCGAGAGGCAATACGCCATCGCCTAATCCGTGGACTGATGTCGCAATGTCGGGCTATAGCAATATATATGATGCGCAAATCAACAGCGTTGCCGTATTGCAGCAAGATTTAGGATTTTGGCTAAAAGGGCTATCTGCCAGTGCGCAATACTCCTTTGATAATGAATCTATTAGTAATAATCAGAGAACTATGAACCGGAGCGCATGGTACGTAAATCAAGTGCAGCCATATAACTCTGACGGTTCTTTAAACTATGGAGGTGTGCCGCAGAATACCGGAGGGTCAGACAATCTTGTGTTTGCTCAAAGCAACTCAAGCAACCGACGAAATTCGTTTCAGGCAATTTTAAATTATGACAGAACCTTTGGCGAAGACCATCATGTAACGGGCATGTTGGTATATCTGCAAACCAGTTCGATGGATCCTACTCAAACCAGTTATTTAGCATATTTGCCGCAGCACATGCAGAACTATGCGGGAAAAGTCGCTTATACTTATAAAAACAAATATACTTTCGAGTTTAACTTAGGTTACAACGGTTCAGAAGACTATGCCCCGAGCAAGCGCTTCGGCTGGTTCCCTGCACCGGGTGTTGGTTGGGTTGTTTCCAATGAAAAATTCTTTAAACCTCTGTCCGGTATTTTCCAATATTTCAAGCTTCGCTATTCTAATGGTCTGTCTGGCGCTCCCGGTACCGGCGCACGTTTCGGCTACGCCACACTCGTTACTACTGATGCGAATGGCTATACTTTCGGCTCTGGTACGAGCTCACAAGCCTACAACGGCGTTAATATTTCACAGTACGGTGCCAGTGTAGGTTGGGCGATAGCGCATACACAGGACTGGGGATGGGATTTTCATACGCTTAACGACCACTTACAGTTCGTATTGGATTACTGGTATTCGCACCGCACAAAAGTGTTCCTTACCCGGTCGGATTTTCCTAACTATGCCGGCTTGCAATATCAGCCCGTGGGCAATGTGGGTGTCGTAAATGCTTCAGGTCTCGATGGGCAGGTTACTCTAACGCCTATCAATATCGGACACAATATGACGCTTGGCTTCAATGGTACAGTCACATACAGTATCAATAGTCTGCAAAAGAATGCACTGCCGCCGGTAAGAGACCCATATCAAAGCCCGATAGGACAATATACCAACTATGTTACAGGATATATTGCCGAAGGCTTGTTTACCAGTCAGGCAGAGATTGACAATAGTGCCGACCAGAGCGGAGTTGGTGGTAATCCCAGACCAGGAGACCTTAAATACAAAGATTTGAATGGCGATGGCGTTATCAACCAGTATGACCAAACCAAGATTAGTAACGGGGATGTGCCTAAATGGATATTTGGTGCCGGCTTCAATTATACTTGGGGTAATTTTTACGCCAGCGTTTTCTTCCAGGGCAATTTAGGGTCTTACCGTACGTTGAGCGACAATGCACGCTCACCTTTTAATGGAAGCTCGCTCGGCGCAGATGATGGTAATGTGTTTGCTATCGTAACAGACCGTTGGACTCCCGACAATCCGAATCCCAATGCCTTCTATCCAAGGCTCGGTTTTGGACCTAGTGCAAACAACAATAATAATGTAAATAGCACCTGGTGGGTAAAAAGTATTGCCTTTGTACGTTTGAAAACGGCAGATATTGGCTACAATATCAAAAATACAAAATGGATGAAAAGTATGGGTATGAGGAACCTGCAGATATACTTTGATGGTTTGAATCTGTGTTATTGGAGTCCCTTCAAGTTGTGGGATCCGGAATTGAACACAGGGAATGGTAATGTATATCCTAATACCCGAAATCTGTCCATTGGTGTCCGTGCTAATTTTTGATATACGAAATTAAATACAAGAAAGATGAAACGAAGTTCCATTCAATTGTTGAAAACAATAAAAAATATACAAATGAAAAAAAAGATTATATCCTGTGTCATTGTCTGTGTGGGAATCGTCTGCCTCTTTAGCGTCAGTTCTTGCAACAAATATTTGTCCACCCTGCCTACGGGGCTATTACTCAAAGACAGCATATTTGCATCGCTTACTAATGTTGAGGGCTACTTGGCACAGATATACACCAATTTGCCAGATGAATACCAAGAGCGTTTTGCCCAAGGAGCAGGCTATTCAGGACCTTATACTGGTGCCTCGGATGAGGCTAACTACTGGTCACAGGCTGGTTGGGGTGGCGTCTCGGGTGGGCTTGGTGCTGGCGCCAACCTGCTAAACCAAAGTACCTGGAACCAAGACTTCGGTGGCTATTTTTGGAACAACTGGTATAAACCGGTACGCACGGCCACTGATTTTATCGCTAATATCGACAATGCCAACCCTGCACAGGTAAATGATATTCTAAAAGGACACTTCAAAGCAGAAGCAAGAGCGTTAAGGGCTATTTTTTATTTCTATATGCTTCGGTTATACGGACCCATTCCCATCCTGCCAAACCAGATAGACCCTAATGCTACGGGAGATGCTTTGCTTGCTGCGCGTACACCCTTTGATTCCTGCGTAACCTATATCGTTAACCAGCTGGATACTGCTTACAACGAACTTCAGGCAGTAGCTACCTCACAAAGTCCTGCTGATCAGCCTATCGATCTCGGCAATGGTGGTAAAGAATACGGCCGAATTACTACGGGAGTGTGCAAAGCTTTTAAAGAGCAGGTATTGCTACTGGCGGCAAGCCCGCTTTTTAATGGCAATAAACAATATGCCGGACTTGTAAATACGGACGGTACGCAATTGATTCCGCAAACTTATGATGTAAATAAATGGAAGAAAGCTGCCGATGCCGCCAAAGCTTTTATTGATGAGTTTGTACCTTCTACTTACAGTATATATAATTCCTCTAACGGCACAGATTCTTTTTCCAGGGCATACTATTCTTGCAAGGAAGTTGTAGAGAATGAATGGAACCAGGAGTGGATATGGGGTCGTCCAAAGAGCAGTTATAGTTCATTGGTGTATGCGATGGTGCCTAAGTTAGTAGGGTCGCCAAGCACTGTGAGTAAAGGCGGCGGTTTTCTCGCAGCTAACCAGTCGATGGTGGATGCTTACTTTACCGCCAACGGGCGCTCTATTACTGACCCGCTTTCGGGCTACCAGGCATCCGGGTTTTCCGATTTCAAATCGGTGTATGATGTACAGGCAAGGCGTACTTTCAACCCCTATACCAACCGCGAACCGCGATTTTATGTAGGGATTACATACAACAACAGCTATTGGATGCAGCAAAGCGGCAGCGATCAGGTAATTGTAGACTTTACCCTGACGGGCAACTCTGGCAGGGGGCAAAGTACTACCGATGTAACTTCTACCGGTTATACTGTAAGAAAGAACCTGACCACCAATACAGGTAATAAAGGGTATTGCTACCTACGGTTGGCAACCATCTATCTCGACTATGCCGAGGCTTTAAATGAATATGACCCGGGAAATTCGGATATCGAGAAATATGTAAATCTGATTCGTGTAAGGGCGGGAATTCAGCCTTATGGAACAGATAGTGCTACTACTGTTCCTCAACCAACAACTCAGGCAGGGTGGAGAGATGCTATCCATCATGAAAGACAAGTTGAGCTTGCTTTTGAAAATGTACGGTATTTCGATATCCGTCGCTGGCTGATTGCACCGCAAACCATGGGACAGGATGTGTATGGTATGAACATGTTTGCAACAGGCGACGCTTTTTACCAAGAGGTGTTGTGCGAAAGAAGGCGTTTTTTACAAAGAGATTATCTCTGGCCGATTCCTTATAGTGAGTTGCTGGCGGATAAATTATTAGTGCAAAATCCCGGATGGTAATCCTTGTTAATAAGTAAAATATTTCAACAGTATTAAGACCTAAAATTATTTAAAATGAAAAAGTATATAAGGCTACTTAAACATATAAAAATAGCATCAGTATTGGTGTGTCTTGCAGGGTGTTGTTATTTATCAGGATGTGTAAAAAATAATGGGCTTTATTCGCCGGAAGAAGGCACCATTTATATGCCGCAGGCTTATCAGGATAGAGCCGACCTTTCGCTTTATTATATTACGGATACGCAAACCGCCTATTTTGGTGTGGCTTATGGCGGGTTTAAAAGTGCAACACAAGATGTTACGGCAACCTTTGTGGTGGATAATAGCTTGATAGCGGCTTACAATGAACTCAATGCCTATACGGGTTTTGTCTATTATCCATTACCGGATAGCGCTTACAGTTTATCGGGTCTTACATCTGTACTAAAAGCAGGAACAACGACTTCCCAGCCGTTGGCTTTGAATATTTTGGCACATAGCCTGAAAATGGGGACACATTATTTATTACCTATCCGGCTTTCGAGCATATCTAGTGGCACATTTGATAGTACACTCGATATTGCTTATTTTAAAATAGATACGCTTCTGATAAGATCGAAAGATATTACTAACCACGATACGACCGGACAAGCGACTACATTTACTTTTAACTATGACGATGCGCCGTCGAACGGCGATGCAGGAGAATCGGCTATACATCTGGTAGATAGCAATTATACAACCAAGTACTTATTGTTTACCTATCATTCAGATATGTATGTGCAGATTGCTTATCAGCAGCCAACTGTTGTCAATGCTTATGCAATTACATCGGGTAATGACTCTCAGCCACGTGACCCCAAAGGTTGGAATTTGTCTGGATCTAATGATGGAACGAACTGGACGGTAATAGATACACAGACAAATCAGTCGTTTCCTAACAGGCTTCAAACCGTACAGTATAATACTACCAACATCACTGCATATAAGTATTACCGGTGGAATATTACGGCAAACAATAATAATAATTCGGGGATATTCCAGTGCGAGGAATTCAGGTTGTTGCAGTTCTATTAATAGCTTGGCCAATAATTTGGCATGATTTACGGGATTTATAAGAATTATGTTTAATTTTTTCTATTGGTCGGAGAGAACACCGACCAATAGACATTTAAAAGCAATAAAAATAAATACATGAAACAGATACGTTTCTGTGTAGGATTATTATTTTCCCTCACAATATTTTACGGTTGTTCCAAGAGCGACGGAACGCCTACGTCAAAGCCGACAGAACCTACTACTCCGCCAACGAGCAGCGACGAGGTAACGCTTGACTGGAAAGATACCACCATGTCTGACTTGATGCCTGCATCCAATGGTAGCACTTTTTCATCTCAAACAGCGATGGGTATCCATTTTCAAGGATTACACGTAACCACGGATGCTGATATTCAATGGTTAGCTACAGCAAGCAACGAACCGCCGGTGCCGTCTTCCACTCCTGACCTGCATTGGCAGACGTTTATAGTAAATCTTTGGTATTTGTATGGCGTCCCTGATTTAGTGCATATCAATCAACGCAATATCGGTGATTGTGACGGTTTGGCGGCATTAGGCTGTATGGCTTATGCATCGCCGGACTTTGTTAAGAGCCTTATCAAAGACAATGGAGATGGCACCTATACTGTATCTATGTATGATCCGCAGGCGAAGCCTATCAAAGTTACAGTCTCCTCACAGTTTCTCGCTGACGGCAGCGGGCAACTGAAAGCTTGCGGCGCGCAAGGTAATAATACAACAGCCACCTGGGCTACCGTGTTGGAAAAAGCAATCATGAAATATAATGTTATTTACAAGTTTGTGGATAACGGTACAGACATAGGAGGTATTGGAAGTGAATACGCCACGCCATTATTTACAGGTACAGGCAATAGTTTTGCCTTTTCAGCTGGAGCTATTTCTCCTACAAACCTGCGAAGAGCTGTAATGTGGGCTCTTGCCAATGGTAAGTTTGTTACCGGAGGGTTTAATAGGGCAAATATGGGTGTAGGTGCTGACAGTGCTGCTTCCATTACTGGACATGCTTATACGCTGGTGGTTTCTACCGACTCTTCGGCGCTGTTCTCAATGCGTAATCCGTGGGGATTTAATCCTACAACAAATCATGGCGATATTCAGGACAATGGCGTGATAAATGTTCCCAACATTGGTACTATCGTAAACGCTATAGATATTCGTATTATAGATCCTGGCGCCGCAGGCGAGGAAGGGAATCTTACTCCGTACCAAAAACCTACTTTGTAGGTTAAGTATATATCATAAGGTAATCGTGAAAACACCCAATCTTCAATGAAATGCTTGGGTGTTTTTTCCATAATAAATACTTGAAAGTAACGCGTATTAATACAATTGCTATACATTTATAAAAAATAGAGATAATGAAGAAAAACAGGCTTTTAAGGTATTTGCTGATACTAAGTTTTATTTGTACAAATTTTTTGGCGGATAGGTATGCCAATGCTCAGTCATACAAAGATGCGGCATCATTATACTCCCTCCAGCAAAAATTCGTCGATTTAAAATTCGGGATGTTCATTCATTTTAATATTCCTACTTACGCCAATCAGGACTGGCCCGACCCGGATTTATCGCCGGCTGTTTTTAATCCTACAAAGCTGGATTGCGACCAATGGGCGAAAGCGGCAAAATCTGCACACATGACTTATGGATGCCTTACTACAAAGCATCATAGCGGCTTTTGTATTTGGGACACAAAGACAACGGACTACAATGTAATGCACAGTCCGTTGAAGAAAGATGTGGTACGAGAGTTTGTAAATGCTTTCCGCAAAAACGGGTTAAAGGTAATGTTATACTTTTCTATTCTTGATACACATCATCGTTTGCGCCCAAACCATATTACACCCGCTGATGTTAAATATATCGAAGCGCAGCTCACAGAGTTACTTACCAATTATGGTCCGATAGAAGCATTGATTATTGATGGCTGGGACGCTCCCTGGTCAAGAATTTCTTATGACCAGATTCCTTTTGAAGAAATTTATGAGCACATAAAATCGCTGCAGCCTAATTGTTTAGTGATGGACTTAAATTCTGCAAAATATCCGGCAGGTGCATTATTCTATTCCGATATAAAATCGTATGAGCAAAATGCGGGGCAACATATTTCCAAGGAAACAAATAAGCTTCCCGCGTTGTCATGTTATCCCTTGCAGCAAAATTGGTTTTGGAAAACATCGTTTCCCACGACGCCTGTAAAAGATCCGCAAAAGCTGGTAAATGATGATATAATTCCGTTCAACAACGCTTACTGTAATTTTATTCTAAACGTTGCGCCCAACAGAGATGGTTTGATTGATGATAATGCTTTGGCTGCATTAAAAAAGATTGGCGAATTGTGGAAAGACGATGGCAATTATCCGACGCTTCCAAAACAAGTGTTGCCGATTATTTCGCATAATCTTGCAAAGAACAAATTTGCAGAAAGCAGCTGGAGCGACGATATGAATATTATGGATTTCGGTAATGATGATGATTTCGGCACATCGTGGATTTCCAATTATGAAGTGAAACATCCCTGGTACGAAGTTGATTTGGGAAAAATGCAGCCGTTCAATATGCTTGTCGTTACCGAGGGCGGAAAGCCTGTTATCAATAAATACCGCATTGAATATTTTGCAAATAACCAATGGAAGCCTTTATTGACGGGCGATGATACAAAACGTGTGAAAATTCATCGGTTTGAAACGGTTAAAGGCAGTAAAGTAAGAATATTAATAGACGATTTTTCCAATACACCTTCTATTGCGGAGTTTGGTGTTTATGACGAGAAAAGATAATTTGAAACTTTATTTGTGAAATAGAAATTGTTTCAGATAATCTTCTCGCAAGTAGTCTTTTTATGACTGTTTGCAGTTGCTCGAAAAAAGAGCGCTGCTTAGATGCTATCCATACTGTCTGTGAATGATTATGCTCAAGCCAATATGCCTTTAAAAGGAGTGATGGTATGAGCATAATCAATTATTGAATCTTATACAACTCTTTGATTGTTGTTTATGTTAAACTCCTGAAGAAGCAAACGGATCTCTTAGCATAAAAAGGAAGTCCCAACTGTTTATTTCTGAAATATTATGATTTGCTTATATATACTCGTGTTAAAACATCTATTAACAGTCTGTTTAATATTTGTTGACAATTGCATTTATGATTGTTAAATACCTTTGAATTGTCAAACGGTTGTTGGTAACTTTGCATTACCGCAATGCTGTGCGTCAATTACATCTATTGAGATGCTACATCTCTGTAATCGGAATATACCGGCGCAATTAAATAATTTCATCACAGTTGATTTTTAGTATTGATTGGTGGTAAATTAAAATAAGGCAATGAACCTATGTATATATTGTTTCAAAGGAAGCATTCGCTTTCGTTTTAGCAGCAAGAACTTTCAATAAATATCATTCAAAGCAAAAGCGCTGTCTGATTTAGTTGGAAATTTTCTTTACACCTTAAAGCCCGCATTTTTATTATTGAATTTTGTACGATTTGCTTTTATAATAGCTGCATTATAAAAACAAATGGTCGTATGTATCCTTGTGAATTTAGTTTATTATTTACTACCTATAAATTGAAAAACAGATGTCAAAGATTACGATTCGCATAATCAGTAAAATTCCCTGTCTTCTCTTTTTCCTTGCATTTTTTGCTTCACATAAATTACAGGCACAGGGCAATGCTAAGGAGATTACTATTACAGGAACTGTTAAAGACAGTCAAACGTTGGATTCCCTTCCAGGCGTTTCCATTCTGGTAGCCGGGATGAGAAAAGGAACAGTAACGAATGCCGCCGGAAAATTTGAGCTAACGGTTGCTGATACGGTAAAGAATCTTGTCGTAAGCTTTATCGGATACGCTTCCAAACAGATAAGTATTTCAGGTGCATCGGGTCCAATAGACGTTTTATTGGAACCATTAAACAAGTCGCTTAGCGATGTCGTTGTGGTGGGCTATGGAACACAAAAAAAGGAAGATCTTACTTCTGCCGTTACTCAGGTAAATGCCAAAGATTTTAATGCAGGCGGGGCACGGAATGCCATGGATTTAATCCAGGGCAAGGTTGCAGGGCTAACAATTACACGAACTTCCGGTTCCAATCCCAACTCAAGTCCGAGTACTCAGTTAAGGGGTGTGGCATCCATTAGCGGTTCAAACAGTCCGCTGGTGGTTATTGACGGAGTGCCGGGAGGAAACTTAGACCTGCTTCAGCAAAGCGATATAGAATCTATCACTGTACTCAAAGATGGTTCGGCGGCAGCCATTTATGGTACGCGTGCAAATGGGGGTGTAATTTTGGTTACTACTAAACATGGAGGAAACGGCGAACCTAAGTATGAGTATAACGGATGGGTAAGAAAAGAATATCTTTCCCGTTATCCTAAAGTGCTTTCTGCAGCCCAATACAGAGAGAAAATAAATGAAGGGGTTATTTCGGCAGACAATGATAAAGGAAGCTCTACGGACTGGTTCGACGAATTAATCAATCACAACAATGTCAGTCATTATCACAATATATCACTGACCGGAGGAAATGCAAACACAAATTACAGGGCAAGCTTGTACTATTCCAACTATGAAGGAATAGCCAAGGCGAACAGCAGGCAGCAATATGGCGGAACAGCCAATATATTCCATAAAGGATTCAATGACCGCCTCACTACGCAGGTTACAATCATGATGAATCATAACAGGGCGAATTTGTTGGGAGGAGGCAATTGGGAAGATGCATTGTTTAAGGAAAATCCTACACAAAGTCCCTATGATTCCACAAACCCCGGCGGCTATTGGAACGATAACCAGGTGGAAAATGTAGTTTCAAGATTGCATCAGGAAACATCTTGGCGCGACCAGGAAACAAGTCTGGAACAATTCAAAACAACATTAAAGATAATTAATGATTTAAGCATAACTGCTACCGGCTCTGCGCAAAGAAATCAGTATGTAGATAATCAATACAAATTGCTCGATTCCCGCGCTTCGCAAAATGACGGAGACAATCCTTCCGGAGGTTACGCTTATAAAGGTTCGGAACTGCAGAATGATTATTTGTTTGAATCATATTTGAGTTATAACTCTTCATTTTCTAAAGACCACGCCATCAGTGCCATTGCCGGCTACAGCTACCAGTATCATGAAGAAGAAGGCTTCAATGCTTCCAATAAAGGATTTTCTGCTGATGAAACTGCCGAAGACGATTTAGGTGCGGGAAATGCATTAGGACAAGGGCATGCAGGAGAGTATAGCGAAAAATTTGCCAACACTTTAATTTCTTTTTATGGCAGAGTCAACTATTCATATCTGGATAAATACCTGGTAGAAGCTATTTTACGCCATGAAGGTTCAACTATGTTCGGTGCAAATAACAAATGGGCAAATTTTCCGGCAATCTCGGCAGGCTGGATTTTAAGCAAAGAACCATTTATGCAAAGTGTAAAATGGGTAAATAATTTAAAGATAAGAGCCGGCTATGGTATTACGGGAAACCAAAGTTTCGGTAATGGCACATATCCGTTTGTAACCTTAGGTACCGGAGGTTATTATTTGTATCCGGACGGAACATGGCATCAAACCTATGGTCCTTCTTTAAATCCTAATCCGGATTTGAAATGGGAAAGAAAGAAGGAGCTAAATATCGGAACGGACTTTGGCTTATTCAACAACCGCCTGACCGGTTCTATTGATTGGTTCCAGCGGAGAACAGATGGTCTGGTTATTCAGGCAACCGTAGAGCAGCCGGCGAATGTTGCACAGCAAACGTTGCTGAACGTGGGAGAATTAGGCTCCAACGGTATAGAATTGACACTGGGTGCCACTCCGGTGCAAACAAGTATATTTAGCTGGCATATTGATATGACGGGCTCACATGCAAGAACAAAATTGCTGAAATATACAAACGGAAATTATTTAAATGGCGGTGGCATTGGCGGCTATGGCGATTTAGGTAATGCTTATAATTATATATATCCGGGCGATTATCTTGGAGAATTTTTTGGAAAAAGATTTGCAGGATATGACGAAAATGGGAAATGGCTGTTTTACGACAAAAATGGACAGAAAGTAAATGTAACTGAGGCGAGTGATGTTGCTAATCAAACTTATATAGGAAATGGTATTCCTAAATATTATGCTTCGCTGACAAATACATTTACCTATAAAAATTTCTCCCTAAGATTTTCTTTAAGAGGAAAATTCGGTTATAAAATCTTAAACACCGTAGATCTGGATTATGGAAATCAATACGCGTTGCCGGCCAATGTATTGCAATCGGCATTCACGACTTACAAACAGCTTAATGATGCTTACGCATACTCCGACCTTTATTTACAAAATGGCAATTTTATAAAATTAGACGAGGTGACTTTTTCCTATAACATTCCTATTAAATCCAATAAGTATATACGAAATGTAAATGTATATGTAACCGGTTCGAATTTGGCATTGATAACGAGTTATAAGGGCAATGACCCCGACTTTGTAAATGATACCGGTCTATATCCCGGTATTGACGGTCAGGGTGTATATCCGAGCACGCGTTCTTTTCTGCTGGGTATCAATGTAGGGCTTTAAATAAAAATATAAACAAATGAGATCTGGTGTAATTATATAGCGGGGTTCCGTTCGATTATTAAAAAAACAATAAAAAATATACGAATGAAAAAGTGTAAATATCTGATATTATTTGTGGTGCCGGCATATTTAATTTATTCCTGTACCAAGCTGGACTCCTCAGCATATCACTCCATTCCGGCAGATGACTATTATAAAAATAAAGATGAAGTAATTTCAGCAGTGCTTCGCCCTTATACGCATACCAATGCCTGGGCAACAAGCGCCGGGCAAATAGGTTGGTGGCGTGTGAGCGAGTTAGCCGCAGACCAGTTGGCATGGCCGAGAAAAGGTATCGACGGAGATGATCAGGGCAGGTGGAGATTTCTGCACTACCATACCTGGACATCAGACGGCGACCTGATAAGTACTCCCTGGACACTTTTGTGGACTGGCTTAGGGTATTGTAATTCCGCCATAGAAAACATTGGAACAAGGGATGCTGCCTCGATGGGTATTACCGAGGAGGAGAAAAAAAATTACGTGGCGGAAATGAAGCTGCTGCACGCATTCTATTACATACGGATTATGGATTTATGGGGAAATGTGCCTTGGGTTACAAGTATAGAACAGGAGCATCCTACCACTATTCCGAGAGCCCGGATTTTTGATTCTATAGAAGCGGAAATTAAGGCAAATATCAACCTCGTCCCCAATCTGTCGGAACAGTTGCTCGGCAGAATGAGCAAGGCTGGTGCTTATGCTATGTTGGTAGAGCTGTATTTAAATGCAGAGCAATGGTCAGGTAAGGCAAGGTGGCAAGATTGTATTAACGCATGTGATTCTTTAATTGATAATAAAGCGGGCGGCGTTGTGGATAACAGACTTACTTTAGACTCGAACCTGACAGAAACCTACCTGCCGAATAATAAGGCGTCTCAGGAACAGATTTTTGCTATTGTATATAACCATCAATCTGCTAATTGGAACGCCGGTTTCCCTTCTGACTTTTATCATTTTAACCAGAAATTTATTTACGGCGGAACCGTAACCGGAAATAATGGTATCGTTCTTATTCCGGGCGTTTATTCTACATATGACGACCAGGATAAACGCAAGAAAGAATGGTTTTTCATTGGACCTATGTGGTATTATGACCCGATAACTAAAAAAGACAATGCAGATACTACGCAGCCGGTTATGGGCTATCGCGAGTATAGCGGTAAACAATTAGTGTTTGTAGATGATATAAGAAGGTATTCCGAGTTAAAGCCGGGACAGGACTCATCTTCCCTTCCCTCAGATATGACAACGGGAGAGGAAAACAGTGGTGTAAGATTTAATAAATATAAACTGGGTGCTCAGGATGATCCTAATTATCAAAGCACAAGCTGGATGATATATCGATTAACATGGATATACTATGCAAAGGCGGAGGCATTGATGAGACTGAATGGCGGCAAAGCAACTCAGGAGGCCGTAGATTTGATAAATGCGTGCAGGAAAAGAGATTTTGATCCGAAGGTTTGGGCTGCCAAGCAATATACGGTTAATGACTTTACAATGGATTCTTTGCTGGCAGAAAGAGGCAGAGAGTTTATTTTCGAGGGTTACAGAAGAGAGGATATCATCAGATTCGGTAAATTCCTGACCGGTACCTGGTGGGATCATAAGCCTACTAATGATAAAAATAAACTGTTATTTCCTGTACCTATTGCACAACTTGCACTAAACCCCAATCTAAAACAAAATCCAGGGTATTAAGATGTAAGAAGAAGAGGCTTCGCTATTTAGAGACCCTCTTCTGTTTGGCTGCATAATTAATTTTATTGTAAAGACTTGATTACGACTAACTTTTAGAATAATTTTATCGCATGAAAAAATTTATTCTTTTCCTTTTATGCTTCACGGAAATTCATTCATTCGCACAAACAAATAACAAGGCTGTCGAAAATCCGGCAGCCCTTGTTAATGTGTTTTTAGGCACATCTGCCGACCACGGACAGTTATCGCCGGCGGCATCTGCGCCGTTGAGTATGTTAAGCATTGTGCCGCAGACGTATCCGCATATACATACCGGATATGAATATTATGCAAAGGAGTTTTTGGGCTTTGCACATACTTGTTTGGAAGGTGTAGGTTGCCAGGGCAGCGGCGGAAATATTTTAATCAAACCATTTCTTGGAGATGATTACACGAAGTGTAAATTAATAAAAGCAAGCCAAGCCGGAAGCCCCGGATATTATAGTGTTTCGTTTACCAATAGAATCTCTGCATCTTTTGTTGTAACGCCGAAGTATGGGGTTCATCATTATGTTTTTCCGAAAGGAAAGAAGGGTTTTTATATCGATTTAAGCCATACGTTATCTAACGGTTTTGTTGATGAACAGCATACTATATCAAACGATACATTAAGCGGTTGGGTAGAAGCGGGAACCACTTGCAGCGTGGGTAAATACAAAATTTATTACCGGCTCGTTTTGGATAAAAATGTGCAATGGGACAGCGTTGGCAAACATCAATTGATTGCGCATTTGCCTGATGAGGCAGCAACAGTTGATATAAGAATTGCTTTATCGTCCGTTAATAATGAATATGCAAGAGCCGCTATCGGTAATGATAATTTTGATGTGCTGAAAAACAAGAGCGAAGCGGCTTGGAACAATATGCTTGCTCATGTGAAGGTTACGGGCGACAGAAAAAGAGAAGCATTGTTTTACTCGTTGTTGTATCGCGCTATTCAATCGCCATATAAAATTTCCGAGCCTGACGGGCATTACAGGGCTATCGACGGTTCGGAGCAAATTTCTTCCGATACCATGTACAACGGCTGGTCTATTTGGGACAATTATAAAACGCAATTGCCTTTACTTTCCGTGCTTTATCCGCAACAATACAAAGGCATTATCCGGTCTGTTGCGAATTTGTATAAATACGGCAAGAAAGACTATGCCACACAGCATGAACCGTCCAATACTGTTCGTACGGAACACGCGATGGTTGCATTGCTGGATGCATACAAAAAAGGTTATTCTATCGACTTTGCGCCGATAAAAGATTCTTTAAAGAATGAAGTTGACAGGCTTGATTTTTCGCATCCCGACAAAGCCTTAGAATCGAGCTACGATTGTTGGGCATTTTCGCAAATAGCATACATCCTGCACGACACAACGTTGAGCAATCGGTACGGACGAAAAGCGTTGGAGTATAAAAATTATTGGAACAAAGATTTTAAAGATTTAACCAGGCACGATGTGGACAGAATGCAGGCACGCGGAATGTATCAGGGAACAATTTGGCAATATCGCTGGCTTGTGCCTTTTGATGTGAAAGGATTGATGGAGTTGGCAGGCGGAGAAAAAGATTTTATTAAACAATTGGATACTTTCTTCGGCAACGATTATTACAGCCATGCCAACGAGCCTGATATTCAAATGCCGGTTTTATACAACGCCACAGGCGAACCTTGGAAGTCGCAGTACATGATGCATAAGATTGCCGTTGATACCATGATTCAGTATTATTTCAACGACAACAGCAGAGGCATTGATTCTTACATCGGACCGATTTATAAAAATGAACCGCAGGCATTCTTGCGTACGATGGACGATGATGCGGGAGCAATGTCGTCATGGTTTGTATTTGCTGCATGCGGGTTTTTTCCTGCATGCGTGGGCGAACCGGTATATTACCTGAATGTTCCGTTGTTTAAAACCGTTACAATTAATTTACCTGAAGAAAAAACTTTTACGATTAAAGTTGAAAATTTTTCTGACAAGAATTGTTATATCAAACGTGCTGTTTTGAATGGTAAAGTGTGGAACAAAAATTATATCACGCAACAAGATATTATGAACGGCGGAACGCTTGTGATTGAAGCATCTGCCGAGCCTGCGGAAAATAATCACATGGAAAAATGGATAAGTTCATTTTCTTTGAATTAATGCCACAGATGCACGAACAAATATCCGTGTATCTGTGACTATTCACTTATTTACCACGCCCCAGCTTTTATTTGGTCTATCGCCCATTTCCAGTTCCAAAGTTCCGCCATTGATTAAATCGCTGTGTGTGAAAAACGGCGTATTCAGCGGCTTTCCGTTGAGCTTTGCCGATTGAATATACTTGTTGGTTTTAGATGAATTGTGCGCGATTACAGTAAATGTTTTTCCGTTTTGGAGGCGAATGCTTGCTTTGGTAAATAAAGGACTTCCGATGGCATAAACAGGTTTGCCGGGCGTTACAGGATAAAATCCAAGGGAAGAAAAAACAACAAACGCCGACATTCCTCCGCCGTCTTCATCGCCTGGAATACCAAAAATATCGTTGTGGAACCAAGTATTTAGTAATATGCGAATGCGCTCCTGCGTTTTCCATGGAGCATTGGAATAATCGTATAAATACGGAATAAAGAAACTCGGCTCGTTGCCCATAGAAAATTGTCCTACAAGTCCTGTGGCATCGGTAAATTTTACCCAGAACAATTTCTTTTCCCTGCCCAGATCTTCTCGGAACAGTTGGTCGAGCCTTTGTTCAAAGGATTGTTTGCCGTCCATCAAATCAATAAGGCTTGGGATATTTTCCTGCACTTGCCACAGATAAGTCCAACCGTTGTTTTCGTCGTAATAATCTCTTCCACCCGGACCTCCGTCCCATTTAGGGTCAATCATAATCCAGTTGCCTGCGGAATCTTTCGGCAGGAAAAATTTTTTATCTGTATTCCAGAGATTTTTATAATCGTTGCTTCTTGCATCCAACAATTTATAATCATCGGTTTTGCCGAATTCTTTTGCCAATTGTCCTGTTGCCCAATCGTCGTAGCTTGCGCCAAGTGTAACGGCTACGGCTTGTCTTCTTTCAAAAGACTGAACAAACGGATAAGGCTCTTTTTCGCCGGGGTGCAACGCCGGGAAATATCCGTGCGTATAATAGAAACTATCGAGAGTGGTTGCAGGTCCGTTTTTCCATGGAAGTTTGGTGGCGCTTAAAGAATTTTTAAGCATTCCTTCGTAAGCAGATTTATAATCAATATTCTTCAATCCTTTGCGATAGGCATCCAGAAAAACAATGGAAGAATTAAATCCGTTCATACAGGCATGGTCGCCGTAAAGTACCGGAAATGTTGGCATCCAGCCGCTTTGCTCATACATACGCACATAAGATTGCAGCATATCTTCCTCAACGGTCGGTTGCAAAATCATACGCAACGGATGCAGCGCATGATGTGTGTCCCAAACCCAATCGTCCACATAAAAAGGTCTTTTGTCTTCATGGATTTTATTGTCGTAACCGCTGTAATATTTCCCGTCTTCGGTAATATTTACCATGCGTTCGTAGCAGCGGTATAACGCTGTATAAAAACTTTCTTTTTGTTCAACAGTTCCGCCCTCAACCTGAATTTGGTTCATCACTTTTGCCCACGCTTCCTCGCCTTGCGCAGCTAATTTGTTTAAAGAAATATTTTTTAATTCATCATTAAAATTTTGCTTCGCCTGTTGCGGGCTGATGTAGGAAATCGCATAACGAAATTCAACGGTATCACTTCCCGAAACGAAATTGCAATAAGCTTTTGCGCCTCTTCCTGTAACAGCATCTTGTTGTTCATTATCGGCAGAATACAATTTTGTCTTACTGCTGAATGTGCCGTAAACATAGACTTTTACAGGTTTCAGATTGTCTTCTGCTTCAAAATATTGCATTCCTTCGAGCGTGTTATTATTGGTTAGTTTCCAATAACTTTCGCTACCGTTGTATGCACCTAAGAGCAAAGATTTGTTTACATTTTTCGGAAAGATAAAGCGGAAAATTGCGGCTTTTTTGCCCGGCACAAAATCGACCGAAATGTTTTTTTCCGTAAAAAAGTTTTGATAATGCCATGGCGAACGGTCCTCCAAATCCTGGTCGTAAGCATATTTTTCATTCCAGCTGTTTGGAGAGATAACGGCATCTGTTGACGGCATTATGGAAAATACCTGACCAAGCCTGTGTGAAACTACTTGCAAAGGAAAATCGCTGATTTGGTCGTCAAGATAGTCTCTTCGCGAAGGCGTCATGCGAATCGATTGGTACGGCAACTGAATAGTTGGTCTTGTAGGAACAAGCAAATGTCCTACGCCGCCGATTTCGGGTTTGAGATAAGACAGGTTATTTTTTTGTGCAAATACATTGGCTGTACCTAAAACGATGCAGACGATAAAAAGTAATTTCTGTTTCATGAAAACTTTGTGAATGATTTTATGCAATTTCCCAAAGAAAATTAATTATCAAGGTAAATGTTGGCACGATTAATAATCCATTAACAATCTCTTCCGTGTTTATTTGCAACTATGCACAATTGGAATGCTTATCTTTAGAACTTGAAATCAATTCATTACTATGCGAAAAATTTTATCATTAATCTGTTCTGTTGCAGTTGCGTCAGGTATTTCAGCACAGGTTACCAATTCCGAAACATCGCTTGTTGATTATGTAAACCCGTTAATGGGGAGTGATTCAAAAGTTGATTTATCTACTGGCAATACATATCCTGCTATTGGTTTGCCATGGGCAATGAATATGTGGACACCGCAAACCGGTCGCGATGGCGACGGTTGGCAATATACTTATACCGCCGATAAAATAAGAGGCTTTAAGCAAACGCATCAGCCATCGCCGTGGATGAACGATTACGGAGTGTTCTCGCTGATGCCCGTAACCGGAAAAGCCGTGTTTGACGAGAACGAAAGAGCAAGCTGGTTTTCGCACAAAACGGAAATTTCAAAACCTTATTATTACAGTGTTTATTTAGCCGACCAGGATGTAACTACTGAAATAGCGCCCACTTTGCGTGCGGCAATGTTCCGTTTTACATTTCCTAAAACAGACAGCGCTTTTGTTGTAATTGACGCTTTTCAAAGGCATTCTTTTGTAAAAATTATTCCCGAAAAAAATGAAATCATCGGTTATTCAACTTTCTATGCGCGCGGTCCGTTGAAGAATTTTAAAAACTATTTTGTTATCAAATTTGACAAGCCTTTTAAAAGTATCGGCACATGGAGCAATAAGGATTTGAACAGAGGCAGTTTGTCTGCCGACGATAAACACGTGGGTGCTATTGTTAATTTCGATTCGAAATACCGCGGCGAACAAGTAGTTGCAAAAGTTGCATCGTCGTTTATCAGTGCAGAACAAGCGGAACTCAATCTGAAAGAATTGGGTAATGATAATTTTGAGACTGTTGAACAGAAAGGAAAAGATATTTGGAATAAAACTTTAGGCAGCGTAAAAGTGGACGGTGGAACGATTGACCAGATGCGTACTTTCTATTCCTGTCTGTACAGAATGTTGTTTTTCCCGAATCGTTTGTATGAGGTAAATGCAGAAGGTAAAATAGTGCATTACAGTCCTTACGATGGACAGGTGCATGACGGTTATATGTTTGGCGGCACAGGTTTTTGGGATACTTTTCGCGCCTTGTATCCGTTCCTGAATTTAATGTATCCTTCCGTTGTCAAAGAGATGCAGGAAGGACTGGTAAACGATTACAAAGAAGGTGGCTGGCTGCCGGAATGGAGCAGTCCGGGCTATGCCGATATTATGGTGGGAAACAATTCTGCATCTATCGTTTCAGAAGCGTATATGAAAGGCTTGCGCGGTTATGACATCAATACTTTGTATGAAGCATTGTTGCATGATGCCAATAACGAAGGTCCGATGAGTGCCGTTGGTCGTAAAGGTGTTCGGTATTACAACACATTGGGTTATGTTCCTTACGATGTAGGTATTAACGAAAATGCGGCGCGTACACTCGAATATGCGTATGATGATTTTGCGATTTATCAATTGGCAAAAGTTTTGCATCGTCCACAGGCGGAAATCGATCTGTATGCAAAACGTTGCTTAAATTATAAAAATCTGTTCGACCCTTCACATAACCTGATGCGTGGAAAAAATAAAGACGGAAGCTGGAGCGCAAACTTTAATCCGTTCAAATGGGGCGATGCATTTACCGAAGGTAACAGTTGGCACTACTCGTGGAGCGTGTTTCATGATATGCAGGGATTAATCGACCTGATGGGAGGAAAGAAAACATTTGTGAACATGCTGGATTCTATTTTCAAAATGCCGCCAACATTTGACGACAGCTATTACGGCGGTGTGATTCACGAAATCCGTGAAATGCAAATTATGAATATGGGACAATATGCGCATGGCAACCAGCCGATTCAACACATGCTGTATTTGTATAACTATGCAGGCGAACCGTGGAAGTCGCAGTACTGGATTCGTGAAGCAATGAATAAACTATATAAAGCTACACCGGACGGTTATTGCGGAGATGAAGACAACGGGCAAACTTCGGCTTGGTATGTGTTTTCTGCATTAGGATTTTATTCAGTGTGTCCTGCCGTGCCGCAATATGTTTTGGGTGCCCCGTTATTTAAGAAAGTAACGCTGAATCTGGAAAATGGAAAAACATTTACCATTAGTGCGCCGGCAAACAGCGATGCAAACCGGTACGTAAAATCGGCAACGTTGAACGGAAAATCTTATGATAAGAATTTCATCAACCACTTTGATATTTTAAAAGGCGGAACATTTCAATTACAAATGAGCGATGTTCCGAACAAACAGAAAGGTATCAGTCCGGAAGATTATCCGTATTCCTTTTCAACGGATAAGAATAAGTAAATTTTGAACCATTAAGAAGTTAAGGAACATTAAACTTAATTTTCTTAATTCCTTAGTGGTTTCTTTTTATGGTAAGTACTCAAATTTTCTTAATTATTTTAAATTTTTAATTGTGCTGAAAAAAGTAATGTTCGTTTTTGGCGTGGTTTCATGCGCCTTAATATCCAATAATCTCAATGCGCAAAGGCATCGCAGAAGTTGGAATGATGTTGACCGTGCTGATGCCGTAAACATCGATTCAACTACGAAAGAAGGTTATACGCTCATCTTCATCAATCATGATTCGACATTTGATAAAGCGGTGGAAAAACACATGACGGAGGTGTTTTTCAAAGTATATCCCGAAGAAGCGAAAGAGTACAATCCGAACACGAGAAAGAAAGTCTTTATCATTATTGACCCGGCATACAAAGGCGTTGCGGCAACTGCTGGCAGCATAGTTCGTGTAAATCCTGAGTGGATGCACCAGCATCCCGAAGATGTGGATGTGGTTACACACGAAGTAATGCACATTGTGCAGTCATATCGCGGTGGCGCAGGTCCCGGCTGGATTACAGAAGGCATTGCAGATTTTGTACGCAATGAATACGGCGTAAATAATAAAGCTGCGGGTTGGTCGCTTACGCCTTTTAATAGTAAACAATCTTATACAAATGCGTATCGCATCACAGCACGTTTTCTTGTATGGATTGAGAAAAAATACGACAAAACCTTTGTACGCGAATTGAATGAAGCTATGCGCGAACATACTTATACGGATGATTTCTGGAAAAATAAAACAGGAAAAACGGTGGACGAGCTTTGGGCTGAATACGCTGCAAATCCTGCGATATAAAATAAGGGTGGGTGTTTTTATAATTTGAAATGGTCGGTAAATATTTATCGACCATTGTTTTTTTCCATATTTCAGTTTCAAAAAAATATCACGAGCTCCAAACAAATAATTATTGAGTTGGTCAGAATAATTACTCGGTCGTGTTGTAAATCCATCTTTCGCCGATTTTTCACGCCATGTTTATTGCTTGCGGAAGAAATGTAAGTGGTGTAATAAAACCTGCCGTGTAGTCCAAAGTTTGTGTAAAGGACATAGAACGAATTATTAACAGTTTTATGCAAAACAATAAAACTAAATTAGAGAAATAAAAATATTTGTTGAGAAATAATAATTCTGTTATGAAATTAAAATACTGCTTTTATTGGATAATATTTTTCACAAATTTAGCGTGGTCGCAGCCAGATATAAAAGTTAATTCAATTAATATTTTAACGAACAATAAAATAAGTCAATTATCAAATCTTGGTCAGGTTTGGGGTTTTCTAAAATATTATCATCCTGCTGTTTATTCAGGGGAATACGACTGGGATAGTAAACTGCTACAGGTTTTTCCACAAGTGTTGAATGCTAAAAATAATAACGATGCTTATGAAATAATTGAGCGCTGGGTCGATAGTTTAGGGACTGTACCTGCTTGTACAAATTGCAGTTTTATTCCTGTGAAAGATATTAAACTAAAAGCCGATTATGGTACCCTGTTTGATAAAAATAACTTGGCTGTTTCTTTGATGCGGAAGTTGAGATTCATTGCTGAGAACTATAATGCACCCGATTCGCAATATTATGTGGCAGCAGATAAAGAATATGGAGAGCTATTTATAAAAAATGAATCTGCTTATGAGAATGCTCGGATAAATGCGCCGATGAATTTTTTAGCATTGTATAGATTTTGGAACTATATTCAATATTTTTATCCTTATCGGCATTTAATTGGAAAGTCATGGACGCGCGTTTTAAATGAATTTATTCCTGTTTTTTACGGCATCAAGAATGATACAGACTACGTTATTGCTTGTACGAAAATGATTACTTCTATCAATGACAGTCATGGTTGTATCTCATTGTTGCCGCCTCGCTTTGGCAGTGCTCCTTTAGCAATACAACACCACAAGGCGATACCTGTGCAAACGAGTTTTATTGAAAACAAATGTGTCGTTACGGGCTATTATCAGGATTCATTAGAAATAAAAAATATACTTCATCGGGGAGATATTATTGATTCTATAAATGGAATATCAATTGATAGCGTGATTCAGAGATATTCTCCTTATATCCCTGCGTCCAATTATCCGACAAAATTAAGAGAATTGATTGCTCCAATGTTTAATGTTTTAAGAGGCGATGAAGATTCGATGACTCTGTATATTACGAGAAATAAACAATCTTTCAACCTTTGTCTTCCTTTGCTAACGGATTCACAGATTACTAAGGCTGCGTATTATACAAAAGATGTTGTGCATAAACCGGTATGTTCAGTTATCTCAAACAATATAGGCTATTTATGTCCACAAGATATGCAACTGAAAGATACTGCTGCAATTGAAAGGATGTTCGCTAATACGAAAGGTTTAATCATTGATTTAAGATATTATCCTACACCTTGGATAGTATATTTAATGTATTGGTTGGAAGCAGAAATTAAACCAATAGCAATTTATACTACGCCAACGCTTCAAAAGCCGGGAACAATTGTATATAAAGGTAACTTTGAAATGGATAGGCGTTCTACTGATTTTTATAAAAAAAGGGTTGTGATTATAGTCAATGAATGGACTCAAAGCAGGCAGGAGTTTGCCGCGATGATATTCAGAACGGCGAAAAATGCAGTTGTATTAGGCAGTAAAACTGCAGGTGCCGATGGTACTGTTTGTTCAATGCCTTTGCCTTATGGATTAAATTTACAGTTCACAAAATATGGCATAGAAAATCCCGATAGCACAGAAACGCAAAGAAAGGGAATCAAGATAGATATTCCGGTACAGCCAACAATCAAAGGCGTATTGGCAGGTAAGGATGAGCTGTTGGATAAAGCCATTGATATAATAGAAAACAAAAAATACAGCGCAGAATAATCTGTTAAATTAAAGTACTTTTGAATTAGAATGAGACAAAAAGACATTATCGCGTCCAACGAATCTATCGAAGTCATTGGTGCGCGCGAACACAATCTGAAAAATATCGACATCAACATCCCTAAAAACAAACTCGTTGTTTTTACGGGCGTCTCGGGTAGCGGAAAATCTTCGCTCGCGTTTGATACAATTTATAACGAAGGGCAACGCCGTTATATGGAAAGTTTCAGCGCGTATGCGCGGCAATTTATGGGCGATATGGAACGTCCCGACGTAGATAAAATTTCAGGATTAAGCCCTGTAATTTCCATTGAACAAAAAACCACGAACAGAAATCCACGTTCAACGGTTGGCACAGTTACGGAAGTGTATGATTTTCTGCGGTTGCTGTATGCGAGAATTGGCGAGGCTTTTAGCTACAACACAGGAAAAAAGATGGTCAAGTTTAGCGAGGAAGAAATTGTGGAAGATGTCTATAAAAAATTCTTCAATCAGAAGATAACCATTCTCGCGCCCATTGTTCGCGGGCGCAAAGGACATTACCGCGAACTGTTTGAAGAAACACGCAAGAAAGGTTTTCTCAAAGTGCGCGTAGATGGCGAAGTTCAGGACATTAAAGCCAATATGCAAGTGGACAGATACAAAATCCACGACATTGAAATTGTGATTGACAGGATACAGGTAACGAAAGAATTTAAGATTCGTTTGTCGCAAAGTGTTCAGCAGGCTTTGAAGTTGGGAAAAGATTTGGTATTCATTTTAAGCAATGATGACGATAAAGTTCAGCAATACTCTAAACAATTAGTTTGTGCCGATACGGGCATCAGTTATGAAGAGCCTTCGCCCAATTCTTTCTCGTTCAATTCACCGTACGGTGCGTGTCCTGTATGCAAAGGTTTGGGCGAAGTTTACGCGATTAGTCCGGATGAAATTTTACCGAACAAATCATTAAGCGTTAAAGACGGTGGCATTGCACCACTCGGCGAAGAGCGCAGCGCGAGCGTGTTTCAGCAGGTTGCACAGTTTGCCCGCAAACATAAAATAAGTTTGGATAAACCATTGAAAGATTTGAGTGAAGCGCAAATTGATTTGCTCTTGTTCGGCGACGGCAATGCAAAGCGCGAGTATGAAGTGGACACGGATGATGAAACTATTCCGCAAACATATACAGGCAGTTATGAAGGAATTGTGCCGATGCTGAAACGTTGGTTTTCTTCATCGGGAAGCACTGACCATTTGCGCGAATGGACGCAGAAATTCATGGAATTAAAAACCTGCACGGAATGTAACGGACAACGTTTGAAAAAAGAAAGCCTTTGGTTTAAAATCGATAAAAGAAATATTGCCGAGTTGAGTGAACTCGATTTGGATATTTTGATGAGTTGGTTTGTGGATATAGAAAAAAGATTGAGCGATAAACAAAACGCCATCGCAAAAGATATTCTCAAAGAGATTCGTGAGCGCTTGCAATTCTTATTAAATGTCGGCTTGACTTATCTTACAATGAATCGTCCTACACGAACTTTGAGCGGCGGCGAAAGCCAGCGCATCAGGCTTGCAACGCAGATAGGTTCACAGTTACAGGGCATTACGTATGTGTTGGATGAACCATCAATTGGGTTGCATCAAAGAGACAATCACCGGTTGATTTCGGCGTTGGAAAATCTGCGCAATATCGGCAACAGCGTTCTTGTTGTGGAGCATGATAAAGACATTATGCTGGCATCGGATTATCTCGTGGATATTGGTCCGCGTGCAGGCATTCACGGCGGCGAAATTGTTTTTGCCGGCACGCCGCACGAAGCGTTAAAAGCGAATACCAATACGGCGCAATACATCAGCGGAAAAAAGAAAATTGAGATACCAAAAACACGCAGAAAAGGCAACGGAAAATTCATCGAAATAAAAGGTGCAAAAGGCAATAACCTGCAAAACGTTTCCGTGAAATTTCCTTTGGGCGAATTGATTGTGGTTACAGGCGTTTCGGGTTCCGGAAAATCTACGTTGATTAATGAAACGCTGTATCCGATACTTTCGCAATATTGTTACAAATCAAAAACAAACCCGCTGGAATATAAGTCAGTAAAGGGTTTGGAGCATATTGATAAAGTAATAGAAATTGACCAATCGCCGATCGGTCGTACGCCGCGAAGTAATCCTGCGACGTATTGCGGCTTCTTTACGGACATTCGACAACTGTTTGCATCGTTGCCCGAAGCGAAGATTCGCGGCTATAATGCGGGAAGATTTTCTTTCAATGTAAAAGGCGGTCGCTGCGATGTTTGCGAAGGTGGCGGAATGCGTGTGATTGAAATGAATTTTTTGCCCGATGTATATGTACCTTGCGAAAAATGCAACGGTAAAAGATACAACCGCGAAACTTTGGAAATTCGTTACAAAGGAAAATCCATCAGCGATGTATTGAATATGACGGTGGATGAAGCTGTTGAATTTTTTCAACCTGTTCCGTCTTTATACAGAAAAATAAAAACGTTGCAGGATGTTGGTTTGGGTTATATCAGTCTCGGGCAATCGGCTGTAACATTGAGCGGCGGCGAAGCGCAGCGTGTAAAACTTTCAACCGAATTAGCAAAAAAAGATACGGGAAAGACTTTTTACATTCTTGACGAACCCACGACAGGACTGCATTTCAGCGACATTCAACATTTGCTGAACGTGGTGAATAAATTGGTTGACAGAGGAAATTCTGTTTTAATCATCGAGCATAATTTGGACGTGATAAAAGTTGCCGACCACATTATTGATTTAGGTCCCGAAGGCGGCAAAGGCGGCGGAAAAATTTTATTTGAAGGAACACCCGAAGAAATGCTGAAACATAAAACGAGCTTTACGGCGAAGTATTTGAAAGAGGAAATGAGCCTCCCCAACCCCTCCAAAGGAGGGGCTGATGAAGCGAAGATTTAAAGTTTTTTTGAAGCAAAAAGGCACAAAGAAGAAATAGGAACACGCTTGCAGGTCATTCCCGCGCAGACGGGAATCTAAAAAATCAAATAAAATTTTCGCAATGCAAAAGCAGAAACTGATTGAAAAGACAATAAATCCTTTAAAAGTTTTTATAAGAAAGCTGCAATTTTATACGGCTCTTCGGAATTTGTAATTCCGAAGTCTTATCGGTGGATTTGTAATCCGCAATTAATCTTGAAAAGATTTTGAGTAATGAGTTTTGCATACACTATAAAAGACCAGCACGCATTGTACTTTGTTACTTTTACTGTCCATCAGTGGGTGGATGTTTTTTCGCGTAAAGAATACCGGGATATATTGATAGAAAATTTGCGTTATTGCCAACATCATAAAGGACTGAAAATATATGCCTGGGTAATTATGGGCAATCACTGCCATTTGATTGTTCAAAGTGAGAAAGAAAAATTAAGTGATATTATCCGCGACTTTAAGAAATACACGGCAAAAACTATTTATCGTAGTATAGAAAATAATCCGGCAGAAAGCAGGAAAGAGTGGTTGTTAAAAACGCTTATGTTTAAAGAAAAAATTTGGTTTTGGGAAGAAGGCTATCATGGCGAAGAAATTTTCAGTGAAGCATTTTTTAAAACAAAAGCAATGTATATACACCAAAATCCTGTTCGGGCAGGTATTGTAGAAAAAGAAGAAGAATATTTGTATAGCAGCGCAGGAGATTTTTACGGTGTAAGAAAAGGTTTATTGGATGTAAGCGAGTATTAATGCAGGATTGCAAATCCTGTGATAGGGCTTCGGAATTGCAAATTCCGAAGAGCGAATTATTTGCATTTATAATAACACTTCTTATAGTCTCTATTGAATCTTTGCTCTATAATCGATTTTTATAAAAATAAACTATGAACATAAACTTTTGCTCTTCGGAACTTGTAATTCCGAAGCAATATCAGCGGATTTGTAATCCAAATAAAATCTAATCTATCGAGTTTTATTTCGTGTAATAAAAATCAATTAAAATGAACTTAGATTCTTTAAACGATTTACCCGATTGGGACGACGACCATTTTAAAAAATTTGACGATGCCGAAGGCGAAGAATGGAAGCCCAATCCCACGCGCGACGCGGCGAAAGCGTTGTACCAACAATGGCGGCAAGTAATGACGATGCTGCAAGGCGCACTGGATTCCGACGACTTCAAAGAAGACAACTCATTTGCTACGGAGCAATGCGCAATGGTTATGGGCGATGCCTTTGAAGTAGGCGCAAAAATCAGAAGTTCAGAAACAGGGAGTTTATATATTTTAAAAATGGAAAATGCAGCCGTCATTCGAAAGAATGCGCAGTTCGTTGCATCGTCATTGTTGAGTTTTGCTATGCAAAATTTGATTGAAGAAAAATATGCAGAAGCGATAAGAAGCGAGATTGATTCATTCAGAGAGTTATTCAAACAATGGGTTTCTACCTTTCAAAAAGACGAGTTTGAAGATGAATGGGGCTTGTTTATTTGATAAAGAAAACGCTGCTTTAATCCTTAAATTCAAATTCAAAATCCAATAAATTTTGAGGTGCTATATTTAATCCTTTGGCAAGTTCGACAAGTGTTAAAAGACGGATATTTACCTCGCCTTTTTCTATTTTACTGATGTCGCTATGGTCGATATTACAAAGCTGTGCCATTTTGCGGTAGCTCAAATTTTGGGCTTTTCTCCGCTGCTGAAGCACTTTGCCGAAAGCTTTCAGGAAATCTTCATTATCTACCACCATGTGCCGCTGCCGTTTGCTGCGGAGCAAGGTCTGTTTATTTATAAAAATTTTTGTGGGTAAATAAGCCCACATTATTCCTCTTGCATTAAATTTGCCCTTGTCGTAGGATTGGCTGTGGAGCACACATCGCATATATTGAAACTAACTTATACCCAAGGCGTTCGGTAAAATGAACGAACAGAATTTTAATCGTTTTCACTTCGATTATTTCTGGTTCAGGCTGATTACAAGATAGTTTACCTTAAAATAAACCATACGATTAACATGAAAAAAAGTGCGTTTGACCAATTATTTATTTTGCAAGAAATGCAAATCCAAGGTACTGTAAGCTTACCGCTTATCGAAAACAGATTTTACCTTGTCTATCTGGAAACATCCGATGCTGATGCTGCTTTTTCAGTAGAAACAATGAATATCTCGTCCCGTCTGGGCAGTAAAAATTTACTTGTATTTGATACAACTACGGGGTGTTGCCAGAAAGATATTGTGATTTCGACCACGTCGCAGGTCACGGCACATATTCTTTGTTATACCAGCACCAGAATTGGGTTGTCATACTATGGCAACGTAGTATTTTTAGAAGTATATTCAAAAGGAATACAGCTATACAGTTCAAATGACAATGCTATAGAGGAGCAGGATTTTGATATGGTAAAGCTGTATTTTACAGCTGCGGCTTATCTAGTGAATAAGAGCAGCGCATATACCCAATTCATGCCCATGCTTAATATTCTGAGTATTCTGGCGTGTATTAAAAGCTGGTATATGAATGCCGAGTCGCTTATCGCTGTAAAATTTTCTGAAGCAGGAGAAATAGCTTACCGCTATAATTCATTGCTGGACGAGCATTTTAAAAAAGAAATTGCCTTAAATTTTTATGTGAAACAGTTACAACTGAGGTCGTCCAGAGAGTTGTACGATGCCACACAGAAAATTTTCGGTGTTTCGCCCAAGCAAATGATGCAAAGAAAAGTAATATCCGAAGCACAAAAAATGTTGTTATTGTCCAATTTATCTATTAAAGAAATCGGGTATGAATTGGGCTTTTCAGAACCTACTAATTTCAACAAATTCTTTCAGAAGCATTGTAATATTTCGCCCAAAGGGTTTAGGGAAAAGGCTAAGCGGAACGAATTATGATTATTTTTTTTGTCGATTTCAGGGGCATTGTCAGAAATTGACCATAGAAATGATAAAATTAACCTTGCGGTAATATTTAACCCTGCGTAGCTTTGCACCCGCAAGTCGTAAAAAAACCGGCTTTTAAAAAATAACATGAAAAAGTTAATCAACAAAACCTTAGT
Organism: Arachidicoccus sp. BS20; assembly: GCF_001659705.1. Classification (NCBI taxonomy): domain Bacteria; kingdom Pseudomonadati; phylum Bacteroidota; class Chitinophagia; order Chitinophagales; family Chitinophagaceae; genus Arachidicoccus; species Arachidicoccus ginsenosidimutans. Next base: position 2,948,783 of record NZ_CP015971.1, read on the forward strand.
GGCTGTAATTGCCACAACTGCAATCGGGGCTTTCACTAAAGCTTCTGCCCAAAATCAAGCAAACCCGGCTCAAGCAACAACAACATTGAATGTGCATTGTAAAGATTTCGCGTCTATCGGATTCGGCGATGGGAGCAACCAGGCGTCTTCTCCTACAAGTGCGGGAAGTGCTACTGATGTTGCTGATATCTTCCTTAACACATCACAGGATTATATTGATGTTGCTGGTGCAACAGGTAAAGCTGTAACAAGAACCAAAGAATTATTGGTAAGGTCTGCCGGCGCTTTTCAGGTTGATGCTAAAATTGCAGGAGACCTCGCGAACAGCGACAATAGTGTAGTAATTCCTGCGTCGGATGTGTTTATTAAAATTTACAATCCTTCAATTGCGGATGAAGGTGGTTATGTTACAACGCCAAATGGCGATGCAAACAATGCAAATGCGTCTTTTACCGGTGCAAATTCAACGCATGCGAATGTACTTTCCGGTTCGGCTACTTCAGGTACATTATTCGACGTAGATTACGGCATTAAAAACCTGGGCGCCGATTTAGCTGCTCAGTTGAATACTGTAGCAAACAGCACCGTTGTATATACTACAACTATACAGTACACATTGACTGCGCAGTAGTCTTACGCTGTATGGTACATCGTTTAGGAAAATAGAACAAGATTTTTCCTTGTCTAAGGAGAAAAATAAAAATTCCCGTTTTATAATTTATTGAAAAACAGGGGGTTTTTATTTTTCTTTTTAAAAAAAGCCTTAGATTTACAGTAAACATTGCTGTATGTCGAGGCTGCACACATGGGGTCTATTGCTGCTATGCTTATGTTTTTTGCATACAGTTAAAGCGCAACAGGCGGCTGTTGTAGCGCTGCGGGTAGTTTGCAAGCCGGTGCAGGGGTTAACATTCGACGATTCCAAACAATTACAAGCAAAACTTGATAATTACGCTTCAAACAACAATACGGGCATAGGTGGAGTTGCAGACAAAAAACATTTAAGCATATACAGCGCAGGGGCATTTGTGGTAAAGGCAAGTGCAAGTGTTGCGGACAGTTTGTCGAATTGCAGAGATAGCGCGGCGCGCGGAACAATTGTTTTGAACACATCTTTGTCTGAAGAAAAAAGAAGAACCGGATTTTTATGGCACGATGTTAATTTTCGAAAAGCCGTAAAATTGAAGATGCAGCATGGTGTTAGTAAAGATAAAGTCATCGTATCTTCTGCTGGCGGAACAGTATCTTCTTTTGATGTACTGTACGACGATTCTGCGCATAACGAAGAAAATAGGCAACAAGCACAACCACCGAAGGAACAGCATACAGCCATTCTATATACAATGGAACCCAACTGAATATTGCGCTCGAATGAGATTTTTTGAACAACCATATTTTATATGTTTTTTTATACACGAAAATCTGTTTTAACTTTAATTACAGCTTTTTTATGCCTGCTTTCGGTTAGGGGATTTTCCCAGTCGGTAGGCGTTACGGTTACGCCTTCAAGGTTGTACTTTGTACCGGGACAGTTAAGTGTTCAAAGAGTGTCTATTACCAATCCAAGCAATTACCGACCGCTGGAAATAGGTATTTCTATGTTTGACTGGAAGTACGACTCATTGGGAAGCAACGTGATTACAGGTATTGGTACGCTTAAAAATACGCTGGCAAATTATATCAAAGTTGCACAGGGAACATACTTTACCTTAAAGCCGGGCGAAACAAAAGATGTAGATGTTGTGTGCAATGTGCCTAAAGATGCCGATACGCTTTCATATCGAACCACGATGATGTATATCGCCCAGTTAAATCCGGGAAATGTAACAGATTCAAAAGGCGCTTCTTTTCGGGTAACGGTAAGAATAGGTATTAAACTATATCAGTCGTCCAATCCTTCTCCCGATGTAAATTTAGAAATAGGTAATTTGTATGCCGTAAAAGACAGTGGCATTACCCGTCAGGTAGCGCTGGTATTTGATAATACCGGCAACTTATGGACAAACGGGAAAATATCCTATGAATTGTTGAACAATAATACGGGAAAGAAGAGTAAAATGCCGGATGTGGAATTTTATACATTACCGGGAGACCACAGGACTGTATATGCAAAACTGCCCGATAATTTACCCAAAGGCGAATACACCCTTACAACTGTGCTGCGATACAACGACGGCAAAGGAATCAAAATAGCTGACTTGAAAATGGAATTATAATGAAACTCTTCAATAACCTTAGCATACCGAGCTTGATTTTGTTCATGTTTTTGAGCGGGTTGGTGTTGGTGCATGGACAAACTATTGATATGAATCGTGGCGGTCAGCTGCAGCTCACAACTCAGGCAATGGTAGATGCAGGTGGCACCGAACCAAACGATGTGGGTGTTTTATTTTCCAATGGGAATCTGGCAAATATTCCTGCACACTGGAAAATGAGTATCCAGGTAATAGGAGATATTCACGGAGATAACGGTGATAATGGCGCAAGCAGCAATGGCAACATTATTGCTCCGTCTTATTTTCAGCTTACTTTTAATCAGAGTAGTGCTAACCCAAATAATCCGGATATTGCGCAATTGGTTAATAATCAAAATTTTTTATTATCCAATGGCGAGATATTTGTGATTACAGATGCGCCCTATCCGATGGTACATTACGGATATTATATTTATCTGCCTTTTAATCTTACGGTATTGCCACACACTCCATTTGCCAATGTTACGCCGTACAGCGGTTCTAAATATTGGTTTCCCATCCGTGCAAGATTGTATTATACCGATGCAGGTGGCGTGCAACATGTAGAAACAAGAGACCTTACTACAAGTAATCAGGGAGATTTGCTGAGAGTGCTTTATAACTCGTCTGCCGCATCCAGCGTTTCCAACAGTATTCAACTGACCGCCGCCAATGCCGATTTATATTTTAATTCTACATCCGATTATATTAATGGTGTGCAGGTCACTTATCCTGATATACTTAAGGTGGTGTGTGCCGACCAAAATCAGAAAGTAGATGTAAAAGCAGGAAGCGATAACCTGACAGGTGCGGACAATTCATCGTTGCCCGTCAATATTGTACATATTGTTGCATCCAATAGCAGCTCCAATACAGGAAACGGTTACGGATTTAATGATGTTCAATTGTCAAGCACTTCTCAAACCCTTATTAATAACATTAACCAAACGGATGCTAATGGCATCTTATTTAATTTAAAATACTATATAAACGGTGGTAAAATTACGTCGCACACATCGGACCTTTATTCCACCGTATTGTATTTCTCCTTAGACCCGCAATGAAACAACCGACTCATTTATTGAGACGATTTTGCTGCCGCATAATGCTTTCGGCAGGGGTGTATCTTTTGTGCAGTTACAATGCTGCACTTGCCCAAATGCCTGCCAACACAATAGAATGCGGTTATGTGGATTCTGTAATAAATAATGAGTTTCAAACGTATATATCATCAACTATACACATTAAAAACAAAAGTACTGAGGAATGGAAGGGAAGAATTGTTTTTGAAGAAACTGATGATATTAAAGTCATGGGCGATAAAGTGTTAGATATAAACCTGTCTGCCGGACAGTCTTATTTTTCTCCCGTGCGATACTTTCTCGGCAAAAATGTAACGGCAGGCGAATATCATTTAAAAGCAGAAGTATATGATGCAGCCACAGGACAGAAGATAAATGAAGCAATGCTCACGTTGCACGTTGCCGCTAAAACAGATGTGCGCCTTGTTCCCGTAAAAGAAGCTGTAACGCTGCCGCAAAAAGGCGATACGCTGGATGTCGCCGTTAAGGTAAGCAATCTCGGAAACCGGCAGCAGCGCTTAACTATTGTATGGAGCTTGCCGCCGGACATTCGTTCCAAAGCATACAGCTGCGAAATAAACCTGAATGCATATTCCGATTCGGTATTGCATTTACAGTTGCCGGTTACAAAGAAAATGGCAAAGTATAATCTTTTCCGCATCAATGCCAAAGCCATTTTTGTTTCCTCAGGCGAGCTTGCTTCGCTGGCATCTGTGGCTGTACAAAAATTGGGAAGCAAAAAAATATATACCATAGGCGACGGTTCTAACCTGCGTGCAAACTCTCCAAACTATGTTTCTTTCAGCACCGAAGGCTTGGGCAATTCTTCCACCGCATATCATCTCCATTCGTTATGGTCGGGCTATGCAGGACCCGGAAAACTGAAATTTGAATTTGACGGCTATAAATGGAACCGCTCGCAATACGGTACGCAAATTTCCAATACATACCTTGATTATCAGGTAAAAGACGTGGGTGTAAGAGTCGGGAGTATTTTTGAAGGCGGCGAAGTAAATCTTAATGGAATAGGCGCAAAAATATATACAATAGATACGCTGAACAATGGAACGGTGCTGAGCAATTCGGTGGGCGCTGTAAATAAAAATTTTAACCTGGCTCAGTTGTCCAATACTACTTTTAATTACGGCAAATCGGCTTGGGCGGAAAGCGACTGGAAAAATAATGCACACGAATTTTCTTCTCAGATAGCTTACGACGAAGAACCTTTCTACAATACCAAGAGTGTTTTATGGACAAACAATTATACGCGAAAAATAAGCCGAGCATTTACTTATGGCGGAAAATTAGCGATAGGCGATACATGGCTGATTTCCGATAAATCGGTATCAAAAATGTCGGTAATGGCAAATGTGTTTATGCGTGCTGTCATAGGCAGAGGATTTTCTTTTTCCGGCGATAATTATTATTCCGGCCCGTATTATTCGGGTATGAGAAAAGGTGCGCAAAGCTTTAATGAGCGCATTTCCAAACAACTTGATAAATCAAATATGCTGTGGCTGGGCTTAAACTACAACGCTTATCAGCCCAAATATATGTTTCTGAATGACAGCATCAACGCCATTGATTACCAAAGTAAAATCATCACGGGCGAATTTGGATGGTCGGGCGAGCTGAAAAAAGTTGCAAGATTCAGCATTATACCTTCTGTGTATCATGAACAAAACAACCAGTATCTGATATACAATCGGAAACAATTAACAGAGATGAATTCGTTGAGAATGGGCACTACATGGGGCTTTTCATTCGGCAATCAGCTTTCAAGCAGTCTGCGTGTCGATGCCGGTTATAACCGGCATCTTTCGGGAAATGAACATTATATGTTCAGGTCAAGCGTGAGCATGAATTATCGTTTTTTAAATTTTTCCGCCACGCGCCAGTTAGGTCCGCAATACCTGTCGGATTTATTTCTTATTACCGATAGCACAGTCAGTAATAAAGTTTCGCGTACGCAATTCTCTTTTGGCGGCAACAAATCGTTTCTGAACAATGCTATGAATGTTTCGCTTAATTGTTTTTATGACAACGAATCTTATACAAAAAATGTAATGCTCAACGGGCAGTTAGGCTACCAGTCCTATGCGGCAAGATATTGGGTAAATGTAATGCTGATGGACAATCCCAATTATCATATTACCAAGAATTTCCAAGTAGGCATTACATATATGCTTGGTGCAACCAATCCGCTTACGGTTAACAATAAATCGTCGTTATATGTAAAAGTCAATCAGGTGTCCGGTAAAGCAAATACTTCCTCGCCTGCAACGGACTATGTAGTGTTGATTAACAAAGAAATGCTGGTAACGGATAATGCCGGAAATATTGCTTATACCAAGTTACCCGCAGGCGATTATGTAATTAAATGTTTGCCGCAATCGGGCTGGATGGCAGAAGACCAGACTATCCATCTGGCATACAAACAAACGCAAAAGATAACCATCAGCCTTGTACAGACTTCAAAATTATCGGGGCATCTGTCCATTACGAAAGACCCGGTAAAAGCTTATCCTGTTTCCGACGATTCATCTGCCAGAAGTATTGTAGCCATAGATGAAAACGGGAAGCAATTCTATACGAAAACAGACCAGTCGGGCGATTATTCTTTCTATTTGCCGGAAGGAACATACAGCATTTCTGTTGCAGACCTACCGGCAGAAATGGAAGTGCAAAGTGCGCCCGGAAAAGAAACCGTAACGATGAACCATGAAATATCCGGTGTGGACTTTAAACTGCATATCAAGTCGAGAAATATCGAAACGAAACACTTTGGAGGATAGTGTTATGTAATTCGCTCTTATTCGTATTATTGCGCATACACTTCCTTATTCACGGTATGCGGCATTTGTTTTCCCTCAAAAATTGCTACGATGTTTTCCGCTGCAAGCTTCGCCATTGCACTTCTTGTTTCCACTGTGGCTGAGCCTTGATGCGGCAGTACGCATACGGTTGGCATGGTCAATAAAACATTGTTTTTCGACATCGGCTCCGGATTGGTTACGTCCAAGCCCGCACCCCAGATGCTTCCGTTTTGCAAGGCTTCGGTTAAGTCTTGTTCGTTGTGCATCGCGCCTCTCGCCGTGTTGATGAAAATAGACGTGGGCTTCATTTTTGCAAAAGCATCTTTATTAAAAATGCCTCTTGTTTCAGCCGATAAATTTGCGTGAACAGATAGTATATCACTTTGCTGTAGGAGTTCGTCAAAGCTCACGAAACGCGCTCCCGGCAAGCGTTCTGCCTCTTCGTTGCGTTTACGGTTGTGATAAATAATGCTCATATTGTACGCGCCTTTTGCTTTTTTAGCCAGCTCAATTCCTATTCTTCCAAGCCCGAAAATGCCGAGTACCTTATTATTTAGTTCAATGCCGAGATTTGCCGTCGGCTGATAAAAATTCCACTTGCCCTGCTTGATATAATCGTACATATAAAACGCTTTGCGCGATACGGCAAGCATTAACAGAAACGCTGTGTCTGCGGTAGCTCCGCTTAAAACATCGGGTGTATGCCCAACAGGAATTTTATATTTTGTAGCAGCATTAATATCTACATTGTCATAGCCGACGGACAGTAACGATACGGCTTTTAAATGCTGACACTTGCTGAAAAATTCCTCGTCCAGTTTTACATGACCTGCAATAAGCAGCGCATCAAAATCCTGACAAATTTTAATCAATTCTTCTTTTAGTAAATCGTGGCTTTCGGAATGCTGCACTACTTCACAGCCTGCGTTTTTCAATATTGCTATTCCGGCGTCGGGAATGATTCTTGTTGTATAAACTTTCATTATTTTATTTGTTTCATATAAATCAAAGTTCGGTTATAGTTTAATAAATGTGTTTGCGAAAATTATCTTTTAAGATAAAAATAATTGCCACTAATGCGCAAATGATTCTTATATCGTATTAGTGGCTAAAATTTAAAACCTTACCTTCAAACCCGCGCCCCACTTGTATCTTGAATCCCAGCCTGCGGAAATCGACAATGGTTTTGCAAGTATGTATTGAAAGTCGAGATGATATTCTTTATCGGTATTCGCATTCCAGTTAAGCATCACGCGCGGCAACAACCACTCGTCGCCTTCAAGTTGAAAACGTACACGCCCTTTGGTATTAATTCTTAATTCCGATTCAATGAAAAACGGCAACGTGTATCGCACACCAATTACAGGTGCATTGGTGTTTTGATAAAATGTTTGATGATTGTTGAAAATGTTGTAATACTTTTCCCGCGTAACACTCATGCCTACAAACGGACGAAACCAATCGCCGATATATCTTTCGTAACTCAACTCGCCGTCGTATTCGCCGTGGTAGTTGGCACTGCCTTCCAAACGAATTGCGTTGTTACGATTGATATAGTTTAAATTTAATTCTGACATCTGTGATTTTACTTCTGCGTTGCCCCAGAAAAACCATCTTTCGTCTTCATGAAGAACCTTTTTATAAGAATAATTTTTTAAAGAAGAATCTCTTGAAAAGCCCGCGTAGTGTACGATTCGCGCCATGCCGCTCATCATGTGATACAAAATATGGCAGTGCATAAACCAATCGCCGGGCGCTTCGTTTGCGGCAAATTCTATCACAACAGTCCGCATCGGTGGCACATCCACCGTATGTTTCAAAGGCGAATAATCGCCATTGTCATTTACCACGCGGAAGAAGTGCCCGTGTAAATGAATCGGATGATTCATCATCGTGTTGTTGATGAAAGTGATGCGCACGTTCTCGCCGCTTTTGATTAAAATAGAATCTTGCTCCGACAAAGTTTTGTTGTTGAACGACCACACATAACGATACATATTTCCCGTGAGGTTCAATACAATATTTCTGTCAATATTTCCGTGCAAAGCCGTTGGATGCAAGGCTTTCAGCATATTGTAATTGAACACAATGTAATCATCCTTTTTCATTTTCATCATCTTCATTCCATTCGCCGGACTGTTATCATGCTTCATACCGCTCACTTTCATTCTCATTCCGTTTGGCATTACCATAGTTGCGGTGTCTTCTTCTTTTTTCATACTTTTCATATCGCTCATTTTCATGCGTGTTCCATCAGGCATTGTCATCATCGCTGTATCGTCGTCGCTCATGTTCATATCTTGCATATTGTCCATCTTCATACCTTTCATTTTCATATTTTTCATGCTGATGCCTTTGTTCATCATCATGGGTACATTCACGTCTTCGAGTTGCATTACGCTGTCCATATTCCACACATCAATTGCAGGATAATTCTTTACAAAATGCTTTTCGCCATTTCCCAGAAATGCAGATGCCGCGCCGCTTTCGTCCATCGGCGTTGCACGAAATTCGTACGAACCATTATCAGGAACTGTGATAATAAAATCATATACTTCGGCAATTCCCATCAATACACGGTTCACTTTTATGGGTTGAATATTGTTGCCGTCGGCAGAAATCATTTGCATTTTTCCGCCCGCAAATTCCACATTAAAATAAGTAGATGAAGAGCCGTTGATAACGCGCAATCTTATTTTTTCGCCCGCTTTGTATTTCGACAAATCGAGTGTTTTCTTTCCGTTGATGTGAAATTCATTGTAATAAACATCACTCACATCCATCGGCGGCATTCTGTTGAAACCTGCTTGCAACCTGCTTTTTACGGCATGATGCCCTATCAGTTTGTCCCAGCTTTGCGCATAACCTTTTTTAATGGCGTACCACTCGTTGCTTTCATCGCCGCGTTTTAAGGTGCGCAAAACTTCCATCGGTTTTTCGTTCGTCCAGTCGGACAAAACCAATGTTTCTTCCGCATCTACATGGTATCTTTTTTGTTTGGGTTGAATTACAATTGCGCCGTACAAGCCGCTTTGCTCCTGCAACATGGTGTGCGAATGATACCAATATGTGCCGGATTGAACGAGTGGAAATTTATACTTCAAAGTTTGATGCGGCATTATCGGAACAGTTGTAAGATAAGGAACGCCGTCCTGATTATTCGGCAATAAAATGCCATGCCAGTGAAGAGATGTTTCCATCATCATGGCATTATGTACATAAATAATTGCCGTATCGCTTTCCGTGAAATGCAGTGTGGGCGCGGGAATTTGTCCGTTTATTGCAATGGCTTTTACTTTTTTACCCGTATAATTTACGACGGTATCTGAAATCGTAAGATGATAAATATCGTAATGAGAACTGTCATTTTGCTGCGCGAAAATGAATAGCGGGCTTGCAATAAATGCAAGTATGAAAAATATTTTTTGCATGGGATAATTGATTAATTTTTGTGTATGCTGTTCGGGATTTATAATCCCGAACGTTTATCTGCGGATTTATAATCCGCAAATAGAGTGCATTATAAATGCACGGATAATGGTTCGCGATTGCAAATAGCGAACAGCAAAAAAATTAATCAAATTAAAAACGACCGGAACAGAATATTTAAGTCAGGGGGACTTGTATCAACGATAGAAATCTGCCGATGATAGACAACCAGAATGGAAGAGAAATTATTTTCGGGAAGTAAAATAAAATGCGAAACTAAAAAGCAATGAACGGCTGAAACCTGTACAGATATTGCGTTTGCAGGCGTTTTGTTTTGTTGGCTAAAGCTTAGCGCGTGATTGGTTTTACATGTATTGTCTTTATCGCAGTGATGATGTTTGCAGCAACTGCAATCTTTCATCATCATTTTGTGATGCGAATGTGTTTGCGCAAAACCACAACTGCAAAGTGCAATCGTGTTGATGAAAAATATCATCAACAAAGCGAAAGCTTTTATTTGTACAGATGTGATTTTGCGTTTCATTATTTTTACAAAAATACCAAGTCTATATTGGAAACAGTTGTATAATTTTATTAAAAATTTTTAAATCTGGTTAATGAAACAAATATTCTTCTTGTTCGTAATATTTTCTTGTTACGCGCTTAAACTCGATGCACAAAAGACTTTCAAGAGTATCGACAAAATTATTTCTTCCAGAGAAAAATTGCAATTAGTGTCCAATCAATTCGCGTTTGCCGAAGGTCCCGCCACAGATAAGAACGGCGACGTTTATTTTACCGATCAACCGAATGATAAAATATGGAAGTACGATACCAAAGGAAAATTGTCTTTGTACATGAATAAAACCGGTCGTGCCAATGGATTATATTTTTCGCCCGACGGAAATCTTATTGCCTGCGCCGATGAACATGATGAACTTTGGAGCATTTCGCGCGACAAAAAAGTTACTGTTCTTCTCTCTTATTTTCAGGGCAAAAAATTAAACGGTCCAAACGATTTGTGGATTGACAAAAACGGTGGCATTTATTTTACCGACCCTTATTATCAACGCAACTATTGGATACGCACGAAGCCTGATTTGCAAAAACAAAATGTCTATTATTTGCCGAAAGGCGCGAAGCAGCCCATCATTGTGGATGATGACATTGAAAAGCCCAACGGAATTGTTGGCACGCCTGACGGAAAAACCTTGTACGTTGCAGATATTCAGGCGAACAAAACGTATCGATACAACATCAATTCCGATGGAACTTTATCCGGCAAAAAGCTTATTATCCATCAAGGTTCGGATGGCATGACGATTGACAATAAAGGCAACCTTTATCTCTGCGGAAAAGGCGTTACCATTTATAATAAGAACGGCGAAAAGTTGGGACACATCAGCGTTCCGGAAAATTGGACAGGAAATATTTGTTTCGGCGGCAAGTATAAAAATATCTTATTCATCACGGCAAGCCACGGCGTTTATATCATCAAAACAAAAGTGAAAGGCGTTGAATAACAACAATGCCGTCATTCCGACGAAAGGAGGAATCTCAATGAGATTTCTCACTATGCTACGTTCCGTTCGAAATGACGACCAGCCTAATTTCATTTATTTTGTTAAACATAATTCTTTCCCGATTTCGTAACAACTTTATTGCCTTCACGCAATACCTTTGCACCCGACATGATTCGCGGAGATAAAAATACTATTCAAATAGCCCTTGCAGGAAACCCCAACAGCGGCAAAACTTCTTTGTTCAACGCACTTACCGGTTTAAATCAAAAAGTGGGCAATTTTCCCGGCGTTACGGTCGATAAAAAAACAGGCAGTTTTTCCGTAGGAAATGACTTGCAGGCAAAGGTTGTCGATTTGCCCGGCACGTATAGTTTGTATCCGCGCCGGGCCGATGAATGGGTCGCGTACAACGTGTTGATGGATGTAGAACGCAAAGAAAATATTGATGTCATTATGCTTGTAATGGACGCAAGTAATTTGAAAAGGAATTTACTTTTCTGTTCGCAGCTCATCGACCTGAAATATCCTGTAATCGTGGCTTTGACGATGAACGACCTTGCGCAGAAAAAAGGAATAAAAATAGATATTGACGAACTTTCGCGCGAACTGAATGTACCTGTTGTTCCCGTAAATCCGCGAACTAACAAAGGCATTAATGAACTGAAAAAAGTAGTTGCGCAAATGGCGGCAACGCCTTATGCTGCACCTGTTTCGGACTTTATAGATATAAAAAACATAGCGCCGAAAGCGATTGAAAATTTGCAAAGCAAGTTGGATGTAAACGACTACCTCGCTATTCATTATCTCGCCAATTATGAGCATCTTTCTTTTCCGCAGGAAACAAAAAACATTATTGCGAAAATAGACGCGGAAGAAAAATTCAGCGCGACCAAAGTGCAGGCAGAAGAAATTTTGCAACGCTACACACGCATCCGTCAAATCATGCAGCAATTTGTGGTTGAACCCGACCCTTTGCAAAAGAAAATTTTTACCGACAAACTCGACGATATTTTATTGCACCGCGTTTGGGGTTATGTGATTTTACTCGGCGTTTTATTCTTTTTATTTCAAAGTATTTTCTGGCTGGCGCAATATCCGATGGACGGAATTGACTGGACTTTCACGCAATTGACAAATTGGTTATCGTCCGTTCTTCCGCAAGCGTGGTGGAGCGATTTAATTTGCAACGGGTTGCTCGCCGGGCTTGGCGGCATCATTGTTTTTGTTCCGCAGATTGCTATTTTATTCGGGCTGATAACATTACTCGAAGACACAGGTTACATGGCGCGTATCAGTTTTCTGATGGACAAATTGATGCGCAAAGTCGGGCTGAACGGAAAGAGCGTAATGCCTATGATTAGTGGGTTTGCGTGCGCTATTCCGGGCATTATGAGTACGCGCAATATTGAAAACAGAAAAGAAAGATTGCTTACAATCATGATAACGCCGCTGATGAGTTGCAGCGCACGTTTGCCTGTTTATACAATTCTCATCGGGCTTGCCGTGCCGAATAAATTTTATCTCGGAATATTTTCTGCACGAGGATTAATTATGATGCTGATGTATTTGCTCGGCGTTGTAATGGCGCTTATTGTAAGCGTGGTGCTGAAGTGGATTGTGAAGATTCAGGAGAAAAGTTTTTTCATTCTTGAACTGCCCATTTACCGTGCGCCACGCTGGAAGAATGTTTTTGTTACAATGATTGAAAAAGCAAAAGTATTTGTACTCGAAGCAGGAAAAGTAATCCTTGTCATCAGCTTGCTGATATGGTTTTTAAGTTCTTATGGACCGTCAAAATCGATGCAGAAAATTGACCATAAATACGAAGTATTAAAATCACAAACGCCCGTATCCAACACAGAAGCCATCGCGCAACTCAACAGAAATTTCGGTACGGAAAAACTGGAAAATTCATACGCAGGACATCTTGGAAAATTCATAGAACCGGTTATTAAACCTTTAGGTTATGATTGGAAAATAGGTATTGCACTCATTACTTCGTTTGCTGCGCGCGAAGTGTTTGTTGGCACAATGGCCACTTTGTACAGCGTGGATGAAGACAATACATCTACGTTGCAACAAAAAATGAAAAGCGCCAAACGCGACGACGGAACGCCTGTTTATACATTGCCCACAGCTATTTCATTAATCATTTTTTATGTGCTGGCAATGCAATGTATGAGCACACTCGCGGTGGTTAAACGAGAAACCAAGAGCTGGAAATGGCCTATTGTTCAATTCATCTACATGACAGGGCTGGCTTATGTTTGCAGCTTTTTGGTGTTTCATATTATGTCGTGATGATTGCCACCGATGCACGAATGTTTTTTGCTGTTGTGTTTTTAATGACCAAATAATAACATTTTCGCCGTTGTTGTCTCTTATGACCAACAACGAAATTTGTTTGTTGGAGAAAACTTCAACAGAGGCACAAAATTTTTGAAATTAATTTACCTTGCAAGCAGTTTAATTTTAAGACGCGCTACGACATGATTATAAGAGAAAAACCAAGCTGGTTCAGAATGCTTTTTGTGTGGAGAGGCTCTGTGTTGCCAAAATTGCTTCCTCGTTTATTGGGACTTTTTGTATTTACTTCGGTCGTTGTTTATTTCAGAAACGATTTGGATAGATACCATGGCGAATTATCTACTAATATTTACACACTTTTCGGCATAGCGCTCGCCATATTTTTAGGATTTAGAAATACCGTGAGCTACGACCGTTTTTGGGAAGGACGAAAATTGTGGGGCGCATTGCTCAACGATACACGTTCGCTTGCGCAACAGGTACACAATTTTATTCCGAACGATGAAATTCATACCAAAGAAAAAATAGCATTCATCAGGCAGATGGCGGCAATGACTTATGCGCTCAATCATCAGCTGCGCAATACTGAGGCGATGCCGGATATGTATAAAATGCTTCCGTCTGAGCTGGCAGAAAAGCTGGAGGGCGCCGAGTACAAACCTGTTATTCTTATGCGGGAATTGGGAACACAAATCAACCAATGGCGCGAGCGCGGGACTATTGACACTATTTTGCAAGCGGCGATGGATAGCAACCTTGGCAAATTTTCCGATATAATTGGCGGCTGTGAACGCATTGCGAGCACGCCGATTCCTTTTTCCTACGAAGTACTGCTACACAGAACGGTTTATATTTATTGCTTTTTGCTGCCGCTTGGTTTTGCCAATAGTCTGGGATGGTATGCGCCGTTTATTATTACATTTATTGCATACACCTTTACGGCGCTGGAAGCAATTGCCGATGAATTGGAAGACCCGTTTGGCAATATGCAAAACGATTTGGCTTTAGATGCCATGTCTGCCAACATTGAACGAAGCATTGCCGAGATTGAAGATGTGCATATCGAAAATAAAAAGAACACGGATTCTTTCTTTATTACATAAAAATTAATTGGAAGATTCGGCGGCTCTGAAATCAATCACGCGCAATTGCAAAGTTTTATTTCCCTGAAATTCGTTGATGTCGATTTTATATACCACATCAATTTTTTTGTGCGTGAGCAGAATATCAAATTTATCTGCGAGATTAAAACCGATTCCCGTAAACTGATGATTGCCTTGCTTCAATACAAAGCGGATATGTTTTTCTTTCACAATCCTTGAAAGTCCCGTGTTATCGACGTTTCGGGAAACAAAAACGGGCATCATATTTTCCGGACCAAAAGGTTCCATTTGCTGGACAATGTTGTAAAATGATGGTGTGATGTCTGCAAATTTTATTTCAGTATCGATGTTTATTTCGGGAATTAAGAGTTCGGGCGTAATGGTTTGTGCAACAACTTCTTCAAATTTTTCTTTGAATGCATCTACGTTTTCAGGCAAAAGCGTCATTCCCGCAGCTGCGAAGTGTCCGCCGTAGCCGAGCAAGTATTCACGGCACGCATGAACCGCTTCGTACAAGTTAAAGCCCGGCACACTACGTGCGCTGCCGCCGACAATATTTTCGTTTTGCGTAAGCACAATGGTTGGGCGATAATATGTTTCAATTAACCGCGAAGCCACAATGCCTACAACGCCTTTGTGCCAATGATGTTGAAACAATACAGTCGTTTTTTTCGTAGCAACGTTTTCGTCTTGCTGCAACAGTTCCAATGCTTCTTCCGTGATAGACGCGTCGGCTTCCCTGCGGTCGGAATTATCGGTATGCAGGACCTCTGCAAATTCTTTTGCTTTCTCAATATCCTTCTCGACAAATAATTGTACGGCTTTTTTAGCATCGTCCATTCTGCCGGCAGCGTTGATGCGCGGCGCAATCATAAATACCAAATCCACAATCTTGATGTCGCCTTTTTTTGCCTGCGCCAAATCGAGCAAAGCCTTGATGCCTGTGGATGGGTTGTCATTTACTTTCTTTAATCCGTAAAACGCTAAAACTCTGTTTTCATCAGTAATCGGAACAATGTCCGCAGCAATCGCTGTTGCTACCAAATCTAAATATTGAAAATAAGACTCATCAGGTAAATTTAATTTTTCCGCCAGCGCCTGCATAAGCTTGAAACCCACGCCGCAGCCGCATAATTCTTTGTACGGATAATTGCAATCTTTTTGTTTGGGATTCAAGATGGCAACAGCATCAGGAATTTTTGCATCGGGTAAATGATGGTCGCACACGACAAAATCGATATCCAAAGTTTTTGAATAATCAATCAGTTCAACGGCTTTAATGCCGCAATCGAGCGACACGACCAACGTAAAATTATTTTCTTTCGCAAAGTCAATTCCTATTTTGGAAATTCCGTAGCCTTCTTTGTAACGATGCGGAATATAGTAATCTACATTCGGATAAATGCTTTTCAAAAAGCTGTACATACTCGCCACGGAAGTTGTTCCGTCCACGTCGTAATCGCCATAGACCAATATTTTTTCATTCGCCTGAAATGCTTGTGTAATGCGGTTTACAGCCTTATCCATGTCTTTCATCAGCCAAGGGCTGTGCAGCATAGACAATTCGGGACGAAAAAAATGTTTGGCTTTCTCAAATGTTTTATACCCGCGCTGCACGAGTATCCTGCACAGTGCAGGATTGATTTTCAACACCGCGTGCAAAGCGCGTTCATGCACTTCGTCTATGGGCAATATGTTCCAGCGTTTATCCATTGATTGATTTAAGTGAGGAAGATACGGAAAGTTGGGGAAATTTGTATATTTGGAAGTTGAGAGTGTTTCCTCGAATTTTAGAAGAACACTATATTTAAAAGACATTTTATTATTGAAATGAGTGTACTAAGCCAATACATAACTTTTCTAAAAGAATACAAAAGATTACTTGAAAGAGGCATAAAAGACGTATTAAGTACCAATGTATCGAGTAACTTCATTTGGAATAATGAAATTGACAGCTTCATTAAGGCAGGTATTTGTGAAGCTACATTAACAGACATTTTCACGTCTAATTTCAAGAAACAGCCTTTAATTTTTTCATTAGAAAAACCTTTTAAACCCAACATAAATATTCCAAACAAATTTGTAGGAATTATTGAATTTGACGAAGCTAAAAATAAGTTTGAAAGCATAAGTGATGATGAAGAAGAACTTCAATACTTTCAAAATGCAACAGAAGGGAAAGTTGAAATAGAAAAATTAGGAAATTTCAAAAAAAACAAAGAAGCTTATTCAAAGTTATACAGAGCATATAACGATATAAAAAATGATTCAAATTTAGAGATTGTTTTAAGCGTTGGATTTGTTCAATACTCGAAACTCAACAATAATGGAAACTTATCAAAAACCAACCAACATCTATTTCATTTTCCTTTATCGTTAGATATTGATTCAAACAATGTCGTGAAAATTTCATTTTCAGACATCGAGAATCCTTACGCAGACTTTTTCTTTCTCAATAATACTCCTATCGAGAAAGAAGTATTATCAAATATTATAGATAGGTTTGAAGAACGAATTACAGAATTAGGCTATGAATATATTTTTGAGAATGATTTTAAGGAGTTAATATCAAAATCCATTCAAAAAATTTCCAGCAATTCCGAATTTGAAAATTCAATTTACAGACCGGAAAGCGACCATTTCAAAGAAGATTATTTTAAAATTTCGTTTTCTCCGGCAATAAATATCAAACAAAGAAAGCCTCGTTTTTTTGAAAAATTAACGGACTCAATCATTAAGTATAGCGAAGAAAATGATGTTGAGGCACCATTATTTAATCTGTTGGTTAGAAATCCCGAATCATTGGGAAACAATTCTTATACTAAATCAAACTATTTTAAAGACGAACTTTTTGAAACTCATAAAGCCAAAGTCAAAAATCTAAATGGAGAGGAAGATTTTTCTGTATTTTTTCCACTTCCATTCAACAAAGAGCAAAAACAGATTTATGAAAACTATTTGGAAAACAGATTGACAGTTGTAACCGGACCGCCGGGAACAGGAAAGTCGCATACAATTGTAAACATTCTTTGCTCTTTATTAGCACAAAGCAAAAGAGTTCTTGTTACCGCTCAAACGGACAAAGCTTTGGAATCATTATTAGACAAGATTCCGCAAACTTTTGATGATTTGATTTTTACAAAAATTCAATTGGAAACAGATCAAAATCGTTTTTCTTTAGAAAAAAGCATTGGAAATATTTCCAAAATCCTGATAGATAGTTTTTATCTGAACGTTGAAGATAAAATTGATGAGTTAGACAACTTAAAAGGGGAATATATAAAACTTAAATCCGAAATTATTCAGGCACTTGAAAAAGAATATACCCAACTTAGAATCAATGATTCCTTTAGAGATCTGAGAGCTTATCAAATAATTGAAAAATTTGAATCAAAAGATTCCAAAGAATGGAATTGGATCCAAGATTTTCTGAATTCTGACAATTTAAAAGAGTTTGATTCCTTACAAAAAGAAATATTCAGATTCAAAGAATTACAAAATATTAATATTAAATATAGCGGGACGAGTGATCTTGATTTTGCTGATATATTAAAAAGACTGAGAGATTTCAACTTTTCTGATTTTATTGATACTTCCAAAAAATTAGAAGCATTATATAGTTCTTACAATATTGCAGATATCCAAAAAGAAAAAATATTAAAAATAAATCTTGACGAAATTATTGAATTTGGGAAGAAGTATTCAGCCGCAGATATAGTGACAACAAATATTACTGCGATAGATAAATTATTAAATATTCAGATTAATAGAAAATATGCAAATGACGATTTGATTTCAAACAAGTCTTTTACGGATATAATCGAAAACGGAGCAAGATACCTTTCGGATATTGAAACTTACATTTCTTTCATTAACGATACCAAAGCCAGTTTTTTCAATAGATTAAAGTCGGGTTTTAAACAGGTTGCTTACTTGGAAAACATAACTGTCAATGGTAAACGATGTATTACTATAAATGATTTCGCCCAACTAAAAGAGTTAATTGAAAGTTTACAGATTATTCACACAAACCTTTTATTTTTAAAAAAACTTGGATTTGACTATTATACAGATGATAAAGCATACTTATCGGAAAAGGTAGAGGTGCTTGGCAAAACCATCAATCATGCAATCCGAAACAGATACATACTCAATGAAATAAACCACAACAAAAATTTTGTTGCTTTCTCGGAATTCTGCAATATTGACTTGTATGATATAACGGGGATTACAAATTCGGCAATAAAATTTAAAGAAGATTTTGAGAAATTGAAAGTTTATAGAGAAGCATTTGAAAATCGGATAAAAGAATTACACCAAATAAGCACCATACTTGAACAATCTAAAATAAGGGATGAGATAATAGATTTTATCCCTGTCAATAGGATTGTTGATAAGATTGAATTTGATAAGCTTATAAATAAAATTGCCGTTATAGAAAGGCAAATAGCTGATGAACAAGAACTTTATTCGCTGAGAAAAGGATTAAAAGCGAACTTTCCTAATACTTTTGATTCACTTAAAAGCGTTCCAAATCATTATATTTCAAAAGAGAATTTTGAATATGCGTTTGCAAATGAGTTCATAAAACAAAATGAATTTATGGACTTACAAAAATGCAAAGAAGAGTTGTCATCTATCAACCAAAAAATATTTCAAGTTAAGTGCGATATTTTGTTTGACTTAGCAAAATCAAATTTCAAAAATAAGTTTACTGAAGAGGAAATAGATTTATTTATAAACTTGCTAAATAGCTATAAATTTGATTACGCACAAAGTCTGAAAAAAGGCATTAAGGATAATGCTAAATTTCATTTTTCAGTTAGGAAAAAAGGAGCAGAAATCAGCAAGAAGCTTTCTTGTTGGGTAATGAAGTTCAACGACGTGCTTAATTCTTTAGAACACGAACCTGAAATTTTTGATTGTATTATTGTCGATGAGGCAAGCCAATTAAATTTTAATAGTGTTTTATTAAGTTACTACTCTGAGAATATGATTATTGTTGGAGATAATAAACAAACTTCACCAGATGCAAGTATGGTTGAATCAAATGCATTCAATCATATTAAACAGAAATTTTTAGAAACCTTTTTAAAAGAAGATATTATACAAATTAGACCTGACACAAGTTTATTTGATTTAACAAAAATGGTTGCTGGTAGGTCTGATTTAATTTTAAAAGAACATTTTAGATGTGTTCCCGAAATCATTGAATTTTCAAAAAGAGAATTTTATGACAATTCGCTAAGACCCCTTAAACAGATTAATTCAAATAGATTAAATCCAAAAGAAACTTTTTTTGTAAAGGATGCTTTTACCGAAGATAAGATTGTTTACAAAGAGATTCAAGAAATTAAAAAGTTTTTACAAAGAATACTGAAAGATGACCAATACGCTAATAAATCAATTGGTGTAGTTAGTTTGGGGACTGTAAATCATACAGAAAAACTTAAAGATATAAAAGAAGATTTAGCAAATGAATTTGGAAAAGAAAAAATAGATAAACATAAACTAATTATTGAGGATTCTCCTAAATTTCAAGGAGATGAAAGAGATGTAATGGTAGTTTCGTTTGGGGTTGCATTAGATTTTCAAAAATTAAAAGAAAACCAAAATGCAAAACCAAGAGCGATTATAAGTAGTCAAGACGAATTTAAGAAAATCAATGTTGCTTTAAGTAGAGCAAAAGAACAAATGATTTTATTTCATTCTGTCAAATCTGAACACCTACAATCGAACGATTTTCGAAATAGAATTCTTACTTTCTTTAACGATGAAGTAAAACCTATTCAACCATTACAAATTGACGATTATAATATTGAAAGATTCAGGCATAATGTTCCTGAGCCGTTCGATAGTTGGTTCGAGTATGATATAACAAAATCACTTATCGAAAACGGATATAGCTATATTCAACCTCAATATAGTGTAAAAGAATCTGAACTTTTTTATAATCATAAAATCGGAAAACAAGTTTACATAAATTTCAAAATAGATTTGGTAGTTCACAATAACGGAAAAATGATTGCAATTGAGTGTGACGGAGATCCATTCCACTCACTTCCCGAAGATGTAGCTTATGATATAGAAAGGCAAGAATTCTTGGAACGTGTTGGCTGGAAAGTATATCGTGTGCTTTATTCTGCATTTAAGAGAAGTCCGCAAGAAGAAATTGAGAAAATTATCGACTTTATCGAAAATAATACTAAGAAAGATTATAATAATCAATTAGTCCTGAATAAAATAGTTTCAGATGTAACTACGGAAACATTGAACCATATTCATTCTACTGATGCAGGGAATACAATTTTAAGAGTGGATAATGATATGGCATCTATTAAGAATGATGAACTAAATACAAATGATTCATTGGTTTCACAAAGTAATTACATGGAATTGTTAAGTTTAAACGAGGGCAGGAGCGTCTCTAATAATATTTCAATATCTGAAGCAAGCACAAAAGGAAATGTTATTATTCGATATTTTAATTTATTCGAAAATAATACATATAAACTCCAAGAAAATTCTACGTCAAATTGTTTATTCTCGATAGCAATATTAGAAAAATATAAAAACGGTTTTTTACTTCAATGTTATGATGATGGTCATATAAATAAAGTCTATGTGAGAACTTTACTTGAAAAACGATTAGAAAAAATTTATTTGAACGGCAAAAATCCTGAAGCTAAAATTATTTATATGCGATTGATAGAAGAAGATACCGTAATCGGACTAAAAATCAGAAAGGGTAATGATATAGTGTTTAAAGCCCACAAAACTGAAAAAATAAGTAGCCGAGAATTACTGCATTTACAGGGGTATAAAGTCATGTATCAAGAGTTTGATAGTGTTGAATATAAAATCCTCGATAAGAGAATACATGAAAATATAAAAAGATTGATTTTCGAAAGTTTTACTGCAAGTGGAAAATCTGTATTTAATAACTATTATGAAAATGAATGGAGTATAATTAAGCAATTCATTCCTAATCTAAATGAATGAAAATGTACTTCAGAATGCCCTGTGGAACATCCCGAAGAGCGAAGCAAAAGGCACGCGTTGCACAAAATCACAGCTCTCCTTTTTTAAACAAATTATTTTCACTTGCATTATTTTTCAGCAGTCTGAAATGCGACCGCATGGCTGAATAAAATGGATAGCAGCGATATGGCAAATGATATTCTTTTGCATACCTGCGGATAATTTTCGTAATCTTCGGGTAATAAGTGTGTGCCACGCCCGGAAACAAATGGTGCGCCACATGATGCGTAAATCCGCCGAACAGCAGATTAGCAAAATTGCTATCCGCGCTGAAATCTTTGGTTACTTCCAGCTGGTGCATAAACCAGGTGTTCTTCATGTGTCCACCTTCGTCAGGTTCGGGAAAATGCGCTTCTTCGTCAGCGTGCGTAGAAAGCAGGGCAACTACGCCGAAGCTGCTCGCAACAAGATGCATTACAAGCCACGCCAACAAAATCGTGTACCAATGTTGTTCTTGTAATACTAATGCCGGCACGGCAATCATATAAAAAAGGTTGAACAGCTTAGCTGCAAACAGTTTGTAATATTCAATTTTCGGAATCTCTAAAACACGTTTCAGGTAATTGTCTTTTGTGCCGAAGAAATCTTTGAAATCGCGCACAAATATCCAGTTGAGCGTGTAAAACGGATACAAAAACCACATATAAATATGTTGGTATTTATGCATCGGCAAAAATTTACTGTTGGGAAAAACGCGCACAATGTCGCTTTGTTTTATATCAACATCCCAGTTCGGAATATTCGGATAAGGATGGTGCAACATGAGATGACGCTTGCGCCAAACAAAATTATTGCTGCCAAATAGTTCCAGCACGTAACAGAAAATATGATTCAGCTTTTTGTTTCTGAAAAGCGCACCGTGCGCCGCATCATGGAAAGCATTTACAAAAATCAATATCATGGAAATGCCGCTCAGGACATAAAAAAGAAACAGCAATAAAATATTATTTCCGAAGATTAAAATGCTGCAATAAGATATAAGGAACATTAATAAATAAGCAACCGCTTTTGCAATATTGTGGCGGTAAATGACTTTATCGCCCAGTATATTCTGTTTTACTTCGGCTTGAATTTTTTTATAAATATCATCTTTAGGCGCTTTGATATAAACAGGTTTAACCAATGTTTCCATAGCACAATAATAAATTTATTTGTTCCTTTAATGTTATCAAAAAGGCAATAAGCAGAACTGCTTGTATGTAACTTACCTTAAGGGCTTGCAAAGCTTTTACAAAAGTACGAAAAAGTTAATCAAACGTTTAATTGGGCTTGAGGTATATTTAAAAAATACGGAGCACTTTATTTTTGAGATGGTAAAAATATATTTCGGTGCGGTTTGTTGTTTCAACTATAGGTTTTGGATTGTAAATTTGCACGCACTCTCGACGAAATTTTGAACTCATTCACTTATGAACAACTCATACGATACAGATATTGTGCTGATTGGCGCCGGCATTATGAGCGCGACTTTAGGAATTATGCTAAAAGAATTAATGCCCGGCGTAAGCATTGAAATTTATGAGCGGTTGAATGAGGTTGCCGTGGAAAGTTCGGATGCATGGAACAACGCCGGCACGGGACATTCCGCGCTCTGCGAACTGAACTATACGCCCGAAAGACCCGATGGAACAATCGATGCAAGCAAAGCGGTCGGCATTGTTGACCAGTTTGAAATTTCCAAACAATTTTGGGCATATCTGGTAGAACAAAAATTAATCGAAAACCCATCCCGCTTTATTTCGCCTGTGCCGCATATGAGTTTTGTTTGGGGCGATGATAATGTGAATTATCTGAAAAAACGGTATGAAAAATTGCAGGAATATCCGCTGTTTCAGGGAATGCAGTTTTCGGATAATCACGAGCAATTAAAAGAGTGGATTCCGCTGATTATGCACAACCGAGACGCTTCGCAAAAGGTTGCTGCTACAAAAATGAACATTGGCACAGACGTGGATTTTGGTGCGCTTACACGCGCTATTCTGGATAATTTAAAGAACAGAGACGGTGTGCATTTGCACACTTCGCACGAAGTGCGCAATCTGAAAAAACAAAAAGACGGTTCGTGGAAACTGAAGATAAAAAATCTTGAAACAGAAGAAGTTAAATGCGTAACTACAAAATTCGTTTTCATAGGCGCCGGCGGCGGAAGTTTATCATTATTGGAAAAATCGCACATTCCCGAAGGGAAAGGTTATGGCGGCTTTCCGGTAAGCGGACAATGGCTGCGTTGTACCAACCCCGAAGTAATTGCACAGCACGCTGCAAAAGTGTATGGAAAACCCGCAGTAGGTGCACCGCCGATGAGCGACCCGCATTTGGATACCCGCATGATTAACGGCAAACGCGCTTTGTTGTTCGGTCCGTTTGCAGGATTTTCTACCAAATTTTTAAAGAACGGTTCTTTCTGGGATTTGCCTTTATCCATCAAATGGTCAAACATTTTGCCGATGCTGAAAGTAGGCTTGACAAACTTTCAATTGGTTAAATATTTAATCCAGCAAATCAAACAAACACAAAGCGACAGAGTAAATGCGCTGCGCAAATTTGTAACCGATGCAAAACCTGAAGACTGGGAACTCGAAGTTGCCGGGCAGCGTGTGCAGGTAATTAAAAACGACCCGAAGAAAGGCGGCATTTTACAATTCGGAACAGAATTGGTAGCGGCAGCAGACGGTAGTATTGCCGCGCTGTTGGGTGCATCGCCGGGCGCTTCCACTTCGGTGTCGATTATGTTGAATGTGATTGAACGTTGTTTTAAATCACAGTTCAATTCCGGCGAATGGCAACAAAAAATAAAACAAATGATTCCGACATTCGGCGAATCGGCAATGCAAAATCCTGCATTGTATTTACAAGCCCGTGAGCATACAGCCGAGGTGCTGAAGCTGGTACTGTAAGCTTCTAATGAGTTCAATAAAATGTTAATCGTTTTTCCGCATTCGGAAAATAATTTTATGTTTACTATCGAATGCTGAAGAAATATATTTACATCACGTGTTGTCTGTTGGTTTGTACGCTTTCGTTAAAGGCTCAAATAAAAATTACGGGAAAGATTTATACCAATGACAGCACGCTGCAACCTGCGAAAAATGTGGAAGTAAGCACTTCCGCCGCCAATGCAACCTATTCCGACGAATTGGGCAATTATTCTATTTTAATTAGTCAGTCTGACACCTTAAAATTTTCTCAAGACGGGGTATTAATTGCCTCATATCCGTTTCTTTTTATTCCGTCTTTTACGCATTTTGATATTTATCTTAACGTTGCGAAAATGATGAATATGGGACACGATTTGGGAACGGTAAATGTTCATGCGCACAATTATTCACAGGATTCGCTTGATACGAGGAGGAAATACGGCGATATTTTCAACTATAAAAAGCCCAAAATATCCACCGGCAATCATAAGTGGAAAGAGCATACGACTTTTATGGGACAGGATGTGCCTATAAATACATCGGGCAAGCCGGCAACCTTACTGGACGTTGGCTCGCTGGCAGATGCTTTGAATTTTAAGAAGAAAAAACAAATGGAGTTTTATCGTAAATCTGCCGTTGCAAACGAACAATCCAATTATATCCAACATCGCTTTAACAAAACCGTTATTGAAAAATATACTGCTATACATGATGATGATTCGCTGAATACGTTTATCAAAAAGTATTCGCCGTCTTATGAAGAGCTGCAAAAAATGAACGACCTCGATTTGGGTATGTATATCATCAACAAAGCCGATGAATATAGAAAAGAAGAGAAAAAAGAATAACCGGAAATTTTTCTCGCTTAGGCAACCTTTATTATCAATTCCGCATTTATCTGATTGAAAGCAAGTTGAAAAGTTGAATGAACAGAGAATCATACATGGCTGCATTGCGGGCGATAAGAACGCGCAAAAAATAATTTTTGAAAAATATGCAGCTCTGATGATGAGCGTGTGTACGCGTTATATAAAGAATATGCACGACGCTGAAGAACTGATGCTGAGCGGGTTTCTGCAATTTTTTAATCGGCTGGAAAAGTTTGAATACCGCGGCGAAGGCAGCGTGCGCGCGTGGCTGCAAAAGATTATGCTGAATGAATGCCTGATGTTTCTTCGCAAGGAAAACAATTTTCAACTGGCAAAAATGGAAGATGATTTGTTACAAGAAAATACTTCTGCAATCGACAAACTTTCGGCAGACGAAATTTTTAGTTTGATATTGAAATTACCCGTTGGTTACAGAACGGTTTTTAATTTATATGTGATAGAAGGAATGTCGCACAAAGAAATTGCGCGGGAATTAAACATCAGCGAAGGCACATCAAAATCGCAATTGAGTAAGGCGCGTACAATGCTGCAACAGATGATTCTTAAAAACGAAAATTATGGACAAGAAGGATAAAATTATTCAACAAAAAATGCAGTCGCATTCTGTTGAAAATTACAACACGGAAAATGGCTGGGAAAAATTTCAATTGCTTTCGCAGAAGAAAAAAACAAAACTACCTTTTGGCTGGAAATCAATAGCAGCAGCAGTGTTCGCAATTATTCTTGGAACTTTCGGCTGGAAATATTTATTCAATCAGCATAAAGAAATTATTCAACAAACGACAAATATGGTTGCAGTTAATTCTGAAAAAATGAATGTTCAAAATCGGCAGACAACAAAACAGGTTCAGATAAATTCAACAACAACATTTCAAAAAATTAAAACGAGCAATAGCGCTAAAAAACAACATTATGCAAAAGCTGACATAAAAAATAAACAGCCAAGCAATACAACAATTTATGAAGAAGCTGACAGCGTCCGCACAACCGTTTCACAAATTAATAATGAAACTTCAGTTGCATCAAATATGCCGATAATTGATAATAAGCAAGTTGGCATAATTGCGGAAAATTTACAAGCTGCTCCAAAACCAATGCAGGTAATCAGCATCAACGAAATTGAAGGCGCAGCGCAGGTTTTGGAAGACCTGAAAGCGAAGCCACATCAGAGTTTTCTGAAAAAAATAGCATCTGTTCAACAAATCAATAATACAACAGGTTATTCAACTTTTGACAAATTAAAAATCACTTTTTAAATATTTAGTTATGGACAAGAAACTTTTAGTTGTGATGCTTTTTTTAATAAGCATTACAGGAAAAATGTATGCGCAATATTTTGATGAAAAGCCAGCCGTTATTGGCAATCATTATCAGGCAGAAGAAATGACGGACGAATTATTTCCACAACAAGAAGGTTACACTTTGAACTTCGGGAACAAAAACAAACTCTTTATTCCACGACAAATTTATACCGACATCAATCTTTTGAATAATGTCCACTTGATGTTGGACTCTGTTCAAGATGCCTTGCAATCGATGCAAGATTCGTTTCAGGATAATTTCGATTCAAGAAAAATATATTTCAATTTTACAAAAGCAGGTTTAATTGTTAGCGTGAAAAAGAAATCTGCAAATGACGATTGGTATATCGTTCAGGATAATAAAACTACTCGTATAAAGCAATTACAGGATACCATTTTTATTACGAAACATGAAGGCGAAAAGGATAATTTTCGCAGAATTGAATTAATGTTTTGCTTGAACAATATTTCTGAATTTAAAAATATTATTGGTACAAATATTATAGAAAATTTTATTGATACAATAAAACAAAAGCAGCCTGAAAAAGTGTCTAATCAAGCATATTCTAAATCTTTCATTACGGGAGATTATACTTCTGGCGCGAATGGAAGTGTAACAGGAAAAATAAATGTAAAACCCAATGCTCAAAGGATGTTTGTGCTTGGCATTTCGGCAGATATTCAGAATGTAAAAAATTATTTTGTGCCATCGGCTTCTGTGGGAATTCAGTATTTTACCCGGTACAAAAAGTTCAACGGAGAATCTAATAGTTTGGGCATCTATTGGAATCCGTATTTTTTCTTTAGTAAGGATATAAATAACAATACGAAAACTTATAGGAATGATTTTCTATTCTTAAATATGGATGTATTGGATAAAGAAAAAAATGGTCATGGTGTGAATTTATATCTCCCACTCTCTGTTGGATATCTCGTACATCGAAACGGGAATTTTTTGGATAAGCATACATTCGGGGTCAATTTCTTCGGCGTTAAATACGGGAACGCAACCTTAAAGCCGTTCATTTATTTTCATGATTTTTTTAAAGGCGTAACGCCAAGCATTCAATTGAGTATAGGCATCGGAAAATAATAAACTATTGTGCAAAATCTTTTATACATTTGCCACCTTTACCGGAAAAACGGGACGTAGCGCAGCCCGGTAGCGCACACGTCTGGGGGGCGTGGGGTCGCAGGTTCAAATCCTGTCGTCCCGACTTAAAGTCTTTTCAAATTTTATCAAAGCCCGTCGAAATACAGTAACGACGGGCTTTTTCATTTTCTCTCTTGTCATTTTTCTTCAAAAAACAGCATAAAATCCGTGAGTCATCCGTGAGTTTTTCTCAGGCATGATTTTTGGACTCACGAAATTTCCAATAATCGTTTGACTATCAATTAATTGCATCAATTTATTTTGATGTTTTTTGACATTTTTTGGTAGGATGCGAAATGGATTAGAACCTGCGGGGCATGGACAATTGTGGCGAAAGAACGCTCAAATCATTTCAAAAACTATTAAAAAATGTTGTATGGAACAGACACACACATTCTCTGTCGATTTCCTTATAAGGAAGTCCAAGACAGACAAGAGCAAAGCATTTATTTATGCGCGTATTACGCTTGACGGCGAACCGAAAGAAATTTCCATTCAGGAAGAAATCAAAACCAGAGACTGGGATACAAAAGCTGAAATAGTCAAAGGTCGTTCGGTAGAAGCGAAGTCTATCAATGAACACATTGAGCAAGTACGCACCGGCATTAAACAAAAGTACAGGGAGTTAAAACTAGCTAATGAATTATTGACTGCCGATGCTGTTAAGCAGGCTTATTTAGGCAAGCAATTTTCTTTAAAAGGACACAAGCTGAAAGAATTGTTGGATTACTACAAAAAGATTTGGGAGCCGAAATTAGAAAACGGCGGATTCAAAAATTATAAGACAACCATTGATTACGCAAAGCGTTTTCTCGATTTCCATTTCAAAACCACGCAAGATGTTTATTTATCTCAAATAAATATGGCGTTTATGACGGAGTTTGAACACTTTATCCGTAACCATCCGATGAAAGAAGCCGACCCATGCTTGGGTAATGGATTAGGCAAGCATATCCAACGTTTTAAAACTATCATCCGGTGGAGCAAGACAATTCAATGGAGTAAAGACAATCAGATTATTGAATATCCAACCAATATCAAAAAGAACAAACGTAAAAAGCTATCCATTGAACAATTGGTTACTTTGGAAAATCAAGTCATGCTCAACGAAAAATTACAGTTTGTGAAAGACTTGTTTTTGTATTCCTGTTATACCGGGCTTGCTTATGCAGAAGTGATGAAGTTGGATGACAGTCATTTTGAGTGGGATACCAATGAAGTTACCTGGTGCTTGATTTACCGGGATAAGACAGACGGCTTATGCCCTGTTCCGCTTATCAAATCAGCAAACACGATATTGAATAAATACAGAGCATTAAGAAATCCCGAAATAACAAGGGTATTTCCGCGCATCAGCAATAAGCACGTAAACGATTATCTGAAAATCATCCAAGAAATATGCGGTATCCCGTTTGACCTTACATTTCATATTGCACGGCATACGTTTGCAAAAACAGTCGCTTTGAAAAACGGCATTCCGCTTGAAACAGTACAGATGATGCTCGGTCATACCAAAATATCCACTACGCAGATTTATGCAGACGTGGACGAAGAAAAGATTTTGGACGACACTTTTGATTTAGAAGAAAAGTTGGAAAGAAAGCGCGCTCGCGTAATGGAGCATCTGCAACAAGCGCGGGTATGATTTATCTTTTTTTTAAAAATTAATTATACAATTTGTATAATTTTCCATAACTTTGAAACAGCGTATTATATGAATGTAAAAATCATCAGGGTAGCAGACGGTCAAAGCGTTGATGCAACAATCATACTGCATACGTCCGCGACTGCGCAATTACCGTCCTTGACTGACGGGTGGCGTTTCAATTTCAGAAGCAATACGAAAAAAGAAAAGCTGCAAACGTATTTGCTCGTCTGCGACGAAACGCCTGAAATTGTTGAGGGTTGCCTTAGTTTTAAGGTCAGAAATAAAGTAGAGCCTTATATGGCTTATGTGGAAGTAGCTCCGCATAACAAAGGGAAAAATAAACAGTACGAAATTGTTGCGGGTTGTTTAATTGCATTTGCGTGCAGGTTGAGTTTTATATCCGGCGAAGGCGCTTTTAAAGGGTGGTTAGCTTTTGACGTATTAGAAAAAGATAAAGCAGCCGAAACCAAATTAATGGCGGTATATTCAAGTAAGTACGGCGCATTAAGAATTGATAACACAACGACTATGGTTATCTCTCCCGAAGGCGGGGAAAAATTAATTGACGAATTTTTAAATCGATAAGACAATGGCAAAAAAAGAAATTCAGGCAGCAGATATTTGGAATGATAAGAAGCTCAATAATGTAAAAGACTTCATTCTCATACATTCGGCAAAGCAATCCAAAGAACGCATCATTCAAAATGAATTGTTGGCGATAAAATACAAGATTGAAGATTATATTGAGAGTGATGTTCCCAAGCAAAGAATGAACATACTTGATTTTGTCGAGGCGTATCTTTCTGTATTGAACGTAACCAAAAAAAGTTTGGCTGCGCTTTTTGAGATGCACGACAGCAATCTATACAAATACCTTACAGGGGAGCGAAAATTGAATACCGATTTTGTTCTCAAACTAAGCGCCTTTTCACATATAGACCCGGAATATTGGCTTAGAATTGAAATTAAAAATGAACTGTTTGATATAAAAAAAGAAGAAAAGAAATCTAAAAATTACAAGAAGTATGATTATAAAAATTTGTTGGAAACGGTGGAATAATGATTATATATAATACGCTTTTCAAAAAGTATATATCCCATCCCCATAAAATAAAACGCTCCAAATCGGAGCGTTTTATTATTTTAAAACCCTTCTTCCAATAATTTTCTTATATCGTCTTTGTTGTAATAAAGCGCACCACCTATTTTTTTAGTTCGTATTTGTCGGGAAACACGGAGCGCGACCAATGTATTATAGCTACATCCCAATATCTTTCTGACCTGTGCAGTCTTATAGCCTGTCAGTACATTTGTTTCCGCGGGTTTCTGTGCTTTCAAAATATCCCGCATATCATTTGCAATCTGCATCCGCAATTTTTGCAAATCCTCTTTTGTAACTAAATCCAGTTCCATAACGCCACAATTATAAGTACAAAATAAAAATTATTTCATTTTCAAAATCTCAATTCTGCCTACGCGCTTATGCTTATAAAACGGTACATAACGGATATATCCGAAACGCTGCAAGTCGGACAAATAACGGTAATAAGCCGCCTTACCGCCGATATGCGCAACGCTTCGGAGTTTTCTACCCGTTACCTCAATGGAATAATCTTTCGATTGTTCTTCATTAAGTTTTAAAATCGCTGCCATTAAACTGATATGTGCGGGACCTGTACGCAGGTCTTCCTGCACTTTATTTAATAAGACAAAAGGCATTGTTTCCATTTCAACTGATTTTTTGCCGATGCTTATGTTCTTTTGTTATATTCTGCTTTTGCTCCTGTTTC
This sequence comes from Arachidicoccus sp. BS20, assembly GCF_001659705.1. NCBI lineage: Bacteria > Pseudomonadati > Bacteroidota > Chitinophagia > Chitinophagales > Chitinophagaceae > Arachidicoccus > Arachidicoccus ginsenosidimutans. The sequence goes on from NZ_CP015971.1 coordinate 2,980,018, forward strand.
TGCTCTTGCTTCTGTGTTTGCTTTTGCTCTTGCACCAGCTTTTCGACCTGCAATAATTTTTCGCCAAAATCTTTGGCAATTAAATTCCGTTCAATTAACTTTTCTGTAGGTATCTGCTTTCTGTCTGCGCCATACACATTTATTGAACCGGTTTCGAGATTCGGCGAAACATACAGTTTTTCCGCTTGCCCGTCTTTCGGCGTAAACGTGGTTAGTTGCAAGTTGCCGCGATAGAGTGATTCCATTAAAGAAACCGTATATTGAGGATTGGTTAAATCCTTAATCGAGTATTCTTTTAATGTTTGCTCTAAGTGAAAATCAGGCTTCTTCAGGAAAATAGTTTCATGATTGCCGTTAGCGAGCTTGTTCTGTAAATTCAGTTTTATCCAATCCTCGTAAGGAGCGCCGTCCTTACTCACAAACTGCTTAAACACCGGACGCTCCGACAACAAGTTATATCCCTCTTTCAACGTGTACTTGTTTTGACGATAAGCAGCATTGCCGTCCTCGTCATATATTTTCTTTGATGCGCCGATATAAAAGGTTTGGCTAACCTTGTTGTCCTGTCCTGCCTGCTGAACGGTTAAGTCAAATTTTTTGATTTCGTAAGCATCCAATGCAGGAAATTTCTGCAAATGAATGACGGCATCCACTTTACCGTCGTCATAGGCTTTACTGTAAGTATGCTCGATTTTCGCCAAGCCTTGCGCCATTTTGTTTTTCAAATCTTCATTGTACGCTTCTTCCATACCGATACGGCGGAACTGCGTTACGTGAGATTTATCTACTTCGTTTTCCATTGTTTTAAATTTTTTAAATTAAAAAAATCAATACCACTTGTATTATCTAACCACGCTGTCAAATCTCAATCGAATGATTGGCTTCATCGCCAAATACATCCCAACCTTTATATTCTTCATCAGGAAAGAAACCCAGCCTGCTCCGTGCAAATAATTCCACTCTCGGCAGGTCGCCGTATAGCTGTACAATCCTTTCTCTTATTTCATGGGGCTTTTGCGAATGCTGCCCGATTTTAGAAATCAATACCTGCTCTACTTTATTCGATTGCCGCTTCAAAGGTTTACCTCTGATAAACAGTAAAACAATTTCTGCATTGGCTCTTGTGTAATAACCCATTCCTATGAATGGTTTATAATTATGCTTATATAGCTTGACCCATGTAAACGCTACCGTACGAAAATTAAAACCCCAAGCCCTGCCTAAGTCTAATGCATCGGGAAGTAAGGGAAAGGTCGCCCACATAAACAACACGGCATCTTTCGCCATAATGGAAGGAATATCCATTTGTTTCAAATCTTCCAAAGACTGAACCCTGTAATGGCTTTCTGCTGTCCTGTTTGGAAAGCCGTCTGCAAAGAATTTAAACTTCCAGGGCGGGTCTGCATAAATAATATTGTATAACTTTTTCTTCTGTTTCATCTCCGCGACAATATTTTTGATGATATGCTTTTGTTTTTAGCCAAGCATTTTGTAGTGCTTGCTTTACTATATCTTCAGCAATCTTGCCCGCAACAGCTTTCTTGCTTTGATAAGCAAGATTAAATTTCTGCCACCTGCCTTTTCGCTGATTTGTATTTTCAATCGTTTGGCATTCGATAAAGTGAAAGGCTCAAATACTAAAACTATTTCTTTAGTTGCATTGCCTTTGATTATTTCAGCCTGTTTTGTATAAACAGGCTGCAACAAAATTTCCTGCCTTGCCGTCCGCTTGGCTTGTCCCTTATCTATGATTGAGAATGAAAGATTGTTGATGTCAAAATCTACTTGTGAGCGATTACTTATTTGAAGTTTAAACCACATCAAATTATCTTTCAGATAAATGCCCGAAAGCCGCAGTTTCATTTGTTCATCAACAATATGCTTGTGTAAAAAAGGCTTGGCTTGTAATATCTCTGCGGCATCATTGCCCAACACTTTTGCATTGTAATCATCAGGCAGTGCCATATTCTTGACGCTGTCTGTAAAAGAGAGATTTAATAATTTCGGGTCGCTGTTATAATCAGAGAGAAAAGAATAAAATTTTCCATCCGAAGTAATAACCGTTACATTGGTTTGTTTGAAGTCCGCAACATTTGCTTTTAACTGCAACACATTCCCGAAACCTTGCGCCACTTGCGCAATCACATCCGCACTACCTCTGTCCACACTTTTGACGGCATAAGGGAAAATGACATTGGTTGTTTTGTTATCGCTTAGTTCGAGATGATACAACCCGATAGTTGTAACTGTTTTGTTTTCCTGTAAACCCTGCGCATATACTGTTGTTTCATAAATCATCATAAATGAAATCATCATCACAAAAACCTTCACTACACTTTTCATTTCTATCAATTTTATATTTGAAAAAATATTTACTGTTTAATATTTACTATTTATCCTTATCGTTCATGTCTTTCAGCATCACTCTGTAACCCGCTCTGACCGTAACTTTCACGAGTTTTATTTTTTTGCCGATGAGTGTTTTCGCAGCCTGTATCCCCGCGCTTGCCGCCTGCGCACCAAGCGAGGCGTCATACGTTCCGAGGTTCATAGTTTCAATCCCCTGGTCTGCGGACTGCTTCGCAACATCACGAGTGATAGCACCGGGTATGTATAAACCTTGCTGCCCGTCCATATCGTAAACACTCAATGCAACAGGTAATATTTGTCCGTTGTAACCAATGGAACTAATCTCAATAGTTAAACGTTCGCCTTTCAAGTTGGCTGTACCATAGAGCAATTGATTTTTCGGAATGAGCGTGCCGCGTATGTATACATCATTGAGTAATCTTAATTTGACGATTGCACCATTGACTAAAACTTGTTCTTCGGGAATTTCCGCAGCAATAGTATTGGTAACTGTGTTACTACTTGCGTCATCATTTAATCCGTAAAAACGATTATTGGTTGATACAGTCAATTGTTTGTTTGTTGTGTCCTGAACGTTTTGCTGACCTGTGTTCTGTAAAAGAGAAATAGCCGCTTTGTTTTCTTTGGTCAGCACGGGAAAAACCTGTTTTTTATTTTGTTCCGATTGCTGTTGTAATTGTTGCTGCACTCTTTCGGGATGCTGAATATCTAATACCTTGTTGAGCATACCATCTAATTTTTCCAATTCGGGGTCGCTCTGTTCTGTGTCAGAAACATTGCTTGTCTTTGATGATGAATTAGACCATGCTTGCAGTTCCTGCATTCTTTCTAACGCCGCTTGTTTTTGTGCAGGTGGCGGGTCGGGTATTTCGTTATCGTAAGAAGAATTTTCGGGGCTAACTTTTGCAGGCTCATGTAATTTTTTATTCAACGCCGCAATTTTATCTTCAATCAATTTTTCTTTCGGGTCGGTGTTTACCGCCACGCCTGAAACGGCGCTGCTGTCATTGCCATAGCTGTTGATGAATGAGCGCAGTTTTGCAGAATCCTTATCCGCCTGCGCATAATACTGCATCTTATTCCAATTACTGTCCTTTGCTTGTGTTGCAACAGGCAGATGCACATTAAATCCTGTCTGCTTATTATTTTTAATAGTCTTTGCATCCGCCTTGCCGACAATGCCAACAGACCACAAAAAGAATGTCAAAAACGGAACGATAATCACAGGAAGAACCAATAAAAATCTTCTCTGCCGTTTTAGCTGTACATTTAGTTCATGAATCTCTTAAAAAAACAATAAGTAAAACGGATCTGTCAAAATGCGAACGTCGGCTCCGGTGTCGGTCTTACGGCAAAATTTTCTCTTTGGTTAACTTCATTAATCAGGCATACATCTTAGTCGGCAACAGCACTTTGACTTCCTTTAACAGAATTGACATAACAATTACAAGCAAATTTTATTCATCTACTTGCTTGGATAATTTTAAAGATGAACTAAACCCTGTTAACGTAAGCGTTAATATAGTTGGGTCGGTGTCAGGTCCCCCATTGCCGGTATTTTTTGATAAGTTATCAGCGTCATTTACCTTAAATCTGTTTGAGTTATCAAACATAAATACACTTTTTACGTTCAGGTTAAATTGTAACTTGTCCATTTGTCTATATTTTCATGTAAATTTGAAATAAAATGAAAATGATAATTTAAAAATTACGCGAAACGATGGATAGGGGTGCTGTAAATACTTTTAGAAAGGCTAAAATCGTTTTTGGGAATATCACTTGGTTACGAAGTTTGTATGTTTGTTCCTTACTCCGAATTTAAACGAATTGATAAAACAGAATCAGACATCAAACCATTATCAGAACTTATAAATGACATTGCAGATAGTTACAAAACGCTGCTTGATTAACAAGAAATGCCAGCCACTAACAAGGATAATTGCTGCACAATATTCTCCTGACGAAGAAATCGGGCGTAATCAGATACTTTTAAGTTGGTTGATTTTTCAACTCAACAAAATGGATTTGAAAATTTAAAAACGAAGTTGGGCATGACGTTCAATCATGGAATGTCTCCTACGATCTTTCCCACACAAGCTTCAAGCCTAGAATCGTTATTTTAGCTAAATAGCCCATATGGTTAATTTGAATGACTTTGAAAAAGAATATGAATGCTTGTATAAAACTGAGCATTATGCTGTTCATGATGACGGAGGCGTTTTTCGCAAGCCTTATGATAGCAAGCGACCACGACCAACCGACAACAAATGGGCTTATGGTATCAGCGCTACTGAGTGAAGATGAAGAAATCAGACTTTTTGGGAAATAGGGTATTTGTAATTATTCTTGAAGTGTTAAAAGAACACAATAAATATGCTTAAAGAATCTTTTAGTATTTTCGTTCTTCATTAAAATCCATATCAAATGGCAAAAGCAAAAAAATCAGCTCCGGCGAAATTAACTCCTGAACGATTACAGGAATTGAAAGATGCGATTATTTCGGGCGAACAAACCAAGTCCATACACGAAAGGCTTGGCGTGTCAATTGCAAATATCGGTTACCACAAAGGGGAACTAAAAAAGAAGGGACTGTTGGGTACAGCTCCGTCAATAGTTGAATCTAAACCATCAAAAGGCGCAAATAAGAAAGTTGTAACCGTCAAGAAAAAGGCTAAGGCAGCGCCTGCTATTTCTCCAAAAGAAACAGCTACACCTAAATCCTTTAAATTGATTGTAAATGGTGTGAGTGTTCATATTGAAGGGGCGGGTTCAGTTTCTGTTGGCGAAGATTATATCAAGGTCGATTTTTAATTTTCTCCATAGGTAATTTAATTTTCTCTTGCCTCTGATTTCTGTCGGAGGCTTTTTGTATCATCACACCAAGGTTCTTTTATAATGTTACCACTTCAGAAAAGCATTAGCCGCCTCTATTCAAAAATTCTTTTCAATAAGAAGAAATGACATGACGGCAAATAAATTGTGTTGAATATTAAAAGCCCGGACTTGCTCTTGATAGTGGGCATTTTGTTGAGAAGAGATTGTTACTTCTTCAATATCTTCAAAGTAATTTTTTGGTCTTGTTGCTGAATGTACAAAAGATAAATACCGCTCGGCTGCTTGGATAAATCATAGGTTAGCAACGAGCCGTTTTCGACACTTTTAATTACTGTTCTGCCGGAAACATCAACAATGGTTACATTGGCATTTTGCAGCGGTTTTACCAGTCTTACGGTAAATCTGCCTGTTGTCGGGTTCGGGTAGAGTACATCTACTTTTAGTACATTGGAGCTTACTTTAGCTACAGCAATTTTTTGGCTGTCCACAACGTTTGCGGTTGTGGAAGTATTATTGACTATATATTCAACTTTTGTACGGTTTCCAGCGGCATCGTAGGTATAAACAATACCTGCTGTGCCGGATGGTAATGACTGTGAGAAAGCTTTCTGCGGAAATGCTATTACAATTAGCGCAAAAAGCGTGAGTATAAATTGTTTTTTCATTTAATTGTAATTTAATAAGTTAATTTACCTGTTTGCATATCTATCCGCAATGCTTCGGTTTTAATTGATGAACTGCCGGAAAGAGGTACACGATAAACATGGTTATCATTAAACGGATTGGTATCTCCCTGAAAATTCCCTATTTTATTCCGCCAGTAAACCGCTTGATTTGTACGTTTTGTAAAATCAATGTATTTAGACAAATAGAAGCCGGTTCCATTTTTTTCTATCGGGTATAACTGTCCATCAACATACACATATAACTCGTTGTTGCTTGCAATTCCCCAAACATTTTGTACAAGTTGCATTTCATCATCCTTATCTAATTGATTAATCAAAATATTATGACTTGCTGTATCAAAACTTGTAAAGAATTGTGTAATAGACGGAGCATCATTTTTGAACTCGTTAAAAGATACGAATACGCCGGTCTTATAGCTCGTATCTGTAAGTATTTTTGCCGCCATATTTTGAAGCTTTACAACTTCCTTTTTTTGAACCGAGCTACTTATAGTATTAGTGACAGAAGTATTTAGTATTGTTCCTGATTTTTCATACGCGCCATTTAAAGCTACAGCAATACTCAATCCAAAATCGGCATTAGAATCTGTTGAAATAATTAACGTATCATACTTTCCAATAAGTAGAGAATTGCTATCTGATTTATAAATGTCTATGCTAAGCTTAGTATGATTGATAATACCATCAGTAGTAGAATCGCTCCCAACACTTAGGTCGTTAATAGCCCATTGAAGCAAAGAACCATTTTGCTTAAAAGTATTGCTATATTTTTCATTTATCAAACTTTGTAATGTTGTTCGCACACCGCTTTCAAATACCAAATTAGTTCGCACATCGGAATATTGAGAAGGCGCTGTTCCTACAAATTCCGAATCTGGCAAATTGCTTATAATATTTATTCCTGAAATATTATAGCTATTTGCTGAACTCGATTGGTTTGTTTGAAAATGAATATTTTTTTTATTATTTCCATTTTGGGCAGCACTAAATATTGGTATTATCACAATAGATTGAATAATGGTATTTAGTACTATCACATTCTTTAATACCTTTCTCATTTTTTAAGTTTTATCAAGTTTTTTATAAAACAGTCCAGACTTTTCCTTTTTTAGTAGCCGAATTTCAAAAATTCAAGCGGAAATATTCCTATGCAACGCACACTTACTCTATTCAACTTTTAAGACTTTGAAATTCTGCGAACGAAAATTAATTTTTATACTGTCATATTTTACCCTATCAAATGGACCATCTAATACAGTATCTTGTTTATTTAATAACCACCAGCAATAACCGCTTGTAAAAATCTTCTTATAAAAAACACTCGAATTTAAAATACTGTCCGCTAATTGTTTCAAAGTTTTTTGATCCGAATCTCCATTATTCCCAACAAATCTTAATATTTTCGCTTGCTTCTGTATAAAGGATTCATCGAAATAACTATACTTATTCTTTTTATCAATAGTTAAAAAAAGTAACAAATCTCTCATCAGAGCTTGTTCATAATCTTTAAATTGAGGAATTTGTTTTATAAGAAGATAATCGTGAGAATACTCTATTGAATCAATATTGGCACAAATCGAAATAGGACCAACGATTGAATTATTGTTAAATCCATTTTCAACTAGTGTATAGGAAGAATCTATATCAAAAGAATTATCTGAAATCCCTCCCCCCACACAAGATAATTGGCAGCTACAGATAAGTATTATTACAAAAATGATTCTATTCATTGGTTGTTTTTTAATTATAAAGAAATAAAATATTAAAATTATTTATTTTGGAAGAACTGTATCAAATCCTCTAAAATAAATATCAAAGGGTATTCCTTTCCCTGCATACCAATGTCCTATTTTTGTCGCCTTATTTCTAAACCATACTTTGAATTGATGCTTTGGGTTAGGTTTTATATCGAAATCGTACCTATCCTTTTCAATCATGAATTGATAGCTACCCATATAGTCAACAAATATATTTCCATAAACTAATCCGTCAACAGAATTATATAAAGTTTGTACATTTTTTCTGTCGCCGACACCCCACTCATTTGGATTCAGAAAATCTAAATCAACTTGATCTGCATCCACTGTTAAATCACCGCCTCCGCCAGTTCTATACCATTCATTAGCCTCTTGCAAAGTTAGTTTTCCATCTGCTAATATTTTCTCTTTCAATTTTCTTCTATCATTTTCTAACTTTTGTTGTACTAAATGATTAAATCCTTCTACAATTATTCCATTTGCAGCACCTTCCCAAAAACTGCCGCCAGCAATACTACTGCTGGCTCCGCCAGTTAGTCCACTTATCGCATAATCGGCGGCAGAGCTACTCAATATAGAGTTTGGTCCTGCATACATATCAATACCTGAACCCACTAAAGAACTTACTGCACTGCTTAAAAAGCCAGACTTACCATTTCCACCAGTCATAGCACTCATTGCATATCCATCCAAGCCATGGGCCCCTGCTCGAAGTAATTCATGCCATAGGTTACCAGTAGTTCCAAAAGCACTTCCAATACCATAAGTAATGGCGCCTTCCACAGCTCCTGTTATTAATTGTCCGGCAAATTCAGTCCAACTCCAGTTACTAAAACCACCTGGGCTTAGGGCTACATGCAAAGTATAGCTTGCTGCGCTTACTGCTGCTGCAATAAGTAGCGCAACCACTACTGGGTTATTTCCATCTTGGTCTATGTAGCTTAGGGGGTTATTATTAGCATAGCTATACCTGTTGTATGCCTGTGTTCCCCATTGGTTAGCCACATAATTATCCGGGCTTAGCATCCGTCCTTGGACTGGGTCATACACCCGTCCATTCATATTTATCAATGAAAACTGCGTTAAATGCTCATGTCCGGTATAACCGCGATATAACCATGTAGGAACATTGGATACATTTGTGTACGTCCAGTTATCAGGATTGCGCTTTCTGCCCCATGCATCAAAATTTTGTTTTGCTACAATTGCGCCGGTTCCGTCTGTTAAGGTAAGAATGCTTCCTAAATGGTCGGAATAAACATAATACACTTTGGTTACAGTTCCCTCTTTGACGACAATTGCACACAAACCATTACCTGCACCAATGTAATGAATATACCTTGTAGTATCCCCTTTTATTTGTTTTTCGTAATCGCCAAAATAATACTTTGTCTCAACCGTAGTTCCGTTTTGAAGTAATATACTTTTAATTCTTTGCTGGTCCGCTCCATAAGTGTATTTCAATACATATCCGTTTTGAGCAATGGTATCTACTTTTAAAAACGGCGTGTACCCAAGTGTTTGTGTATTCTGAGATATATTAGGCGGCGGCAACATTTGATTGCTGCCCGTATCCGTGATATAAGCAACTGCGTTTATTTTGGTTGTGTTATATACATATTTTCCCGCATCGCTTTTTGTATCAATATTTCCAAGAGACGTACCGCTATTATTGTCATACGTCATGCTGAACTGCTGAACATTATTAACAGAAGCGCCCGTCAACCTTTTCAGATTATCATAGGTAAATGTCTCTGTCAGGTTTTTGATTGCATCTTTTCTTGAAGTAAGATTACTGCTATTCGCATCCCAAACCATATTCAAATCTTGTATGCCGGATGTATAATACCTGGTAGGCACACCTAAGTTTAAGTTAAAAGTAACCTGGCTTGATTTGCCATTTCCATATTTATAACCGGTATAAATGCCTTTGCTATTCATTGCTGTAGCTGTAAATAATGTTGTTGAAGTAGAACCATTCTGTAAACTAGTTTTAGTCGGCGTTCCATTTGCATCATATTCGTCATTAATAATTACGCCCGAAGCATAAGTAGTCTTTATCAGCTGACCAAAACTATTGTATTGAAACTGGTCAGTGTATGACGTACCATCAACAGTAGTTTTTTGCGTTATTTTTCTACCGAGATTGTCGTAAGTATAATCTGTAACATCACCAGAAAAGCCGGTTATTTTTACGATGTTATCGTTATTTTTTGTTCCATCGGAATAATAAATATAACTCGTTGTGCCTTCAGGTCCTGTTTTACTCGTTAAGCGACCAAAGTCATCATAACTCGTTGTATAAATATGATTCAGTGCATCTTTTTGTTGGGTTAGCTTTCCAAGTGCATCATACTGATATGTCATAGTCCCTGCATTCTTATCGGTAAGTGATGTCTGTCTGCTGTAATCATCATAAACAGCTGTTACCAAAACAGTACTTCCGATAGCAACTTTTGTTTGGTTTCCGCGACTGTCGTAAGTAAAATTTAACTGCCCGCCGTTGTCAATTGCATTTACCACCCTGCCGGCACCGTCTTGCGTTTTGCTGCTTGCCTGCCCGGCAGAATTGGTTACTGTAACTTTAAACTGCCCACCCGATAACTTAGAATAAGATGTTGAAGTATAATTTACCGGAGTACTCACTTTGATTACACGATTGTATGTGTCGTATTGTGTGGTAACAACTTCTGCTGTTTCATTTTGATAGTACGGCATCTTCTGGCTTGCAATATTACCTTTAGCATCATAAGTAGATGTTTGAGATAAAAACTGGCCATTAAAGCCACTGGTTTGCTGAGCAATTTCTCTGCCCAACATATCATACGCTGTTTTAACCGATGCCTGCCCGCCATCTTGTGCATACTTATAATTTATGTACGAAACATTTCCTGTATTCGACCAGGTTAATGCATTTAAAATAATCTGCCCGTCCGGTAGTAGCATTTTTGTATTTCTTCCAAATCCGTCATAATAATACGTTGTTGTCAATCCGTCTGTAGAAACAGTAGTAAGTGGATTTCCCCAACTGTCATATGTGTAGCTTTGTGTCTTAGTTATGCCGCTTCCCGGCTGTTGTTTCTTTAATACAAACCGCCCCTGCGCATCATAGGTATTGTGAACAATTCTATTTGAAATACCGGAAGCTGATAATGTAGATTGTGTAAGATTTCCATAATTATCGTAAACGTTGGTTGTTGTAAGCGCTAATGGTTTGCCAGCGTATTCAATTTTTGTTGCGACATTTCCTTTGGCATCGTATGTAAAATCACTTTCTTCACTTAATACTGTTTGTCCAGACCTTGAATGTTGAGCAATAATTTTATCAGGAAGCGCAGGAACAGGTGTGCTGTGTGTGCCAAACGTTGTGGTTGATTTGGTTGTTTCTACTGCGCTAACAGCAGAACCGCTCCAACCGCCTGCTTTTGAAACACTTGTTGTAATATTTCCATAACTGTCATAAGTATTATCCTCTTCAGTAGCTGAACCTTTGAGATAATCTATATTTATAGTTTTATTAATTTGGGGGAAATATCGCATATCAAAATAACCATTGGTTGATTTGCTTACAAGACTTGTAGAAATATCTTGTTCCGATAATAATTCCCCTGAAGAAGTTAGTGACGTAGTTTGCTTCGTTTCATAAGGAACAGCATAATGAGCGCTAATATTAAAATCTGTTTCAGAAGTAATTCCTGTTGCCAAATTCTTGGAAATAACAGACTTGAACCCTAAAAAGCCTTTACCTGCTCGGTTGAAAATTGCGTCTTTGTAATTATAATTAACCGTTGTCGTTCCTCCAATTCCATTAGGAACCGATATTGAAGACACAGCAAATATTGGAGAGCGAACAACATTAAAAGGATAATTTGTTAAAGAATCTGTTGTACTATAATCTGCTTGATGATAGAAAGTTGCCGGACTGGTTATACGACCATCTGATAATGATTGATAATTAAAGGTAGTTGTTACACCTAATCCATCCAGCACTTTACGAAGCAGAGTTGAAGTGCTAAACGGCTTGGAATAATAAAATGAATAAGTATAATCCGGGCAAAAGAAATCAGCCCTGCCATCTCCATTAAAATCTCCGGCAGCCAACCCATTTGCATAAGGGTCTAAATTAGGCGCATCATAATAAGTATAATTATACCCGTATTGTTGCCCTTTCATCTTTGCAATTGCAATTCTTCCTGTAAGTGCATTAGCATCGCTCGAAGGAGTTATATAATATCCTACACCTATCTCTGAATTACCGTCTCCATCGAAGTCTGCTATTAGTATTTTTGAGATAGTATGTGCAGAATTCCGGTTATTGTCTCCCGGTAACTGGATGAGGCTTGGAAAACTAAACGATGAAGGTGCTGTAAAAGGGAAACCACTTTGAGCACCAGTCCCATATAATACAGACCACGCTGCATAACCATTTGTTTTTCCATCGCTTGCCCGTAAAAGTAAATCTGAATTCCCATCGCCATTAAAATCTGCAGTATAAAAAACATTGTTCTTGCTTATGGTTGCAGTCTTAGTAATAACGGTAGCTACATAACTCGAACCTAATCCAACAGAACCCGGAAGAGGACTGATAGTCAGGAGATAAGAACTATCGCCTTTCGTTACTAAGATAGCTGTTTTCCCGCCGCCGTTTAATTGTATTGGAGTTACTTGGTCTGCTGTTGCAATTGATGTTGCAGCATAAGTATTGATATTCGTATTTCCGTCAATAGTAAAATTAAAAATTTCCTGATTGACGATATTTTTAGCTGGAGATGTAAAAAACGCCTTATAATAAACACCGCTACTTGGGCTTCCTATTGTTTCAAATTGCCCTAACATCAAAATATAATCACTCGTGCCATCTCCATCAAAGTCTCCAGGAATAAAAAACTCTTTGCCATCCGGTATATAAGAGTATGTTCGGTTATCTAAGAAGCCGGTAGGAGTAGCAGATAATAATACTGAATCTATTTTTATTCCAGAATTGAATCTATGAATTGAAAACAACTTGATAGACTGAGGCGTTTGTATTGGCTTATAATTACTTCCCGGATTATATAACGTCGAATTTATATCAATAATATCGTCTGCACCATCTCCGGTAAAATCAGATGTTGTAAAGCGATAATTATTAGTGCTAAATGCTGTATTTTTAATAATTGTATATGATTCCGGCGTAAAGCTTCTTTCAAATAAAACCGCAGCAGATGAAGCATTCCCATCAATTGTTATATCGCTGAATATTTTTAATGAAGTATGTAATTTGAATCCTTTGTTATCGTATTTAAAAGAATCAATCAAAACATCCATTCTTCCATCGCCATTATAATCCCCATAAGTTAAATCAACCGCACCATTAATTAGAGGGGTAGATCCCGACCACACCATATCAGCAATATTGCTGCTGTCGCCGTAGGTAAAAGTTGTAGGAGTTAAAGAGGTACCATCTGAACCTGTTTCGGAAACAGATGCAAGATAATATACGTTATTGACTAAATTATAACCACAATTATAGCTTCTAACGGTGTTGCCGAGTTGGTCTTTCACACTTATATTTGATAAATTAAAAGGAGATACCAAGGATGCGCCACTAACATATTTCCTCCTGTCTTGCCAATACTGTCTTACCGTATAAGTGAACAGCACTTTATTATAAGGCTGCAATCCACTGATTGTATTGCCTGTATAATCAATTTCAGTTAGCGCAAAATCCCTATCCGTAGAATTGATGGTATATTGATATTTCATAAAGTTACCATTTTGGTCAGTAACTTTGTCCAAATACCACATCATTGTGCTTTGACCATTATCAGTATTAAGTTTGCTATCAGTTGTATGACCGAATTCCATTATTTTGCCGTCTTTCGTCGTTACAACAAAATAATCGGGACCGGATGTTTCACTGCCACCGAAAGATTGAATTTTTGCAAATGATTCATTCTCTGTGCCGTAAATAGTACCATCTGCTCCATTATTCCCAGATACAACCATCAATCTTTGTCCATCTAATATAAAGGCATCATTGCTGTTTGTGTAATTTATTGGAGATGTACTGCCATTATAATAAGTATTTTTTCCTGCCCTTGTTATAACCGTTGATGCATTCAGACTCCACCCCCAACCAGCAACACCATCTCCACTCTCAGAACTATAACTAACACTTACAGATGGCTCTAATCCATTTGTGCCAGGTGGAAGCTGAATAGGTATTGTATATGTCGCTGCACCCGTTAACGATACACTTGCGTTTCCGGCAATAGCTCCTACTATATCAGATTTGCCAGAATGTACTGTATCTGCAACTGCAACACTCGGCATTGTGAAATCTCCCGCCAATGGTGGATTATTTATTGGTGCGCCGGTAATATAAATTATTGAAGTATTACTATATTTCTGACCATCAACTTGTAAGCGATAAAACGTAGTTGTTGCTAAATTGCCAGGGATATATGTTAGAGCGGTCGCTCCAGAAATATTACTCCAATGAATTTTATCTGTTGATACCTGCCATTGGTAAGTATGGTTTATGCTGCCGCCTTTCGGTGCAGAACAGGTTAACGTGCCGGGACTTGCATTATAAAGAATACTTTTAGAAGAAGGACTAATTGTACCTGCTTGCAGAGTTACAGTTACTAAAGCTGTACTACTATATACCGTCTGTGTGTTTTGACTGACCGCAATACGATAATGTGTATTGTTTTTTAACGTGTCGGGACTATAAGTTGTTCCGTGCGCCCCCAATATATTAGTCCAAGAAGAGGCGTCTGTCGAAGATTGCCATTGATAAGTAGCTCCACTAGTCGCACCCAATTCTGTTAATGTTGCAGGAACTGTATTATAGGCTATTGTTTGTTGCGATGGAGAGAGACTACCTCCAGCTAAAGGAGGCGTCAGAATTGTTACTGTTGCACTTGCGACAATTGAACCATTGTATTTTGCCTGTATGGTTCCTGTTAATGTAGGAATATCACTCCTGTTTGTAAAAGATATGCCGGCATTCGGTCCACCTAATGCCATTCTGTCGTCCGCGAAATTACTCTCGTTATTATTTTCTGCTTCTAAAACTGGTAGCCCCCATTGCACCGTTGCAGAAGTAGCACTTGAACTGATTATCGTTCCATTGGTTGCCGACCAGGTAACGGACGGGTAAAGACAGGTCATTGTGTAAGTGTAGCTTTGCCCCAATGTTACTGCAGTTGTACCATCTAATTCACATTCTCCCGGAGGCGGTTGTATAAGATTGGGCTGTACAGTTGTACTTTGCGTTTTAGTCGAGTGCTGTGTAGTGTCTTGGGCAATTGACAGCAACCATGTTGGATACAAGAGCAATAAGAGTAAAATCTTTCTCATACATTTCCATATTTTTATAAACCATCAATGAAAAGTAGCTAATCTTAAATTCAAAATGCAGTGGTCGGCAGCAGCGTTTCTCTGGTTGTCATTATCTTTTTTGGTGCACTCCATTAGTCGGCAACAGCACTTTGACTTCCTTTAACAGAATTGACATAACAATTACAAGCAAATTTTATTCATCTACTTGCTTGGATAATTTTAAAGATGAACTAAACCCTGTTAACGTAAGCGTTAATATAGTTGGGTCGGTGTCAGGTCCCCCATTGCCGGTATTTTTTGACAAGTTATCAGCGTCATTTACCTTAAATCTGTTTGAGTTATCAAACATAAATACACTTTTTACGTTCAGGTTAAATTGTAACTTGTCCATTTGTCTATATTTTCATGTAAATTTGAAATAAAATGAAAATGATAATTTAAAAATTACGCGAAACGATGGATAGGGGTGCTGTAAATACTTTTAGAAAGGCTAAAATCGTTTTTTGGAATGTCAATAAATATCTTTTTACAATTCGATTTCACGTACTGTGTTGGTCAATTTTTATTGCTTATGAAATTCTTTTAATATTTTTCTTAGGTGGATTGCGCAAAACATTTTGGGATTACGTTACTTCATATACCTTCTGTATTTGTCTTTTTTATTTTCATAGCTTTTATATCCTTGAACGTTCAATTGGAAAGCCATATCAGGCAGTAAGAATTATTGTTTTGGTTTTATTTGAAATATTCTTATATAATTTTCTTTCATCTCTTTATTCGTCATTGGCTAAAAGCGGAAGTTTTAAGGAAAGATTTTTTAGCATTGCCGTTACGGAAACAGCGAGCCATATTGGTCGTGCAGTTTATTTTATAGGGCTTAGTACTGCGTATTGGTTAGGATTAACAGCTCGAAGAAGACAAAAAAGAATTGCTGCGATGCAGCTTCAGCGTTTTCAATCGGAACGAAAGCAATTGCAATTGTCAAACGACTTGTCTAAGGCGCAACTTCAATATATAAAGGCTCAAATTAGCCCGCATTTTATTTTTAATGCACTGAATGCTGTTTATTGTTCTGTTGAAGAAACAGATAGCGCATCTGCTGAAATAATTTCACTGCTCTCACAAATAATGAGATATGCTTTAGCTGACCTCGACGCAGATGGAAAAGTGGCTTTATCTGAGGAAATTGCCAACATTGGCAATATTATAAAATTAGCGCAATTGCGATATGGAGATAAATGCTTTATACATTTTACTTGTTTGGGCGAAGTAAGCAATCAACGCATCATTCCGGTAATATTGAGCAATCTTGTAGAGAATATTTTATCACACGGAGACCTTTCAGACCCGCTAATACCTGCGGTAATCAAGGTCATTTTAAAAAACAATTCTTTATATTTCTACACGAAAAATAAAAAGAATTATATTGACTTATCTGTAAATAAAGCTTGGAACTCTACGGGAATTGAGTTCGCAAAACAGAGATTGGAATCCTATTATCCGGAGAAGTTTACATTGGATATTACTAATGATTCAAAAATCTTTGAAACTACTTTGAAAATTGAATACCTATGATAAATTGCATGATTGTAGAAGATGAACAACATAGTATCGATTTGTTGGAAAGATATATTGAAAGAACGCCGGGATTATCGCTGTTAGCCTACGATAAAAATCCCCTAAATGCATTTGCAGATATATCAACAAAACAGTTAGAGCCGGATGTAGTTTTTTTGGATATAAATATGCCGGGTCTTACCGGGCTCGACCTTGCGAAGCAAATTATTTCATTTACCAAAGTTGTGTTTACGTCCGCACACTCAAAATATGGAGTTAAAGCTTTTGATATAGGCGCTTTTGATTTTTTAGAGAAACCTTTTACTTATGAACGTTTTTTGCAAACAATCAGAAGACTGAATGAACCGATTGTAAAGCATCATCAAGAATCGGCGATAAATGATTTCTTTTTTATTAAAGGAAATAAGAAAGGGATAGTAGAACGTGTTGATTTGGATAATATCCTATATATTGAATCATCACACAATTACGCCGTATTGTATTTATCGGATGGTAGTAAGCAAACCATTTATATGAGCCTTGCTGAAATAGAGGGCGCTTTGCCAAAAGATAAATTTTTGAGGATACAAAGGTCTTATATCGTTAATCTTAAAAAAATTCAGAAAATAGAAGGCAATATGATTTATTTACAATCGCTCAAAGAGCCGATAAATTGCGGTTCATTGTACAAAGAAAGTCTTCTTGAAGTCATTAAAAAACAATTGCTGGGCTAAAACTGCTATGCGTACTTTTTCACACTTTTTATTGAATAATAATGCCGCCACAAAAGATAATGCATTATCATTTCTTGTTTCCTGAAATCATGAGAAAACAATCTGTTGAGATGCATATGAATAATATCAATGAAGACCGATGATTTTTGTTGTATCTTTTTTGATAGTTTTTTAATTTCTGTAACTAATAATATAGCTTCTCTTTCAATCCGAAAGAATTTAACGTCTTTATCTGCGTCAAGAATAGTCGGTCTAAATTCTCTGTATTTCTTTTGCAACTGAATGTAAATCTTGTCTTCAATATTTAATTCTTTTTGAAAGGCTTCAAACATCTCTTGATGAAAAGAACATTTTTCTTCAATTGTCAATCCCATTGTGGTTGTAATGGTATCAATGATATAAAACGAGAGAGAAAAATATTTCTGCTCGGTTGGAGAAGGCTTGTTGTAATGAAGAAAGTTCATAATTAGATTACTGCACGTGCAGAAAACATTTTCAACGTCTTCTATATTTTCCGAACCATATCGTTCAAGCTCTCTTTTATATTCTGCAATAATTACGTTTTGGGCAATTCTTTTCTCTTTGAGAATAGACAAATATTTATTGACAATTTTGAGAATTTTCTGCAAATTCTCTCCATTAAAATTAAAGCGCAATCTTAAATGATTATCGGGGTCTAAATATCTTACATAGTGCCATTTTTTTATGAGATTTTCAGCATACAATTCATTTACGATGTTATAAATAATCTCTGCGATTATTTCATTCGAATGGCTGCTGTGGCAATAAATTTTGTAGTATATCCAATCTTCACAAGGAATAAATTCTCTTTGGGTTATCGTATGGTCAGAAAAGACGGGACAATTTGTTTCTTTATATACTTCATCGCATCGATATAGATGTGTAATAAACTGGCTGATATACGGTAATTTATTCTCGTCTTTCACTGCAAATTGTTGATTAGAAACAAAAGGAAATTCTTTGATGATAAGATATTTTTCCTTTTGTAAAATGTCTGATAAAAGCAACATGTCAGAATCTATATGAAGATTAAAAACCAATTGCTGGTCGAACTGCGTGTAGGCAAAATGTGTTGAAATACCTAATTTAATCAGCATTTCCCTTATTAGTTGGATAGAATCGTTTGAATTATTCTTTAAACAGTATTCCCATGTTTCGCGGCTAATATGCCATTCCGCAAGACATAGGATTGTGGATTTATATGCTACTCGTGGATAATACTGAAATCCCGGAAAAAATTGGCTCAAAGAAAAAGGCAAGATAGGATGTATGTCCTGATACTGTACATCACATAAGAATCTGAATATCGCTAAATCAGCACGTGAATAATTATATGCTGAATCTAATCGGGGAATTATTCGTTTGCCAAGGCTCTTTGACCATAGTAGAATTGAGCCTTCTTTTATTTCAATCCAAATATCCGATAATCGTATTTGTTTGCTTTGCTCTTTTGTGGAACTTACTAAAATGGGTATTTCATAATCTCTGACAGAAATCCTCCTCTCGATATTTGCCGTTTTATAATCGCTGATGCTATTTATTTCTGTGAATATTACATGAGGATTTGAATCTCTTTCGATACGTGTTATATCTTTTGCCAGTCTTGCTATTTTTTCCGAAAAGGGAGTAAATCTCCCGATGAGAGAAGTCGCCGTAGCGCTGCTGACGGATTCAATAAATACTTGGTGGTCGTCAATAATTCTGAACATTACAGAAAAGCTTGGCGGCAGTTTATCATTGTTGTCATGTATTGTGTTGGCGTATTTTTCTAAATCCGATTGCTGTAATTGAATAACTTGTTTATTGCCGCTTTGCTCAATCCATTTTTGCAAAAGCAAATGACGGATAGAGTCGAGTTCAATGGATGTTAAACCCGAACCTGCATTTTGCTTATTGAAGACGACATTTTGAGTTAAGGAAGAATTTTCACATTGAGATGCGAGGCTATTGTAATTAATTCCTGCATCCGGGTCTAATGCCTGTAATAATGGGATACATTGTCTGTCAAACTTAGTATTAAATTGAACAATAAAATCATCTATTTGAGGTATGGAAACCTTTTGATTACACAATGCATTGAGTATGAAAATTCCATCTTTGATAGCATCTTGAAATTGATTTGAAATATCGCCTTTTATCATTTCTTTTTCTGCATTTACACATAGAGATAGAGATGGATCAAGTTGTGTAATTTTATTTAATGATTCAATATCAGTTACCGATTGAATATTTTGCAGATATTCATATTCGGCACTGCTTATCCTATTCGCAAAATCCGGCTCTATAACACCCTGTAATGTTGCGGGAAGTATGATTTTTAGTTCAATCAGTTGATTAAATAATCCGACATAGTCAATAAAATTGGGTAACTCTTTAGACAGACAAGTCAATATTTCTTTGTTGTCTCTTGGGTTTTTACAGAATTCTATTATTTTTAAAACAAGAGGTATCTGTTCGATTTCATTAATGAAAAAGTTTTTACCATTTAATCCGTTGTTTCTAAAACACAGGTATCGGAAATTAGTCCCTATTTTATAAAATGTAGGATTGCTGTGATATACTGTTTCAGTATTATCGAAAGAATCGCTTTTTTCATTTAATTCAATTACTTCGGCAAAGTCCAATGCCGTATGCAGGCATATTTTTCCCAACTGAATGTCATTATTTGCGACACCCCATTTTAAGGTTGAAAAA